>QIAM01000035.1:1287-39129 GCA_003225555.1 Acidobacteriota bacterium | reverse complement strand
TGACCTGCTCTTCGACAAACGTGGTCGGCGGCTTTCTGATTACCGACCGGATGCTGAAGATGTTCAAGAGGCGGGATGAGTTTGGCATTCAACATCGCTGGTTCAATCCAAAACTGTTGCTCGCTTTTCCGGTTTTCGTCGTTGCTTTCCTAGTGCTCATGCATTGGTTCAGGCGGTCCGGAACTGACACACAGCTGTCTGGTGCCGGTTTGTCCGTGACGGCTCTGCGCTACTTCTACATCCTGTCGGCGGTTCTGTTCATCCTGGGGCTGAAGGGCTTGAGTTCGCCCAAGTACGCCAGACGGGGAATGTTCCTTGCCGCATTCGGCATGCTGATGGCCATTGTGGGCACGCTCTTCCACCCCGAGATCGTCAACTACCGATGGATCACTCTCGGGCTCACCATTGGCTCTATCGTTGGGGGCAGCATGGGACTGCGAATCCCGATGACTGCCGTCCCGCAACGGACTGCGCTTTCGCATTCTCTCGGAGCCTTGGCGGCTAGCCTGATAGGAATTTCCGAATATGTCCGCCACGCCGCCGTCGGGCTCGATAGCGTGAAGATGACAACGATTGGCTTGGAGGTGATCATCGGCAGCCTGACCTTCACCGGTAGCCTAATGGCGGCGGGGAAGCTTCAGGGATTGCTCCCGGGATCTCCCATCACCTACCGGGGACAGAACGTTTTCAATATTACCCTCCTCACCACGGTGGTTGGCACGCTCATCTACCTGATCTTCGTGCCGTCGACCAGTACGCTTTTCTTCGTAATCGTCGGTCTGGCTTTGCTGTTTGGCTTTCTCCTGGTCATTCCCATCGGAGCGGCTGATATGCCTGTGGTCATAGCCTTGCTGAACTCCTACGGTGGTCTGGCCGACGCCTCCATGGGCTTCGTACTGATGAACAAAATCCAGATCATTACAGGCTCGCTTGACGGCACTTCCGGCTTCCTTCTCTCGCTGCTGATGTGCAGAGCCATGAATCGCTCGGCGATGAACGTGCTGTTCGGTGCCTTCGGCAAGGTGGGGAAAGAGCAAGTCGGCGCATCGGCGGAGGCAAGAGGGACAGTCCGCAGCATCACTCCCGAAGAGCTGACTGTTCTGTTCGACAGCGTCAGGTCAGTGATCATCGTCCCGGGTTACGGGATGGCTGTCGCGCAAGCTCAGCAAGGCGTCAGTGAACTGGCAAAGCTGCTGTCCGCGCGCGGCATCGATGTGAAATACGCCATTCACCCTGTCGCCGGCCGAATGCCGGGCCACATGAACGTCCTGCTCGCCGAAGCAAATATACCCTACGACCAGCTGTACACGATGGAGCAGATCAATCCGTATTTCCCTGAGGCAGACATCGCCCTCGTCGTTGGGGCGAACGACGTGACGAACCCGGCCGCGAAGAACAACAAGAGTAGTCCGCTCTACGGCATGCCAATCTTGGAAGTCGACCGCGCCAAGTCAATCATCGTCCTGAAACGAAGCCTCCGCCCAGGATTCGCCGGCGTGGATAACGAACTCTATTATGACCCGAAATGCATGATGCTCTTTGGGGACGCGAAGGAGAGCCTCAACCAGCTATTCGCTGCTTTGAAATCCTAGCGAATGCGCAGAGGCGAGAACATTAGTGCGGGACAAAACCTGCCTAGGCGGGGTATGTTCCGGTGATATAGCATTCCAGCTGATGGATGGTCTCCTCCTGTTCCGAGATAATCCATTTCACCAGGTCGCCGATCGAGATTATTCCCACGACTTTCTCGCATTCCAGGATCGGCAGATGACGTATACGGTTATTCGTCATGATGCTCATGCACTCATCAACGGTGTGCTTCGGAGTCACGAAAATCACCGGGCTAGTCATGATTTCTTTGACCTGGGTTTCCCTTGAGGATCTTCCTTTGAGGATGACCTTTCGCGCATAATCTCGCTCCGAGATGATGCCTACCAGCCTGCCGTCGGATATCACGACCAACGCTCCAACTCCCTTGTCGGCCATTTCTTCGATCGCCTCATAGACCGATTGATCGGGGGTGGCCGACCAGATTTCGCGGCTCTTCTGTTTCAAAACCGAGTCGATTGGGTCAATGAGTCTCATCTTATCCCCCTGCTGAGGATTGGCATTGGATCCTCCGGATTCGCAGTGTGCCTTGTGGGTCCCTAACTAAAGGGTTGCTATCTTAGCTCCGCACCTGAAAAAGGAGAAAATGAACCATAGCAGGCCCCATGCTTCACCTACTTCGTCGCGTGCTTGGCGAACTCCTCGGGTGTGAATTTGCCCGCCTTGACGTAGCTTTCGTTGAGTTCCGTATATTGCTTCCATTTCTCCGGCAGGTCGTCCAGCGCGAAAATCGCGGATACCGGGCAGACCGGGACGCAGGCGCCACAATCAATGCATTCCACCGGATCAATGTAGAGCTGAGGAACGCTGTCGAATGTGGGCCGACCATCGTCATAAGTCGTGTTCTTCTTGGGGTGGATGCAATCTACGGGACAGGCGTCGACGCAGGCGGTGTCTTTCGTTTCGATGCAGGGTTCGGAAATGACATAGGCCATAGGCCACCTCCCCCTATCAGAACTTACGGTATGCCTCCCGCAAGGAAGATTCAAGCTGAGCCGAGGTAAACTCGTGGCGTATGACACCGATGATTGAGAGAATTTCCGCCGTCACTTTTCGTGTTGTGAACATGGCAGAGTCTGTGCGGTTTTACAGAGACGTTTTAAGCATGGAGCTTCTTTACGGTGGAGAGGGCACGGGGTTCTCTTCACTGCGGGCAAGAGACGCACAATCTGCGATCCTCAATCTGGAGCAGGGTGAAGCTGTGACTCACTGGGGGCGGCTGATCTTCTACGTCACGAATGTGGACGCTCTCTGGAATCATCTGAAGGACCGCGGATTTGATCCGGAGATTCCACGAGATGCCTCGTGGGGAGAACGCTATTTCCACATGCCCGATCCGGACGGCCACGAGCTGTCGTTTGCCCGGCCGCTCCGATGACTTGGAAACAGTTACGCGCGCAAAGGAGAGCCTGCCACAGTACAGTTATTCCCGCGCGGCGGTCAGGCGGCGTCGCTAAAGGTTGGATCTACGGTGATACTCCACTCCTCGAGTAGCCATTCCGGGACATAGCACCGATTTCTGTTGTGCTCACACCAGGTGCGCAGCTCAATCGACGTGGCATACATCTCTGGCGTGAGCTGCAGGTGTCGCACCTTCAGTTCGAATTCAGTAGCGAGAGCCGCCGCGTTTGCGAGTCGTGCCGGGGAGACCGACCGATATCGCCATAGGCCCTGATCATACGCCGCTGGGGTGACTCTGCGGCAGAATCCTCGTACCGTGGCATGGGTTTGCCGCAGATGGGAACAAGATGATATTTTCGGGCGGTATGGCAGTTTCAGTGGAGATGCAGCACACGGGGGATTCTGGTCTGCAAGCAGATGTTCGAGCCGTCATCGAACATGTCTTGGCCGATAGGCGTGGTGATTGGCGGGTTTCGATTGTGGGCTCCCAGGCGAATGATCGATGGGAGATGAAGATTGTGGGGCCCAATGCTTTTGAGCGGTCGTATACGCTGGAAGGGTCTGCGGGGGAACATCGGCCGGAGGCGGTTCGGGTTATTTTGGGGAAGATGTTGCCGGGGACAAGGGCTTGATTGAAGACCGCAATAACGGAGGCTGTATTGGTGTCCACGACTGACGCTGGAGTGTTGGCAGGAAGAGTGTCGGCTGGTCGAAGAGCCCTTCTCGCTCTTCCAGTCGTTTGCGGAGGCACCCTTCTTGGGGTTTCGAGGCGTCGTGGCTCGATACGGCTCGGAATATCGCGTGACGGTTGCCGCCGAGATGGATATGTATCCGAAGTACCAGCCTTGGGTTTTTGTCACGCCGACAAGTCTTGGTGCGCGCGAGGATGGGAAGCTCTGCGTCGATGTCACCTGGAGTCCTGAAACGTCCAGGGTTTGTGGTAGTTGCGCGGCGGGCCCAGCACATCGGCGAGCCCTGGCATGAAAGCCGGATACGTCCGGAATATTGAGCACAACTCTCGCGTGCGACTGAAGGTGCGAGACGGGCTCCGCGCTCGGTGGCACACCGGCACACCGCATTTGCTATCCGACGATGATCCCCGCGAACGCCAGCGCTGGCTCACTGGTCAGGTTCCCGGCAGCGCCAGGAATGCGGCCGTGCGCCTCTTCCGGACGGAACTCCTCACGGTTAGGATTGATTTAGATTCCAATGGCTTCAACATTTAGGAGAGCGGCGGAGCGTCGACGCCCTCTCGAATTAGACTATGCCGCTTGCCTCGCGTTCTTTGCGCTTCTTCCAACTCCTGCGGCGCCATGTCTTGAGGCCGTGATGTGGGAAACCGTGTTGTCGAGTTCGGTCTAGGCAGCAACCGACGTCCGGTCCAGAATCGCAGCCGCTTGCCCAGCTTCGGCGACGCCAAGAATCACTAGCGGCGTGTACGTATTGGGATCGACTCCGCAGTAGGCGTAGTCGATGTTGATGTCCGCTTCTGCGAGACGCGAAGCCGCACGAGCTAGCTCACCTGGTCGATGGGAAAGTTTGGTTTGAGCGATATTCGTCTCCTGATAGCTCAATCCCTCGTTGTCAAAGGCCTTCTTGGCCCTCGCTGGGTCGTCCACCACGAAACGCACCAAGCCTTTTCCTTCCGAGCGAACGGACTGGAATGCGACAATATTCACACCGTGGTCAGCGAGCGCACGGCACAACCTTTCCTAGGGTACCTGGCCGATCCTCTATGCGAATCGTCAGTTCTTTGGCTGTGGGCATCTGGGGTTACCTCCTGTTGTGCGCCTAATGCACAAAACGTTTCAAACAGTTAGATAGAAACTCCGCCAGAGGCTTAGATCGTTGACCGAATCATACGTCCGCTACCGGTGGACCTCAAGGAAACGTACCCAGAATCGGAATCTGCTACATTGCCGTCGGAGAAGTCCGGATTAAGGATGGGGATTCTGGAGGTTCGAACACGCTGAATTCCCTCGTTCAGCTGCTTGACATTTACATCGTAGCAGCCGACCTGCCAAGCCCAAAGCCGGAGTCGCCCCGAGGAGCACTGGTCGAAGCGCGCACCGGGAATTTATGGAAGCCCCAAATCTTGCGCATACGCCCCACTAAATGAGCGCACGGAGCTGAGTTGCAATTTCCTTCATGTTATCTCTTGCGCCAATCTTGACAACCGTCGAAATCGAGATCAGAATCCTGCCACTCTCCGGCGCTGTATTTTTTCTTTCCGCCAAGGTTCCTTCCTTGTTGCACTCCCCCGAATGGAGCGGCGGGATAGAGAACGCGGATCTTTATCTCATTGCTGAGTTCCGCCTACTTCGTCAAGGGAGTAGCACCCAGTTCGTCAGGAGGGTTTGTCCGATGAACTTTGCCAGCCAAGAAACCGCTACGGATTACGAAGGAATTGTTCATCAGCTGCAACTGATGGCGCAGTTCCTGGAAGAGCTAAGCCAAAAAGTGGAAAGCGAAGAGGAAAGGCAACTCTGTCACGCTACTGCACAGGAATACCGTGTCTCAGCGCACAATTACCAACAAAGGATTGAACGCAATGAAGCCACTGTAGGCGAAATGGGGTCGAACCTCAACCCTTTCTCTGCAGCTACCCCGTAACGTAGAACACCTGGCCGTAGGCGACTTACGGGCCTGGTTGGTGACGAATACGTCTGTTTGGCCAAGGGTGTTCATGGGCAGGATCCTCAAACCATCCGAGGGCACAGTCTGTGACACAACAAGAACGCCGACGAGAACAGCGATTTCAGCTGCGCCACCGTGCCTCTGTGAAGGTCGATATCGAAGGCTCATCAGAAATCTCCGGAGTCACTGAAAACGTGAGCGGTCACGGCGTTCTTCTGTACGCCGACTCTTTCATCCCTGTGGGGACCGGGGTCGAGATTGTGCTGGTGCCGAAACTGGAGCCGGCGGCGAAGAAAATTCAGCTCATCTATGCCGGCAAAGTTTTGCGGTCAGAGCTTCAAGCGACCGGAAGATTCGCAGTCGCAGCCGCCTGTGAACGCTGTGTAGCGGTGAGGGCGGAAGAGACCCATGTTGAGCAGGCGCCCGGAAAGGAACCACAGTAGGTGATTTCTGAGCGGCTTTCGCCGGGGCATACCTGATAGCTGCTCGCTATTTTTCTTCGCAGCTGGGACTTAAGGGATAAACTCGCCGTTGGAAAGCTTGCGCTTTAACCCTCAATAACCGATCGATAAATCTTTCCGATCTGCCGCTGAAATTCCGCCGCCGGATGGCCGATCTCGAACTGCCAGGAGCCGACTTGCGAGGGAGTTGAAGCTTCACACCTCGACGGGCAGGCTGGTTCGGAAGGACGGAGCCGAGTTCTGGCAGGGCCGCGGCAGTAGAATCCGGCGGCCCATTTGGTGGGCCTGAAGCTTACCCAGAGGGTGACTTCGCATTGGCGGCGTGGCTGCATCCCCGGCTTTCTATCGCGTCTGGCATGACGCGAGGCCGGATGACAATGCGAGTGCGCGGCTCGGTGACCGCTCTCAAGGTGGGTTGAAGAGAAGAGAGGCGGCTACTTGCTGGCGAATGTGTATTCGCCCGCGCATTCCCAGGTGAGGGAGGCGTCTGCCGCCCCGGTGCCCTTGCAAGTGCCTTTCCTTTTGCTCCCTTGTGCTTGCCGGTGCCGCGAAGGAGCGTCCAAGAATCCTCCGCCCCTTGCCGAAACTGACACCCATGTCGTCCAGAAACGATTTCGAGCACAGGCACACGTCCACGGTTTCGGTGCTGTTCTTCAGGAGCAAGTGGGCAATCTCTTTCTCGCTGCCTTTGGGCGGCAGTTTCACCTCCTCCACAATCCCTTTCGTCTTCAGCTCGGTGCGCGCGTCGTATTTGGGTGGGCTTGGCTCTGGATTCTTTTGGGCACGTATCGGCGCAACGCACAGGGATGCGAGAAGCAAGGCGAGGAGAAGTACTGTGTGAAACTCGGTTGAACTACGCCTGGCTCCTCTTCACCGAGGAAACAATGAAGCCAGCGTTCTCAGCTGTACCGTACTCCACTTTCAACCCGTGAGAACTGGCGGGTCGGCAGGGCGAGTAGCTCTCGAGGTTCACACTCCGCTCTCTGGAAGACGGGAAAAAGGCGCGCAGGAGCGCGCCTTTTGGGTGAGTGAGGAGTTGCCGTCACGCCGGGCTTTAGGCTGCCACGGCGAGCGGTTGGATGTGGCCGAGCTGAGTTAAGAGTGTGTATTGATCGTAGTAAGAGCCGCCCGATACTATCTGCCCTTGTCTGTTGAAGTGGCAGATTTCGCAGAAGGGCAGAGACATTTTGCGACCGGTCGGCTTCATTGACCCGAATGGGCCGTCGTTGGTGCCTTCGGCGGTGAACTGGGCGACGACAATGGCTCCCGCGTCAATGTACTGGGGATTGGTGATTCTCCCATCCGAGAAGGCCTTGGCCCATCCTTCAGTCCATTCCCTGAATTTGTCTCGGGTCTTTAGGGCGAGATTCCGGCCGTGATCGGTGTAGGTGAGGTTCTCGGCGGCATTGCGGATGACGCCCGCGAAGTCGCGCTTGTTCCAGCTTTCGTGCGCTGCACGGAGCGTCTTGACGTTTTTCGCACTCATCGTAAGTATCTCCTTTCTCAAAGAGCGTAAGCTAGGGCGGGCTACGTTCTGGCCCGCCCATTATGCGGAGGGTCCTTTAGGCGGCTTTGCTTGCGGCAATTTTGTGGGTGGTTGAGGTATGTACGTCAAAGGTCCGAATCTCGGGTTCGGTCTCGAGGAGGTGCCGCACCGTGTCATGGATCTTCTGGTACTGTTCGCGCTGATATTCCTCGGCATCCTCTTGCTTGTTCCAAAAGCTCAGAGCCAAAACGCGATCGGGGTCGCCGGATGAGACGAGCACAATCTCGTCGACGAAGCCGCGTTGCTTTTGCAGGATCGGCACCGCTTTCTCATTGATGGCGTTGGCTAGCTCTTGCGATTTCCCTGATTTGCTGGTCATTTCCACTACGCGTGTAAACATGGAAACACTCCTTTTGCGCTTGTTCTGAACAGGCGACGCTCAAGCTACCGGTCGAAGCTGACCGGCAGCAGTGGTGTCTCACTTGGGTGGAGTCGGTCTTGCGACCGGCTGCTTGACCACCAATGTATTCGGGCCCAAACCGTCATCGGAGACGGCAGTAGGTGTGAGGAGTCTCAACTCCCCGAATTTTCCCGTGGGTCAGGGCCGCTGCTGGGCCGCTGTGTAGGAGATGTGCGACTGAGTTTTGGCTGTGGCCAATGAGACATCACCACGCTAGGCTTGGAGAGGACCGGTGTCAATGACCGCTTTTGGTGCAGCCAGGTTTGTTCGCGCGGCCAGTGGTGACACACCGCAGACTAGCGAAGTATTTCTGCAATATCGACCTTGTTTACGCCGCTACACGCGAGGTAGAGCTTGCCATCTGGCGTCGCGACCATGTTGCGGACTATGCCCCCGCCGGACGGAATGGGGGTCGGGGTTGTGAAGGTCTGGGTCGTCGGGTTAAATCCTATGATTCGGTTCGGCGTCAGCCCAGTCTCTACATACCAGACCAGGCCGTCGGGAGTCACGGCGATCGCGTACGGCTCACTGTCGGCACCGCCGGGTGAACGCCACTCCTGGGTCTTTCCGGTCGCCGAATCGAGTCGTCCCACATACCCCCGTGCATTGTCGGAATAGTAGACCAAATCATTCGACGTGATGGCGAGGCGTCGCGGCCGTGCACCCTCTGGCAACGGATATTCGGTGATGTCCATCGTTTTCGGGTCAATCCGGGCGAGCCGGTTCGTACCGAACTCGCAGAAGAAGGGCACCCCTTTGGAGGTGACGGCGATCCCGTATGGCAGCGCGTGAGGCGTGGGCACTTTCTTGAGCACGATCATGCCTGTTCGAGGATCAAGCCTTCCCACGGCATTGCCACCCTGCACCGTGAACCACAACGTACCTTCTTGGTCGAACACGGGAGTGTGCGGGTCGTCCGCACTCTTGTCAGGCAAGGCGTATTCGGTGACTTGGCTCGTTCGCGGATCGAGCTTTCCGATGTAGCCTTTGGAATTTGCCGTAAACCAGATGTTGCCTGCTCGATCAGCGACCAAGCCATGAGGGCCGGAGTTGGACGTCTTCAAGTGGAACTCTTGCACCTTGCCGGTCATGGGGTCCAGACGACCCAGCGTATTTGATCCCTGTCCGGTGTACCAGAGCGCGCCGTCGGGGGACAGTGCCGGATCGTGCGGGTGGGAGTTGGGCGTGGGTACATCCCACTCTTTGAGGATGACTCTTGCCGCGGAAGCGGCCCCTGCGGCGCCCTGGGTGATTGCGGCCTGTTTGGCCGCAAACTGCGCGACTCGGAGATTGTGGTTGAAGAGTGTTCCGAGAAAGGCGATCAAAGCGACAACGAGAACTGCCATCGTAGTTCGATACATGGGGGATCCCCTTCGCGACTTCGCGATGTGCTTAGGCGCTCTTCTTCGACGTGATGGCGTTGAACGCAGACCAGCATTGCTCCACATTCTGGCTGCCGCAGTGCGGGCAGAGGACCTCTCCCTCTTCGTAGTCGACGAGGGACAAGATCCTTGAGAAGAGTTTTTTGCAATTGTGGCAGAAAAATTCGTAGTGGGGCATACGACCTCCTCGGGGAAGGAGCGGCTAGGGAAATTCTAGAACTGGCAACGGCAGAGCACAAGGTTTGGCCACGGAGGTACAATCGCTGAAATCGGGAGGAGGCTGTCATGCCCGAACCACCGTATCGCGCTCTGCGAATTTTTCTGCGTGTCTTTTCGCTATTGGCTGTGGCGGGAGGCCTGCTCATGATCTTTGCCGGGAAGCCCCTTATCGTGCGGATCTTTCTGCGACCACCCGAGGGAGAAGTGCCCACACTGCTCCTGTCCCTTCTCAAAGAAATGGGCGGCATGGTGCTGATGCTCAGCGTGCTCCTGTGGCTCGCTTCACGTAATCCCGTGCGCAACGTGGCTATTGTGGACGGGCTAATCGCCGGGCTCTGCATTCTGGCGGTGACACCGCTTCTTTCGCTGTGGATGACGGACATTCGCAGCATCTACCCAGCGTATTTTTTGTGGGGGCGATCTGCGGTGCGGCTCGCACTAGCCGCTTTGCTCTATTGGCTACGGCCGCGGCATGTGCACTGGGAACCCATCGGAAACTTCTGAGGAGAGCTTTGGCGGCAGGGGAAGACGTGGTCCGGCGTGACACCGTTGCGCTTTGGCCGGACCCAAGACAGAGGAAACGGTGAAAACTCTTGTGCCGTCTCCACCCTGCCGACTAAACAACAGCATAGTCCGGTGGTGAACATCGCGCAAACGACGCACTGACGCCTGTGGTCTCTAAACACTGTCCCCTCCAACGGCATGTTTCTTCAACACACTCTTGGCGCTTGTAATTGTCTAATCCGGTGCTAGACTTTAGGAAATCTCTGACACATCCCTCCGCCGTGCCCAGCCGGGCGACGGTCTCTTGTGCGCTCTGCTGATTCACATCGGAGGCCGCTCCATGCCAAACATTCCGCGATTTATTGCTTGGATTCCACGCCGAGTCAGGCCGGACCTTCCAACGTGCTCGATCTGCAAAGAACCGGTGGAGCTGGAAACCACGAAAACCGATGAGTACGGAAAGGCCGTTCATGAGGAGTGCCACGTGCTCAAAAGTCCGTTTGAAGCAGGTCACAATCCCGCCCGAAGACTAACAACGCACGGTTAGGACACTGCCCTGCGGCCAACCAGGACTATCAACGAGAGCGCACAGGGCGAGAATGGTACGTATGCTACGTGATGGTCAGCAGGTACGAGTGAATCTTGCAGGCATGCGGGTGGGCTCAGTCGTCTTCCACGCCGCGGTTACCGACGCAGTGGGTACGATTGTCCGCCAGATTTCGGAGGATCCGCCCACGTACCTAGTGAAGCTCCTCTTCTCTTTTCGCGGGGTGGACGAGGTCGAAGTACCGCAGGGTCGAATCGTTGCGAAGTGAGCTCTCTTCACTGAAGGAAATATCCCCTTCGATGCAGTTCGGACGCTGGGCGAAGCGTCAAAGAGGCCTACGGTATGTATGAACGGGCGGAATTGTGCGCCTTGGACCGGGCAAGAAGATCAACGGGTCGGCCGGTATTCCCTTCATGGCCACGCTTTCGCGCTCGCAATCCCAGTCTCCCGAAACTGTGAGCCTAGCGAAACCAACCCGTGATCGATCCGGTCCGCGTCCTCGGCGAGCAAAGGAATCACAAAGCGGAGCGCCTCGATCTCTGTCCGCACGAGCTCCATTTCCATCTTTTTCTGCTCTAGAACCTGGTACAGATCCTTCATGGGTGACTCCAAGCATAGACTAGCACTTTGCCGTGCTAGTGACTTCTCTCATCGCAAAGAACTCTTCAGGCCGCGGTGACGAAGCGCCTCGCCGTCTCCTCCCATGGTTGAGGTACGTTTTCTATAGTCATGACCTCGGTCGGCCAAGTCAGCGACAGGTAGGTCGGAGGTCCGACGAGAAAGACGACGCGCTCGTGAGGGCTGGCGTGCTTGATCTCGAGGTAGAAATCGAGAGCCTCACCTGGGAGATGTCCACGAGCATCAAACAGTATCACATCGTAGACATGGGGTCGCCACAGAAACCGCGCTCTGCAAAGATCCTCGGCGGTCTGTACCTCGATGCCATGACTGCGTAGGACCCTAGCCCGCGCGTCGCGAGCGTGCTGGTGGAGGTCGATGAGGAGAACTTTCTTGTCATCGAAAACCGGGCGACCCCGAAGTGGTGGTGGCTGGTACATCCCGCACTGCCGGAACCCTGGCGCGGCCTGTGGAAAGCTTGGGCGGATTCTCCTCCCGGCTGGGGTGGAAGTCAAGAGAAATGGAAAAGTCCCGATGGCCAGTCGGGGCTTCCCTTGGTCTCACTCTCTATCGGGCAACGTGCGGTGGTTGCCCGTTTCGGTCTGCAACCGCCGCAGGCTCGCAGGCGGGCAAGCGACTGATTTCGTCTTTCTCGTGATGAATGATCGCGGTGCGAATGGAATCTTGAGCAGCAAAGTGAAGCTTGGAGCAGATGCGTTGGTAGCAGCAGGACCAGTCGGTCGTAACGCGTCGGCTGAAACCGATGTCTCGATGCGTGCTGAAATATGCTCACGAAACGCATGTCCCTCCCGCAGCGGAGGGCCTAATCTCGACGCTTAACACGAAGCGCCGAAGCACAAGTCGTAGCAGTTGTTTTAATTCAGGTCCTTCCTTTATTACCGAGCTCCTATTTCGATAGGTCCCCAGATTGCGTCTGTCTATCTCGTTAATCCGGGGTAACAACACAGCGGTGGGCTACTACGGCGCACAGATCGCGAAGTTCGCCGCCGAACTCCGAAGGCGCCGATTATGATGCACTTCGGAAAAAAGTCCTCATGCGCCAATCTGGCAAACACCGGACATTTTCGATGCTGAATTCACACTGGCAACGCCTGGGCGTCTTTGATTGCTGGTGGGAACTCGGCACAGGCCTGCGTCGCGCTCTTATGTCTTATGCCGCGCGTCTTCCTCGTCCGCCAGTTAGACCATCGAGAGGGGCGAATAGAAGACCCAGGTCGAGCAAATGCTCGATAATCTGTAGCAGGTTAGCGGGCGACTCGCTCTTGGACACAAACCCATCTACCCATCTCAGAGCACTCTCTGGTAGCCCATCATCTGCGGACAGCAGAGCGATTGGGACATCGGATTGGCCGGCTTTCATGTGCTCTGCGACGACATCCCCATTCATTCCAGGCATGTGATAGTCGAGTAGCACCAAATCGACGGGATGGGAGGCAAACAGTTGCAAAGCGTCTGCTCCGGTGGTGGCGACCAGGACCTTGTACCCAGCATCCTCCAACAGCATCTTGCGACCTTCAAGTCCATTAAATTCGTCATCGACACATAGAATTAGAGGTCTTCTCGGCATGGCACTCCTCCGATTTTCGCCGGGCAAGCACATCAAGAACTTGCCTTGGTGTCGTTTTCCGGAGCAGCGCCTACATGTTCCGAGCACGATCTGTACCAAACTCGCAAAGCACAGCAGAGCAGAGCCTTAGATCTGGAAAGAACGTGGGAACGTAAACACTACCTGGTAGAAACGGAGACCGAAACAGTAAGAACATCGCCTCGGCGAGTCACAGAGGCGTCTTCGGGCCCGGAAATTCGGGGTGCCGTCATTCTGTATCAACACTCGCGGGAGGAGCGATGATTTTGACCCTCAACACCTAGATCTCTCAGAAATTAACGCAAAGCTGAGTCGGACGAAGCGGTGAGTCTAAGATCATTGGCTGTTTTCTTCAGCGTCAGCCCGCAGCATCGGTGCCATGGCATGGCTGCTGCGGGGACTATGCCAACCGCAGGTTTTCGAGCGACGCGTACGTGTTTCCACCGCCAATGTCGGGGACGATCACCAACTCCAATACTTTCACGCTTGCGAGGTCAACCTGATAGTCCTCAATTTCGCGTGCCGTTTGCGGGGGACTGAAGTTCCACTGCTGCCGCACGATTTCACGAAAGCCTGGATCGGCTTCTGAGCGCCAACGAAGAACGAATTCCTGCGTACGACCGGTATCGGCCTCATTGAACACCAGATTGATTCGCCTAAGCCGCTGCGGCTGATCGAAGACAAGGCGGATGGTCTGCGGTCCAGGGCCCGAAGCACGCCACCCTTGGCGACCTCGCGACGAAAGCGCGGCTTCGATAGGATGGCGTTCGTCTTCAGATGTGAGCTCGAGGGTAGCGGCTGTTTCCAGGTTCAGCCAGGCTTGGTCGGAGACGGACGGCGACTCGGAAATAGTTAAACGCTTACGCATAATCTTGCCCAATTGTCATTCGTTACGTTTTCGATGTCAGAACAGGTCGTTGCGGTTGGCATGAGATTTGCAACAGCACGTTCAGGGCGCTGACGGAGAGCGGCTGGAAGAACTCCGGGATGGTCGCTGGTCGGAAGTTGGAAACTCCGATTCAGATTGTCACGCCGTATCCAACAACTGGCGCCGTCGACGCTGTCGTTCAGGGGTCACATTCGACTCTTACGTTTTCAGTGAAGGGTGGTTTTTCGTGATCCAGCCTTCGACTTCGCCGTAAAACTGTTTCGCTTGGACGAGGATCTCCTTCGCCTCGGTCTCGGTCGCAACGTTAGAGGTGTGTAGTCGATAGTGTTTCGCTTTCGCCGACACGTCTCAAAGTAGTCGGCGTACTTTTGGCTCGACCCGTACTACTTCCCCGGCGCCCGTGAGTTGGATCGGCCGAGAGATCGGTCCCCTTACGGTCGGTTCCCATCGAATTAATGTAGCGCTCCTGTGGGGCGACTGTGCTATGGCTTCCAATAGCTTCCTGGTCCGAAACCGCTTAAGCCATGAAAAGCCACAATCCATTGAGATTCTAGCCATCTGTGAAGCCACAAGCCTTGATGGCTTTGGGGCTGAAGGGTTATCGAACAGGTCCTCCTTCGTGCCCAGGTCGGCACCATTCCTCAGGTTGCTCGTGGCGTTCCACCTTGGCCTCGTAAACTCACTCAGGCTTCGCGTTTGGGAAGTGACTGGGGAGGTCTCCCCTAGGGAGCGCTGGCATTCCCCGGTTGCCATCAAAGTCGCTTTCCCCTCAGCCAAAAGCTTTTTCAAGTTCGCGACTCGTTGCTCCAGCGGTTGCTTCCTCGGAGCCCCATAGCTTCTCGGTCGGGAAATGGTTGGTTTGCAAGCCGAGATTCGTGCCTGTTACTGCTTCGCTCCACGACTGCAGCTGTCTCGGCAGAGTATTCATTCCCGAACTGATCCGTAACGGCAAGCTGCAGTCGTGCCAGCCTTTGATCGGGGTAACTGAGCCGAATGGGCTTTCGTCCGACGGCGAGTAAATATCCCTCCGCCACATGCCCACGATGATGAAAGCACAGGCCGTTCTCAATTCGGTGGTTGAGCACTTCGTCCCAAGCAAAGTCCCAGGAGGGCGAGAAACGATAAGACGCCCCCTCTGCGGTGCTTAAGGCTGTAAGGTCAGAGTCCCAGTCTGACGCAATTTCAAAGTGTTCCACGATTATCCTGGCCCGCATACTGAGAAGTCGAACCCAAATCGCGTACGCAGTATGGCCAGGCTTCAGTTCGCACAGAAAGTTTGCCATGTGTGGCGCAGCACCTAATTCGAGGGGACAATTTTCTTGGGAATGAGTGCAGCTTCCGAGTAGGTAGATGCGAGAAGCAGCTGGAGAACGGTATCGCAGGATTCGGCTCACTCACCTCAGCCGATAGCGGGAAGATGATTTTCCATTTCGGTTATGGGGTGCTGGCACTGGATTGCTATGGCAAGGCCAACCCCAGATTCCAACCGTTGCACGGGTCAGGCTCACTCTCTCGATAGCGTGCCTTTTCACATAACCGCTCATCCGCGCTGGTGGGCTACGCCCCGGCAGTAAAGCATTTGCTTTCGCCGACGAGCGCAGGTCGTACTATGCTCGAGTCAAGTTCGGTTGCACAGGGTGTAGTGGAATCGTTGCTTTACGGCACACCCGTTCTCGCTAGCTCTTGAAGTGTGATTGCGCCATAATTCAACTGTCGTTGATGCAGGTCGCGAGAGGAGAGGTGCGATATTGGGAAAACGCAGAGAGCCCCGAATAGAGGCAAGACTGCAAGTCCGAATTGCCGGGATCGATGGCAGCGGACATTCTCTCCTCCTAATGGTTCCGACGCGCAACATCAGTCGGCAAGGGGCTTTATTGGCAGGCATTCAAGGCAAGTTGAAGATCGGGGAAATAATCGTTATTACCTACAAGAATAGCAAAGCCCGGTTCCGGGTGACGTGGGTGGGCGACGCCAGCACCGAGGGGGCGGGTCAAATTGGTGTCCAGAGTGTAGAGCCAGAAAAGTGCATCTGGGATACGACAACTTTGCCACCAATGGCTGCCGACATGTACTCCGCACCGCCCGCCGAGGATGACTGAGGCCCTCGGACCTCGCCGAATCCTGGAGCAGATCGGTGCCGGCGGAATGGGCAGCTGGTGAATATGCGCATCCACGGCATCGAACTGAAGGTGACCTGCCCTGCCGTAGGAACGTTGCAGCATCTGGGGGGGATCAGTCAAAAGCGCTGCCCAAGGCTCCGGCTGGTTGACATCACCAAACGCCAAGGTATAAAAGTCGACCTGTGAGGCGGACGATACTGGTTGGGTTTGCTCTTGCGGCGATATTCTTGGTCACGGCTGTCCTAATCAGCCCTGACGCTTCCGACGACGTTAACGGGATTCTCCACCGGCATCATTCTTACTTCTCGTCTCCGCTCGTTACACGTCAGCTTCATGAGCTGATCACTGCGATGCAGTCGTCGGCAGCCCGCTTCTCTGCATACTTGCAATTGACAGAATTCCTCAATCGCTTCCGCGTTCGCCTCTGTTAGAACATATCTTCTGGTCAGCACTCAGATTTACCCGACCTGTCTTGCTTTCCTCCCATTGGCTTCTGTGGCCAGCACAGGGATCGGGGCTCGCCGTCCAGCATTTTTCATTCGAAAGAGGGGGTCCTGGGCCGAACCGGGGAACTGATCGACGGAATTCAGAAAAGACTGGATGACGTTGAAACCGAGGCCACGAGCCTAATAGTATTTGCCAACGGCACATCCGATGTTGCTCTCGGGATTCGTCTCAAGAAGATTGCGAAGATCATATTTCGAAATGCCACTGAGATTGAGGGCCGGTTGAAGAAATTAAGGTGACTTCCTCCGTTGGCTCCTGGACGCGACCCTCATCCGATGGCTGGAAGATGATTTTCCATATCGGCTATAGGGAGCTTGCACTTGATTGCAATGGCAAATCCAGCTCCAGATTCTAACCGTTCCACGCGCACAACCTCGCCCTCACCCAGAAGGCGAAAAGGTCGACGTAACCGAGGATCCTGCACGTCTATCGTCAAGCTCACCTGAGTATGCGGCAGAAGCGAATCGTTGGCTCTCAAAAGCAGGCCGCCGATGCTTACGTTCCTGCTGATGGCATCGAGTTGGTGGACTGTGCCGCTGGAGGGGAAACTCAGGTGAACCGGGAATTGGAGGTCAAAGCGTCGGTGCTTGCGTTCTTCCTGATGCGGACCGGAAGAATCTTGATGCTTGTTTGACGGCATTGTTTCACCTCGATGCGGCGATCAATGCTACGGACCAGGAATTACCGCCTGTGCAATGTTGGAATATCCACTCTCCGAGTTATTCGAATCGACAGTCACCCTGCCTAATGGGGTTTGGCTAGTACCGATCTGCACGTTGCCGAATTCGACTCTGGCGGGTGTCGCCATGAGCTTGGCGCCGCTCTGCGCACCAGACCAAACCGAGCTCACTCCTTGGCATCCCAGCATGGTAGCCAGTGCAAGGAGGGCTGCAATTGTGCTCCAGCATGTGCCAACGCGCTTCATAAGCGAAGCCTTGCATCGGACTCTGTGTGCGGGCTGAAAGACTAGTGTGCACTCCAGGCAGGAACCTCGTAAGGTTCCAAAAGGGCATATCTGGGGTGGGTCAAAAGGCCACTGATTGCGAAGCCGTGAGCCTTACAACCGATCTACTGGCAGCTCTGAGCAGTCTCTAACCAAACCTCGCGCCATCACTCGATCCGCCACGAGAGCGGCCTCAAGGCGCGCTCCTCGGCGGGCTGTGTAGGGTTTGCTGCCCAAGTTCATTCACTTCAGGGAAGGCGCACTGCGCACTCGTCCAGTTGGTTGAGCTAGGGACCCACGGGTTTGTTTTGCCCAACTCTGACCAATGGCCTGCGACATACCTTCACGGTGCTCAAAGGGTACTTGTCGTGAGGCCGCACGCTAAACGGCCCCATGGTCGGCAAAGTGGAACCTGGACCAGTTGTGTCGGCCGCCAACCGCAAGGAAGCTCGCGCATCTGTGCCAGTTGTGTGTCCCGCCATTGGTTGATCTCTAATTTCGAACAGCGCTAGCGTCACTGTGTGCTGACGATTCGTGCAATGACCGGCGGCGAGGGCTACGCGCAACGCCATCTTCAACAGAGTGATTATTACGACCAGAATCGGAACGTCGAAGGCTATTGGCAGGGACGCGGGGCTGAACTGCTTGGACTCAAAGGGGAGGTCACATCCCAGGATTTTGCCAACGCAGTGCCCAGCGGGATGCGGCCATTCAGGAATTCACCAATTCACGTGGCCGTGCGCCAACGGACAACGAGGTCGCGGTGCTCGTCCGGGAAACGCGGGCTGACAAGCTTCAGGAAATATCGACCGAACAAATCCGCAGCCTTCAGCAGGATCGGCTGACCCCGGATGAAAGGCGCAGCTCGGAACCGGTGGCAATGGACTAATCAAACTCGACCAAATCTTTCATTCACCGAGTGTCTCTTCCGGCTTCGAAAGTGAGCCTGGGTCGGCCGTCGGAATGGAATGCTGGGGTTCTTGATGTTCTGACTACGGTTCGGCGCTCTTTTCGACAGTCGGTGGACCGATCAGCAGGCGAACCAAACCCAATTGGGGTGCGGATACCGGGAGACGTGGCTGAATTTTTTGGAGTCTCAGTTGCTCCCTGTCCTCTTGAATCACATAAAACTGATCGACTTTCACGTTGCGGAATGCCTGGCGGAGTCCGCTCGGCCAATATACCTCGACTGTCTCGGCAAGCGTTGCGGGTCCGATCCCAAAATGTGCGCGGAGATCGCTGTGCGAGAGATAGCTGCCGCCGGCCATGATTTCGCGGATCTGCGACGTCCCATTCGCCCGCACCCGGATGCGCGCTCCCGTTGCGCCACGGTTGCTTTTGGTCCCGATGAGCTTGAAGTTAACGAAGTGATTTCCCGCTCCGCCGCGATTGTGCAGAAGCAAGGGTGGGCCATTATTGTTTGCCACCAGCACGTCCACATTGCCGTCGTTGTCGAAGTCGGCGAAGGCCACGCCGCGTCCGGCGTAAGGGGTCGCGAATCCGTTACCGGAAGTCTTGCTGACATCCACGAATTTCCCTTTCTTGTCATTGTGGAATAGTGTATTGATCTGCTTGTAGTGGCTCCCCGGCGAGGCAATCTCAACTTCGGGATAAACGTGTCCGTTGGCAATAAAGACATCCAACCAGCCGTCATTGTCGTAATCGAAGAATCCTCCACCGAAACTCAGGACATTCCGGGTAGGCTCAGTGATGCCCACGGCATCGCTGACTTCGTCGAAGAAACCTTTACCATCATTCCTCCAGATGTGGTCTGAGTTGTCCTGAAAATCGGAGATAAACAGGTCCAAGTGGCCATCATTGTTGTAGTCGCCCAGTGAGATGCACATAGCGGCCATGGCCCCGCCACCCATGCTCAAGGCCATCCCCGCCGGCATCGCGACATTCGTGAACTTGCCGTTGTGGTTATTGTGATATAGGTATGCTTCTATACCGTCGTTGGCGACGAATAAGTCCGGCCATCCGTCCTCATCGTAGTCGCTAGCGCCTACCGCGAGGTTCAGTCCTTTCGGCTGGTACATTCCGGCGGCTTTCGTCACATTCGTGAAGGTCCCGTTGCCGTTATTGTGATAGAGCACGGGAGGCGTCCCACCGTAAAGCGTGGGCCGGCAGCTGGTCGGGATATTGGCACCGATGGTGCAGGTGCGCTGGCTGGCTGGTCCGAAATTGGCGTAGCCCCCAACGTATAGATCCAAGTAGCCGTCGCGGTCGTAATCAAAGAACGTTGCACCCGTGTGAAAGGGAAAACCCGTGTCCATCCCACCCACACCGGCTCGATCCGTGACGTCTGTGAACGTCCCGTCGCCTTTGTTGTGATAAAGAACATTCTTCCCGTACTGAGTTACATAAAGGTCCGGAAAGCCGTCGTTGTCGTAGTCACCCCAGACGCAACCCAAGCCATAAGCGTCGCCCGGTACCCCGGCCTTTTCCGTAACGTCTGTAAAAGTCCCGTCGCCGTTATTGTGGTAGAGAGCGTTGCGCGCCGAGACACCACGCTTGTAGAGGTCACGGCCGTTGACAAAATAGATGTCCTGCCAGCCGTCGCCATCATAATCAGCCACGCAGACGCCGGGGCCCGCCTCTTCCAGAATGGTTGAAGTGCCATTGCTCCCCTTGTAGTGGACGAAATGAATGCCTGCCGTTTGGGTAATATTGTCGAACTGCACGGAAGGAGAAGCCTTCGCCTGATGGACCGACGCCTGCAGCATATCCCACGAAAGAGTCTGATTGAAAATCAGCAGCACGCCTAAAGCCAAAAGCCTCTGCAAGACTCTGCGTGCAAAGAAGGGGCGCCTCGGTTCCTGCACTGGAGGCGAACAGAGTTTGTGTACCCTCATTGCGGTTCGGCTTCCACCTGCTGATGCCCAATAATCATTGCCTGGTCGTGTTCAAGAGAGCTTCGACGCAGATCCTGCGAGCGCGCCAACGCTTTCTGCGCGAGTTCGGTTCGACCCAGCTTCCGGTAGGCAAGATACAACTGATAGTGGACGTTTCCATAATGGTCGAATGGCGCGGCCTTCTCGAGCTTTGGTATGGCATTGGCAAACCGTCCGAGCCGCACGTATGTTGTCCCTAACAGACCACTGGCTTCAGCCAGGTCCGGTTGAAGTCGCAACGCCTGTTGCAAGTACGAGAGTGCCTTCTCGTTCTCCCGCTTCTGCACGAACATCCGTCCCAGAAGATAGAGTGCGTGCGTGCGAGAGGGTTCCAATGTCAGTGCGCGCTCCAGTTCTCTCTGTGCGTCGTCGTCCGAGTGATTATCAAGGTAAACCTCACCCAGCGCCTCATGAAGCTCCGAATCGTTTGGGCGTAACTGCAGGGCGAGTTGAAATTCTTTGAGCGCGTTGCCGAGGTCCTGGCGAAGCGCATACCCTTCTCCACGCAACTGGTGAGTACGCCATGAGTCGGGAAACGATCCTTCCAACCACGCATACGACTCGGCACCCAGTGCATGATATGTAAGCGCCAGCCAGTAGCTGGCCTCAGCATTTTCGTTAGTGACGCCCTGCACCTGCGCTAACGAATCAGCGGCGCGTTCGTACTCGCGCAATGTGAACAGAGTCTTGCCGAGCAGCAGGCGCTGCGATTGGGTCAGATGTTTCTGGGTTTGCAACGAATCGACGCAGGCTGCATAACGGTTGGCTTTGCAGGGATCCTGATCGGCCGCGGTGGCCGCATTCTGTGAGTGCTGCCACGCCAGGAGGTCCGTTTGAAAAGCTTTCCACTGACCGTCTGACGACGCGTTTTCATTGGCGGCCGCGTAAAGAGTTGCCTGCAAGAAATGCTTCCCTGCTTGCTCCGGCGCGGATTGCACATGTTCTATCAAGGCTTTTGCGACAGCCGGAGAAAGTGCGATCGAGGAAAAGTCTCGTTGCAAAGCCAAAAATTCGGGAGAAATTTCCCACAGTTTTCCGATCGACTCAAGCGCGGCCGGAGCTTGGCCCTTGGCCAACTGCACTTCGGCTAATCCCAGCCGTGCCGGTTCATTTTCTGCGTGCAACTGGAGCTCAAGGTAAAACTCTGCTTCCGCTTCCTCCAATTTCCCCGCACGCAAATATGCCTGGCCGACCGACGCATGCAGGCCATTTTGGCGTGGATCGCTGCCAAGTGCCTTGCGGTACTCCTGTGTTGCATCGTCCCAGCGGCTGCGTTGAAACAGGAGATCCCCGAGAAAACGGTGTCCCCAGGCCGACTCGCGATACAAATGTGCTCCCCTATAGGCCAAACGGGCGGAAAGATCCAGGTACTCGTGTCCAAGTTTGAACCACGCCTCAGCCGTATCGGAATTGAGCATGGCAATCTGACGGAATTCCTCGGCCGCATCACGAAAATTTTCCTGCCCCAGGTAAATCGAGGCCAACGCCTGATGTGCCTCCCGATTCGTAGGCTCTAATTTCAGGGCACGCTGCAGGAATGGAAGCGCTCTTTCGGGAGAGCCGAGTTTGAGATAGTCCATCCCGACGATTACGTTCGGGGCAAGCAGGTTTGGCCGTTCCCGCAAGGCTTTGGCTAGGTGGCGAACTGCTAAGTCATACTCGAAAAGGCTCTGGTAAGCGAGGCCTAGATTTACCTCAGCCTCAAGTAGAGTGGGGTCCAGGGCTAGCACTTTCTTGAACTCTTCCTTGGCATGGGAGAACTGGCCTTGCCTCAGGGCTTCCTGGCCGGAGCGAAAGTGCACCGCTATGGTCTCTTCGGAGGTTTGACAACTCGCGAACGGAAGGGATACCCGCCAGAGCAGAAGGATAAAAAGCCCGGTTGTAAACACGGCATGCCGTCGAGGTCGGGTGGTCGCCACGCCGCGACGCCGCTTACAGCGATGGTTATTCAACGGAACCCCGTGCACCACCGATTGCACGATTTTCTCCTGCAGGTACCTCGAAAAGGCGTGTCTAAGAGAATACACTCTCCGAAGAAAATCGTGCCCGGGCACCGCGGCGAGGGGCCAGACTAGGGACAGCCATTGTGTCCGGGCGGGTGGGCCCCGCCCGGACACAATGCGAGGTTAGAAGGTTGTCCTTAGGGCAAACTGAATAACGCGTGGCAAATTGTACTGGCCGGTCACCTGGCCAAAGGACGAGCTGCCACAGCAACTGGTGTTGGGCGGATTGAACTGCACGCGATTGAATAGGTTGAAGAACTCTGCCCGGAACTCCAGTCCGATTCGACCATCCGGACCAAACTTCGTGTTCTTAAAAACGGCAAAGTCAAAGTTCTTGATTCCGTCGGAACGTATGTTGGGCTCGGTACGCGAATCGTTGCCATAACCGAAATCCGTCGGGTCTCCGTTCGTGAATACGGAAGGATCGAACCAATGAGCTAACTTCTGCTGTTTGGAACCGGAAGTGAGGTGCGACAGAGCAGTTCTCGTCGGCCGAGCACAGCCTACGTTGGGAATGCCGGAGTTGCTCAGCGCACCCGGGCAGCCACCGATGATAATCGGGAAGCCGCGCTGGAAGGTGATGATGGTATTGATTCCCCACCCGCTGATCAGCTTGTCGGCAACTCCATCTACGCTGCTGGCAAACCTCTTGCCGTGTCCAAAGGGAAGATCCATGATGCTGCCGAGGACCAGGCGCTGCGGGACGTCGAAGCCATCCAGGCTACGCTCGCCACGAAGGTTATAGGCGTTGGAATCGCCCCAACTCGGGGAGGCGGCCTCCAGCCAATTGATTTCGGAGTTGGTGTTGTCGATGAGTTTCGAGATGGTGTAGCTAGCCAGCAGTTGCGCGCCGCCTGCGAACCGCTTCTGCACCTTCAGCTGCATCGAGTGATAAATCGAATCGCGGTTATCCGGCTCGGCCATTGAGAGGTTATCGAACTGCGGGTAGGGCAGCAGCAACTGAGCTGCCTTTACCGTGTCATTGGTTCCCACGCCACCGGAAAGCACGGGGCCTGTACAAACCATGGGCGGCGTGCAATTGCCGGCGAACGGGTTGGGTACCTGCGCCGTCAAGGTCGTAACATCCCCAGGCGTTTTGGGCAGAAACTGCGGCTGCAATTGGTTGATCGTCTGATCGTGCATGGGCAAATGCGTGCCCTTAGACCCGGCATAGGCTATGTCCACCAGGAGTTCCCCGGGGAATTGCCGTTGAATGTCCAAATTCCACTGCTGAGCGTATGGGGCGCGGGTGTTGGAGGCGGCGGCTTCGAGGCCATTCCCTTGCACATCGATCAACGATTGGTCTCTCCCGAAGGGCGGGGTGACTCCCGAACCCGGGAACGGATTGAACAAAGTAGCCTTCGGGGTAACTCCGTCGGCTTGGGTCGTCAGCCAGGGCGTGGTGAACGAGTTGATGAACAAATTGTGGGGCGCATCATTCCACCGCACGTCCACCGGCAGGAAAAACATTCCGTAGCCGGTTCGGATCACCGTATTCTGGTCCAATTGGTAGGAAATCCCAAGACGTGGGCTGACGTGGTTCCAGGAAGGAAACGCAGTGCGGCTCGAATGCCGGCCTGAGTGTACCAAGTCAAAGCCGCCCTTCAGGTTGGGGAAAGCGGCAGCCACAGCAGGACTGAGCGCCACTAATGGGCTGGCTTCGGCGGTGTTGAGAGCGACAATGCGATTAGTCCGCTCGGTCCAATCCCCCTGCAAGTCGAGGCGAACACCAAGATTCAGTGTGATCTTTCTGGAGAGCTGGTAGGTGTCTCCGGCATAAAACGCATAGTAAAGATTCTGATCGGCTGTTCTGGCCGGCTCAGTGACGTCGCCGCTATCTCCATACCCGAGCAGGAAAGAAGCAAATCCATTCCCCCCAGCCCCGACATCCGCTCCCGCTGTGCCATTGGCAGGGTTTTGCGGGTTTGCCGCCGTCATTTTGGCGTTGAACTGGAACAAGCCCGCAGGGTCGTTGCTCTGATAATAGTTGTTACGGAGCACGCGAAATTCTGCGCCGATCTTAAGATTGTGCTTTCCAAAAATCCTGGAAAGCACGGGGGCAAAGCTGTAGGTGTCGTCAAAAGCGCCGATGCCGCTGCCGGTACCTTGAGCGCACCAACCGCCGCCCCAGCGATTATCCCCCGACGTCTGCGCCACACACACCTGTGGAATGTGGGTGTAGGTGAACGAGGGGGCCAAGGCCGCCCAGTTCGGACCGAATACCGACATGTCGATGCCTTGGCTTAAAGGCGTGCGCAAATAGACGTAACGCGTGTAGCCAAGATGCAAGTCCAGGATCGTCTTGGATGAAAGCGCGATGGTGTCCCCGAACGAAAGCTGTTTAGCACCCGTGGTTTCCGTGCAGCGATCGGTGCAGATCTGGCCAAACGGACTATCGGGAAGCGACAAAATATGCGAATGGGTGAATCGTCCGTAAATCCTCTGCTTCGAACTCAGGTTAAAGTCGACGCGCCCATTGTACTGATTCACCGCGCCGCCGCTGCTAAAGCTGGTCGCGAAATTACCGGTAGTATTGTTCGTCTGGTTGGGCTCCGGGAAATAAGACAAAAGGGCTTGTGCCGTTGGGTCAATTCGGTTCGTGGGAATCACGTTGCCGGCGAAAGCCGTTCTGCATGTGGCATTGGTTGCGTCGCAGGCCGGGTTCCCCGCGGGGATGCCACTAGTCAATGGATCGTAAATGGTGAGCACCGAAGAGGTTCCGCTTGACCCAAGTTGTGAAAAGTCCCCGGCGCGCTCCGCGTCGGTAGGAACCCAGGTGGAAAAGGTGTTCCCCTTGCGCAGCCGGAAGCCCTCATAACTGAAGAAGAAGAACAACTTGTCGCGAACAATCGGCCCACCGATGTTGGCTCCAAATTGGTTCTGGGTAAAGGCAGAACGCGGAATTTTGGGCGTGGCGTTATTGGCGAAGTAGTCGTTCGCGTTGAGCACCTTATTGCGCAAAAACTCGTATGCCGAACCATGGAAACGGTTCGTGCCAGACTTTGTCGAAAGATTGATGACGCCGCCGGCAAACCGACCGTATTCCGGACCCAGATTGTTGGTCTGGACCTTGAATTCCTGGATGGCGTCTTGCGTCGGGATCACGGTAACAACGTTCAGATACGCTCCATTCGTAGGCACACCGTCAATCAGAATCTGGCTTTGACCGGACATGCCTCCGCCAACCTGAAAATCTCCAAGAGCAAAAGGATTGGCGCCGACCGGGTTGCTCGTGGAGGAGTTCCCAGCCGAGGGCGCTCCTTGTGGCACCACGCCGGGCACCAGTTGCACCAGGGCAAGCGGGTTGCGTCCGTTCAGGGGCAGCTCCGTGACCGTTCGCTGTTCGATGACTTGCCCGAGGGAGTTCGTTTCCGGCTGGAGCAACGGGGACGCGCCGGTTACTTCGACCACCTCAGTTTGCGCGCCGACTTGCAAGACGATGTCGACCTTAAGGCCGCTTTCGATCTGCACCATGATCGGTTCACGCACGAACTTCTTAAAACCGCTTTTCTCCGCTTCAAGTTTGTAGCGGCCGGGCAAAATATTCACGAACGTATAGGTGCCGGATGCGTCTGTTGCTATGTCGTGCTTTTCGTTCTTGTCCACATTGGTCAACGTTACGGTCGTGCCGGCTACCGCGGCCCCGCTACTGTCTGTGACGGTGCCGGCAATGGTTCCATACACGCTCTGTCCCCAGGCAGGGTACGATGCGACGACCAAAAGAAGGATTGTGACTACGGAAGCGAACTGAACTTTTCTGATTTGCGGCATTTTTTCCTCCCGCGGGGATTGTCTGACGTGGTTAATACCACCGACTTCCCACGAAGTCGGCGCAGGCACGTGGTTAGCTCCGGACGAAGCGGACTGCAAGCAAGAAGGAACCCGATTGCAAAACTTAAGGCCCAATTCGAACGTCGTCGGGATTATTAGTCCTACTTAGTTCAAACAGTCAAGAAAAAAACGATATTGCTAGGAAACAATCGTTGGGTAGGCAATGGAGGGAGGACATCTGACCGATTCAACTCGAGTCTACTTGCGAGGCTTGTCAGTAGCAGCTGGCGATGGCCGCGCCCTAGGCCAGCCGCGGCTGGGGATGGTGCCCACCCCTTCCTTGATCGTAACTAGCTGATTGCAAGGGATCTGTTTGAATGTTTCATGCCCTCCGCTAGGCCAATAGATGTCGATGTCGGCGGAAGTGGAGCTTCCCAACCCGAAGTGCAATCGGGTATCGTTGCACGAGAAAAAGCTGGATTGGCTCAGCAAGGCTTGGGCCTGGGTTTTGCCTCCATAATGAACGAGCACCCGAGCTCCAATCGCGCTTCGATTGGACTTTACACCCTCCAATTTCACCTTGATCCAGTTGGCCTTCCCAATCAAGTCATTACGCAATAGTGACGGAGGCTCGTTTAGATTAACGATCAGTATGTCGACATCGCCGTCATTGTCGAAGTCTCCGAAAGCGCACCCACGACTGCAATGCGCCGTCGCGACTCCCGGGCCAGCCGCCTCGATGAGTTCTTCGAAAACGCCCCTGCCCAGGTTTCGAAAGATGGCACGCGGTGTCTTATTGGCGTATTGCGGCAGTTTTTTCTCGGCCTCGGGGTAAACGTGGCCCGTCACCATGAACAGATCCGGGTAACCGTCGTTGTCGAGGTCGACAATACCCGCACCCCAGCACACGTAACGAGTTTCAACTCCAAGATGCGACGACCACGTGGCATCTTGAAAATTTCCCTTTCCATCGTTGTGGTAAAGGATGTTGGCATCATCGGCAAAGTGCGTCTTGAATAGATCGAGATGCCCGTCCAGATCATAATCGCCAACACCGACCCCCATACCCGCCTGCTCCATGCCGTCGTCGCTCAGGGCCGCGCCTCGGAGAACTCCCTCCTCGCGAAAAGTCCCATCATGATTGTTCATGAACAACAAACTGGGAGTGGAGTCGCAGGCAACATAGATATCCGGCCAGCCGTCTTCATCAAAATCCGCCGCCACCACCGTCATGCCGTAGCTGGCGGGATGCCGCGCGATGCCGGCTTGTTGACTGACGTCGGTGAAGGTTCCGTTACCGTTATTTCGGTAGAGTGAATGCGTGCCTGTCTGCAAGCCACGGGGTCCGCATTCGACAGGAATTCCTTTCCAGTTGCAGTTGCTGTTCTCCCCGGGAACAGGGGCGTGTTCGAAGGAGAATCGCACGTAGTTGGAAACGAACAGGTCAAGATTTCCATCCCGGTCATAATCCAGAAAGCTGCATCCGGCTCCCCACCGTTGCTGATCGCTCCATAGCCCCGCCGCTTTTGTAACATCCGTAAAAGTTCCGTCGCGATTATTGCGATAGAGGATGTTCTGTCCGAAGTAAGTACAAAAGATATCGTCGAAGCCATCATTATTGTAGTCGCCGACGCAGACCCCGGAGGCCCACCCGAGCGAGCGCAACCCTGCTCTTTCGGTGACATTACTAAACGTGCCATCCCGGTTGTTCTTGTACAGCCGATTCGATGAGCCCTCCGGCGCACCTCCGAGACGAGTACCGGACAGTACAAACAGATCCATCCATCCATCGTTGTCGTAATCGATGAAAGCGCAGCCGCAGCCCGTGGATTCGACGATGTACTTCTTGCTATCCACGCCGCCGTAGATAACTGGAGCGTCCAGGCCCGCGGTGGCGGCGACGTCAACGAAGTGGGCATTAAAGGGGCGATCGGAGACCGCGGCTCTTGGCAAGGGCTTGGCCGTGTGGGGTGAAACGCCCTGCGCCAGCATCGGATTAACCCGCAGGGATAGTGCGGCTCCGACTCCGAGGCGGACAAATCTGCGACGGCTGAAATTCATGGACCAACGATCCCCAGAGGTTCATGTTGGCCAATCGCTGATACTACCATGAGTTAATCGAAGGCAAAGAGTGGGGATTCGACTTCGCCGGACTTACTCCATCGCGATCACCGAGACAGAAAGAAGTCTCTTCCTTGAGGACAGCACCACGGGATGGCTAGACACCTTTGGCCGAGCCGACGTCGCGGCCTGCCACGACATCGACCTGCAGTTTCGGATCGGCCACCGGCACGTACGTAGTCGGCAACCCAAGTTCGCGCCGCACGATGTTCGCTCCCTGGGCGATGGCGCTCGCCTTATAGAACGCGATTTCGCGGTTTGCCCCCTGTCGACCAAAGCCGCAGTCGCTCGATACAATCAGGCGCTCCGCCGGGATGATCTTCAGGGCTTTGCGGATTTCGCCGGCTACCTCTTCCGGCCGGTCGGCCTGGAGCGTGCGGTGGCTGACAACTCCGATGCAGATTTTCTTCTTCAGGTCGTGCTTGAACGGCTCGAACAGGTCGAGATCCCTCTGGTTGCGGTCCTTCATTTCGAGCGTCCAGACGTCGCCCCGGCAGCGTTCGAGGTAGATCTCGATGGAGTTGGCATAACTGGTGTCGTCCATCACTCGCTGCATATTAGGATTGCCCCAGCAGGTGTGGATCCACAGCTCTACGTCGTCGAGTCCTTGGACTTCCCGGTTGAAGGCATCGACCATGAACTTCACTTCTGCGTGGTCCTTGCCATAAGTATTTGCCATGAAGTGAAAGGTCGGCTCTTCGATTTGGATACAACGGCAGCCTGCGTCTCGCAATGCCAACAGCTCCTTGTTCATCGCTTCCGCCATGTCCCAAATGACCTCGCGCTTGTCCTTGTATTTGGGTGTGTGAATGTCAAGGAAGAGTGCCATGACCTGCGAGCAACACGTGCCAAACTTGACGGGCTTGCGTGTTTTTGCCTGCGCAATGCGCCACAGCTTCGGATAATCGAGGGGCCGGTGCTCGATCTTTCCGATAACATGCGGCCACCGCCAGCCGGTATAGATCTCGTTCAGGAGCGTGCCGGGCGGATAATGCAGCCATGGTGCTGTGGTCTCCTCCGGCTGCAAGTGATCTCCTTCAAAGCCCGCCCAACGCTGCAGCGGGTAGTGGTGCCAGGCCCGGCCCGCCATGTCCTCATCTACGTGGAAGTCGCCGTGCGTAAGGATGTCGAGGCCGGAGCGTTCCTGGTCGCCAATGACTACAGCCATCGCATCCTGGAACTTCTCACGAAAGCGGACGTCGAGCATACAGGTATCCAGCGGGCGGCCCCACATGCAGACATCGAACCAACGCGGGCGTGGAAATGACCCTGTAGTCGTGCTTGGGAGAATCAAATCGACTGTGGCTGTGAACATCCGTCACCTCCAACGGGCATTCTACGTCGGGGCACGTCGGTCAGGAAGACAGAGTCACCGGCGCAAAGATTTTCAAACCAAGCTGGGTTTCTGAACGAGCCGTTTTCCCGGGCCGTTTGATGTCGAGTACTGGAAACGTATTTGCGAGTTAGCGCTGAGTCTATTTTTCACTACAACTGATCTCATAAATAGTCGGGGGCTGCGAGGCGAGCTCAAGCACTACACTTTAGGGCCACTCCTTTAATCCCATCCAGACGACATCTTGTGTCAAAAGGAATTTCTCGCACGTTTCGGCAAGGGCTCCGTGCATTGTTACCGGTACTGATCCCCAGCACGGCCCGCGCTTTGCCTCATGAGCCGATTAATCAAGTTCTCTCGGGGGAAGCCTCAGCGGTGACCCAAAACCGGCCAATGAGGGTCACCTGAAAACCGGCCAACGAGAATAACGCCCGGGACGTTGATTCCGGCGCGAGGCACCTGTAGCCTTCGTCGGTATGAGCAACGTCTTGAGCGAAGAAAAAAAACAACAAGTGGGCGGAATGGTACGCCATCGATTGGCGGGCCATCAACCGCAACGTTCGCCGACTCCAATGACGTAAGGTTTGCCGACCACACGTCAGAAATCATACTCGCGATTGAGGGCGCAGGGATCCCAGCGGCTTGAGCTATTGACCTCAGTCTCTAACACACCTACCATCCTCCGCAGTGGCCACGCCCTTTCAACCCGTGGGACAGACGGTTTCCCATTACCATATCATTCATAAAATCGGTGGTGGTGGTATGGGTGTGGTCTACGAGGCGGAAGACCTTAAGCTCGGCCGCCACGTGGCACTGAAATTTCTCCCCGAAGAACTCGCCAAAGACCCACCAGCAATTGAACGATTCCGCCGCGAGGCCCGCGCTGCCTCCGCCCTGAATCATCCGAGCATCTGTACGATCCACGAGATCGACGAAGTTGATGGCCAAGTTTTCATCGCCATGGAACTGCTGGAGGGGCGTACGCTCAAGCACGTGATATCAGGAAAACCGATGGAACTCGAAACGGTTCTCGATCTGTGCATTCAAGTTACGGACGCGCTCGACGCTGCCCACTCCAAGGGTATTGTTCATCGTGACATAAAGCCCGCGAACATCTTCGTGACGACACGCGGTCAGGCGAAGATTCTCGATTTTGGTCTTGCAAAACTTGGAGCGAGACCAGAGTCAGCAGGGTCGATCTCGACGCCGACTATGGAGATTCCTGAATATAGCCTCACTAGCCCCGGCACGACGATGGGCACCGTAGCATACATGTCACCAGAGCAGGTCAAGGGAAAAGAACTCGATGTTCGAACAGATCTATTCTCTTTTGGTTCAGTGCTGTACGAGATGTGCACGGGCAATGTCCCTTTCCGTGGTGAAACCTCAGGTCTCATTTTCAACGCGATTCTGGAACGTTCGCCTGCATCTCCAGTGCGTCTGAATTGTGAAGTCCCAGCCAAACTTGAAGAAATTATTAACAAGGCGCTAGAGAAAGACCGCGAGCTACGCTGCCAGACTGCTTCGGAACTGCGCTCCGACCTGAAACGGTTGAAGCGCGACACGGGTTCGGGCCTTAGCACTCCGCTAACGACTGCCGGGGAGTCCGACGTAGGGGGGATGAACGCGAAACCGGGGACCCGTGAAGCTTCTCCCTCACAATGGCGGCCATGGGCTGCTGCTCTGACCGGTGCGGCAGTCATTGCTGGTATCGCCTTCTGGAGTGTAGTGCGCGCGCCGCAGTCTCAAACACGGCCAATCGCGCGTCTGGTGGTGACGCTTCCCGCAGCTGACCGACTGGCGTTCGGCTATCTCCCAGCCATAGCCTTTGCGCCCGATGGCTCCCGATTGGTGTATGTTGCCAACCACGGTGGCAGCGCCCAGCTTTACGTACGCGCTATCGACCGTTTCGAAGCAAGGCAGATCCCCGGCACTGATGGCGCCGAGAGCCCGTTCTTCTCTCCGGACGGGCAGTCCGTGGGATTCTTCGCCGAAGGCAAGTTGAAGAAGGTCGCCCTTAGTGGTGGGGCGCCCTTTACTCTTTGCGTCGCAGCCAGCAACCGCGGTGCGAGCTGGGGTCCTGATGACACCATCATATTCGCACCCGCCGCTACTTCAGGCTTGTTCGAGGTCGCAGCGGCCGGTGGCAAGCCGAAGCCGCTAACGGTCCCAGACCGAAGGAAGGGAGAGATTTCCCATCGCTGGCCAGAGATTCTCCCGGATGGTAAGACGCTGCTCTTTAGCCTGTGGAGTGGTGGGAGCTTTGATGATGCGCGGATTGTCTCACTATCGTTAGACACAGGCGAACGAAGGGTCTTGATAGAAGGAGGCACTTACGCGCGATATGTGTCCTCAGGTCACTTGGTCTATGCTCGCGCTGGCCGGCTGGTGGCGGTACCATTTGATCTCAAAAGGCTTAAGGTGATAGGCCCCCCAGTAACAATTCTTGAAGGCGTCGGCACGAATCCAGCCTCCGGTTGGGCCGAATTCAGCACCTCTACGGACGGCTCACTCGCCTATGTCTCCGGAGGATCGAGCGTCAGCGAGCGCACACTTCTTTGGGTGGACCGCAAGGGAGCGGCACGACCGCTTTCGGCGCCCCCACGTGCATACATCTGCCCTCGACTTTCCCCTGATGGCAGAGAGGCGGCCGTCGGTAGCGAAGGCGCTGGTTTGTGGATTTACCATTTGGCGCGCGGCACATTGACGCGGTTGACGGATACCGCTGGGGCTTTTCCGTTGCCCATTTGGACGTCGGACGGTAAGCGTGTGACTTTTAGGTCTATGGTGGCCAGTTCGTTGAATCTCCATTGGATGCCCACTGATGGCAGCAGCGCCGCGGAGCGCCTAACAACGAGTGAAAACATGCAGTCGCCCGGTTCTTGGTCTCCGGACGATCAAGTACTCGCCTTCTCGGAAAACGATCCAACAACGGGATGGGACATCTGGGTGCTGAAGCTCGAGGGAGAGCGAAAGCCACAACCCTTCCTTCAGACGCCGTTCAATGAAGGCGCGCCAATATTTTCGCCCGACGGTCGCTGGCTCGCGTATCAATCAGACGAAACTGGCCAGCAAGAGATATACGTGCGACCCTTTCCAGGCCCCGGCGGGAAGTGGCAGATATCAACCGAGGGCGGCACTGAACCAATGTGGTCGCGGAACGGTCGGGAGCTGTTCTATCGGAGCGGCGACAAGATGATGGCTGCCGCCATCGAGACCAAACCAGTGTTCGCTGCGGGCAAACCCAAGCTGCTGTTTGAAGGGCTTTACGAGAGAGGCATCCTTTCTTTCTCTTTTGAACCAAACTACGATGTCAGCCCGGATGGGCAACAGTTTCTGATGATTAAGGGGAGCGAGCAGGAATCGGTGGCGACGCAATTGAATGTGGTGCTCAACTGGTCTGACGAAGTCCGCCGGCTTGCACCAGTTGGAAAACGATGATGCTGAACGTTCGTTTTAGAACCTACGGCATCGCGCTACCAACCTAGGTCACATGTTTGGGCCGCACCGTCCGATTGTGCCCAGATCACGCGCCTATTCGGAAGTTAACGAGAGGCCATTCCAACTTCCGGATAGCCGACAAACCGTCCATAACCGTCGGATCCGCTTTAACGCGCCGGCTCCGTACTATAATGACGCGCGCGGGATGACGCTGACCTCTGGCACCAGACTCGGGCCGTATGAGATCCAATCACCGCTCGGTTCAGGTGGTATGGGAGAGGTGTATCGTGCCCGCGATACGCGGCTGGAACGAGATGTAGCCCTTAAGGTCTTGCCTGCTGGTCTGTCCTCGGATCCTTCCTTACGGCAACGGCTGGAGCGCGAAGCGAAAGCGATTTCGAAACTCTCTCATCCTCACATCTGCACTCTCCATGACATCGGTCATCAGGATGCCGTGGACTTTCTCGTCATGGAACTGGTCGAGGGAGAGACGCTCGAGCATCGTCTGCGCAAGGGACCCCTGCCGCCGGAGCAGACCATCCGTTTTGCAGCGCAAATTGCCGATGCGTTGGCCAAGGCCCACAGAATGGGCATTGTTCACCGCGATCTGAAGCCGTCGAATGTCATGCTGACCAAGGCCGGAGCCAAGCTAATGGATTTCGGTCTGGCGAAGGAATCTGACCACGCGCCTTTGGCAGACGTGCTGACCGAGATGACGGCCGACCAGGCGCAGTTGACCCTCGAGGGGACGATTGTTGGGACGTTCCAATATATGGCGCCGGAGCAATTGGAAGGGAAAGAGGCCGATGCGCGCGCAGACATTTTTGCGCTGGGCGAACTCATATACGAAATGGCGACGGGCAAACCGGCCTTTGCCGGCAAGAGCCGGGCCAGCTTAATCGCTGCCATTCTCACTTCGGAGCCACAGCCCATGACGGCCTTGCAGGCTATGACGCCACCGTCTCTGGAGCGAGTCGTTAGGAAATGCCTGTCGAAAGATCCAGACGAGCGTTGGCAGTGTGCGAGTGATCTGGCAAGCGAGTTGACTTGGATCGCGGAAGGAGGCTCGCAAGGGGGAGAAGTAGGGCCTGCTCAGGCTGGGAGCACGCAGTGGAACCAAGCTGGCTGGATAGTCGCAGTTGTGGTGTTGATACTTCTAATAGTCGTAGGTCTGGCTTGGTGGAAGGCCAGCGGACGCTCGGCACGTCCGATGTATTTCCATACTTCGGTGCCATTTTCCGCCAACGACCTCGCCATGTCCCCGAATGGGCGAACCTTGGCCATGGTTGCCTATTCCACCCAGGTCAACAACTACGCGCTTCTAGTGCATGAAGTCGGGAGCCAGCGAGCCATCCCGCTGGATGGGACGCAAGGTGCGTCCTACCCGTTCTGGTCGCCGGATGGCAATTTCATCGGGTTCTTCGCCGACGGCAAACTGAAGAAGGTAGACCTGTCAGCTGGCCGGGTGCAGGTGCTCTGTGATGCGCCCAATGGCCGCGGCGGCACCTGGAACCGTGACGGAGTGATCGTGTTCACGCCCGACTCGCTTATTGGATTGTACCGGGTGCCTGCCTGGGGAGGCTCTGCGGTAGAAATCACGAAGCTTGATACGGCTCGGCTTGAACAAAGCCACCGTTGGCCTGTATTCCTTCCCGACGGGAAGCATTTTCTTTATATGGCTGCTAATTTCACCAGGCAGACAGGAGTGAACGCGATTTTCCTGGGCTCGATAGATTCACAGGAAAAACGCCAGATCGTGAGCACGGACGCGAACGCAGTCTATGCCAAACCCGGATACCTCTTGTACCTGCGGGACAAGACACTCGTGTCGCAACCGTTCGACTCCACGAACTACGTTCTGAGCGGCGATCCCCGCACCTTGAGCGACCAGGTGTTGTACTTTCCGCACGTGGGGAGGGCGATTTTCAGTGCTTCCAATGGGGAAGTTCTGGTCACACAAACCGGGAAAGTCGGTTCCCTTTCGCAGTTAACCTGGTTTGACCGAAACGGGAAGGCATTGGGGACGGTCGGGATGTCTGGCTCATACAACAACGTGCGTATCTCGCCTGACGGGCAAAGGGTCGCTGCAGACGAAACCGATTCGGATGGATGGAACATAGATGTTTGGATCCACGATCTGGCCCGGGGCGCGACGACGCGGCTGACGTTCGATCCGTCGCTGGATACGACTCCAATATGGAGTCCTGATGGTAAGCGGATACTGTTCGTTTCAAACCGCAAGCTCGGCTTTCGCGTTTACCTGAAGAGCAGCGATGGTTCGGGTTCCGAAGAAGAGGTGGCCGATCTCGGCTCCAATTTGCAGGTCAACCCTTGGGACTGGTCGCGCGACGGGAAATACATGCTGATCAGGAAGAAAAGCGAAGTTTGGTACCTCGCTTGGCCTGACCGCACGCCGAAACCATTGTTCGTGGCAAAGTGGGCGATTCGGAATGCGCAGTTTTCTCCAGATGGCCGATGGATCGCTTACTCATCCAATGAAACGGGTAACATGGAGGTTTACGTTTCTCCCTTTCCGAACCCGAATGGCAAGTGGCAGGTTTCGACGGCGGGAGGAGAGGAGCCGAGATGGCGCCAAGACGGCAAGGAATTATTTTACGTCTCGGCAGACGGAAAGCTGATGGCGATGCCGGTCAAGACAACAACCGTCGGCTTCGAAGCCGGAACGCCCGTAGCCCTATTTCAGACTAGACGTCGGCAGCCAATTTCTGCTCAGGACGTCTTCTCCTACGATGTGACTGCCGACGGGAGAAAATTCATGATTGCCACGAAGGTGGATGAACCCAACGCCGCGCCGCTTTCTGTTCTTCTTAACTGGGCTTCGGAGATGGAGAAATAGTAGCTCGTCTTCTAATGTTTGTCATGGAAACTTCCCCGATGTCCCGGCGCGACGCGTCCCACCTTGTACTGCTCGTGCAGCACGGTGGCAATGCGCTCCATCTCGGGATCGGGTGCTTGAATCTGGTGCAACCCGCCGACCAGGATACTGATGTGAGAATCGATCGCAGCGACTTCCTGCATGATGTGCTCCAACCGGGATGTGAGCAGCCGACCTTGCACGGGCGAGCCAGAGTTCGCCGCCCTCAAGCGAACATTTGGCGACCACTAGGTCTACGCGGGTGTGGGATCAGTGGGGACGCGGAGGTTCGAATCCTCCCCTGTGCACCAGAGTGCCAGCGTGTGCGAATTGGAATAGCAGCCTGTCTTAGAAACAGGTGTTTGAGAGTTCGAATCTCTCCGCTGGCACCAGATTTCTTATTGTCGAAATTCGTACAGGGCGAGCGACTGCAACCCGCCCGGCACGATTTCAGTTGATCCACGCTGTCTGCTCCAGCGCACGGATGTATTCGATGACTGCCTCGCTCCAACCATCGATGTGCATCCACTTGCCGTAGCCGACGCCGTTCTTGTAGCGGGCCACGTTGATCAGGTAACCCTTGCCGTCGGGCGCTGGTACCCGGTCGTGCGCCTGCTCGTCGGTGATCACGATCAGGCGGTCGCACTTCTCGTTGGCGTTTAGCTTCTCAACCGCATTCCCAAGCTGGGTGCTGTTATGGCGATGGGAAACGTCAATGGCATCGCGCAGGGCGAAGCCACGACGCGCCGGCACCTCAACCAGATTGTCAGAGAAGCTGTACACTGCAACCTTCTCCGCAATCTCACGCAGTAGCACGGCCAAACCGTAAGCTGCGTCAGTGCGCTGCATCTCGGAGCGGCGAGACAGCGGCGCAGTCATCGAGCCGGAGACATCCACCAGTACGATGGTCTTTCCCGGCAGCTTCTCGGTTTCCGCCACGCACTTGAGCATCGCCTGCTCAAGCGCTTCCTCCCACTGCGGAGCGTAACGAGCCGCAGCCAGGAAACGGAACGGCAGAACGCGTGCCGTGCTCATCGAACCGAGCGCGGAAAGCACGAGTGACTCGTCGACGCCGACCTCGCGCATGTTGCGCAAGTTGCGAAGAAGCGCGAGTGCGCCCAGCTTCTGTTCGCGAAGCAGGCGCTCCCAAGCCTCGCGCTTGTCAGCGCCAGAGCTGAGGGCAACTTCCCACGTGTCCGGCGTCGTCAGGCTTCCCGAGACCAGCCTCTTCCACACGTCGGCCTGCGCCTGATCGCGCGGCTTGGCGTGGCAGAGGAAGAGCACGTCCCGCAGCTTGATCGGCCCGACGCGCTCGTACTTGGCGAGCTGATACTCATCAAACTTCGGGAACGCTGCCGCCAGACCTTTCTTCACCTGACCGGAAAGCGGCATACGCCCGTCCTTCCAGTAAATGGCGACGAATTCCGCGAGCTCGTCGCCCCGCTGAATGATGCGGGCCAGCGTCTCCGACACAAGGGCGCGGTGCGTCTTGTGGCGAGCCATCTCGCGGACAAGCAGAAGCGGCGCATGACGCAGCTTCATCCGCTCGCGTCCTTCGACTGCCATCGCCGCCACCTTCTCGGCCGCGACCTTGGGAACGAGCTCGGCAATGCGGCCGGCGATCTCGACTCCGTCCTCATAAAACTGGCTCTCCCAAAGCAGGCACGCCAGCACCGAGCGGCGCAGCTGCAGCTCCGGAGAAATGTTTCGCGCGGGAGCGCCCTCGTGCGTGCGCGCTCCAAAGTTGAGATTCAGCAGATTCAGTCGGGCCATTCGTGGCCTCCTTTCAACTTGCAGCTTTTACCGATTGGCTACTCGCTGGAGCAGCTAGCAAATGGGAACTTGGCCAATGCGACCAGGGTCCGACTTGGTTGGAAATTCGCCGGGGAATAAGTCGACGACGGTATTTGTTCCGATGCTCTCCCACTGAGCTACATGGCACGAAGCCATGACAGGATTCGAACCTGCGACCTTCGGAGTCCGAAGGAACCCTCGTCTTCACCACCGGCGAAGCTT
>QIAM01000035.1:621-1178 GCA_003225555.1 Acidobacteriota bacterium | reverse complement strand
CGGACCCCGAGGCTTCTACAAATTCCCATGCCGCGGCTTCCGAAGACTCCGGGAAGAACCTGCGATACAGCTCTATCTTTTGGCGATCACTCGCTTTTCCCAGGTAAAGCTTGTAGTCAACTCTTCCGGGACGCAGAAGGGCTAGGTCCAATTTTTCAACATGGTTCGTCGTCATCACAAACAGGACTCCAGTGGGCGCAGCAAAACCATCCAGAACGTTCAGCAACCCAGAGAGCGTGACGCCGTTCTGGTTTGGGGCAACCTCTTTTGTGCTGAGCGTCGCGCCACTATTTTGCCCAGTGCCCGAATTTGATTCGATTCGCGATTGACTGCCCTTCATGCAATCAATGTCCTCAAACAGCAAAACTGAATTCGCCGGGACGTTGTTGACCGCACCCATCAAACTGCGGTCGTTGAAATCCGCCGGATTGATGATGTAGATCGATAGGCCGAAGTGCGCAGCCAGTGCGGAGACCAGAGAGGTTTTCCCTGTTCCCGGCGGCCCGTAAAGCAAATAGCCACGATGGTAAGGAACGCCCAGGCTCTCGTACCGTTGC
>QIAM01000035.1:0-552 GCA_003225555.1 Acidobacteriota bacterium | reverse complement strand
CAGCCGTCGTTGTACGTATACAAATACGACTGCACGCCTTGTCTCTTGAGATGACACTTCACAACGTCGTCCACGAACTGTTGGAGAAAGAACCGTTTTCTACCCAACGTTCGGAACGTGAGCGACTCGACTCGCCTGCCACTCCGTTCGTGAGTGTTTTCGGTGCGCGAGAACCACACCTCAAAAGGTCTTCCGCCGTACCAGAACCAATGTTTTCCTGGAGCCGGAATCATGGCGATCCGCTCATTGCGAAGCGTCGTGTCCAGATCAAGTCGCCGAATTCGTCTGAGAAACTCCTGCTCCAGAAACCATTCCTTCACCCATACGAACGCGGCGTCACCATCCTTCACCGTAATCATCATGGTGGTCTGACTGACGATCCAATGCCAGAGGCTTTCTGGCACAGCCCGCAGCCATACACTCGCCCCGCCGATGATCATCAGCAGAAGCCCGCCGGAGGCGAACTCGTTCCGGCCGCTCAACACGCCTTTTAGAATTTGAAGCATACTCATTTTTCTAACCGGCACCAGGCCGGAGTTAATTGTTGAATAG
>QIAM01000003.1 GCA_003225555.1 Acidobacteriota bacterium | reverse complement strand
ATATTTTGGCCACGTTGTTATACTGTTACGGCCTATTCGTTCTCAACCCTCGCGAGGGCACAAAAGGTTGAGACACCCAAGTCGTTCCCCCTGGGATGATTGCAACACATGCAGCCTACTTTCACCATCGGCATTGAAGAGGAATACCAGACAGTAGATCCTTCGAGTCGCGATCTGCGGTCGCACATCAACGCCGAAATCCTGGAAAAAGGCAGGTTGCTGCTGCAGGAGCGCGTTAAAGCGGAGATGCATCAGTCTGTGGTTGAGGTCGGGACATCGGTATGCCAGAACATCAAGGAAGCCAGGGCCGAGGTCAAGAAGTTGCGGCGCCACATGGTCGATCTGGCCAAGGAAAACGGATTGCGGCTGGCTGCGGCGGCAACGCATCCCTTCTCTGACTGGCGGACCCAGGAGATTCATCCCGACGAGCGCTACAAGAACATCGTTGAGGATCTGCAGCTGGTCGCGCGCGCAAACTTGATTTTCGGCCTGCACGTGCACATCGGGATCGACGATCGCGAAACCGCGATCCACATGATGAATCACGCGCGCTACTTTTTGCCGCACATCCTTGCGCTGTCGACCAACTCGCCCTTCTGGCTGGGGATGAACACCGGGCTGAAATCTTATCGCTGTAAGGTATTCGACAAGTTCCCGCGCACCAATATTCCCGACTACTTCCCCAGTTGGGGCGAGTACGAGAACTTCATCAAGCTGCTGATCAAGACTAAGTGCATCGACAATGCGAAGAAGATCTGGTGGGACATCCGCCCTCATCCATTCTTCAACACTCTTGAATTCCGGGTGTGCGATATTCCCATGCGGGCCGACGAGACGATTGCCCTCGCCGCATTAATTCAGGCCACTATCGCCAAGCTCTACGAGCTCTATTCGGCCAATCAGGGATTCCGCCTGTACCGGCGCGCGCTGATCATGGAGAACAAGTGGCGGGCTGCCCGCTACGGACTGGAGGGCAAGCTAATCGACTTCGGCAAGCAGAAAGAAGTGCCGGCGCGCGACCTGGTGCACGAGTATCTCGATTTCATCGACGACGTGGTCGACGAACTCGATTCGCGTGACGAGATCAACTACATCCATAAGATTCTGGAGCACGGCAGCGGCGCCGACCGGCAGTTACGGGTCTTTCAGGAGACTGGGGATTTGAAGCAAGTTGTGGATTACATCATTGAGGAAACGGAGGCCGGCCTGGCTGAAACCGCTGAGCCGGTTTCCGCGAGAAAAGTAGGGTAATGACCATTCCCGTAGGTTCGAGTCCGAAACAGCTCAACAAAATCGCGCTTGATCCTGAATTCGCCCCCGGCGCGCGCAACGCCGTGAGCGTTTGCCTACGCGTGCAGCCTGACGAAAGGGTTTGCGTAATTACCGACGAAGTCACGGCTGACATCGCGGCGGCGATCGTGCATGAACTCGAAACACTGGGCGCGCCCTATCGCGCCTGGGTACTCGAAGAACTGGCAGAGCGTCCGCTCACGGGTTTGCCGCAAGAGATTGTGGACGACCTGGAGACCAGCCAGGTCTCAATCTTGGCGGTGCAGGCGCAGAGAAACGAATTGAAGTCGCGCATGCAGATGACGGAAGTCGTCAATCGCCGCAAGATCCGCCACGCGCACATGGTCAACATCAACCGGCAAATCATGCTGGAGGGAATGCGGGCAGACTTCCTGAAAGTCGACCGGCTAAGCCAGAAAGTCGTCGAGATGGTCCGCAAGGCCAGCAAGATTCGTGCAACAACCGCTGCCGGCACAGATCTGACCGCGGACTTGAATCCCGATTACCGCTGGTTGAAGACGAGCGGAATCATTACTCCGGAGACGTGGGGAAATCTGCCGGGAGGGGAAATCTTCACGACGCCCGGCGAAGTGAATGGGACATTCGTGATTGACGGCGTAGTGGGAGATTACTTGTGTGCAAAATTCGGCAGCCTGCGAGAAAGTCCGCTGACCATTCACATGAAGGGTAACCGCCTGACCGAAGCACACTCCGAGAACCGTGAGTTGGAAGACGACTTCTGGCGCTATACGCACTCCGAAGAAAACAGCGACCGCGTCGGTGAGTTTGCCATCGGCACCAACATCGATTTGAAGGATGTGATCGGCCAGATTCTGCAGGACGAGAAGTACCCCGGGGTGCACATCGCCTTCGGCAATCCATATGGCGCACACACCGGCGCAGAATGGGACTCAGCGACACACATTGATGTCGTGGGACGAAAGTTCAACATCTGGGTGGACGACGAGCAGATCATGCGTGAGGGAAAGTTCCTGTTGGAAGCGTGAGAGCCGAGTCAAAGGGTGTGAATCAGATAGGAATCCTTCGACTCCGAAAAGCGCTCACAATGTGAGCGCTCTTCTCGCTCAGGATGCCAAACTGCTGAGATCATGATCCCCTCCTTTCGCAAACAATTCAACGCTACCTTTACTCCCGACAAATACCAGACGTTTCTGCGTCGGATTGACGACACCTGTGGCACGCATGTGCAGTTTCGCTTGTCCGAGACTCCCTGTTTCTTCCCCAGAAAACTGATCAATCGGATGGCGGAAGATGGCAAGGAATTGATTCGTCATCTGGTGGAAAGTCCCGAATACCGCGCGAAGTCTGAGAAATCCATTCCGCCGGAATTCAAGGTTCCAGACGAATCGCCGCACCCAATGTTTGTGCAAGTAGACTTCGGGCTGGTGCGCAATGCCCAGGGCCAATTGCATCCGAAACTCGTGGAACTGCAGGCCTTCCCTTCCCTCTATGCCTATCAGGTAACACTGGCGCACGCCTACATCAACGTGTATGGACTCGACAAGCATTTGAACTACTTTCTGGGTGGGCTGGATGCGACTTCCTATCGCAACTTCTTGAGGCGAGCAATTGTCGCGGACCACGATCCCGAGAACGTTGTCCTGATGGAAATCCATCCACAAGAACAGAAGACGCTGCCGGATTTTCTGCTCACAGAGAAAATGCTTGGCGTGCGCACGGTCGACATCACCGAGATCCGGAAAGACAGAAACCGCTTGTACTACGAACGCGCCGGAAAGCGCGTGCCCATCCGCCGCATTTACAACCGCGCGATTGTCGATGAATTGCAACGTAAAGACGTGAAGCTTGCATTTGATTGGCGCGATGACCTTGATGTGCAGTGGGCCGGACATCCCAACTGGTATTTCCGTATCAGCAAGTTCTCCATTCCCTACCTGAAGCACGAGTCAGTGCCTAAGACGTGGTTTCTAGGCAAGCTCGACCAGGTTCCCGATGATCTCGAGCACTACGCCCTGAAGCCCCTGTATTCATTTGCCGGACTGGGCGTGCTGATTGCTCCGAAGAAAGAGGACATCACGGCGATTCCACCGGAGAAGCGCTCCGACTACATTCTGCAGGAGCGCCTGCACTTCGAGCCGGTGATTGAGACTCCCTTTGGCGGGACGAAAGCCGAGGTGCGGGTCATGTACATCTGGCTCGACCAGCTCACGCCAGTGCTCACCATCGTCCGCATGGGCCGCGGTCTAATGATGGGCGTCGACCAAAACAAGAATATGGAGTGGGTAGGAGCGTCAGCAGCTTTGAGTCCCAGCTAGAGCCGAGAGGCTTTCCAATTCGTGCTACCCAACCGGGCCGAATCTCTCATTCGGTCTTGCCGACAATCGTAGTTTCCAATTCCTTGCCGTTGGGACGCTTCACATACATCCTGTCGCCTTCCAGCCGAACCGGGATTGGATCGCCGGAGGCGAACTCGCCCGGCGTGTAACCGTCTGCTTCGGCCATGTTGTATTCCCCGACGTAGCGCACTCCGTCCACCTTGACGACGATGGACGCCCTGCGTGGCCCGCCTTCTTCCAATTCGCGCCGGATCTCGGCCTCCGCCCGCATCCAGTTCTCCACATCCCGTCCCCGAATTCTTCCGTTTCGTTCGTAAATTTCCTCGGCTCGACGGCGAATTGCCCTTTGTAGCTCGGCAGGAGAGTCTGTAGCGGTCGGCCGACCCCGTCTTGATCCCGCATACATGGAATCTTCCCTCCTATCGACTCCGGGCGAAACGTCCCGACCCAATTCACCTTGCTCCATGATAGCTCCTGAACAACGCGGTTCGGGTTGGCAAGCGTCTTACCTAGGGACGTGGCAACCGCCAACTTTTGAACGGCTAACACTTGCTGCTTAGGAGAATACGGAGCCGGTCGCCCGTATTTGCAGGAAAGGAAAGGCAGTTGACCGGATTCGCTCGGCAGCCTAACATACCGCCGGGTAGGGGCGTGGGCTCATAATGATCGGCCAGCAGGTGTCCCACTATCGCATCCTGGGAAAGCTCGGAGGCGGTGGTATGGGCGTTGTCTATGAGGCTGAAGACCTCAAGCTGGGCCGCCATGTCGCCCTGAAATTCATCCCTGAGAATCTAGCCGGGGATCCCAAGTCCCTGGAGCGGTTTGAACGCGAAGCGCGAGCCGCCTCGCAGCTGAACCATCCCAACATCTGCACTATCCACGGCATCGAGGACAACAACGGCCACCCCTTCATCGTGATGGAGAAGCTTGATGGCGAGAGCCTGAAGCAGCGCATCAGCGGACACGCCATGGAACTGGAGCCCGTGCTCGATGCGTGCGTCCAGGTTGCCGACGCGCTGGTAGCGTCGCACGCCAAAGGCATCGTCCACCGAGATATCAAGCCGGCAAACATCTTTCTGACTCCCAGCGGGCAGGTCAAGGTTCTCGACTTCGGACTGGCCAAGCTCGTCCACAACATCGGGACTGACGATAACGGCGATAACTCCCTGACGGCCGTCGGAGTGATTCCGGGGACAGCCGTCTATATGTCGCCCGAGCAGGCACGCAGCGAAACCATCGACGCCCGCAGCGATCTGTTTTCCTTCGGCGTGGTCATGTATGAGATGGCTACGGGGAAGAAGCCTTTCACGGGGAACAATTCGCTGGTCACGCTGGACGCCGTCCTGCACCAGAAGCCCGTCCCCCCGCGTGCCCTGAATCCCAACCTGCCCGTCGAATTGGAAGGCATCATCGGCAAGGCGATGGAGAAAGACCGCAACCATCGCTACCAGAGCGCCGCCGAGATCAAGTCCGACCTGACCGTACTCAAGCGGGAAACCGAGTCTGGACTGGTCAAGAGCGGCACACACACGGGGAAGTTGCGCGTAGCGACAAAGACGTTCGCGGGAAGAACCAGCCGACTGCAAACTTATCTTTTGCTGGGCACCCTGGCTCTCCTGATCACCGTGCTAGCTGCGGTTGGCGCCTGGTGGTACAACCACCGCGAGGTTGCGAGCGCAGAGCGACGCAATGCTATCGCCGTACTCCCGCTGCAGAACATGAATGGCGATTTCAGCGTCGATTACCTGCGTTTCGCCCTCGCCGACGAGCTGACCAGCGTGCTTACCTACTCGCGTTCGCTCGAAGTGCGTCCTTCCTCCGTGACCCGAAAATACGTCGCCGTCGATCTTGATCCTCACAAAGTAGGGCAGGACCTTCGCGTGGGGCGGCTGATCACAGGACACTTCATGCGCCAGGGCGATCAGCTCACGGTCACGCTCGAAGCCATCGACGTGCCGACGGACAGGCTACTGTGGCAGAACACTGTCACCGCAAAGGCGGACGACCTGATCGGCTTGCAACAGCAATTGAGCACCGCCGTGCAGCACGGCCTGCTTCCCGCCTTGGGCACCGGCGGCGGATCCGTGGAAACCGCATCACGGCCGAAGAGCCAGGAGGCCTACGACCTCTATCTGCATAGCCTCGCCTTGCCCCATGATCCAGAACCGAACAAGGATGCGATCGCGGTCCTGGAACACGTGGTAGGTGTCGACCCCAGCTACGCACCCGCCTGGGAGGCCTTGGGTCAGAGATATTACTTCGACGCCACCTATGGTGGGGGCGGCGAGAAAATGTTCCAACGCTCGAACGTGGCCTACGAACGCGCCATCTCTCTCGACCCGAATCGTCAGATGGCCGCCAGCAACCTGATCACGAACCGCGTCGAGCGTGGCGAGTTGGGACGGGCGTACGACGCCGCGACGGACCTGGTGCGCCGACGTCCGCAGAGCGCCGACGCCCACTTCGCGCTCAGCTACGTGCTCCGCTACGCCGGCATGCTGGATCAAGCCACGCAGGAATGTAACTCAGCGCGCTCGCTCGATCCCGGCAACTTCAACTTCCGATCCTGCGCGTGGGCTTTCCTTGAACTTGGCAAGACCGACCGGGCCATGGACTTCGTGCAGCTCGACTCCGGTTCGGAGTGGTCCGCATGGGTGACGCCTTACGTGCATTTGGCAGCGGGCAACGTGCCCGAGACGCGTGCGAGTGCGAAAAATATGGCGAAGGCTCCGTCGTATCACCGCGAGTTGATGATCGCTTGCGTAGCCCCGCAGAAGACCGCGGACTTCGACAAGATCGTACGAGAGACCGAGACATCAGTCATGACCGAACCCGATCCAGAAGCCTGGTACCACATCGGCGCACTGATGGCGTACTGCGGGCAGAAGGAACCAGCTTTGCGGTTGTTCAAGGCCGCGGTGCAGCAGAACTACTGCGCCTACACTGCGCTTTTGGACGACCCACTGCTGAAGAACTTGCGCAAAGAAACCGCGTTTAACGAAGTGCTTACGGCAGCCAGCAGTTGTCAGCAGACGTTGAAAGAGGGCAGAGGGCAGTAGCGTTCGACCTCTGGTCCACATGATCGATCGCTCTGGACTGTCCGTCATTGGACGGCGTCATCCTGAGAGCAGCCGTTCTTCAGGCAGAGCGAAGGATCTGGCATGGATCGCCATCGCCACCGTGCGTGGTTAACCATTCACCGCGACAAGAGTCCAACTGTACGTAACAATTCCCAGGAAACAATTTGCGTCAGAACGCGGTTAGGCCCCATCCTTGTAATGTGAATCGTATCGCACTCGCAAACCTGGCTCCGCACATTGAGCGCGGCGCTCATCCTCTGACTCAACTATTTATCCAGCTCGCCACGGACCTTGCGGTTTGCCTACTCGTCCTCTTCTTGCTCGCTCCCGTCGGCGCACAGACTTCGGATCACAACGGCAGCGCGGAACAAGGTATCTCTGCCAACCTGCAACTATCCCCCGATCCTCCCGGCCTGCTCTATCAAGGCGTCCCGCCGGAAATTCCGCAGGATCAGGGAGCCAAGGGCCTGCAGCTCGCGCTGCTTCGACTGGGCACCACAGCCCGCCTGATGCAAACAGTAGCGCACCCGGATGATGAAGACGGCGGCGTGCTGACTCTGGAAGCACGAGGACATGGCGTAAACACCCTGCTGATGACCCTGAATCGCGGCGAGGGCGGCCAGAACAAGATTGGCAGTAATTTGTCCGACGTACTCGGCGTGCTGCGCGCCGAAGAACTGCTCGCCTCTGACCAGTATTACGGTGTGCAGGAGCGGTTTTCACGCGTAGCAGATTTTGGATTCTCAAAGAGTCCGGACGAGACGTTTGAAAAGTGGGGCGGTCATGACGTCGCGCTAGCCGACATGGTGCGCGTGGTTCGGACCTTTCGACCGGAGGTCCTGGTAGCCCGATTCTCCGGTACCGAGCGCGATGGGCACGGCCACCACCAGGCGTCGAACATCCTCACTCGAGAAGCGTTTCGCGCGGCGGCGGATCCTGCACGGTTTCCGGAGCAGATCGCGCAAGGACTGCAACCGTGGCAAGCGAAAAAGCTCTACATCGGAAATGTTTGTCCCTGGGGATCGACCACCTGCCCCGACGATAACTGGACGGTGAAGCTGAACACCGGCGAGCCGAATCGTACCCTGGGCATGTCCTACGTGCAGTTCGCCATGGGCGGCTTACGCCATCAGCTTTCTCAAGGCGCGGCGGGCTGGACCGTGGAACCAGGAGACCGGTTTAGTTTTTACAAACTGGTCGACTCCGTCTTGCCCGCGGCAAATCCCGCAACCAACAAAGACGCGCACGAGAAGGATTTTTTTGATGGCATTGATACCAGCCTGCCGGGACTCGCGGCACGGTTAGGCGATCAGGAACCGAAGGTTCCCGGCTTGGGCAAGGACCTGACAGGAATTTCCACCAAGATTGCCGAAGCTACCAAGGCCGCGTCAGCCGATCCATCATCCGCGTCCGCGCCGTTGGCAGCGGTTGTGGCGGAACTAGATGCCGCAAGCACTGAGGCAACCAAAAGCACTCTGACAGACCAAGTGAAGCAGGATTTGCTGACGCGTCTTCGCGAGAAGCAACAGCAGGCGGAAAGGGCGCTGAACCTGGCACTGAACATCAGCCTCGCCGCTGATATTGTCACGTCGATTGCCGCCACTGCTCAGGTGCCCAGCGAGACCGAAGCGCTCACCACCGTATCTCCGGGCCAGGAATTCCTCATCCGTCTGAAATTACACAATGGTTCGCAAGCTCCACTCTCGATCGAAGCGGTGAAGTTGGAAGTTCCGTCGGGATGGAACACGATTAGTGGGAAAACCAGACCGGAGGAGGTAAAGCCGGGAGAAGATCTGCTCGTGAACTTTCGCTTGCAGGTTCCCAAGGATGCCGCTTATACGCGCCCGTACTGGCATCGCGACGATCCCGACCGCGAAGCCGTAAATCACATCGACAACGAAGAGTATGCGACTCTGCCCTTCCCTCCTCCGGCCTTGCGGGCACGGGTAGAGTACTCGATTTTCGAAGGTGGGGCACACGCAAAGAATGGCATCACCTCCGTAGTGGAGACCCCGTTTGTTGGCGCGGCAGGCAAGCAACGTTCGCGTCCACTCGCCGTGGTGCCCGCCTTCTCCGTGATGCTGGAACCGGGCACACAGGTCATCTCGACGCACAACGGCGCGACTACGACAGTGACGGTGGGTGTGACCAACAATTTGACACACGAAGCGGGCGGAATGCTCAAACTCGAGTTGCCCGAGGGATGGCGATCCGAGCCCAAGCAGCTCGCCGTAGACTTCAGCCACCGAGGCGAGAAGCAGGACTTCCGGTTCAACGTCTTCCCCGCCGGCCTGCAGGAAGGCCGCGCGGTCGTCCGCGCTGTGCTCGAATCCAATGGCGAAAAGTACAGTGAAGGCTACACGCTGGTCACACGCGAGGATCTAGGCAGCTTCTATTACTATCAGCCCGCGCGGCAGCGCGTCAGCATCGTCGGCGTGCAGGTTCCGCACGATCTGAAAGTTGGCTACATCATGGGTGCGGGAGACGACATCCCGACTGTCTTGCGGCAGGTGGGAATGGACGTCACCCTGATCCCTGCAGAGAAATTAGCCCGCGAAGATCTGAGCCGCTACGGAACCATCGTGCTCGGCATCCGCTGCTACGATACGCAGAAGGAGGTTGTCGCCAACAACAAGAGACTCCTCGACTACATCTCCGCCGGAGGCACACTGGTCGTGCAATACAACACCGGCGTCGGTGACTTCAACAGCGGACACCTCGCTCCCTATTCCGCGCAACTGAGCCGTGCGCGCGTCTCTGTCGAAGAAGCTCCGGTCGACGTGCTGGCCTCAGAAGATGCAATCCTTCACTACCCCAACGCGATCACGAAGCGCGATTTCGACGGCTGGGTGCAAGAACGCGGCCTTTACTTCATGGATCAATGGGACGAACATTACAAGCCGCTGCTAGCCTGCCACGATCCGGGTGAGCAGCCACAAAAGGGTGGCCTGCTCGAGACGCGCTACGGCAAAGGAACCTACATCTACACCGGATATGCATTCTTCCGCCAGTTGCCGGCCGGAGTTCCAGGGGCGGTGCGGTTGTATGTGAATCTGTTGAGCGCGGGGCATGAGAAGCAGTGACCAGTGGCCAGTGATCAGTGGCCAGTAAATCCAAATCATCTGCTGAATGTTAATCCTGGTTAATAGAGACGAGGCGGAAACTAACCACTGGCCACTGACCACGAAACTTGATGCCACCTCCTACAGAATCCGCCTCGAGCTCTCCCACTCTCATCCGCGGCATGGGCCTGGGCAGCGCCACGGCCCTCAACATGATCGACATGATCGGAGTGGGACCGTTCATCACCATGCCCCTCATGATCAGCGCGATGGGCGGGCCGCAGGCCATGCTCGGATGGATTCTAGGGGCCCTGTTCGCGGTCTGCGATGGGCTGGTATGGGCGGAGTTGGGCGCCGCAATGCCAGGCTCCGGCGGATCGTATCGCTACCTGAGGGAAATCTATGGGCCGCAGAAAATGGGTCGCCTCATCTCGTTCCTGTTCATCTGGCAGCTCTCCTTCAGCGCTCCACTCTCCATTGCTACGGGATGTCTCGGCCTGGCCGGATACGCCGCATACTACTGGCCGGGCTTGGACACCATCTATGCCGCGCACAACGCCGCACTCCACATTCCCTGGGCAGGCCCGTTGCAGATAAGTTGGATCGTGACACCCGGCACCTCAGTAGCCGTAGCCATCTGCTTCTTCACAATTCTCCTGCTCTACCGTCGAATCACAGTGATCGGCCGCCTCTCGAAGCTGCTCTGGATCGGCGTGATGGGTACGATTGGCTGGATCATTTTCGCTGGGATCACACACTTCAACGCCGCCCGGGCGTTCGATTTTCCTCCCAACGCATTCCAGCTCTCTCACGGACTTCTTACAGGCCTTGGCGGAGCCATGCTGATCGCGACGTATGATTACTGGGGTTATTACAATGTGTGCTTTCTTGGAGACGAAATCAAGGATCCGGGAAAGAATATTCCTCGGGCCTTGCTGCTTTCCATTGTCCTGGTCGCGTGTCTATACATAGTAATGAACGTGTGCATTCTGGCCGTGGTCCCCTGGCGCGAAATGATGCAGACGGGACAAAACAACAACGGCCTGTACGTCGTGTCTTTGTTCATGCAAAGGATTTATGGAACTTGGGCGGCGCGCCTGGTCACGGCGCTGGTAATGTGGACGGCGTTTGCATCCGTCTTCTCGCTCATGCTTGGATATTCCCGAGTGCCGTATGCAGCCGCGAGGGATGGGAACTATTTTCGCGCCTTCGCCAAAGTTCACCCGCAGCACCGTTTCCCCTATGTCTCGCTGCTGGCCCTGGGCGTGGTCGCGGCGGCATTCTGCTTTCTGCGCCTGAAAGACGCGATCGCAGCCCTGGTCGTGATTCGCATTATCATTCAATTTCTAGTGCAGGCGGCCGGTCTGATCGTGCTCAGAATTCGCCGGCCGGAGATGCCCCGTCCGTTTCGCATGTGGCTCTATCCCCTGCCCGCGCTGATTGCCTGTGCCGGATTTCTTTTCATTCTTTTCAATCGCGAGAACGCCTTACGAGAGATACGGTATGCGGTAGTGATCCTCACTACCGGCATCGTGATTTTTATGATCCGTGCCTGGCGCAGCCGAGACTGGCCATTCTCCGGAAGGAAAGTTGCGGCCTTGGAGAGTACACCGACAGCGTGAGCCAACAACGAACTCATTACAAGAAACACTAAGGACCAACAGGACAGCATTTAGATGGCAGATCACATGACAGTTCCGGCGGGAGCGGACAACGTAGCTTTGCGACGCCCCGACGCTGCGTGGGCCCCGTTAGGCGAGCCGTTGTTTCGCTCGTAGTGGATCGCTGCCGTCATCTCCTACACAGGAACCTGGATGCAGAACGTCGGTGCAGGCTGGCTGATGACGCAGCTGTCAACGTCTCCACTGATGGTCAGCCTAGTGCAAGCCGCTGCTGCGATTCCAGTTTTCCTGGTGGTGCTTCCCGCCGGTGCGCTGGCCGACATGGTCGACCGGCGGCGGCTTCTGTTGTTTACCCAAAGCTGGATGGTGATTGCGTCCGCTGCACTCGGAGTGCTGACACTGCTGCACCTGATCGGCCCGTGGACGCTCTTGATCTTCACCTTCCTGCTGGGACTCGGCGCCGTGATGAATGATCCTGCCTGGCAGGCAATCACACCCGAAGTAATCTCGCCGCGCAAACATGCCTCGGCCGTTGCGCTCAATTCGGCGGGATTTAATGTAGCTCGAGCCGTCGGTCCGGCCTTGGGCGGACTGGTCGTCGCCGCCGCGGGTTCTGGCTGGTCCTTCCTGCTGAACGCCGCCTCCTTCTTCGGCGTCATCTTCTTTCTCTGCAAATGGAAACGCTCACCGCACGAGCCGCTGCCAACCCGAAGTGTTCGCGGAGCGGTGCTCGATGGTTTTCGCTATGTGCGTGGCGCGCCGCAAGTAAGGTCGGTGTTGATTCGTACTGCCGCCTTCAGCCTGGGGGCGACTTCGCTGCTGGCTCTGCTGCCCGTGATCTGCCAGTCGCACGGCGCTCAGGGCTACGGATTCCTGCTGACTTGCTTTGGTTTGGGTGCGTTGTCCGGAGCCGCGCTCCTGCCACGGCTACGGCTGCACTATTCCGTGGACGGCCTAGTGGCAGGCGCGACTCTGGTTTTTGCCGCGATGACCTTCGCCGCCGGCCAGGTACATGTGTTCGAGTGGCTGTGTTTGGTATTGTTTACGGCGGGCGCGGCCTGGATCGGCATTCTCGCCTGCTTCAACGTTGTCGCCCAGACCATGTGTCCATCGTGGATGCGAGCGCGGGCGCTCTCCATGTACCTGCTTGTGCTGCAAGGCGGCATGGCCATTGGCAGCGCGGTTTGGGGAGGCTTGGCAGCCCGCGTCGGAGTGCCGGCAGCCCTGGCTTGGTCTGCTCTCGCCCTGGTTGTCGGTCTGACCAGCATCGTGCGACATCGGCTGACAGGAGCGGAACTGACGATGGCTCCCGCGGTAGTAAGAGATTAGGTGCAGCCCATTACAATGGAGCGGGATTACTGCGGTAAAGATTTTTCAGTCATTCAAGGGCGGAGACATCATGATTAAGAAACTCGCCTGCGTCGCTTCCTGCTTGCTGATACTAGGCACGTTGGTTGCAGCGCAGCAAAACCAGAAACAAAAGAAGAAAGAAGAACGTCGCAGCGTTGCCGAGGTGCTGAATCGCACGGTTAAGAATCTGGAAGAAGACTTTGTTCCTGCCGCCGACGCCATGCCTGAGGACAAGTACGACTTTGCTCCGACGGGCGGAGAATTCAAAGGCGTCCGCACCTTTGCCCAGCAAGTCAAGCATGTGGCCGCCGTGAACTATGAGTTGGGAGCTGCGATTCTGACCGAAAAGCCCCCGGCAGACATCGGTGGGGAAGCTGGACCGGCATCAGTCACATCGAAGGCTGACATCCTCAAATACTTGAAAGACTCCTTCGCGTACGTGCACAAGGCCCTCGATACGATCAACGACAAGAATTTGGTGGAACCCGTCAGAAGTCCGTTTGGCGAAGGCTCGGTCTCTCGCTTGGGTCTGGCCACCAGCGTCTCGTGGCACGGCTTCGACCACTATGGACAAATGGTCGTCTATCTCAGAATGAATGGGATCGTGCCACCAGCAAGCCGCTAGAAATGGCGAGCCTGCATGCGGCGCCGGGGCTCTCTCACGCCGGCAGAAACTAGATTGCACAGGTGCTGTTCGAACGTAATACCGGGTTCTTCGGCAAAGCGCTCGGGATACGAATTCAGCGCTTCCAGAAAACGACGAATCTCGCTCCGGACCTGCTTGTTCCCCGAGAGAAGACTTTCACGCCGCTGAACGTTGTTCATTCTCGCCTTCATCTTCCACTTACCCCGGAAGCATTTTTCAGGCCGGTCGCGGCCAGAAGTCTCCTGCCTTGGTCGAACACAGCCGGGGCAAATTAGTGTCGTTGAGGGGGAAACGCAACTCTAGCGGCGGCGACTGGGGCCGTAAATGGCACCTTCAGGCTAAGGCCCGAGCTGTAGCAACCCATGGTCATCCCGTTAGGAGCGCGCTCCGCGCCTGGCTATGGACGTGAGGAGCAGTTCGGCTGGGAGCTGCTGGCCGGACAGGTGGGCGGAGGCCAGCTCTCTGGTCTTCAGGGCCGAAACTTCCGGATCAAGAAAAGCCAGTACCGACGGGCCAGCCCCGCTGAGAGCCACGCCTAAAATCCCATTCGTTCCGGTCAACTCCTGCAAACAAGGCAGCAGCGGACACAACGGAGCCCGGTAAGGCTGGTGAATGCGGTCCTCAAGAGATGCCGACAGAAAATCGTGACGTCCCTGCGTCAACGCGGCCAACAGGAGCATGGAATTTTGAATATTCACGACCGCGTCCGCCCGGGAATATTGGGCCGGAAGAACAGCGCGAGCTTTCTCGGTGGCAAGGCTCTGCTCCGGAATGGCCAGCAGCAGCGGCCACCTCCCTTTCGGACGCACACATGCGACTTGCGCCTCTGCATACCCTGACATGCGCGCAACCGTGAGGCCTCCCCACCAGCAAGCGGAGGCGTTATCGGGATGGTGCTCGCGCCGCGAGGCTTCGCCGACAATTTGCGCGTCGGTCCAGCGGAGCCGCCCAAAATGATTCGCCAATGCAATGCCTGCCAGCCGGGCCGCCGCCGAGGAGCCGCAGCCCTTGCCAATGGGAATGTCGTTGTCGATGCGCAGAACCAGCGGCACGACTGACTTCCCTTCCCCTGAGAGGACTTCCCGGTAGGTTGTCAGAATCAGGTGATTCTCGATGGCTTGGCAGATTTCTCGGTCCCTGCCAGTTGCCGCGATGGAAAATTCCTCGGCAGGGCGGGCATCGACCGTGAGGTAAAGATCGAGGGCAAGCGCGGCAGCATCGAAGGCCGGACCTAGATTCGCCGATGTCGCGGGCAGGGTCAGGCGCAGCCGGGATGGTCCCCGAGCGCTCTTCTTTTTTTTAGCCATGGGAGTCAGTTTGATCTGCCTGCTCCAGCGTTCGAATGACGGCATCGAGCGTGGCATCGAGGACGATAGGCGGGTGGCGCAACGCCTTTAGCGCGGCGCTCTCATCTTCGTGCACAGTACCCTGAAACAGCCCTTCGCGATGGAACTCTATCGTGTAGTCGGGATCCTTGAGCAGGTTGCCGGTGAGTACCAAGACCACCGATTCGTCAGGCTTCACGAAGCCTTGCTTCAACAGCTTCTTCAGCCCCGCAAGCGTAACCGCCGAGGCGGGTTCGCAGCCAATACCTTCGGCGCCAATCTCGGCCTTGGCTTGAGCGATTTCCACTTCGCTGACCTGCTCGCACGAGCCCCCCGTCGCTTCGAGGACATGAACTGCTTTCTTCCACGAAGCCGGATTGCCGATCCGAATCGCCGTAGCACGAGTCTCGGCATTTACGTTCATCAGGCGTTTGCCCGCGCCCTCCCGCAGTGTACGGACAAGGGCATTCGCCCCTTCCGCCTGAATAACGGAGAGCTTCGGCAATCGCGAAATCAGACCTAAGTCGCGCATTTCAAGCAGCGCCTTGCCGATTGCCGAGCTGTTCCCCAGATTGCCGCCGGGCACGATGATGTGATCGGGAGGCTGCCAGTCCAATTGCTCGAGCAACTCAAAGGCAAGCGTCTTCTGCCCCTCAAGGCGAAACGGATTGATTGAATTTAACTGGTACACCGGCGCCCTCAGAACCAGTTCTTGCAGCAGGCGGAGGCATCCGTCAAAATCGGTATGCAGCTGGCAGGTGACCGCACCGTAGTCGAGGGCCTGAGATAGTTTGCTCCAGGAAATCTTGCCCTCGGGCACCAGCACCAGGCTGCGCAGGCCGCCCCGCGCGGCGTAGGCGGCCATCGATGCCGAAGTATTTCCCGTCGAAGCGCAAGCCACCCAGCGGAATCCAGCTTGCCGGGCGAAAGACGCAGCAACTGTCATGCCGGTGTCTTTGAATGATCCGGTCGGATTCATTCCCTGATGCTTCGCGAAAAGCCGTGGCACGCCTGTGATTCGCGAACACCGCGGCGTCTCGTACAACGGAGTGTTGCCCTCGCGCAGGGTAATCGATTGCTCTGCATTCTCGAGAGTGGGCAGAACTTCGCGGAAGCGCCACACTCCGCTAAGGTCGATCTTCGATGAAGAAAGACGCCGCTGCTTCCAAGTGGACTGCAGTTCGACCACGCCCTTCACAGGAAAACTCGTGGCTGACACACTCCACTGCGGATAAGTAATCTCGAGCAGATCCTTGCAGCGGCTGCAGCGAAAGTTCTGGCTGGCGCGGTCGCTGACGTCCCCGCACCCAATGCAGCGAAAGCGGAACTCAGACTGCCGCACACGCGGCGCAGAGGTACTCGTATGGGGCATGAGCTCGGAGTCTATTTCCGCCCTCGCAAGTATTGATCGGTCTTGCTAATCCAGTCGGCGCGCGGCGGATTGAAGATGTCCAGGTCCACCGTATCCACCATCGCCTCCGCTTTATGCGGCATGTGCGCCGGAATGCAGAGCACCTCGCCCGCATTGACCACGAT
>QIAM01000034.1 GCA_003225555.1 Acidobacteriota bacterium | reverse complement strand
CGACTTTTTTGACCGCCTCGAACCCCAACGCCTTACGCGTTATTACGTCAATCGCCTCCAAAAGCTTGGTCATAAGGTCGTACTCGAACCTAACGTCACCGTCTGACCGAAATTTTCAGGGCAGGTTGGGACGGGACTTGCACCCGCAAGCTGTCGAACATGCGCGGCGTACAAAAAAAGGGCGCGGCAGTTTCTCCGCGCCCACTTCCCAGTGAGAGAGATAAATTTAGACCGGCCCTGCTCCCAGCGTCCGCACATGAATCACCGGAGCCGGAATCCTTACCATCGCCTGCGGAATATTCACCCGCACCCGGGGACAAATCACCCGAATCTTCGATGGGTCAAACCCCACAGTCGCAAACTGAAGACGCACGGTCTGCGCTTCCAATCGGCCACGTTCGGCTTCAAGCCTGGCTTCCATCCGAGCCCGACCAGCTTCCAACCGCGCCCACTGCGCCTGCTCCCGTGCCGACATCACATCAATACGGGCGACTCTTACATCGTTCCTCGCAAATCTGGACTCGAACCGCGCCAGTGCCGCCTGGACCCGGCAAGTCGTCACCTCATCCCTTCCAGTCAGGGACCGCGCCTGCGACAGGAACTCGTCCGCCCGTCCCGAAGCCAGCGCCAGCACCGCCGTTGACTTGGAAACCACCCGGTCCGCGACTTGCCGCGCCAAACCCGAGCCCTCGTCATGCAAGAATCCGTTTACGCCCAGAGTCAGCACGCCCACTGCCAGCCATCCCCATGCAATTGTAGTCTTCGTCATCGCCATCTCTCCATCTGGCAATTTGGACGGCCCCCCCCAGAATCGGTTAGCAAGGTCGGTTAGCAAGGGAAGATACGAAACGGATGGTGGGTTAGTTCCCGGGCCAACCATCAATGCAACTATTTTTTCTCGAATCGCTGACTGGCACCCTTGGGCACCCTTGAAAGCCGCTCGCGGAAGGAAGGCGTGGAATGGTAAACTGCACGCGGGGAGGCGGCCAGGTCGATGAGCCTCTTTCAAACAGTCCTCACCGTCGCCCTCCTATTGCCGCTCCCTACCGTTCCTTTCGCTCCGACTCCACGACAAAGTGCCAAGCAGGACTCGGCCTCCGTAACCATCAATCCGCGTGAGGCGACCGTCCACATGGGACAAACGCAGACGTTTGAAGCCGTCGTTAAGGGCACTCAGAGCACTGGAATACGATGGGCGGTTGAAGAGCGCAACGGTGGGCGCATAACCGAAGATGGAATTTATACAGCTCCCCGCCATGTGGGTCTTTATCACGTCGTTGCGACTAGTGAGGAAAATCGCGCCGCAAAAGCGGTCGCCAAAGTAACGGTGGCGACGGAGTATGACACTCCTGACTCGCAAAAGCTAAGGTAAGCTCGGAGGGACCGAAGCAGAGGGCCAACGGCACGGTGATGAAATGAAGGTGATTAGACCCATTGACTCGGTTGTGACTGTCTCGGTCAAACGGAGCCGGTTAGCCCCCCACCTGCAAAGCTTCTCGCTCCTTCAGCTTCTCCAAAATCATCGGCCCTAACTGCGATACGCTGCCAGCTCCCAGCGTCAGGATCATGTCCCCTTCCTGCGCCACCCCCGCCACCGCACTTACCGCATCGCCGAAAGAACGAACATAACGAACATACTGAGAGTTCCTTGCACCCTGCTCACTCACTTGCCGCGCAAGCGCTTCGCCGGTAATCCCCTCGATCGGCGTCTCGCTCGCCGCGTAGATGTCGAGCACAAACAGGGAGTCCGCATCGCCGAATGCCGTCGTAAACTCCTCCATCAGATCGCGCGTCCGCGTGTACCGATGCGGCTGGAACACGACATGGATCCTGCCAAACCCACACGTCTTCGCCGCCGCCAGCGTGGCCTTGATCTCGGTTGGATGGTGCCCATAATCATCAATTACGCTGACCCCTGCCATCCGCCCGCGCAACTGGAATCGCCGGTCCACGCCACGAAACTGATCCAGCGCCCCGCGAATCGCCTCGACTCCCACATCGAGCCCCACGCCAACCGCAATCGCCGCCGTCGCGTTCAGAACGTTATGCACTCCCGGCACATGCAGCGTGAACTTCCCCAAATCGTCGCCGCGATAGCGCACGTGAAACCTGTTCAGTGGGTGCCCCGCCCTTGTCGCGTTCTGTGCGACAGGGTGGGGGATTTGACTTTCACCGGTCACGTGAGTCTTGATCAGAAAATCCGACCCGCGCCTGGTCCCGTAAGTCACGGTCCGCCGCTGCGCCTCCGGCAGCAACCGCCGCAGCAGCGGATCGTCATTGCACGCCACCACCATCCCGTAAAACGGCACCCGATCCATGAACTCGACAAAGGTCTTCTTCACGTCCCGCATGTTGCGATAGCAATCCATGTGCTCGCGATCAATATTCGTAACCACCGCCAGGATCGGCGACAGCTTCAGAAACGACCGGTCACTCTCATCCGCTTCGGCCACCAGATATTGCGACTTCCCCAGCCGCGCATTCGACCCCATCGCGTCCACGCGCCCGCCTACAACAACAGTGGGATCAAGCCCACCCGCAGCCAGCACCGCCGCCACCATCGAAGTCGTCGTCGTCTTGCCATGCATCCCGGCGATAGCGATACCGTATTTCAGACGCATCAACTCCGCCAGCATCTCCGCCCGCTGAATCACGGGGACATGCAGCTTGTGAGCCTCGGCAACCTCAGGATTCTCCGCTGCAATCGCGGAACTCGTCACTACGACCTCCGCGCCCGCAACATTCTCTGCGCGATGCCCCTCAACGACAGTCGCACCCAGCCCCACCAGCCGTTGAGTCACAGCAGAACTCTTCAGATCCGATCCCGATACCTTGTACCCAAGGTTCAGCAGCACCTCGGCAATCCCACTCATGCCGATCCCGCCAATCCCAACGAAATGTATGCGCTGAATCTTGGCAAACATAAGTCAACTTCTTTGCCACGGATCTACACGGATTCACACGGATAAAAACTCAATATGCAGGGGGATAAACTAGTATCCGCGAAAATCCGTGCGAATCCAGGGCTAGCCTTCTTCAATCCCCGCCACCCGCGCTGCCATCGCCGCAATATCCTGCGCGGCATTCGGATGCGCCAACCCCCGCACCGCTTCACCCATGCGATGCAACCGCCCCGGATCTCCAAGCAAAGTCGCAATCGTCTCCGCCAGCCACACCCCATCCAGCTTCGACTCTTCCACCAGGACCGCCGCGCCAATCCGCTCAAGCGCCAGAGCGTTTACCGTCTGATGATCGTCCGCCGCCCGGGGAAACGGTACAAACACCGCCGGTTTACCCGCCGCCGCAATCTCTGCCACCGTACTTGCTCCCGAACGGCACACCACCAAATCGGCCCGCGCAAACGCCGCCGGCATGTCCTCGATGAACTTGAACCCCTCTGCCGAATCACCGAAAGCCTGATACGCCGCCAGCGCGTCATTATAGTCACGCTCCCCCGTCTGATGAATGATGTGAATGCCCGGAGCTTCCCGCCGCAGCACATCTAAGCACCGGATCATCGCCTCATTAATGGCATGAGCCCCCTGGCTGCCCCCAAATACCAGCAAAGTCGGAGGCCCACCACGCTTCGGCGTAATCTCAAAGAAGGCCTGCCGCACTGGGACTCCCGTGACTTCCGCGTGACGAAAATACTTCGCCGTCTCCTCGAAGTGCACCGCCGCCCCTGACACAAACCGCGCCACCATCCGGTTCGCAAATCCCGGCACCACATTCGGCTCAAACGCCAGCGTCGGAATATGCTTCACCAAAGCCGCCAGCATCGCCGGACCCGACGCGTACCCACCCACTCCAATCACCACATCGGGAGCAAACTCGTTGAGCATCCGGCCAGCATCCCAGACCGCCCGCGGCAAATCGAACGCCGTCTTCGCGCGTGTCATCAGGCTCACATTCTTCAGCGCGCCCACTCGCACCAGTTGTAGAGGAAAGCCTGCCGCCGGCACCAGACGGTTTTCGATCCCCCGCGCCGTCCCGATGAACAGCACCTCGGCTCCATAACTTTTCTTGAGTTGATTGGCGATGGCCAGCGCCGGGATCACATGCCCACCCGTCCCGCCGCCCGCCAGAATGGCCCGCATTCAGTGACTATAAACCACGCTACGGGAAGAACACTTGACTGGAAGTTTTATGCTTGCAGCGCCCCCGCCCGCCTTTGAGGTGTCATCCTGAGCGGAGAAAACGCTTCGCGAATGCGAAGCGTTTGCGGAGTCGAAGGATCTCTATACCCTGGACGCCGCCGGAGGTTCGTCGAGCAGGTCTCGCCGACCTGTGAAATCCGCAGCCCTATTCCGCCTGCTTCGTGATATTCAGCAGCACACCCACACACGCCAACGTCACAAACAACGACGACCCGCCATACGACACCAGCGGCAGCGGAATCCCCTTGGTCGGCATCATTCCCAGCACCACGCTGATATTGATGAACGCCTGCAACACCACCATGCTCGTGATCCCAACCGCCAGATATCTCCCGAACACGTCTTCCATCCGCCACGAAGCCCTCATGCCCCGCCACAGAAAAATCGCAAACAGCGCGACCACAAACAGCGCCCCGACCAGTCCTAACTCCTCCGCCGTGACGGCGAAAATGAAATCGGTATGCGGCTCGGGCAGATAAAACAGCTTCTGCTTCCCCTCCATCAATCCAGTTCCGGTCACGCCACCCGTGCTCACCGCAATCAGCGACTGGATAATGTGGAATCCGGCTCCCTGCCTGTCAGCCCACGGATTCAAAAAGGCCAGAATACGGTCGCGCCGAAAGCTCACATGAAAGATCAGAAAATACAGCGGCACCAGCGACGCCCCAAAGGCATACGCGAAATACCGCATCCGCATCCCCGCCACATACAGAATGCACGCCACGATCCCAGCGCAAGCAATGGCCGTCCCGAGATCCGGCTGCAAGACAATCAATCCCAAGAAAACCAGCACCGGCACCGCCGCCGGCAGCAGCGTGTTGCGCCAGTCGTCCATCGTCTTAACGCGGCCTTCGAGGAAATACGCGAGGAATAAAATCAGCACCGGCTTGGCCAGTTCCGAGGGCTGCAGCGAAAATCCGCCCCAGTGGATCCAGCGATGCGTGTTGTGCGAGCGGTCCAGAAAGAACACTGAGATCAGCAATAGTGTGGTAACTCCCATCAGTGAAAACACCAGCGCCGGATGCTTGTAGCGTCGGTAATCCACCCGCATCGCCACGACCATCGCCGCGATCCCCGCCGCCGCCCACATCAACTGCTTCGACAGGAACGCATACGGAGAACCAAACCGCTCCCGCGCCATCACCGCCGATGCCGAAAACACCATCACCAGCCCCACAAACACCAGCAGCATAGTTACGGTAAACAGCCAGCGATCGACACTCACCCGCTTCGCCATGGGAATTTCATTTCACCATGGAGCCGCGGAGCCATGACGAAGGAATTGTTGATTGTTGATTTTTGATTGTTGATTGTTTTGGTTCGGGGAGTCGAGCATCGAAGGCGGCGGGCGCTGAAGAGCTATTGACGAAATAGCGTTTTCAGGTCACCGCGGCCATGCAAAACATGAAGAATGATCACATCTTGCCCCTTGATGCGGTAGATAACGACGTAGCCTCCTACTGACAGACTCCTTAGACCGGGATGTAGATCGTGATCTCGGCGGCGTCCAAGTTGCGGATGTTTGGAAAGGATAAAGAAGTGGTCGGTAATCGAATTGATCAACCGTTCAGCGACGTCAGCATCGCCGCTTTCTGTGGCGACGTAGAACCAAATCTCGTCAAGCTCTGCCTCAACCTCTGCAGCAACTCGGAGCGCCATCAGCGTTGCGGTGCTCGCCGTGCTCTGAGGCGGGCGCGTCCACGCCGATTCACGTCATTGGCAAGCTCACGGACATCCCGTTTGGTTGCAATCACGCGCCCTTCGCCGCGCGCCAGGGAAGCTTCCGCCAAATCAACCGCGGCTAGGATCTCTGCCCGGGTGCGCTCCCGCTCTTCCCACAGCCGCAGAGCTTCCTCAACCGCATCCTCTGGACGGTGCAGCCGTCCAGACTCGATGGCCTGCCGCACAAACGCTTCCTGATCGGGCGTCAAACGTACTTCCATGCGTCAAGCGTAAGAGGCTAAGATACGGGTGTCAAGTAGCCGGCTCAGAGCGAGGTCCGTCTTTCATACGCGTCCTTAATCAGCCGCCTCAGAACTGCTGCCTTCGACCCTATGTCCCCGGCCGTCAGCCGCAGTCGATAGAACCCCCAGCGTTTGTTGTACTCCAGAGTATCAAGACCGGCCTCCTCGATTAGTTTGTCTAGTTCCTCAGATTTTGGAAGCTTAGGCTCAAAGGTCAGGAAGTTCTTCTTGGGTCTAAACGTGACAGAGTTGTAGGGCTGACCATCCTTCGACAGCCCTATATAGGATTTGTTGTATTTCAGTTCAAGGTTCGGATCAAGGCTCTTAATTCCTGTGTACTCCACGTGGTCTGAAGTGCATTGTGTGCGGTTGTTTGGCGTGTATGTTTGCGAGTAGTGCGGCATCATTCAGCATCTGATCCGCTAGCTAGGGCAACTGTCGCCCTCGATCCCCGTTTCTCCCAGTAGCAACGATCCGTCGGCGCTGATTCCGCGTCCTCGTCCTCATCGATGTATCCTCTGTCCAGGTCATCTAGTACCTTCGTAAATACCAGGGTCACGCTGTCACCCATTCTTAGGGCTTGCATTTGGATGGCGATGAGCGGGATCGTCCCGTGAAACAGAGAAATAACATTGAGAAACCGGCTTGTGATGTCTTCTGCGATGAGCACAGCGCAATGGTCGTACTGTGGATAGCGCTTCCGTTCAAAGTCCCAGTACTCGATGGTCCGGATAATATGTGCTTCATCGGTCTCCCCCAGCTGCAGTTCGACCTCGTATCTTCGCTTAGTTTCAGGGTCTTGCAAGAGCAGATCGAGTCGGCCTGCACGCGGTTGTTTCCGTTCACGATCCCGCATTACCAGGTCCCCGAGATTGAGGATGGAAGGGTCGTTAGCAATGAGATATTGAACCCACTTTTCTGTAAACTCCGGGTGGCTTTTTAAAAGGAATCTCTCATGCAGCGTGTATTTCCTGTTCATCGCTCACCCCGTCACCATCTCAGCTCAGCCCCCGCACAATCTCCTTGAACACCTGCCCGCGCTGCTCATAATTCTTGAACTGATCAAAGCTCGCGCACGCTGGAGCCAGCAGCACCACATCCCCCGCCTGCGCCACCGCATTCGCCTTGCGCAGCGCGTTCTCCAAAGTCTCCGCATGCACCACTTCAACACCTTTAATCTGCGACTCGATCTTCTCCGCCGCCGCACCGATCGTGTACACCCGCTTCGCTCTCTTTTGCAGCAGTTCGTTGAGCGCCGTGTAATCGCTGCCCTTGTCCTTGCCGCCAAGAATAAGATGGATGTTCGCCGGAAACGACTCCAGCGCCTTGATGGTCGCATCCACGTTCGTGGCCTTCGAATCGTTGTAATAATCCACGCCGCGGATCGTCACTACAAATTCCAGGCGGTGCTCGACCGCCTTGAACTCACGCACTGCCTGCTGGATTTTCTCGGGAGCGCATCCCATCAGGGCGCCCGCGCATACCGCCGCCAGCACGTTTTCCAGATTGTGCAAGCCTTTCAGAGGAATGTCCGCTACAGGCAACACCTCCCGCTCACCGGTTCCGTCGCGGAAGACGATCATTCCGTCACGCACACACGCGCCCAGTGCCACTTCCTTCTGCCGGCTGAACCAGAACACCTGCGCCCGCGTCCGCGGCCCCATCGCCACGCATGTCGGGTCATCCATGTTGAGCACGGCGAAGTCCCTGGGTTGCTGGTTCTCAAAAATGCGCGCCTTGGCGTTCACATAGGCGTTTAACGTGCGGTGCCGGTCGAGATGATCGGGCGTGACATTGAGCACCACCGCCACCGTCGGCCGGAAGGTTTGAATCGTCTCCAGTTGAAAACTGGAGACCTCGAGGACGATCACCGTCTCGGGCTTGGCCCGCTCCGCCAGCGAAATTGCTGGCGTGCCGATATTTCCTCCGACCAGCGTCGGCAACCCTCCCGCGCTCAGAATTTCGCCGGTGAGAGTGGTCGTGGTGGTCTTTCCATTCGATCCAGTGATCGCCACAATAGGCCCCGGCAGGAACTGTGCCGCCAACTCGATCTCGCCAATCACGGATTCGCCCAGCGCCCACGCCTGCACCAGTTGCGCCGCATCCACGGGAACGCCGGGGCTCACCACAATCAGATCCTGCCCCCGAAACGTACGCTCACCATGCCCGCCGGTCTCGACCGTGATGCCGTGGTCCAACAGCACAGGAATTTCATTTCGCAGTTCGTCACCGCTCTTCGTGTCCGACACGGTTACGCGCGCCCCGTGCGCCTTCAGAAACAGAGCCGACGCCACCCCGGACTTCCCGAGGCCAACCACTAGCACGCGTTTGTCTTTGAGTTCCATCAAACCGATCTCACCGTGGGAGTCACGAACCGTGAGGGAAAAACAAGCTAACCCGGATTGCCCCGATCTCGCCCGGTCTGTCTGTCTATTAGGTCTAGCAGTTCCGTCATTGACTCAAGGTGAAGAGCTTGGCCTCTCTCATCATTCGGATGCGTTCGTTTTCCAACCTGGAATTTCAACGCTCACCGTACCCTGAGCTACCCATCGCATAGCTTCCATCATCTTCGACAAAGGCGCACCTTGCATCTGATCCCAAAAGCAGGATACCTAGTACTTCAGCACGCTCCATCTCTACCTTAAGATCACTTTCGTCTGGGTGCCCTGCAACAATATCTTCAGCGAGTCGCCGAAATGCCCAGTTGGCCTTGTACCAATCGCTACCGTTCGGGAACCTGATGATGACCATTCGACACCAACTATTTTGGAAGCCGCAGGCGTGAGGCTCCGAATTCTCCTGTCTCCGTGGCCCGTGGTGGATTCTCTCTTATCGCAACTTCAACGTCGTCAGCGCGAACAGCGCGAACACGAGCGACGCAATCCAGAAGCGCACAATGATCTTAGACTCCGACCAGCCCATCAACTCGAAGTGATGATGGATCGGCGCCATCTTGAAAATCCGTTTCTTGCGCAGCTTGTACGACCCCACTTGCAAAATCACCGAGATCGCCTCGATCACGAAAACGCCGCCAATAAACGGCAGCAGCAGTTCCTGCTTGATCATCACCGCGACCGTGCCAATCGCCCCACCCAGCGCCAACGATCCTACGTCGCCCATAAACACTTCCGCAGGGTGCGCGTTGTACCAGAGAAATCCGATCGCCGACCCCACCATGGCCCCGCAAAAGATTGTCAGCTCGCCCACCTGCGGCATGCGAGGTATCTCGAGGTAGGTCGCGAACGTGGCGTGCCCGCTGACGTAGGTAAGCACGGTCAATGCCCCCGCCGCAATCACCGTGCAACCAATGGCCAGCCCGTCGAGCCCGTCAGTCAGATTCACGGCGTTGCTCGACGCCACGATCACAAAGGCTACGAACGCAATGAACGGAAGAAATGCCAGCGGCCACAGGTGGGGATAACGCTCCAGACTCGCTACAACCAAATCCGGATGAAATTGCTTGAGGAAGGGCACAATCAGTTTGGTCGAATACATCCCAAACGTCTGCATCGCAATCAGCATCACCGCGATCAGGATGCTGGTCGCAATCTGCAGGCCTAGCTTAGCCCGAGCCGTGAGGCCCAGGTTTCGCCGGTGAGCCACCTTGGTATAGTCGTCGGTGAATCCGATGGCGGCAAACGCGCACGTGGCAAATACGGCAATCCAGACAAAACGGTTACTCAGATCGGCCCAAAGCAAGGTGGGAACGACAACGGCGATCGCGATCAGCAGCCCGCCCATGGTCGGCGTGCCCGCTTTTTTCTGATGAGCCTTCGGGCCTTCTTCGCGGATGTACTGCCCGATCTGGAATTCACGCAAACGATTGATCACCAGAGGCCCGACAATCAGTGCAGTAAATAAAGCCGTGAGGCTGGCGAAGGCAGTGCGGAACGTGAGGTAGCGGAAGATGCGGAACGTCGGAACGTAATGTTGCAGCTTCACAAACAACAGCCAGTAGAGCAATCAGCCTCCGTCCACGCCCAGAACTGCTTTTGCTAACTCCAGCTTTATTCCACCACAGAGGCACAGAATCACAGAAAAAACCGGAATCTTTCTCAAGAACTGGCGCGGTTGAACCGCCCCTCTTGTCCTCCGTGTCTCCGTGCCTCCATGGTGAAGCATTTTCCGTATCAACTCACCGGCTGGAAACTTCGCTCAGCGCCTTCCACGCTTCCAGCGCCTTCTCCAGCTTCACGCCTCGCGAACCTTTCAACAACACCACATCGCCGTCGCGAGCCTCGTTGGCAAGCCACTTGCCCGCATCCTCGGACGTTTCCACGAACTCGGCGTGACCTCCCGCTGCGCTCGCGGCTTGGACCATCCCCTGCGCCATGCCGCGCACACCCAGCAGCACATGGATTTTCTTTTCCGCGATGTGCCGTCCGGCGTCGCGATGCATGGCCTCGCCGGCAGGTCCCAGTTCCAGCATCTCCCCCGCGACCACGATGCGGCGCTTCGCCGGCATCGCAGCCAGGGCGTCAACCATCGCCCGCAGCGCCTTCGGATTCGAATTGTAGCAATCGTTGATCACCGTGATGTTGCCGACTTGGAGAACCTGCCCGCGCTTGTCCGCAGGCGCCAGCGTCGCCAGCGCAGCGACTGCGTCAGTCAGTTTCAATCCCCGGTCCACGCCCACGGCTACTGCGGCGAGCGCATTCGAAATGTTGTGCTCTCCCACCAGCGGCAACTGCGCGTGCTCGCGTGCGGCTCCGATCACCACGTCGAACTCGGAACCAGCCGTCCCGCGTGACCGAACGTTTTCCGCTCGCACATCTGCGCTTGGATTGAACCCATACCTCAACAGCCGTCCTCTGAAGCCGCGTCCAAACTGAGAAACATGTTCGTCGTCGGCATTGATCACCGCCGTTCCATTCGGCGGCAACGCTTCAATCAGTTCGTACTTCGCCCGCGCGATCTCCGCCAGGGACGCAAAAAACTCCAAGTGCACCGGAGCGACGTTAGTCACCACCCCCACTTCCGGCTGCGCGATCTTCGCCAATGCACGAATCTCTCCTGCGTGCGACATACCCATCTCAATGACCGCCATATCGTGTTCCGGTTCCAGCTTCAGCAGCATGAGAGGTAAGCCAAAATGATTATTGAAGTTGCCTTGTGATTTCAGCACGCAAAAGCGCGAACCCAGCACGTGTGCGATTGCTTCCTTGGTCGTAGTCTTTCCCGCCGATCCCGTCACTCCGACCAGCAGCCGGCCCCAAAGCTTTCGCACAACGGTAGCCAAACACTGCAACGCGACCAGCGTGTCGTCGCTGGCCAGCAACGGCGCCCTCCCGGTATAACGTTCCAACTGATCTTTTCGTACAACAGCCGCTGCCGCTCCTTTCTCCAGTGCCGCAACCACAAAGTCATGCCCATCCAGTCGCTCGCCCTTCACCGCAAAGAATAGTTCGCCGGAGCGCACGGTGCGCGAGTCAATCGAATAGCCCTGCACCAACTCGTCCCGCGGATAATCCCCCCCCGCCGCAATGGATTCCGCGATCTTCGCCAGTGTCAGCTTCATTAACTACCCACTCCAGCCTGGCCCGCGTCACACTCGTATCCGGCCGCCCGCAGAGCATCGCGCGCAACGTCCACGTCATCAAACGGACGCGATCCTTCACGCGTGACCTGTACCTTCTCGTGCCCCTTGCCCGCCAACAACACAATGTCTCCTGGCCGCGTCTCACCGATTGCAAGCGTAACTGCCTTGCGCCGGTCAGGCTCAACGCTGTACTTCGCGCCACTCTTCTGCAGACCGACCAGCGCATCATTAATGATGCTGACGGGATCTTCGCTCCGCGGATTATCCGAAGTGAGCACCACGAAATCACTCGCCCGTCCTGCCGCCTCTCCCATTAAGGGACGTTTCATGCGATCGCGGTCCCCGCCGCAGCCAAACACCGTCAACACCCTTCCCTTCGATCCGCCCCGTGAAACAAACTCCCGCGCCAGCGCAGTCAGATTGCGGAGTGCATCATCGGTGTGTGCGTAGTCGACCACCACCGTGAACGGCTGACCGCAGTCCACACGCTGAAACCTCCCCGGGACGAATGCCAGGTTGCCAACCCCTTCGGCAATCGCCTCCATCCCGCACCCACGCGCATGAGCCGCTGCCGAAGCCGCCAGAATGTTGTAGACATTCACTCGCCCAATCAGAGGCGAAAACACCACAACCTTCTCCTTGGGCGTGACCATATCAAACCGCGTCCCGCGCGGCGCGATGTCGATTCTCTCCGCATGGAAGTCGCCCTGCTGCCATCCGTACTTCAGCACCTGCGAACTCCGCTTTCGGCTGAAATCCGCCAGCTTCACGCCATACTCGTCGTCGATGTTTGTCACCGCGACCCGTGGCGGTTCCGTTCCACATCCCTCAAAGAGCACACGCTTGGAGGCAAAATACTCTTCTATCGTTCTGTGATAGTCGAGATGATCGCGCGTCAGGTTGGTGAACACAGCCACGTCAAACGGCACGCCAAATACCCGTTCCTGCGCCAGCGCGTGCGACGACACCTCTATTACCGCGTCCGTCGCACCCTGTCCCAGTGCCTCATTCAAGAGGCGATTCAACTCTAAAGCTTCCGGAGTCGTGTGCGGTGCCGGCAGAACCTTTCCCGCAACGTGGTATTCGATGGTGCCGATCAACGCGCTCTTCCGCCGCGCCGCGCTCAGAATGGACTCAAGCAGAAACGCCGTCGTGCTCTTCCCATTCGTCCCGGTAATTCCCGTGATGCTGATTCTTTCGGCCGGCTTCTTGTAGAAGTTGGCACTCAGTCGCGCCAACGCCCGGCGCCCATGTGGCACCAACGCCCAGGCCGCGCCGTCGCGAGCCTTCTCCGCTGCCGAATCCGTGACCACCGCCACCGCTCCGGCCTGGATCGCCTGATCGATAAACCGGTTGCCGTCCGAAGTCTCGCCATGCATGGCCACGAAGACCGACCCCGGCTTCACTCGTCGCGAATCGTATTCCACAGCGCTGAGGTCCGGGTCTCCGCTTTGCGCGAGGATCTCCGCTCCATCCAGCAGTTGTTGGAAGGTCATTGCAAGGAATTATATGGCAGAGAGAATGGCGCTCGCCGAGCGGACTGGGCCACGTACAGCAAAACAAACGACATAACCCATTACCAACGTCACGTTTCCGCCCTTTTCCCGACGCGCTACAGTAACTTCATGGCCACAGGAACCGGTCCCGCCAAATACCGCTGCGCTCAGTGCGAGCAACCCGAGAGCCAGTGCCAGTGCGAGAAATACTGCTGCCTTTGCCAGACAGTGATCGACATCCGCGTCTGCGCCGACGGCCTGATGTACTGTGAGCCCTGCCGCAAAGCCTGCGACTACCAAACTTCTGACTAACGTCGCCGCACGTTCCGTCTAGCCAAACCGGGGACTCCTGCTAACATTCCAAGCGTCATACCGTCACATCGACGGTAAAGAACCGTTGGCTAGAAACCATGTCCTCAACCCTGCCGACAATCCCAGCCGCCATGAGTTCCGAAGTTCCCCGCCTTGGCCGCGTTGATTCCATCGACATCCTGCGCGGCCTGGTGATGATCATCATGGCGCTTGACCATAGCCGCGACTTCTTCAGCCATCTTCGTTTCGAACCAGAAAACCTGGCCCAAACCTATTACGCTCTCTTCTTCACCCGTTGGGTCACGCATTTTTGTGCCCCCTTGTTTTTCTTCCTGGCGGGCACCGGAGCATTCTTCTACGGCCGCCGCCGCACGCCCGCCGAACTCAGCCGCTTCCTATGGACCCGTGGACTCTGGCTGATAGTTTTGGAATTCACTATCGTCGGCACGGCCTGGACTTTTCAGATTCCCTTTGGCTTTTTCGGCGTGATTTGGTCCCTAGGTGCGTCGATGGTGCTCATGGCTGCGGCCGTCCGGCTGCCAGTGCGGTGGTTGGGTGCGCTGTCTGTACTGATGATCGTAGGCCACGACCTTTTTGACAGCATTCGGCCCCGGCAGTTCGGCTCGCTGGCCTGGCTGTGGACGATCCTGCACGCTCGCGGATTCGCCCTTCTGCCCTTCCAAATTCCCGAGTTCGTTCTCTTCCAGATCATCCCCTGGGTCGGCGTAATGGGCGCGGGATACGTCTTTGGCACGGTCTATGCTCTTGAGCCCGAGCGCCGCCGCAAAGTCATCTCTCGTCTCGGCATCGCTCTCACACTCGCTTTTGTATTGCTCCGCCTGACCAACCTCTATGGCAATCCCCCCGCCGGGCAGGGAGGCGTCTCACAGGGCGACTGGCACATTCAGCCCACGCTCGAAAAAACGGTGATCCTGTTTCTCGATGTCGAGAAATATCCACCGTCACTTCAATTCCTGCTCATGACGCTCGGCCCGTCTCTTCTGCTGCTGGCATGGCTGGACAAGCGAACATCGAATCGGCCCACAACTTCCTGGCTGACTTCCAGCCTCTTGATCTTCGGCCGGGTCCCATTGTTCTTTTATGTCCTCCACTTGTATTTGATTCACTTGATGGCGGTCGTGGCGGCCGCGTTTTTCCATCAACCCATCGCATGGCTGCTGCACGGTGGATTCTTCCTCAACGACATCCCTGAAGGGTACGGCCACAACCTTCCCTTCATCTATCTGATGTGGACTACGGCAGTTGTCATTCTGTACTTCCCGTGCCGCTGGTGGGCAGAACTCAAGCAGCGCCGCACAGATTGGTGGCTGAGCTATTTGTGAAGTCCGGCGGCATTCCCCCGGTCGAAAGCGAAAGGAGAAACTCCTAGATAACGACCGCTTCCCGGTACTCACCAAAGACTTTTCGCATCGCATCCGAAATCTCGCCTACAGTGGCGGAGGCCTCAACTGCCGCAAGAATCCGCGGCATAAGGTTAGCGCCCGAACGTGCGGCGTCTTCAACACCGTTGATCGCCGCTTGCCACGGCCCTGCGGCGCGCTTCGCGCGAAGCGCGCGCACTCTCTCCACCTGTCTCGTCTCGAGCCCCGGATCAATCTGCTGGATCGGAATCGGCTTCTCTTCTTCCACCTCAAAGCGATTCACTCCGACAACGATTGCCTGCTCCTGGTCAACCGCCTGCTGGTATTCATAAGCCGCGTTCTGAATCTCCTGCTGCACGAAGCCACGCTCAATCGCCTTGAGCATTCCGCCCAGCACTTCAATCTTGCCCAGATACTCCGCCGCGCGCCTCTCAATTTCATTGGTCAGCGTCTCGATGTAGTACGACCCCGCCAGCGGATCAACCGTCTGGGACGCTCCCGATTCGTATGCGATGATCTGCTGCGTCCGCAGAGCGATGCGGGCCGCCTGCTCCGTAGGCAGAGCCAGTGCCTCGTCATAAGAGTTCGTATGTAGAGACTGCGTCCCGCCGAGAACCGCGGCCATCGCCTGGATCGCCGTCCGCACAATGTTGTTCTCAGGCTGCTGCGCAGTCAGCGTAGAGCCCGCCGTCTGCGTGTGAAAACGTAGCATCCACGACTTCGGGTTCCTCGCCTTGAAATGCTCCCGCATGATCCGGGCCCACATCCGCCGGGCGGCGCGGAACTTCGCCACCTCCTCCAGAAAATTGCTGTGAGCATTAAAGAAGAACGAAATCCGTGTCGCGAACTTGTCGACGTCAAGCCCGGCCTTGATCGCAGCCTCCACATACGCCATCCCGTTGCCCAGCGTGAAGGCCACTTCCTGCACCGCGGTCGATCCGGCCTCGCGCATGTGGTACCCGGAAATCGAAATCGTATTCCAGTCCGGCACGTTCTCATTCGTCCACGCGAACATGTCGGTGATCACCCGCATCGCCTGCTGCGGCGGATAAATGTAAGTGCCGCGCGCGATGTATTCCTTGAGCACGTCATTCTGTACCGTGCCTGAAAGTCTTCTGACATCCGTTCCCCGCCGCCGCGCCACTGCCACGTACAGCGCCAACAAGATCGACGCCGTCGCGTTAATCGTCATTGACGTAGAAATCTTCGTTAGGTCGATGCCATCGAAGAGCCGCTGCATGTCTTCGATCGAGTCGATGGCGACGCCAACCTTGCCGACTTCCCCAGCAGCCAGCGGGTGATCGGAGTCCAGGCCGATCTGTGTGGGCAGGTCAAACGCGACCGAGAGTCCAGTCGTCCCGTTTGCCAGCAGATATTTGTAGCGCTTGTTCGATTCCTCGGCGTCGCCCATGCCCGCATACTGCCGCATGGTCCACAGCCGGCCGCGGTACATCGTGGCCTGCACGCCCCGCGTGAAAGGATATTCCCCGGAATACCCCACCTCGCTCTCGTAATCCGAGCCCTTGAGATCGGCAGGCGTGTAGAGCGGCTTCACCGGAATGTGGGACGAGGTTTCGACTACGGAAGATTGCGGAAGATCGGTAACCTTGACCCTCTCCGCCATAGTTAAGCCTTTGTCATTCTCTAAAGGATCTTGTCATTCCGACCCTGAGCGGCGCGAAGGGGAGGAATCTGCTTTCTTGGGCAGTACCGCACCGCATCCCTTACCGCGCCCTTCGCCCCTTCTGCCGCACTCTCCAGAACGAGCTCACGCCAAACCAGGCAAACGTCACCGTGAATAAAACTGCAATGGCCACGCGTCCCGCCGTCACCTGATGCCCCTGATACTTCACGTACTCCCGCACCAGGGCAACGCCCCCGATCCCTGCCATCCCCAGAAACAACGTACCGATTACTTCCAGCCACAACGTATGGAGTACGTGGCCAAAGGACCGCGCCGTCGCCTTAAGCGCACTCACGGCCGCGCCCAGCGTCCGGCTGCGTTTGGCGCTCTGCGTGGCCATCTGCGTTGCCACCCGAGCTACAACCCCGAACTTGCGTGCGGTGGAAAGCTTGCTCACGCCCTCGATTTTAACAGTGTCTGGGGCTACAATCGTACGCTACGCAAAACGGGCAACGAACCGTTCCGTTGACCCTGGCATCTAAATTAACGGGGATGTATGTCAGACGCCGTGCCCGATCTCGCACAATTGAAGTCCGGTCTCAAGGCCGCTTGGATGGCCGGCGACTTCGGCCAAATCGGGAAATACACGGCCCCGGAAGCCGACCGATTTGTAGAGCGGCTAGGAATCCACTCTAATACTCGAGTGTTAGACGTGGCCTGCGGCACCGGAAACACGGCGATTCCTGCGGCCCGCACCGGCGCAGCGGTCACAGGAGTTGACATCGCTCCCAACCTGTTGGAGCAAGCCCGACGGCGCGCTGCTGCCGAGCAACTGAACGTGCATTTCGAAGAGGGAGACGCCGAAGAACTCCCTTATCCCGACCGTTCGTTGGATGTCGTGCTCACGATGTACGGGGCAATGTTCGCCCCCCGGCCCGACCGTGTAGCTTCCGAACTCGCCCGCGTGGGCAAGCCCGGAGGCCTCATTGCCATGGCCAATTGGACTCCGGAAGGATACGTGGGTAAGTTCTTCCGCCTGACCGCCAAAATGGTTCCGCCTCCGCCCGGGATTCCGGCGCCGACCCTTTGGGAAGATGAGGCAACAGTTCGCCAAAGACTTTCTCACTACACGTCGAAATTGAACCTGACGCGCCGCATCTCGCGGATGCGGTATCCGTTCAGTCCTAAAGAAAACGTGGCATTTTTTCGTCAATATTTTAGGCCGACGCAGGCCACATTTGCGCGATTAGACACGGGCCGGTCAGGCCGCATTAGCAGAACAAATGGAAGCGATGATGACGGAACAAAACACCGCGACCGACGGCACCACCTGCGTCGATGCCGAGTACCTGGAGGTTCAGGCTATTCGTGCCTGAACCATCGAAGAAGTTCTTAACGGGGGACCCAGTGGATCAGCAATTAAAGCAACTCATGAAAGAGCTTGGCGAAGCCATCAACGAGTCGCTCTCCGATTCGGAGGCGATCGCCGAAGTCGTGTCGCGCATCAAGGAAGGCGGATACGATATTTTTCTGGTTCTCGAAGCCACCATTGGTGTGAGCAAGCAGGGAGAAAAATCCACCGACAAGACGTCACTGGTGACCACCCTGACGACCAATCCCGAATTCAAGATCAACGATCAGGATCTAAAATTCCTGAAGTCTCTCCGCATCAAGATTGAAGAAGAGAAACAATGAGTCAGTGATTCATTGACTCACTCCGACAGGACCTGATCCAGCAACTGCCCCACCGCACGATCAGCCTCCAGGATCGAATATCGATGATCCATCACCCCTGAGAGATCTGTGTTCGCGAATGCGATCCTTCCAAACGGAGCCGCGCGCAACACTTCACCAGGCGCGGGCTTGCCATCCTTCCCGAAGAAAAATCCCGGCGCTGGACTAAGATAGGCATGTCCCCAGCGGTTCAGAATGATTCCGGCAATGTCACGTCCCGCATCGAAACCTGATCGCGCAAACAACTCTGTAAACTGCCCCCGAATCTGCCGTTCGTAATCCCGAAAAGGCGTTGCAATCATTTCGGCGCGGCCGCGATGCCCTTGCTCTTTCGTTGCCACCCCGGGATACGAATACAGAACTTTGAGCGTCAGCACGGTCGGCGAATCAGGTCCAAATGTCGGCGAATCGACGCCACAGGTCGCCATCTTTCTCACCTGCACGTAGTTCCCGATCCCCTCAAACCATTGCCCGCCGGAGATGCCCAGCTTGTAGAGAAAGCGCCAGTTGCGCACTGCCACATTCGCCATCATGCACGGAGCACGGTAAAACTGCGCATAGGCTGAAGCACGATCTTCTGGCAGATCGCGAACAATATGCTTCGCCGTCCAGCTTCCGCCCGCCATCACGACCGACCGAGCCTTTACCCGATAAACCTTCCCGCCCCTAGCGTAGGCAACGGTCACCGCCTCCGACGTCGCCGGATCGCCGTCATGCTTCACCCAGACGACCGTGGAATCAAGCCGGACGCGCGCTGCCGACCCAGCTTTGTCCAGCTCAGCGAAGTTCACCGCCCCACGACAAACCGCCTCCACCGAGTTATCCCCCGCAATCGATTCCGGAATCAGTGTCTTCGTGATCAGCCGCGCAAACCCGCTATTTCCATCCGGAAACATCTGGTCGCCGGTCTCGTCACTGATGTCGAGCGGGTGCAGCATGTCAGCGGCGTAAGCCGTATAGCCCGAGAGCGCGTCCGGCCCCAGCCCATATCCGCCGCCTTCCAGCGGCGAAAGAAACGCGCGAACGGTGTCGCGGCTGATGCGATGCTTCTCCCTCAGGTGGTCTTCGAGCGTGATCGTATCCAACCGGCGTGAAATCGCATCGCCGGCATATTCTGGCGCACGCGCCTTTGGATCGTGAGGGTCGGCCGGTCCCGCCTGATAACGCAACAATTCCGCTCGTGCCTGGGCGGAGAGCGGCGCGCCGTCCAGCTTCTTGCCCCAGGGATCGGTCAGCCACGTGCCTGGCCGTTGGCCAAACTTCGAGCCGAAATAGAATCCCGAAGTCGCCCCGCCCGAGAGATACGGCGTACGGCTCAACGGCATCTCCGGTGCGAATCCCGACCACTTCTGATATTCCAGCTTCGGCTTTTCCAGCCCGATCGACTCATAGAAGCGTGCGATAAAGCTGTGAGGATAAGGAACCGGATAAAACGCCGATCCCTGATGCGCTACTAAACGCTGCCCATCCACCAGAAACTCGTTGCGCTTCGCCTCACCGCCAAAAATCGGATGATTGTCGAGCACCAGGCACGTCTTACCTTTGCCTGCCTGCCGCTGGAAAATCAAGGCCGCAGCTAAACCACTGATGCCCCCGCCGACCACCACGCAGTCATAGGTTTCACCGGTTTCGATCAGATTCGCGGGAAGCCTCTCGAACTCGCCGTCGCGAATCTGATGCCCTGCTTCCATTACGCCCGTCGTGTTCCCATTCGAGTTCGCGTAGTCGCCAATCCCTCCGTAACCGGTCCAGTCGTCTTGAGACGCGCGTTGCACCGAGTTCTGCGCCACAAGGTCCGCCGGCGACAGCGGATCCAACAGCAAGCTCCCGGAAGCCAGCAGGGTCGCATTGAGAAAATCACGCCGCGTGATGCCCCGATCCATACCCAGCACTTGATCGCCTGCCGCACGCTTTGAGGGCCTGATCGTTTTGGACTCTCGTTTTCGGGTTGATTGCATCGAGTTTTGTTCCGCAGTTTCCCTTCCCGGGCTTGGCCCCGGCGTATTACCGGACTTGTGGCCTGCATTATAGGGCTTTACGAGAACTCCCCCGATGCCACGGCAACCTGCCCTCCCTGTGCTACCATCTACTGTTTTCTGTGGCAATTCGCCGGGGGCGCCATTAACTTTCGTGCGACCGGTGAAAACCAGGACCGAACGCAGTCTCTTCGGAAGTCAGAGGCATTGCGATGAAAGATACTCTCGGAGTCCTGCTGGCAGGCGGCGCCGGAGAGCGCCTCTACCCTCTCACTCGTGATCGCGCCAAACCCGCCGTCACTTTCGGCGGCATTTATCGCATCATCGACATCACGCTCTCCAACTGCATCAACTCCGACCTGCGCAAGGTCTACATCCTGACCCAGTACAAGGCGCTCTCGCTCAATCGCCACATCCGCGAAGGATGGAACATCGTGGCCCGCGAAATGGGAGAGTTCATCGAAGTGTTGCCCCCCATGAAGCGCGTCAGCGATCAGTGGTACCAAGGCACGGCCGACGCGGTTTACCAGAACATCTATTCCATCGGCTCCGAACAGCCCAAGCACGTCCTCATTCTCTCCGGCGACCATATCTACAAGATGGATTACGGCAAGATGATGAAGCAGCACCTCGACTCCGCCGCCGACATCACCCTCGCCACCATCCAGATCGATCCCGAAGAGACCTTCCGCTTCGGGGTCGTCGATGTCGATCACGACGGCCGCATCAACGGTTTCGAAGAGAAACCCAAGGAAACCAAGCTGCGTTCACCGTTGAATCCTGACAAGGTAGCGGGCTCAATGGGCGTCTATCTCTTTAATGCGGATGTGCTCATCCCGGTCCTGCTGAAAGACGCCGAGGACCCCAACTCCAGCCATGATTTCGGCAAAGACATCCTGCCCAGAATGGTCGACGACTACCGCGTCTTCGCCTACGACTTCGTCGATGAGAACAAGAAAGAAGCTCACTACTGGCGCGACGTGGGCACGCTCGAGGCCTACTACGAGGCCAACATGGACATCGTCTCCGTGTCGCCGATCTTCAACCTCTATGACGAAGAGTGGCCCATCCGTACCCACCAGCGCCAGTATCCGCCCGCGAAGTTCGTCTTTGCCGAGTCCGGACGCACAGGCACCGCCCTCGACTCCATCGTCTCGAACGGCAGCATCGTCTCCGGCGGATCAGTCAAGAACTGCATTCTCTCGCCCGACGTGCGTGTGAACTCCTACAGCGAAGTGGATGACTCCATCCTCTTTTCTCACGTCAGCGTAGGACGCCGGTGCCGCATCCGCCGCGCCATCCTCGATCGCGACGTGCATGTGCCCGAGGGTACGACCATCGGCTACGACGTCGAAGCCGATCGCCAGCGCTATTTCGTCACCGATAGCGGCATCACCGTCGTGACCCGCGATTATTCATTGTTCGAAAACCCTGTGACCGTGGACTACTTTACCAGCGAGTAGGCAGTGGGTTAGCTTCTGGGGCGCCCGTGATTCGTCCCCAAGGGATGGAAGCAACATCCGATCTTCCGTTTTCCAGAATTGGATCTTGCGGGTTTGGGGAACCCGCACCCTCCGAGCAGACACCAGTCCTACCCCAGGTTCTCCATCGCCTAAAATGTGTGTAATTTTCTTCGATCCGCAGCGTACTGCCTTATGGACGCCGAGAGGAACAAGGCGAAAGGACCACCGCCCCGCGAGGGGACGGCCAAGCAGATGGAGGGGCTGGATCTCGAGAGCGTAATAGCGCGCGCACGGGGCCGCGATGCCGAGGCTTTGGCGGAGATCTATCGCCGCTACGCCCGGCGTGTATTCGGCTTGTGCCGTTACATGCTGGACTCATCGGAGAGCGCGGAAGATGCCACCGGCGAAGTGTTCCTCAAGCTGCAGCGCTTGATCGAAAGCTACGACGGTGCGATACCGTTCCCCCGGTGGCTGCTGCGGGTCGCTGGCAACCAATGCATTGACGCTTTGCGGCGCCGGCAGCGTGGACGGCGGGTGATTATGGAGGTCGGGGAAACGACCGTCATCGACGGACCCAGTTCGGAACAGTCGCCGCTGGGCGCTGTCATCACCACGGAAGAGAGGCAACAGGTGCGGGATGCCATCGCACGCCTCCCGGAGAACTATCGCGTGCCCCTGGTCCTGCGTTATTACAGCGAACTGAGCTACGACGAAATCGCACAGCAGTTGGACCTGCAGAGGAACCACGTGGCGGCGCTGATATTTCGGGCCAAGCAGGAACTACGTCGGAAACTGAACCACGGGAGCAAGTAGTCATGGAATGTTATTCGGAACAGACCTGTGCCATCTTCGTGGACGGCGAACTGGGGGTTGACGAGGCGGGGCGCCTGCGAGCTCACCTAACTACGTGCCAGCGTTGTCGGGAGTTGGTGGACGCATTGCGCGCGGAGAACCGTTTTTTGGGCGAATGCCTGCACGAGCTGCCTGAAGAAGCACCTAGTCCGGCGACCTTCTCCCGATCGCGTTGGTCCTGGCTATGGGGTGACCTGGCGGCCATGGCCGCGCTGTTGGGGCTAGGTTCAATCTTTTTCGTTTGGATCAACGACCTGAAAATTCCGGAGGCGCTGCAATGGCTCAATCCCTCCGGCGTAGATGGCATTACAAACCTGATTTTCAACTTTTCCTACTACTTCGCAAACGGAGGTACTGCAATGTTGGCTGATTATGCTGCAGTGGTTGGGGGATTGTTTTTGCTGGTGGGCGGCGCTGCAGTGCTGCTGGGACGCAGATGGCGGCAACAGCCAGGCCTGCGCCTGGTGATCGTACTGCTTGCGATGTCATTGCCCAGCTTTGGCCTGGAGCGGCGTCACGCCGATTTTGTCACGGTTGCGGCGAACGAGATTGTGGACGACACGCTCTTGGCCGCCGGCAACACGGTGCGCATGGAAGGCGTGGTCAATGGAGACCTGCTGGCTTTCGGCCGGACTCTGGAAGTGCGAGGAACCGTCAAGGGCGACTTGGTCAGTTTTGCCAAGAGAACGGTGGTAAGTGGGACCGTGGAAGGCAGCATCTACAACCTTTCGGAGTCGCTCGACCTGGACGGGCAATTAGGCCACAGCATCTACGGCTGGATGCAATCGCTGCGCGTGGATACCCGGGGTCACGTGGGCGACGGTATCCTGGTCGGCGCTGGCGACATCAGCCTGGAGGGTGACGTAAAGCGCAGCGCGACCATCTTTGCCGGCAATGCTGATGTGAGCGGCAGCATCGGCCGCGAACTGACTATGGCCGGAGGCGGCCTTACGCTGACGAACACGGCCCGCGTGGGCGGCAACCTGAGCGCTCGCGTGCACCAGCTTAAAGACGTGCACATCGCCGACGGGGCTACCATTGGGGGCAAGCGCGACATCCAGGTGCGCGTCAGGGAGAGCCAGTTCACGCGGCCGAGATTCTACTTTCACCAGGCTATCTGGCTCGCCGCTGCCATATTGGTGGGATGGCTGGGACTGGTTCTGTTTCCCGGCTTCTTCGAGGCCTGCACTCAGGCCGTGGGCTTAGGCTGGCGCAGCCTCGGCCTGGGTTTTGGAGTCTTGGTTGGGGCGCCGGTTGCCATGATCGTGGTTGCCATCACCCTCGTTGGCCTCCCGCTCTCCCTCATGGTATTCGCGGTGTATATGGTTGCGATCTACCTGGCGAAGATTTGGGTGGGAGCCTTCCTCGGGCGCATGCTTCTGAAGCCGGTCGGAGCAACGAAAGGAGACTGGGTGCTGGGATTACTAGTAGGTCTGGTGATCCTCACCGTGATTGGGTTCATCCCATATCTAGGAGGCTTGATCCACTTAGCTGTGATGTGCTTGGGTTTAGGTGCGTTTGCCTGGCAGCTATATGGAGCTTCACGACCCGCATCAACGACCTGAATACCCATGGTGGCGGACTCTTCGTTATCGACCAGGGACCAAACACGTCAGTTCTACAGCCCAGACTGTATGAAGTGTGGGTTAACTGCGAAAGAATCACCTTCTGATCCGAAGATATTTCACGTTCCCATTCGGCGATACCAAGGGCCCGATCGCACCGAAGTTCTTGATATTTCACAAGTTGATCTTAAGGCCCGTCTTTGGCCCGGCACTTGCCCCTCAATCAGACGCCACGCCGTTCCTCGTAGAACGAAACCATTGAGGAGGGCAACATGGACAACTCCACACGGAATGATGTCGACTGGCGCGTCCTTTGTGAGCAAGCATCCAAGGAAGAGGATCCCGAAAGGTTAATCGAACTCGTTCAGCGCCTGAACGAAGCCTTGGAAGAACGACAACGAAGGAGAATTGAAAAGCAATTCTATAACGCTCCCGATGTCGTCCCAGGACTGTGCGGCGAGCGTGCGGTGGCCGGATTTTGACTTGCTGAGTTACTGAATCGATTCGGAAGAGGGTTCTGTTTTGAAAGGGTGCGGCTTCGAGCCGCGCCGCTTCGTTCCAAGATATCAATGCGGCTTTTAGCCGCTGAGAGACTCTGGTCACCTGCAAGGTCTGAGTTTTCCGAACCCTCTTCAACCACTGAGCTAGCGCTTCGCGCTACATAGTAATTTTTTAACCGACTGTTACCTGCCCCAAAAAACTAGGGCACCCACATCGGGTGCCCAGAAAAATCCTACGTGGTACTCTTTTTCACCGCTGCGGCTGCTCCTTCCGCTGCTCATCCTGGCGCTTTTTTTCTTCCGGTGTCTGCTTCCCGGCGGGCGGGCGCTGCTGCTGGGGCGCAGGCCTGGTCTCCGGCGGAGCCGTACGTTGCGGCTGCGGACGCTCGCTCGGTGGAGGATTCTGCTGCCGGGCCGGAGCCTCGTTGCGCGGTGGCGGTGGCTCCGGGCGGCTCTGCGGCGGGTAACCCGGATCTGGACGAGTACTCGGCGCGGGACGGTTCGCGGGCTCCGCTCGATTCGGTTCCGGACGGTTCGTCTCGGGCCGGTGGTTCGATGGCGGAGGCTGATTCGGTTCCGGACGATTGTTCGCCGGCGGTTGGTTCGGTTGCGACCGTTCCGGCGGATTGTTGGGCTGCGCCGATGGCGGACGATCATTCCTTGCCGGTGGCTGGTTCGTCCGGTTCGGTTCCGGACGATTGTTCGCCGGCGGTTGGTTTGGCTGCGACCGTTCCGGCGGATTGTTGGGCGGCGCCGATGGCGGACGATCATTCCTTGCCGGTGGCTGGTTCGTCCGGTTCGGTTCCGGACGATTGTTCGCCGGCGGTTGGTTTGGCTGCGACCGTTCCGGCGGATTGTTGGGCGGCGCCGATGGCGGACGATCATTCCTTGCCGGTGGCTGGTTCGTCCGATTTGGTTCCGGACGACTGTTTGCCGGCGGCTGATTTGGTTCCGGCCGGTTTGGCGGATTGTTTGGTTGCCCCGGATTCGTCCCCGGACGTTCATTCGCTGCCGGAGGATTGCCCGGACGGTTTCCTGGCTGATTTGGCGGCGGCTGGTTTGGTTGGGGTTGATTCGGCTGCGGCCGGTTCGCCGGATTGTTCGGTTGCCCCGGATTCATTCCCGGACGTTCATTGGCCGCCGGCGGATTTCCCGGCCGGTTCCCCGGCTGATTTCCTGGTTGGTTCGGTTGCGGCGTATTCGCTGGTTGATTTGCCGGACGAGCCGGAGGCAGAGCCGCCGGCTTGCTCGCCGTCACTACTCGCACCGGCGCCTGTGGGCTAGGTGCGCTGGCTGGCCGCAGTCTCTGCATCTCCTGCCGTGGCACGGACTGCCCCGGGTGCTGAGCCAGAGCCTGCTGCCTCGCTTCGAACGATGGCGGCGGTGGCGGAGGAGCCGTCCTCGCGATCACTTGCCGGTTCGCCACTGCCGCCGGAGGAGCAGCCACGCGTCCTGCCGTGTTGGAGCGGGCTCCGAGCACCGCCTCTCGTGCAGGCGCAACCGCCACTCGCGAACTCATCTGGGCCGACGCCAGTTGCCGCGGATCCACCCGTACGGCTACACGATTTACCGGCTGTGCCGTGACAAATGCCCGTTGCGGAACTGCGGTCACCGCTCCATTCACGTTGCGGTTCACGTAATTCACATTCGTAATGTTGGTGTTGTTGTTGACGATCGTCGTGTTGTACACATTCGTGATCGTCGTCTGGTTGACCGTCGTGTTGCTGATGTTCACCCGGTTCACGTACCCGGGACTGACGCGGTAAGAGGGAACATAAACTTCCCTCGGCCCCAGCGCAAACCAGGCAACATTCCCGCCGGCTACAAATCCGCCTCCACCCACGAATACCACCAGCGCGGGAGCGTAAACCGGCCTTACCGCAACGGGTCCCGGAATCCATCCCCAGCGCCCGCCAAACGCAGCCCAACGTCCATAGTGGAATGGCGCATAGCCCCACGGGTCGTCATCCACCCACGTCCATCCCCAGGGATCGATCCATGCCCAGTGCCCGTCGTGATAAGGCGCCCAGCCCACTGCCACTCTCGGGAACCATACATTCCCGTACTCCGAATGCGGTTGCCAGTCGCCATAGTCATCAAGATCTTCATAGCCCACCATGTCATGCGAGACATATCTCGCTGAGCGCGACTCCTCGAAACGGCGATCGCGGCCATAACTCCAGTTGTCGAAGTCATCCGGACGGCCAACCTCATCGACCTCCACATTCAACTGATTCGTGCCGTTAAGCGTGGCGCGCTGCCCGGCATGCACCGTGTAGCTTTGTCCGTTGCCGCTGGATTCGCCTTCGCCTTCGCGCACCGTGACAATCGTGTAATCCCCGTTTTCGCTGGCCTCAAGGCGATAGCGTCCCGGCTGATAAACGGAGAAGGCCTGATTGGGTGTATCGATCTCAAATACTTCGTCGCGGCTCACACGCCGTACACGAACGTTGATGCTCCCCGAACTCAGCTGGATCTGCATCGTCCGGTCGTCGAGATTGAGAAACGAAATTCCTGTGTTGCTGCTCAGGTAAATCGAGGCCGAGCCCAGTTCTACGGTCGCCCGCGAGTCACGATCTGCCCAAAGTTTGTCGTCGATCGTCAGCGGACGGTTCGGCACCGCCTCGACCCATTCCGACTCGCCCGCGGGTTGAAAAGAAACGGAGCCTTCCACGTGCCCTAGCCGCGCCGCGCGGTCGGGTGGATCATCCCGATCCTGCGCCGACATCTGCGTCGGCATCGTGACCGCTAGAAGCGTAATCGCGAAAAGCGCGCTTATCCCGGTTAGAGCCCTTCTCAATTGATGACTCATGCACTCACCTCGCCTCAATTTCCAGACATGCGGGCATATCATCCGCCCGTATCCTGTCGTTTGACGAATCGAGAACGCGCTGCTTGGAGGGGTTCCCGAAAAACGCCCCTCTATGTCAGACGAGTCCGCGGAGCCTTTAGTTGCTTCTGCAATCCATCCCCGGTTGAGTATGAGCCTACAGTAGTTGGTGTAGGCATCGTTAATTCATATGGCTAAGTTATCCTGATAGATAACAGCGGAAGGAGGCTAAATGCGCATCGGCATTAGGAATGCATTGAGGGCTGAGACGTTACTGTTCGCGGCCATTGTGGCCGTTGCGCTTCCGCAGAGCCGCGAGGAGAGCCCGTTGAAGCGTGTGGCGGACGTTCCGCTCCCCGGCGCAGCGGTTCGCTTCGACTACCAGAGCCTCGACGCTTCGCAAGGGCGCCTCTACATCGCCCACATGAACGCCAACCAACTAGTGGTGTTCGATACAAAGAAGCGCGAAGTCATCGCCAACCTCGACGGCTTTCCCAGTGTGCACGGAGTATGGGCAGTGCCCGAACTGAGCCGCGTGTATGCCTCCGCGACCGGAGAACACCAACTCGCCGTTGTCGACATGAAGACACTGAAAACCATCGCCCGCGTCGGGCCGATCAACTATCCCGACGGTATCGCCTACGCCCCATCTGCCAAGCGAGTCTTCGTCTCCGACGAACACGGCAACGCCGATGCTGTCATTGACACCACGACCAACAAGCTCATTACGACGATTCCTCTCGGAGGCGGTGCCGGGAATACCGTCTGCGACTCCGGCTCAGGCCACATCCTGGTTGCCGTTCACGAGAAAAACGAACTGGTGGCAATTGACCCAGCAACCGCAAAGATCATCGCTCGATATCCACTGCCAGGAGTCGAGAGCCCGCACGGCATCGCTCTCGATGCTGCGAATCACCTCGCCTTCATTGCGGGAGAGGAAAACCACAAGCTGGCCGTCGTCGATCTCACCACGATGACGGTGCAGTCTGTACACAACGTAGGCGAAGACCCCGACGTTCTTGCATTCGATCCCGGCCTCAAACAACTCTATGTTTCGGCCGAATCAGGAAACATCACCGTGTTTCGCGAGGAGGGAAAATCTTTAACGCTGGCAGGCAAGGTCTTTCTACCGCATGGTCACACCGTTTCCGTTGATCCCGACACGCACCTCGTCTACTTCCCCTTGCAGAACTTAGACGGCCACCCGGTCTTGCGAATCATGGCTCCGGTTCACTAAGTTTCCGTTCTCACGTTGTTGCTGCGACCACACCAGCTCCCATGGTGAGATTCAGCCTGAACTTCCGACGACCAAAAACTCATTCGCTGCAACGAACCGATAATTTCGCCTTTGCGTTTCAGTTCGTATCCACGTTTGTGAGGAATCTTCGACCAGACCAGTCCGCCAGAGAAGGCAGAAGAGATGGGAATCATAAACACCTCCGAAAGGCATTCTGACTCAATTCCATTCTAGCAAGTATGTGTTAAGAACGTGTTAAGAGGCGGCACGTCTGAAGGTTGCGCCGCGATGACGAAAGCCCACTGCTACAATTCCCTGTTTTACATAAACTTGCAGCCGAGAACTTTACCTTCCACATCGCCGTATTGTCTTGTGGGGTCGAAGCTGGGGTAGGGTTTTCGTCTCTTCGCATCCCACGCCGTCGGCGGTAATCACCATTTCCGGGGAGCACGGGTTGGAAGACGTCCAGGTCGTTGCGATGCTAGTCCGCCGCTGTATTGCTGGCGACGCCGCCGCCTGGGAGGAAATCGTTCAGACCTACAATCGTCGCATTTACAACATCTGTTACCGTTTCGCCGGCTCCGGCGACGACGCCGAAGACCTCACCCAGGAGGTCTTCATCAAGATGTACCGCACGCTGCCCAGCTACGACCACACCAAAGGCGCCTTCGTCACCTGGGTCACCACCATCACCCGCAACCTGCTGGTCGACCACTTCCGCAAGACCAAGCAGGACCGCATGACCGATTCCATCGACGCCGGCACGTCCGAGCATGAGGACGCGCAACCTCTCTCTGAGCAAATCCAGGACCATTCAGCCCCGCCCGACGCCCACGTACGCAGCCGGGAGGTCGGAGAGACCGTCCACGCCGCCCTCGGCAAGCTGTCGCCAGAGCTTCGTGAGGCCGTGATTCTAAGGGACTTACAGGATATGGACTACCGCGAAATCGCAACCGTTTTGAAGGTACCGGAGGGTACTGTGAAAAGTCGAATAAATCGAGGCCGGGCGGAACTTGCCCGCCTTCTACAACGTACCTATAGGCAGGTGATGTGATGCCAGAACAGACCAGCAGCGGAATGCAGTGTCATGAGTTTGACGGCCTGCTCACGGACGCCTTAGACGGCCTCCTGAGCGGCGCAAAACTCGACCGCTTCCAGGCTCACTTCCGGGCATGTCCCGCGTGTGGGCCGCTGTTCGCCGAAGCAGAGGCGGGCCGCAACTGGCTGAAGGGTCTCACGGAGGTGGAGCCTCCAGCCGGCCTGGTCGAGAACATTCTGGCGTCGACAACGGGGATCGCATCGGATCGTCTGCGTGCTCCTGCTCCTTCAACTCAACCGCGCGTCTCGTGGCTGGAGAAGGTGCAGGCCTGGTTCTCAGGCGCGATGCAACCGATCTGGGGCACGGTCAGGCAGCCAAGGTTCGCCATGTCGTTCGGCATGGCTTTCTTCTCGCTGTCTGTGGCCTTGAGCGTAGCCGGAGTGAAACCTTCCGACCTGCGCCAGATCAGCCTGCGGCCCGCGGCTCTGCGGCACACGTATTACAGCACTCAGGCCCGCGTCGTCCGCTACTACGAAAACATCCGGTTCGTCTACGAAGTCGAGTCGCGCGTTCGGGGAATCAAGCGCAACCTCACTCCCGCAGAGCCAGCACCGGCCAAGCCGAAAGACCGCAAGAACGACACCAGCAAGGAACCTGAACAGAAGCAGGAGCGCAATTACAGCCAGACGGAAAACCAACTGATCCTGGCCTGCGCTCCTCTGGGTCTATCTGTAAACGATCTACCTGTAGTGTCGGTGACCACGTACAGGAGGTTCGTATGAACTGCGCCACTCACAACGATCTGGCTGCCGTGGCCTTCTGCCGCACTTGCGGCAAGCCACTGTGCCCGAACTGCACCCGCGACGTGCGCGGAGTGATCTACTGCGAGGCTTGCCTCGCCGCGCGCATGGAAGGCACCGCCCCCGCAGCCGGATTCGTGCCCCCACAAAGCACCTACCAACCAACTGCCGGCCAAGGCTCAGTCAGGATTCCTCCAGGATCCAGCCCAGGTCCCAATCCCACCGTCGCCGGAATTCTGGCCGGATTCTTTCCCTTCGGCGTGGGTGCGGTCTACACTTCGCAATACGCCAAGGGACTCGCGCATCTGGTGATTTTTGCCCTGCTGATTTTTGGGGCTGATCACGCTGGAAGCTGGGACTGGATCTTCGGCTTTGGCATCGCTTTCTTCTACGTCTACCAGATCATGGACGCGGTGCGCACGGCGAAGGCCCTCCAAATGGGCGAGCCCGCGCCCGATCCGCTCGGCCTCGCTCAAACCTTCGGAGCGGGACAGAAATTCGAGCCCAGCAAAGTCCCCATTGGCGCGGTGGTTCTGATCGGCTTGGGAGTGCTATTCCTGCTCCACACCATGGGCTTTATGGAGTATGGCTTCGAACGCTACTGGCCCCTCATTCTGATCTTCCTTGGCGCATGGATGTTTTACCGCCATTGGGAGCGATCGAGCGAAACCTGCGTCTGCGGCCGCTGCCGCACGCGCTGGCTCATGGGTCCAGTCATGGTGCTTACCACAGGTGTTCTCTTTCTGCTCGCCAGCATGGATATTGCCGACCTCGGCCGAACCTGGCCGGCCTGGCTTCTGGTTGTCGGCATTGTGAAGCTCTTGCAAAGTACCGCGTCTTCTCAAGGTCACATTGGCCCGCTGCCGCCGGGTCCACCCCCCGCTACTCCGCCACAGACTCCCCCTCCCACGTCAACCGAGCAGTCTTCAGGGGAGGTGCGCAATGTCTAGCCCGGTCACTCCCATGACACCTGTAACTCCGCCGCCCCGCCGGCAGCGCCGCCGCTCCTTTGCCGGACCGGTGGTGCTCATCATCCTCGGCATCGTGTTCCTGCTCGGCAACCTGCACATGCTGGCATGGAAGAGCCTGGGCACCTGGTTCGCTCACTACTGGCCGGCGCTGCTCATCGTGTGGGGCGTGATCAAGCTCATCGAATATCAGCAGGCGCAGCGCGAAGGATCAAATCCTCCCGGCATCGGCGCCGGAGGAATCTTCCTCGTCGTAGTGATCGTGGTCTGCGGTCTGATCGCAACCCAGGCTTCCCGCTTCAACTGGTCCGGCCTGCGCGACCAAATCAACATCGACGACGAGGACTTCAACAACCTCTTCGGCGAGTCCTTCAACTTCGACGACCACATCGATCAGGACTTTCCCGTCGGAGCGTCGCTGAAAGTGCTCGACGATCACGGAGCCGTCAGCATTCACGCCGGCAATGACGACAGCAACAAGATCACCGTCAGCGTCCGCAAACGCATTGGCGCCGACAATCAGAGCGATGCCAACAAGTACAACGAAGAGACCAAGCCAACCCTGACCACGATCGGCGGCCTGGTCACTCTCGACGCCAAGACCGGCGCCGCCGGCGACCATCCCGTCATCATCGATCTCGATATCTCACTCCCCCGTAAAGCCGCCGTGAATATTATTTCTCGCCGCGGCGATGTCACCGTCGCCGTCCGCGGGAATAACGTCGACATTTCCACCCAGCACAGCGACGTCTCGGTCGAAGACATTACCGGCAATGTCAGACTCAACCTTGAGAAAGGTTCCGGCAAGGTCGAGCAGGTAACCGGCGATGTCCACATCGAAGGCCGCCTGAACGAAATTTCCGTCACCGACGTGAAGGGCTCTGCCCAGCTCGACGGCGAATTCTCCGAGAGCGTGAAACTCGCCCGTGTCGCCAAGACCGTAACCTTCAAGTCATCGCGCACCGACATGGAGTTCTCGAAAATCGATGGCGAACTCAATCTCGACTCCGACGATCTCCGCGCAACCCAAATCACCGGCCCCCTGCGCCTGACCACCCGATCCAAAAACATCACCCTCGACGCCGTCTCCGGAGACGTACGCCTGCAGGATCAGAACGGCGCTGTCGAGGTCAACCTGCGCTCACTCGGCAACGTGCAGATCGAAAACCGCAACGGCGATATTCAGCTGGGAGTCCCCGACAAGCCCGGCTTCCGCATCGACGCGCGCACCCGCGACGGCGAAATTCGATCCGACTTCCCCGAGTTAAAAGTAAACAACGGCGAGCGTGAAGGCACCGCCAGCGGCTCAGTCGGCAACCCAACCGTCCACCTGGTGATCAACAACGAGCATGGCGGCATCGAGATTCGAAAAGCTCCCACGAACGGAGGGCCGAAAGAAGGCATACCCGGCGGTATCACCGGCGGAGTGCCGGGCCCGAAACAAGGCAAGCCCGGCAAGTCCCTGCCCCAGCCAAAGGAAAAAGTCGAGCCCACGGAAAACTAAGGCAGGAGACTTCCAGCCCGGCGAACATGATCTTCAACCCAGCGCATCCCGGAGAGGTTTTGCGAGATTATCTCGGCACCATGACCATCCGTGAAGCGGGGGCTCGGCTGAGAATCACGAGAGCGCATCTTTCGCGAATTCTCAATGGCCAATGCCGGTATCACGGCGCCCATGTCATTACGCTTGTCGGCCACGCTCGGAACATCGCCTGACTTCTGGCTCAAGATGCAGCTACAGCATGATCTATGGATTGCTCAAAAGGCGGGCCCGCCGAAGATACGCCTGTTCCCCCATCTCGCAAGGCGTGCATCGGCAGCGCGCGCCTAGCGGCTTAGCCCGGCAATTTCTCGGCCACGAGCTTCTCCACCCGCGCCAGGACGTCATTTTCACTCAATTTCGTCGAATCGATAACCACCGCATCCCCCGCCGCCACCAGCGGAGACGCTGCCCGTGTCCGATCCCGCCGGTCACGCTCGCGCAGTTCGGCAGCCACATTGGCCGCCACCTCACCCTTGATTTTCTGCTGCTGCATCCGCCGCTGCTCCCGCACCACCGGATCCGCATCGAGAAAGATCTTCAAATCCGCATCCGGAAAAACTTTCGTCCCGATATCGCGCCCCTCCATCACCACGCCGCCACCTGCGCCCATCTCCCGCTGTTTCGCCACCATCCACTCCCGAACCGCCGGATGCACCGACACTCGCGAAGCCGCCTCCGTCACGTCCCGCTCGCGGATGCGCGACGACACGTCGTGCCCATCCAGCAGCGTCCGGTTGCCCCCAATCGTCGGTTCGAGCTGAATCCGAGACCCCCGCGCCAGCTTCACCAGCGCCGCCTCATCGTCAAACGAAATGTCGCGATCAATCGCCTTGAGCGCCAGAGCCCGGTACATCGCCCCACTCTCGAGATTCACATACCCGAGTTTGCGAGCCAGCCGCGAGGCGATCGTGCTCTTGCCCGCCCCCGCCGGCCCATCAATGGCAATGATCAGTTTGCGTGGAGAAGTCTGTTTGCTGGAGGCGTCATTCATCACGAAGTTAAGAGATTGTACACGCCAAAAGAAATCGACGTACCCCGCACGTTCTCCTTCACCGTAAGCACGCAGCAGCCTTGTCCAACCGGGCACTGTGAGACCTAGGCCTTGTGACTGCCCTTACCCATCCTTAGGGAACCTAGCCGAATTCTGAGACACGGACCAGAATGCCGTCACTACCCGCCCCTTCTCGATCAGCCGCGCGAGGCCGGTAAATCCCTCCTGGGCCGGACCTGCCGAAGGCCCCAAGGAGAGTTCATGTCTTGGAAAATGAAAGCCCTCCGCTCAACAAACCTTCCATCAACCAACCAATTCCGATTTTCAACCTTGCTTTTCGTCGCGATGTTGGGTTCAACCGGACTGGGACAATCCCAGTCGGCTGCCAGCGACCCTGGGATCCGTGGCGGGGCTCCTGGTGCCGGCAAGCCGATCGCCGGTCTCACTGACGGCCAAAGGGCCTCCTTTGTTTCGGGTCTTGATGACTCTTTGGAGATACAGTCGGTTACCGGTTCGGTGCCTGACACCGGGAACGGACTCGGACCAAGATTTAATGCAGAAAGTTGTGGTCAGTGCCACGCACAACCCGCGACCGGTGGCACGAGTCCGTTCACAAACCCACAAATCACCGCTGCCACCGACCAGGGTGCGAGCAATAGCGTCCCGTTCTTTGTCACCAGCAACGGGCCTGTGCGTGAGGCGCGTTTTCCCTATCGGTCTGACCTGCGGACCCCTGACGGTGGAGTGCATGCCTTGTTCACGATTTCCGGGCGCGGCGACGCCAAGGGTTGCAACCTTTCGCAACCGGACTTTCAAGGAGCCGCGAACCGTGGAAACCTCATCTTCCGCATTCCGACTCCAGTATTTGGCGGCGGCTTGATCGAGGCGATTCCGGAGTCTGCCATCCTCGCGCAAGTGGGTACGAACGCCGACCGCAAGAGCAATCTCGGAGTCCGCGGTCGTCCGAATAGACTTCGCCCCAGCGGAGGTGCCCACACCAGCGGAAACGATGGCACCGTCACCCGGTTTGGCTGGAAGGCACAAAACAAGTCCCTGGAGATATTTGCCGGCGAAGCCTACAACGTGGAAATGGGCGTAACCAACGAGCTGTTTCCCAACGAACGTGACGAAACACCGGGCTGCGTTTTCAATGGCACTCCGGAGGATGCGACGAACTTTGATGATCCCGGACCAGGGTTCCCCAGCGATGTCGTGAAGTTCACCGCCTTCATGCGCTTCCTCGACCAGCCACGGCCGGGTCCGTCTAACTCCTCCACACGGCACGGAGCGCAAATCTTTCAGACGGTCGGTTGTGCCCTTTGCCACACCCCCTCGATCACAACCGGGCAATCGTCGGTCACGGCTCTGAGCAACGTTCCGGTGAACCTCTTTTCGGATCTCCTGCTTCATCACATGGGACCCAGGCTCGCCGACAACATCAGCCAGGGCGCAGCAGCCGGGGACGAATTCCGGACGTCGCCGCTCTGGGGGCTGGGACAGCGCACCTTCCTCCTCCATGACGGAAGAACTGCGGACCTCGTGAAGGCGATTACCTCGCACCGTAGCCGCGGAGACGGCCAATATCCGAACTCTGAGGCAAACCAGGTGATTGAGAACTACCGGAACCTCTCGCCGCACGATCAGCAGGATCTGCTCAACTTCCTGCGATCACTATAGACGCCCGACAGGCATCGGTGATTGGCCGAACATGACTCAGCTAACGCGGGCAGGCAACGCCTGCCCGCACCTCTTCTGCGGTGCGTCCAGACTCCCGCAACTTCCGGATGCTCAGCGAGTCGTGCCTTTTGGCCAGGCGTATTCCAGCTTCATCGCACACCAGGTCGCAGTGATAGTAAGCAGGTGCGGCAAGTCCCAGCGCCCGAAATAGAAGCATCTGCCGCGCCGTTGACCTCAGCAGATCAGCCCCCCGCACCACTTCCGTGATCCCCATAGCCCCATCGTCCACCACCACAGCCAGTTGATAAGCCGGCACATCATCCCGCCGCCAAACAATAAAGTCCCCGAAATCCCGTCCAGTCGTAATCCGCTGCCGCCCAAGATGCAGATCGTCGAAGCAGACCTCCTCCCCGTCCGGCACCCGAAACCGCCAATTCACCCCGGCAGGCACGGCCCACGTAGAGACAGACGTCTCGGCTGTCCCGCCCGAACGAAGCCCGGCGGCCCCCGGCACGAAGTTTGGCCGGCAAGTGCCCGGATAAACCGGCTCACCATCAAAATCATTCGGAGCGGATGCCGCCTGCGCCACATCCTTGCGCGAACAAGTGCACGGATAAATCATCCCAAGATCACGCAGCTTCTTCCAAGCCAGAAGGTAGTGTCTGCGACGTTCACTCTGCGAGTAAGGTCCAAACGGCCCGCCGCAATCTGGCCCTTCATCCCAAACAATTCCCAGCCAGCGCAAATCTTCCACCATCGCCGCGACCAACGCCGGCCGGCAACGCTGCGGATCCAGATCCTCATTGCGCAGAATAAGCTGGCCGCGATTTTGCTTCGCCCGTTCAGCCGCGATCCCGAAAGTCCGCGCATGCCCGACATGCAAGAGGCCGGTCGGAGAAGGCGCAAGCCGCCCGCGATAAACTGGCAAACTAGGAGATTGGGGAAAAGCTCGATCCATTTGTTTGAAAGGATGCGGCGACACTGGTCTTAAGAATGCCGCGAAGTTATCTTGAAGAGGCGCGATGAAATTTGCTTTGAAAGGCCGCGGCTTCTAGCCGCGCCGCAAGCGCAGCAAAATCAATCTCGGCTTTAGCCGCTGAGGTGGCATTCGATCATAGAGAGTTTTTCACGCAACCGGCTGGCCATCATCGGACGGCAGGTCGCGCAGCCGAAACAAAAGCCGCCTTCGCTGGCGTAATCTGCAACATCGACTTCCCACCCACATGCACAAAGCTCAACTCTCGCGCTGCCAGCAACGCATTCACGGCATCCTTCACCTTCGACCGCGCCACAAAGTTCCCGAAGAACGCTTCCAGTTCCCCCGGTTCAACCGCAATCGCGCAATCCAGATACTTCGAGATTAGCGCAGTAAGCGCCTCCGGCACCGACAGACCCACACCTTCTTTCACCGCGTCCGGCGCCCAGCGGTAGAGCACATCCCAATACGAGCCCTCGTTCGCGTTGTAGTCCACTCGGGTAATGCGCAACTTCGACCACAACTCGCCCAACGCCTTGTCCAGCGCCGCAAGTGAAACGCTCCCGCCCAGCGCTTCCTGCAGTTTCTGTTTCGAGATCGGCCCGTCCCGCCGGATCAGCTCAAACGCATCGCAAGCCAAGGCAGAATACTGCGATCGTGAACCCGCCTTCGGCGCCAGCTTAGGATTGCGCTCACCCACCAGCGCATAGAAATAAGGAAACACGGAAGCCGCCACCAGAAAGGCATTGTTCTCGTCGAACAGATTCGCCTCATACGCTGCCCGCTCCCGCAACAGGCGAATCATCAGCCCGGTAGCCTCCGCCGCCCGCGGATCCGAGTACGCATGCTGCCACGTGGGAAGCCGCTCCTCCGATCCCACAAACGCACCCATGAACGTAGGCAAGGGCAGCGCCGGGCGCGAAGGATACATCATGCAGAACCCAACGTTCTCGATGAAGGCACGAGCATCCTCGATCGTCCGGATGGCCTTGCCATCCAGCCGCCACTTCTCGCGCCGCAGTTGTTGAAGATCCTGATCAGTCATAAAAAAACAGCTATCAGCTTTCAGCCATCAGCTCTCAGCTAGATCACAAACGGCGTCATTCTGAGCGCAGCCGCTCTTCAGGGGGGAGAATCTCCCAGACCACACCAGTCGCAGAATAAACGTACAAACCATCGGTTGGGCTGATAGCTGACAGCTGAAAGCTGACAGCTAGATCCTCTTGAACGCCTTCTGAATATCCTTCACAGAATACCGCAGCACCACCGGCCGTCCATGCGGGCAAGACATTGGATGATCGGTCTTCGCCAGTTCGGCCAGCAGCCAGTCCATCTTGTTCTGCTCCAGCGGCATGTTCACCTTGATGGCGGCGTGGCAAGCAATTGACGCGGCAATCCGCCCGCGAATCTTTTCCAGATTCAACGACTGCTCTTCGCGCGAAATCTGATCGAGCAATTCATGCAGCATGTGCTCGACCGCGGCCGCGTCCACACCAGCAGGCGCAACTTTCACTGCCACGCTGCGCGCCCCGAAGGGCTCCGCCTCGAATCCGTTGTGCAGCAGTTCATCCGAAATTTCGGCAAACACCGCCTGCTGCGCCGGAGAAAGTTCCAGCACAATCGGCATCAGCAGCCGTTGGCTTTCCACCCGGTGCGCCGCACGCTGCTTCAACACACGTTCGAATAGAACACGCTCATGCGCCACGTGCTGATCAATGATCCAGAGTCCATCTTCATTCACCGCCAGGATGAACGAATTCCGAATCTGCCCCAGCGGCCGCAACGTGGTCAACGAAGCCAGCGTGGGCTCTTCTTCATGAACATCCAAAGCCGGCGCACAACCGTGATCCGGAATCGCGGGAGCAATAGGAAGAGACTCCAGCCCCCGCGCCACCGGAAGCGCCGCATTCGCTTCGACCGCAATTCCTCCTTCGAACCGCAAGCGCGCTGACATCGCCGGCGCAACCGGAGCCTGCAAAGCAAATCCCCCGCCAGTCGCAGGGCCATAGGGTGCCCGATTTCTCGCGTCTCCTGCGAGAAGTGGGGCCTTTGACACATCGCCTGCCATCCCGGACGAAGCCTCCCAATCCCGCGCCCCCGGCGTCAGCCCCGCCGAAGCCGTAGCATGCGCCCGAATCTCCCTCATGAACTGCGGTACCGGACGCGCCTTCATCAGCGCCGCCCGCACCGTATTCCGCACAAAGTCATGCATCACCGTCTGCTGCCGGAACCGCACCTCAGTTTTCGACGGATGCACATTCACATCCACCTCGCCCGCCGGCAACTCCAGAAACAGCAGTACCACGGGATAAACGGTCGGCGGAATAATGTTCCGGTAAGCCTCAGTCAAGGCATGCTGCACCAGCCGGTCCCGAATCAAACGCCCATTCACAAACACAAAAATCGAGTTCCGATTCAGCTTCTGAATCTCCGGCTTCGAAGCAAACCCATGAATCCGCATCTCGCCAGGTGATGTGGAGCGGGCGCCTCGCCCGCTTTCCTCCCCCTCCTCATCTTTCACCTCCCGCCGCCACGGTGGAGGCTGCGGCAACCCTACATGTTCCAACGGCTGCACCGCCGCCACCGGAATTAACTGATCCAGAGTCTCCTTGCCAAACACCTGGTACACGCGCTCGCTGTAGCCCGCCACCGGAGGCGCAACCAGCATCGCATTGGTCGCCGAATGCAACTCAAAATGTTTCTCCGGGTGCGCCAGAGCATAGTGCGTCACCAAAGACGCAATATGCGACAACTCCGTAGACTCCGCCTTCAGAAATTTCTTCCGCGCTGGCGTGTTAAAGAAAAGGTCGCGCACCGTAATCGAAGTCCCCAGCGGCAGCCCTGCCTCCTCCACCCGCGCAATCTTCCCGCCATTGATCTCGACCACGGTCCCCGCCGCATCGTCCGCGGCGCAAGTCTCCAGCCGCAACCGCGACACCGACGCAATCGAAGGCAGCGCCTCTCCGCGAAATCCCAGCGTCCCCACGCTCAACAAGTCTTCCGCATCCTTAATCTTCGAAGTCGCATGCCGCTCAAATGCCAGCATGGCATCGTCCCGCACCATCCCGCACCCGTTGTCCGTAATCTGGATAAGCCTCTTCCCGCCCGCCTCCACGCTGATCTTGATCCGCGTCGCTCCCGCGTCGAGCGAATTCTCCAGCAACTCCTTCACCACCGACGCCGGACGCTCCACCACCTCGCCAGCCGCAATCTTGTTGGCAACAACCTCGGAGAGAACGTGGATTTTACCCATGGTGTGTCAGTGGCCGGTGTCCAGTGGCCAGTTTCGCAGATAGGGCAGTAAAAGCAAAGGAGCCTTGCCCGTGTGGGGCGGACACTCCTGTCCGCCGCCTTTGACCTTGATCTCTAGTTGGAACGACTACTCCCTTTGTGTACATTGGAGGCCGCGAGGCACTCCATGCGGAATCTCTCTCGCCGCACTTTCATGGCCGGACTCGGCGCTGCGACCTTGTCTACACCAAAGTGGGCGTCCGCCGCCAAGAACAATTCCGCACTGGCTCTCGATCCCCTGCGCCCGCAATTCCACTTGCTCCCCGCCGCCAACTGGATGAACGATCCCGACGGCCCGATCTACTTCGACGGCCGGTACCACATGTTCTACCAGTACAACCCTAACGGCGCCTTCTGGGGATCGATGCATTGGGGACACGCCACCAGTCCCAACATGATTCACTGGCATCACGAACCCATCGCGATCGCCCCCACACAAAACGGTTACGACCGTGACGGAGTCTTCAGCGGCGCCATCGTCTTAGATCGCGGCACACCCACAGCGATCTATACCGGAGTCGCCCCACCGTCGTCCCCGTCCGAGGCAACACTAAAAGATGGTTCGCACACCTGGCGGGAAACGCAATGCCTCGCGGTCTCGCACGACAGCATGCGTACCTGGCAGAAGTTGCCCAAGCCGATTCTCGAAAGCCCGCCTGCCGGACTTTCCGTCACCGGATTTCGCGACCCATGTCTGTGGCGTGAAGGAAAAGAATGGAAGATGGTCCTCGGTTCCGGCGTCACAGGCAAGGGCGGCGTGATTCTGCTGTATCGATCACCAGATCTCCGGACGTGGACCTATGTACATCCCTTGCTGGAAGGCCAACCAGGCAGCGCGAAATCCACGAACCCCGTCGACAGTGGAGAAATGTGGGAGTGTCCCGACTTCTTCCCCCTGGGCGACTGCCATGTCCTTCTGATCTCGACCAAGGGCAAAGTCTTCTGGAAAGTCGGCGACTATCGCGAGCAGCGATTCCATCCCCAGGAAGAAGGGACGGTCGAATCCGGCTCCTACTACGCCGCCCGCACCATGATTGACCGCGACGGCAATCGCATCCTCTGGGGATGGATTCCCGAAACCCGCCCCGAGAAAGATTACCGCGCCGCCGGATGGGCCGGCGTGATGAGCCTGCCCCGAGTGCTAACACTGGCAGACGACCGAGTCCTGCGCATGATTCCCGCACCCGCGGTTGAGATGCTTCGCGGCGAGGCCGCACAGATTCGCGGTCCTCTGGAGACCGCCCCTGCGGTCAAGTCTCTGGCAGCGATGCGCATTCACAATCTCGCCGGGGAGTTGCAAATCACCTTCGTTCCCGACGCCAATCATCCACTCTCGCTCGAGCTCCGCTCAGAGGCTGACGAGCCCTTCGCCACTATTGCCTATCGGGCCGCAGACACCGGGCGTGAGCTAAGCATTAACCAAACCCACGCCGCGCTCACCGCACCCGCAGGCCAACCACTCCGCCTTCGTCTCTTCGTGGATGGCTCCGTGCTGGAGCTGTTCGCCAACGAAACAGCCGTCATCACCGAGCGCATCTACATCGCGCCCAAAACTCCGCTGAAAATCCTGCTGCAACCCCGCACGCCCGTGACCTCAATCGACCTGTGGCCCATCAAGCCGATCTCGCCGGACCGGCTTACGAGCTAAGACGGACACGATCATCACTTCGCGTCCTGAACTTTCTCCCGGGCCTCGTTGTACACCCCAAACTTCTTGGCCACCGGCTTCAGCGTGGGATAAAACTGCACAAATGTATGCTCCACCGCGGCATGCTCGTCGTGGCAGGACCAGCAGCCATTGCCCTTCGGCATAGCCCCAGCGGTCTTCCCGTTGGCGTCAAATGCGTAATAAGCCCACTTGTCCGGATTCCGCGCTGAATCCTTAACCTCGACCGCCAGTCCCATCAGATCCGTCTGATAGTGCCCCTTCTTGTTGATCGATCCTTTACTCTCCGCATCCCGCTCATCAATCACAAACGCCGTCTGCTCCGGCCATTTCCCGCTCTTGAGAAACTGCTGATAAGCCCAGCGTTGCACAAACACATTCGTGAACATCTCATGGCTTCCCGGCTCCGGACTGTAGTTCATCCCAAAGCCCGCCGAAAGAAACATCCAGTCACGATAGTCCGCCGGACGCAACAAATTACCCTTCTCGTCATATTGCATCTTCGACGAATCTACGGGTCCCGCCCCCACCAAACACAACGCAAATACCACCACAGCCAACAGAATCCGTTTCATAAAACCTCCATCGCGAAATTTTGGTGGAGAAGTTGCGCATCGCACTCCCACCCTCACCGCACTCCCACCGCCACCACCGCGGCGTCATCCTGAGCGCAGCCGCACTTCAGGCGGAGCGAAGGATCTCGCGCGGATCAGACACAATGCCACACTGATCAAGCACAGCTTTCGTCCCGGATTGTAGATACCCGACACCCTACAGTCTTGAACAAATTAAACATCCCCGCCAGTTGACCAATTACGTCCCAGCCAGTCTGATGGAGAGACGTCCGACGCCTGAGGTCTGACGCTGACGCCCCATGCCCACCGCCCACGATCCCGGCAAACTCCTCCGCGGAGGCGAGTTCTACTCTCGTATCGAAACCACTTTGCGCACCGACGAAGTGCTGCTCTCCGAACTGCGCCAGCCCTGTGCCCGCAGCGTCCCGCGCCACGAGCACGAGCTCGCCTATTTCACAGTCGTCCTGAACGGAGACTATCTCGAAGGAGACCACGGACGCCTCGAAGAGCTTAGCCCCTTCACCGCCACCTTCAATCCCTCCGGCATCGCGCACTCCACCGTGATCGGCCCAGCCAGGGCGTCTTTCTTCACCGTCGAACTCCGCGGCCAGCACCTGCGCGAACTGGATATGAGCCCGCCCAATACGACGCAACTTGATCGCGGCGCCGGATCGATCCTCTGGCCCGGACTCCGCCTCTATTCTGCCTTCAAGTCCCAGACCGTCGATCCATTGCTTCTCGAAAGTCATGTACTTGAAATGTTGTCCGCGATTTCGAAACCTACACCAGAGAAAACCGCACCCCACTGGCTGTCACGCGTCAAAGACCGCCTCCAAGACGAGTTCCGCGAAAATCTGAGAATGCGCGACCTGGCGCGCGACGCCGGAGTCCATCCCGTTCATCTTGCCCGCGTCTTTCGCAGCGTCGAGCAACAGACGCCCGGAGACTACCTGCAGCGCCTGCGCATCCGCGCCGCCTGCGACCTCCTCCGCGGCTGGGACCATCCCCTCGCCGCCATCGCCGCCGACTGCGGCTTCGCCGACCAAAGCCACTTCACCCGCGTCTTTCGTAAACTAGCCGGCACCACCCCAGCCCAGTTCCGCAGAGCCCTGCAGGCGTAAGCGAAGGGGCCGCTGGCCCCGGGAAAGCATGGGACCTACAGAAGGTTGGAGCACGAACGTATGCAGTATCGTGGAAGAGCGGACGCTTCAGCGCCGCGTCAAGCGTGCCTTCATGTGACGAGACTTCAGCCCCGGTGGATGGTTTTCCCGGCGTCACCACGGAGACGACCACCACGGCTAAAGCCGCCCCTGATCCGGATGGCTTACGCGGCCCTGGAACGGCCGCTCTTCCAGAGTCGCACAAGACGGTGAATCAGAAAGAACGCGTCCCGAGGGACGCCTGAAATGTCCGAACCATCTTCGGCCTCGCCCAATCCGCCGAAGACTTGCAGGCCTAAGCAAGAAAAGCGCCCCGCCAGAGAGCGGGACGCTCAACCTCATGCACGCCTTCTTAGTTCACTTGCAGCTGAATAGTCGTTGATCCGCTAGCGGGACTTGAGCCACTGGTAGTCCCCTTGATGGTGAGGGTGTAATTTCCTTTGGGTGTTCCAGGGTCCTTGGGCTTGCTGCCACCGCCGCAGGCCCCCATCCAGAGGGTCGAAAATCCGAGAACGCCTATCAGCGCGAGCATGCGCATAGCGTGACGCGCTCGATTGGACGATCCCCCTGCCAGCAATATACCTAACACGCCAGGCAGTAAGACCGCATAAAAGATCTGCGTGCCTCGATCCAAGGGCCGACGCAACTGTGCCGTCGGAGCTCTAGTTGTGACCGTCAAAGAGACCGAGTTCTGCGTCGTTGCTCCCGAAGGGTTAACCGTACACGTCGACTCCGAAGCCGGACTGGAGCAAGTAAACGTAAGCGCGTCGGTGAATCCGCTGGCCCGCGTCACCGCGACGGTGGCCGAGCTGTCAGTTCCGCCCTGCACCATAGTGATCGTTGCCACGCCGGGAGCCAGCGTAAATGCTGGCACTACGGTGACTGTGACCGGCGACGAAGTCGAATTCAAATAAGTCCCATTACCCGCGTAGCTTGCCGTAATGCTGTTCGTTGCGTGCGGCAGTGAGGTTGTATCAAGCTTAGCCACCCCATTCATGTCCAATGGTACGGTATTGAGGAAAGCTGTTCCGTTGTAAAAATTGACATAGCCGGCCGACTTCGCTGCCAACGGAGTGACGTTGGCTGTCAGTGTGACGCTCTGCCCCTCAAAAGGTTGACTTGCAGAAGACGACACAGTGGTCGTAGTCGGCAGCAGGGTGGCAGCCCACGCCAATGCCAGCTCAAAAGCGTTAATCGAGCCGAGACCCGTGACCTGGTCGTAGCCAACGCCAGCAGTGAACCCGTACTGGAATGGGCTCGAAGCGGGACAATTCGTTGTTCCCTGCGTACAGGGGACAATATTGTCGCCCGTGGTCACATCATTGAACGCAAGGGGGTGACTCGCGGCAAGCTGGTAGAGTTTTGGATTAATGTTACCCAGTCCGCCGAACGGCGGGATATTGCCCAGGTACTGATTGACCAGCGCCATGGTTGCGCTCAGAGTCGGTGCGCCTGCGGAGGTTCCCCCGACTACCGCCAAACTTTGATCGCTGGCCCGGAAACCGTTCGTGCAAGTCGGTAGTGGCGCTCCATCCTCGGTGCAAAACAAATACCCATCGTGGTCGGCCGAAGCACTGGCTGAGATATCAGGAACATGGCGCTTGGTGTCAGCAGGAACACCGACGCCAACCTGCCAGCTTGGTTTCGAGAAATAAATGCTGGCGCCACCGCCGGACGCCGAAATGTTGGGATCGAGCGACGTATCGTTCCAAGCTATTTCTGGTATGTAGGAGAGAGCGGACCCACTATCGGCATTGTTCGTGGAACTCCAGTAACTGCCGTTGCCTTCGTTAAACTCGGAACCACCAGCGCCGGTCACTTCAGGAATAGCGGCGGGAATATCCACCGCAAACCCGTGGGTGGCTGTACTCACACGGAAATCGCAGTCAGCCGCGCCAGAATCGCCTGACGCTGAGATAATCGTCTGCCCCTGAGAGTTCGCCTGCTGCGCCGATAGTTGCATGCTGTTCGCAAATGAGGAACCGATATTCGCTTCACAGTTTCCATAGCTGCTGCTGATAAATCCTGCGATGTTCTGGTCGACGGAATACTGCAGAGCGTCAAACGCACCCCACGTTCGAGTGTCGCACGTTCTCCCTGTTCCTGGACCTGCATATACAAAGATGATGCCCGCGTTCTTCGCGATGCCGCCAGTCCATTCCAGGTCCAAATCGGATTCGCCTTCATCCCCCGCGCAGACGGTGGAGTTGCCGCTGCCCGGCACGAGCACCAGAGATGGATCGTTCGTGGGAAGGTTCGCGGCGGTGCGGAAATGATGAATGTCGGTCAGGTTGATGGCGCTCTGACCTATGACGGCGATTGTCTGGCCCGCACCATCGACTCCGGCGGAGTAAAAAGCCTGCAGATCGTAGATGGTGGCGAAGTCATCAGGTACCAGAAAATGATTGCCGGAGATGCTGGAAGTGAAACGCGGCTCCACGCCCATCGCCATTTCCGTGCGAACGTTCACTCTCGGCTTGGGCTGGAAGTTATGCAAATGCTGCACTCCGATCGTCATCCCCGAAAGCACAGCTGGCACGGAAGGCTCCGTGGCGTTGGCAAAGTGCACTTTGCCATCCACGAGGTAGCTATGAATCTCGGTGCGGAACGCGGACTCAACCTGCGCGACCGTCCCCTCGAAGAAGACTTGATTGCGGCTGTTGGCCACTCTGGTCACCGTGAAACCCTGCGACTGCAACCATGCAGTGACTTTCTCGATGTCGCTTCGACTCATTCCGAAACGGTCGGCGAACTGAGCCGGCGTCAGCCACTTGTGATAGTTCGGCGAAGAACGCTGCTGCTGTTCCTTAAGCAGTTTGTCGAGCGCAGCCTGCTGGGCTGCCGAAGGCTTGAACACCAGCGACACGCCGCTCATGGGCTCGGCGCCGTGCACGCGGCCAAGGTCAAAGTCCCTGCGCGCCAACCCGTGCACATTGCCCTTCAGCCGGACCACCGCGCCCGAATCGATCGCACCCGCGATGCGGTCAGGCTGAACGGCAAACGTTAAGGTCGATAGCAGGGACAGAGACAAGAAGGCAAAGAACAGCACCGAGGCCCGAAAGGGTCGCATTACACACTCCGTGGCAGATCCGGGTATTTGTGAGCAGGTTCTTAGACTTTAAATGGCTACCTCCTGTCTGATCAAGATCGTTGCGGGTCGGGTTGTATGGGGGACAAAACTTGACAACCAGAGAAGGACAAGACACGGTCACAACCTTCGAAGGACCGGAGAAAGATGGGACAAAGGGGGGAAATTCGCGGATTCAGGGCGCCAATTGTCTGAAATTCCGGGCCGTCTCAGGCCACGTTGGCGTAAGGAATCTCCGACGGCCGCACGTGCGAGACCGGCTTCTCATGCAGCAGAAGCTCGGTAGCCTGCACCCGCCGGTCGCAATGGAACCAGCGCTGCACCACGTTGTCGCACAGGAAGTTTGCCAACGACAGTAGGCTCATGCCCTGATGATGCGCCATCCAGCAGCGCACCACCTGGCAGCGCGACCACCGGAAACGGCTGCGGAAGATGGTGTAGTCGGCGGCCTCATAGAATCCGTGAGAGCCGAACCATCCCATCGACTCCATGCGCCGCAGATTCTGCAACGCCGCAGTAGGATCGACGCTCAGCGCCAGGAAAGTCGAATAAGGCGAGATCACCAGCGGATTCGAATCCGTCTTCATCATCGCCAGCTGAGGCAGGCCGAAGGCACGATACTGGTAGTTCCCCGCCTCATCGAGCTTGTAATAGGCCGACTCCGAGATGCCCCACGGGATTCCCCGGCTCGCGGCATAAGCCTGCTGTGAGCGCACAGCAGCAACGCGGCTGCGATCCAGCAGCGTGTTGGGATAGGTGCGCAGCCACATGGCCGGCATCAGGTATTCGAACATCGTGCCTGTCCACGAGAGCAGGACGAGGCGTCCGTGGTCGAGCGTATGCGCGCGGCCGAGATGGAACCAGCTGTCCTGCGGAATGTCTTCCTTGGCGATGGCGGCAAACACCGCGGTCCGCGATTCCGTGGCCAGCAGGTCATAGCACGCCGCTTGCAGTTCGTTCGCTTGAACGTCGAAGCCCACTGACATCAGCTGCCGCCGCGGGTTCAGCAGGAATCCGAAATCCATCTCGTTCGCCAGCCGTCCGGCGTGAGCGGCGGCGGACTTCAGATCCGCAATCAGCCGCAACGCATTGCGACGGACTTCGGGAAGCATGAGCAGCAGGCGCTCGTAGAGCGCTCGATTCTCATCCTTCTCATGGGGCGGTTGTCTGAGTTGCTCCTGCAAGGCGTCGAGGAACGCGGGCAGGAGTTGCAGCGAAATCTGCTCAGCCAGCATCGTGCGGAGCGCGGAGTCGCTGCGCAGCGGCGCGAATTCCGGCAGCCACCACGGAGCATACGAGCGCACCAGATTCTGAACGTTCCAAACCCGCGCCCGAGCCTCGTTCCGGAACCAGTTGGCATCGGCGGCCCGCTTGGACGGCAGGCCAGTCTTCACCTCAGCCAGGGTCGTGTCGGGCAAGGTGAGGATGGCTTGTAACCAGTCCTCGCCACGCAAGTCCGACTCACAGCGCGAAAGGCCCTTGCGGGAGATCGCGCGCATCTCGCCCAGAGTTTCGAGGTAATCAACCAAGCCCTCGCACAGCGCCGGCTCCAGCAAAGGCTGTCGCAGGCGGCCAAGGCATCCTTGCTGCAGCGTCCAGAGGGAGGCCAGCAAGTTCCCGCTGTCGACGGAAGAAACGAACGGCGGCGGCAGCGGCTCCAGCGTGCGCGTGTCGTGCCAGTTCAGCAGATGGCCGTTATGCTTGGGAATGCTCTCGATGGTGGCGAGTGTGCGGTGCGTCAACTCCGCGAGCTCGGGAACTGTTAGGTAGCCAAATTCGCAGGCGACCTGCCGTGCATTGAGCAGCAGTCCAACGTTCGTCGGTGAGAAGCGTGGGGCGATTCGAGCCGGCTCCTCCTGCACATTATCGGGGATCAGCCAATTGTGTTCCGCCGTGGAGTGTTCGGAAAAGTATCGCCAGGTATGCAGAGCCGCGTTGCGCAGGAATTCGAGGTCGCGCTCTGGCAACTCATTCCGCGGATTCGGAGATTCGTTGAGCCACAGCGACACCAGCTTGCTCGAGGCCCACAGCGCCAGAATCGGGATCGCAGCCCAGAGCGAATGCGGCCGCACCAGCCACACCAGCAAGCCAACCGCAACCGCCAGAACCGGCATCCAGTCGAGATAACGATCGACGGGCGTGCGGCGCATCCCCATTTCAGCTTCGGCGGCGGTCTCCCATTCCAGAAGCCGTTCCCGCGTCACCATGCGCCGCACCAGCGCACGCACCACGGCATCCAGCGAAAGCAGCATCTGGTGAGCCAGGAAGACCAGCGTCAGCAGCACCGTGAAATTGGACGTCAGAAATGTGCTGACCGCCTCGCGCGCCGTGGCCGACTTCTTCTCGATCGCCGCCTTCACCAGCCCAAAGCTCAGCTGAAACCAGACCGGGATGAAGAGGATGAAAATGGTTGCGACTGTCCAGCGCACGGGACGGCCCGTGGGAATCAACCAGCCAAATACCAGCAACACGAAGGTGGCCGGCTCGACCAGGCTGCGCCGCAGGTTGTCGAGAATTTTCCAGCGGGAAACGAGCGAGATCGGATTGGGCACTCGCGCGCCGGATTCTTCGGGCACTTGCGAAGTCAGCCATCCCGCGATCTGCCAGTCTCCGCGCAGCCAGCGATGTTTGCGGCGATTGTAGGCGCTGTAGTGCGAGGGATAATCCTCGATCACCTCGATGTCGCTGGCCAGTCCCGAGCGGGCGTAGGCGCCCTCGATCAGATCGTGGCTGAGTAGAGCATTGCGCGGGAAGCGGCGATCCAGCACGCGGTGAACCGCATCGACTTCATAGATTCCCTTGCCGGTGAAGCTGCCTTCGCCGTACAGATCCTGATAAGCGTCCGAAACCGCGCGAGTGTAAATGTCGAAGCCGGTTTCACCCGCGTAGATCGCAGCCAGCCGCGAATTGGCGGTGCTCTGCACACTCACGCCGACGCGCGGCTGCAGAATCCCGTAGCCGGCGACCACGATGTTCTTAACCGGATCGATGATTGCCTGATTCAGGGGATGCGCGAGGGTTCCCACCATGCGGTGTGCGGCGCCGCGGGGAAGTTCCGTGTCGGAATCAAGCGTGATGACATACCTCACCGTCGGCAGGATGGAGAGATCTCCCTCCTTGATGGGAAAGCTGTCGTATTGTCCGCGCAGCAGCTTGTTCAGGTCGAGGAGCTTGCCGCGTTTGCGCTCCCAGCCCATCCACCCCTTCTCGCGCGGGTTGTATACCCGATGGCGATGGAGCAGGAAGAACGATCCCATCTCCTGGTCAGCGTATTTTTCGTTCAGCTCGCGGATCAGGCTCGCACACAAATCGATCAGCGGATTATCTTCGGATGCAGGCTGATCAGAGTCCGGCAGATCGGACAGCAGAGCGAAATGAATGTTGGGATCGTGGTTGCCGAGGAAGCGAACTTCGAGATCCTCGACCAGTCCGCGCACCTGCTTTTCATTTAGCAACAATGTCGGTACAGCCACCAAGGTCGTGCAGTCGTTGGGGACTCGGTCAGAAAAATCCAGCTTGGGGAGAATCTGCGCGGGCAGCAAAGCGGTGACCAGATAGTTCATCAACAACACTGCGCTCTGCGAACTGGGAAACAGCAGCATCAGCATCGAGAGCAGGACCAGCACCGGAGGAGTGGAAGGGGGCGTCAGCCACAACAAGACTCCAGTGATGATGGCGAAGGTTAGAATCGCAACCCCAGGGAGAAAGAATTCGTCGGGATGGCGGCGCAACAGGGCGCGCAGGTTCTGCCCGAAATCGGGCTTGCAGCCGACCTTCTGGCAAAGGAGTGAACGCCCTTCGGCCACGATGTAGTCGCCAACATGCGACTCGCGGGTCCGCACTCGGGGATCGCGGTAGGTCTTGGCATGCGCCTGTCGTGCGAGGTTCAAAGCCTCGCGCGCCACTTCCATCTCGGTGCAGTCCGATCGGCGAGCAATTTTAGCCAACTCGTCGCGGTAGAGGCTGCGGCTCTCGAAGTCCATCGCGGGGTAGGCTCCAGCCGGATCCTCGCGAAGCACCTGATCGAACAGGATCAGGGGCTCGAGTACGACCTTCCAGGGGGCTTGGGTTACCTCGCGCAGGCTGCGGACGCACACTCCGACGTTATGGCTCTCGCCGGCCTGCGCATCAACCGCCTTGCTGCCGCGCGTGGCAATCTGCTCCAGGAGCGCCAGCTTCAGCGAAGGAGCGATGGCCCAGACTTCGCGAAGATTCAATACCGCGTTCTCCTGAAAGCCCTGGCAGAAAGAAGCGAACGCCTGGTCGGTGAACTGATACCCTGCGGAATCGAGAAAATACTTAGCCAGAGCGAAGGCTCGCGGAACGATCTTACCTTTCGGAGTACGGATATGCGGCAGAGTTCGGTACGGTTTGACCTCGGTGATTACACTGGCGATCTCGGAAAAAATCAGGGTGAAGTTGTCGCGGAGCCAGCGCAGATCCTCGGTGGCCGACTGCCTAGATTTTTCTTCCACTGAAGCAAATATCCGCCCCAGCGCGGCGCTCACCTTTCGGCTTCGTTCTAAAAATGTGCTGGACTGAGTGGTGCCCGGCAACCATCCCAGGCGCGATGCGAAATGCGCTCCTTCCGCGCGCAACGTGTCGGGGCTCGAAGGCTCGCTCACGGCCTCTGGCTGGCTCTCTACTTCGGCGATGCTCTCGATATGTGTATTCTCTGGCATTCGTCCTTAATCTCTAGAATCTCTAGCGGTAGCTGGCAGCTTGCAGTTCGAACATTTCGGCGTAGCGTCCGCCCAGATGCGTAAGTTGATCGTGGTTTCCGTCCTCGGCAATGCGGCCGTTCTCGAGCACTACGATGCGATCTGCCATGCGCACGGTTGAGAAACGATGGGAAATAAATAGCGCCATCTTTCCCGTCGTGAGCTCGGCAAAGCGCTGGAACACCTCAAACTCGCTGCGGGCGTCGAGCGCGGCGGTCGGCTCATCGAGGATCAGCACTTGCGCATCGCGTAAGTAAGCTCTCGCCAGCGCCACCTTTTGCCATTCTCCGCCAGAAAGATCGACGCCTCCGTCAAACCTGCGCCCGAGCATCTGTTCATATTCACGGTCGAGCTTTGCGATCACTTCGTCGGCCATACTCTTCTGTGCGGACAAGCGAAGCAGGGGCAGATTTTCTATTTCCTCGATGCGCCCTACGGCGATGTTTTCCCGGGCGGTCATTTCATAGCGCATGAAGTCCTGAAAGATGACGCCAATTTCGCGATACAGGTCCTCCAGATCGTACTCGCGCAGGTCGATACCATCGAGCAGCACCTGGCCTTCAACGGGGTCATACAGACGGGTCATCAGCTTGACCATGGTGGTCTTGCCTTCCCCGTTTTCTCCGATCAAGGCCACGCGCTCTCCCGGACGAAGCTGGAAGTTCAATCCATTCAGAATCAATCGCGAGCTGCCGGGATAATGGAACGAAACGTTGCGGAACTCGAACCCACGCTGGATGGGCCGAGGCGCCGGCAGCGCGTTGGGCTTGGAGCGAATCGTGGGCCGCATCTCGAAGAACGCGATCAGGTCGGTGAGGAACAAAGCTTGATCGGCAATGCTCGAGAGGGTCGAGAAGATCTGCTGAATATTCGAGCTTGCCTGAAGAATCGCCCCGGTAAGGAATGTGAGCTCACCGATGGTAAGCAGGCCCCGCACGGTTCGCCAGATCACGAAGACGTAGGCGGAGTAGTAACCAGCGGTCCCGATAATCGATAACAGTGATCCAGCAATCAACCGCCGACGGGCCAGCGCGACATCCTCGCCATATATCTGATTGGAGAGATTGGCGAAGCGGCCGACCAGGAAATCCTTCAACCCAAAAAGCTTCAGCTCCTTGGCAGCTTCCTTGCTCCCGCCCAGAACGCGAAGGTAGTCGAGCTGGCGACGGATGGGAGTCTGACGAAAATTTTTGGCGTATCCCAGAAATGCGAAGTGGCTCTCACCCAGGAATGCGGGAAGCACTCCCGCGACAAGCAAGAGCAGCAGCCACGGCGAAAACAGCATGATGGAGACCGACAGCGTCACCGTGGTGATGACCTGCTGCACCAGGCGGCCGATGGACTGGATCATACCCAAGCGATCGGTGGCCTGGACGCGAGCCCGCTCCAAGCGATCGTAGAAGACCGGGTCCTCGTAGGCGATCAGATCAAGTTGCGCGGCGTGCTGCATCACGCGGATGCTGACGTGGCGCATGTACTTTTCGGCCAAAAGAGTGTCGAGATAATCGATGATGCGGCCGAGGATGCTGCCGAACACAGCCAACCCAAATTCAACCGCCACTAACCACCACAAGCGCGAGGGAACAGACTGGTGCGTGGTTAAAGCATGAACGATTCCGTCAATGATGAGCTTGGTGACCCAGAGCAGCGCGATGGGCAGAACGGACGCGACGACACGGAACACCAGACCGAGCGTGACGACGGTACGTCCGGCCTCCCAGACAATGCGGAGAACAGCCGGAACGTTTCGGAGTGCGGAGAGCCGCTCCCGCCACGCCTTCTGGAAGTTCGGTTGTCCGGCCATTGTTGTTCCTAAACGGGTCATTGCTCCGAAGCGAGAGCGGCCCACGCGTGCGTCCGACGAGCGGCGGCGGTTACATTGAGTTTAGCCCAACAAAGGCAACTGCGCATCTTCCCTCCTCCTGGCGAGAACAGATGCACCAGGCGGTTACTGTGGTTACGCCCAGCCCACGGTTCTGACGTTAGTTTCCGCTCAACGTGGAGGTTTCAACAGCCTCCGTTAGATGTGGAGAAGGGGTTCGAGGTTGGTAACGGAGGTAGGAAGAGCTGGCAGCGAAACAGTCGTCCTTAGTACTTGTTGAATCCGGCGCGCTGCATGCCTCGCTGCGCCTCCGGCGTCTTCATGAATGTGTTCCAGATGAATCCGGTGCGCAGGTTTTCGGCCATCAGCATGGTGATCCCGGTGTCGATGCCGATGACGTCATGGTCGTACCAGTTCTTGAGGGGATTGAAGGCGTTGACAAAGCCGTATTTGCACCAGGCGGTGCCATACCGGCTTCGAATCGACCTGAGAACCCTCATACTGGCCTGAGGAACGAAGGGCAGGGAGCCGGCGCTGGCGCTGGGCACGGCGGTCCCGTCAATAGGTCCGAAGGCGGGAGGGCCGCCCCAGACCACGTAGCCCTTTTCCGAGTCGGAGGCGGTGATTCCCCAGAGATCATCGCTGTAGTCGGGAAACTGGCCGCCCAGTTCGACGCAGAAACGGCGGTGGACTTCGGAGGCAACGACCGAGTTCTGGAAATAGTCGGCGTACTTGTCGCGCTTGCCGCGGAAATCGAACCACGCCTGGGAGTACTGATGCACAAATAACGGGGCATAGGAACCGATGTAGCGCAGTCCCTGGTATTCAAAAATCAGCCGCTTCCACGCGGTCCAGGCTCCTTCTTTCAATGGGTGTGCCGACGAGCCGAGTCCCAGCAGGTACATCATCATCAATTCGCTGTAGTAGTCCCAGCGGTTGGGGAGGAAGCCAATTTCCGGCGTCCAGCCATGGGGGAGCAGTGCGGTGTCTTCCGAAAGCCACGTCCAATCGACGCGGCTGAAGATCAGGTTGGCCAGTTGCACGACATCGGGATGCCGGAAGTGTTCACGGCAAGTCAGGATTCCACAGAGGAGTATGGCGGTGTCGACGGAGGAGATTTCGGAGTCCCACACGCGCTCGCCGGTGTTGATGTTGGCGAAGTGATAGAAGAATCCGCGATGATGCGGCACTTTTTTCCACAAGAAGCGGAGGGCGGCAAAGACGCGCTCCAGGGCGGTGCCCCTGGAAATGAAGCCGCGCTTCTCGGCGATGCACAGCGCGGTCAGGCCGAAACCGGTGGCGGCGATGCTAGCTACGATGCCTTCGTCGGTTGTCTGCACATTGCAGCGGTCCTTGACCATTCCAGTCTTGGGGCTGGCCTGCTCCCAGAAGAAGAGAAAATTGGCGCTTTCCAGATCGTTCAGAAACTGGTCATCTTCCGGAGTCAGCGTGTATGGCGGCAAGGGAGGAGCCGGGGAAAGTTGCGGCGTCGGCTGATCCGCAAAGGCCGGCAGAACGCCAGCCAGGGGAAGGCAGGCACCGGTGCTGAGCACTTGCCGCAGGAACTCGCGGCGGGAAGGCCAGTTGGCTCGGGGATCTCTCATTCCACTTTCTTTAATGCCATCCTAAACTCCAGAGAAGGAAAGCGCGACAAAGAATAAAGAATGATGATGCATCCCCCTATCTCTCGGATGCTGGATTGGCTGTACCATCATTTAGATTTAGCATCTGGTTAGGGATCTCGATGGGCGACGGGGACATGTATCGCCGCCAGGTAGCGCCATCGATCTTGCATGACTCATAGCCAAAAAATCGAGCTGTGGAGTGCTGGCGTTGTAGCGGTGGTATTGGCGATTGCCTCGGTTCTGCTGGTGCACTGGCACCGGCAGAGTGCCGTTACGCTGCAGGGAGCGGTGATGGTGCAGGATCCAGACCCGCGCAGGGAGTTGCCGATCGCCGACGTCGAAGTGTCTGTGGAGAACAAGCTCGCCAGGGGTACTGCCCGCTCGGACGCCTCGGGATTCTTTCGTATCGCGTTGCCCCGCGGGGTGAGGCGTGGCGACCAGGCCAAGCTTCATTTTCACCATGTCGGGTACCGCGATTTCGATCTTGACGACTTTGTCGGCGACAAACTCTACATCGCCCGCATGGTCCCTCTAACGGCCAAGCCTTCGCGTACCCCGGGACTGCCGGACATCAAGGTGGACAATGTGCGCGTCCGGTTTTCAATTAAGAACATGACGGACGTGAACATTGGCAGCGCAGTGAAGATTTTTGACATCACGAATAAGGGGAATGTCCCGTGCAAGGGTCAGCATCCGTGCTCACCGGATGGCAAATGGAAGGCCGCGCTGGGAGCAGCCACGCTCGATGCGGGCATGGGGAACGAGTTCCGCGATGCCCGGGCGTCCTGCATCGCCGGACCTTGCCCTTTCACCCGGATCGAGGCGGACCGTTTTTCGCAAGGCGGGCAGACGATCATGGTCTCGGCACGCAACTGGTCCGACACGGCGACTTTCCTGCTGGAGGCGGAAGTATTTCACCCGATGGCCAGCGAACTGATTCACGAATCTTATCCCGTAATCTTTGGAGACTCGCTGAACTTCACGCTGCCGGCATCGGCGGAGGGCGTGAACATTGAGGCAGATATCGACGGCCAGACCATTATCTTTCCGCTGGGACCAGCGCTGCATTTGAGTTGGGCGACTTGCAGCTCGCGGGTGAATGCCGATCAAACCCGCGTCTATCGCTGCGAATTGAAGCCTGCGTACCGTTTCCAGTAGCGGGAGGGAGATGGTCATTTATCCACACAGCGGCGGACGCATTCGTCCGCCCGCGGGGCGAAGCGAGCGACGCCGGACGAATGCGTCCGGGCTACGCGATTGCAAGTTGTGCTATGAATCGGTACTTCACTGTATTGTTGCTTTCTTACTTGTCTCCTATGACTCTAAGGGGGGACTGTGCAGCATCGCTTCTATTTGCTTTGGTAAGCGTAGCAAGGATTCCTGCAGAAACTTCGAAGTAATGATCGTCTCAACTCCTGCCCAACTTGCCGATGCACCTCTGGGAGCCACGCGGCTTCGCAGCGGAGAGTGGCAGTTCGTACTTTGGGCTCCGAACTCGCAGCATGTAAGTGTTCACGTTCTTGGAGCGAAGGAACGGCTCGTCGAAATGGAGAGGGCTGATCGCGGCTATCACGTCGCGGTGATCGAAGCGGTTGAGTCGGGCACAAGGTATCTCTACCGCCTGGACGATTCGCGAGAGCTCCCGGACCCTGCTTCGCGATTTCAGCCGGAGGGTGTCCACGGGCCGTCGCAGTTGGTGGATACGCGTGGTTTCGTGTGGGGCGACAAGCACTGGATTGGTGTGCCGCTTGAGCGCAGCGTCTTTTATGAAATCCACGCTGGTACCTATACGGAGGAAGGATCGTTTGAGGCTTTGATTCCACATCTCGATGGACTTGTCCAGTTCGGCGTCACCACGATAGAACTCATGCCGGTTGCACAGTTTCCCGGTTCTCGAAATTGGGGCTATGACGGAGTTTACCCTTTTGCGCCGCAAAACTCTTATGGCGGACCAACTGGCCTGCAGCGGATGGTCAATGCAGTTCATACGCGCGGACTCGCGGTCGCGTTGGATGTTGTCTACAACCACCTCGGTCCCGAGGGGAATCACCTGCCCGCCTATGGTCCGTATTTCACCGATCGTTACCGCACGCCGTGGGGAGAGGCGATCAACTACGATGGCGCCCACAGCGACGAGGTGCGGCGCTACTTTCTCGAAAACGCGCTGTACTGGCTTGAGGAATACCATTTCGATATTTTGCGCCTCGATGCCATTCACAGCATTTTCGATTTCAGCGCGTCTCCTTTCCTGGCAGAGCTTAAGGCGGCAGTCGCAGACCTTTCACGCCGCCTTGGACGACAGACTCATTTGATCGCGGAAAGCGACTTGAATGATTCGCGCGTGATTTTGCCGCGCGAGCGCGGCGGCTACGGCGTCGACGGGCAATGGAGCGACGATTTCCACCACGCGCTCCACGCTCTGCTTACGAAAGAAAGGACGGGCTACTACCAGGATTTCGGAGACATCTCGCAACTGGCGACCATATTTCGAGAAGGCTGGTACTTCCGAGGCCAGTATTCCCGCTTTCGACAGCGAAGGCACGGTAACTCCACGCGGGGACTTTCTCCCTCACACTTCGTGGTATGCAGTCAGAATCATGATCAGGTGGGCAATCGGGCCACGGGACAGAGGCTGAGCGCACTGGTTGATTTCGAATCGCAGAAGCTCGCGGCCGGCGCCACACTGCTCTCCCCCTTCGTGCCCTTGCTGTTCATGGGGGAGGAGTACAGTGAGACGGCGCCGTTTCAGTACTTCACGAGCCATCTCGATGCCAGCCTCGTGGAAGCGGTGCGTCGCGGGCGCCGGGAAGAATTCGCGGCGTTTGGCTGGGAAGGTACTGTGCCCGATCCCCAAGATGAGGGTACCTTTCGCCGGTCGCAGTTGCAGCATTTTCTGAAAGAGCGGGAACCGCACGCTACGCTGCTGGGCTTCTATAAAGAACTGATTCGCCTCCGGCGCGATCTGGATCTGGGAAGCGACGGCGATTGGCATGTTTGGGAGCAGGCGGGATCAATGATCTTTGTCGCGAGAGAGGATTCGACGCCGAGCCTTCTCATCATTTTCAATTTCGCCGACTTGATTGCGAGTCCGGACCTGCCACAATGGGAAGGCTTGTGGCGGACGCGCATTTTCTCTGCGGATCGCATCTGGCGCGGTCCCGGAGAAAGTCTTCCTATTCAAGTGAGTTTTTCGAAACCATTTGTGTTGCGTTTGCATCCACATTCATTTGTCGTCTTCGAGAGACTGCCTTCGAACACGGAGCGCCGATGAGATACGTTTGTATCCACGGGCATTTCTACCAGCCGCCACGAGAGAATCCGTCGCTCGAAGCTGTCGAGTTGCAGGACTCCGCCTACCCTTATCACGACTGGAACCAGCGCATCACCGCCGAATGCTATGCGCCGAACGCGGTCTCGCGCGTACTGGACAACGAGAACCGCATCCTGAAGTTGGTCAGCAACTACTCGCAAATCAGTTTTAACTTCGGCCCAACGTTGTTGTCCTGGCTCAAGTCAGAAGCTCCGAAGGTCTACGAAGCGATTCTCGAAGCTGACAAAATCAGCGCGGCTCGCTTCTCGGGTCACGGATCGGCGATGGCGCAGGGTTACAACCACATGATCCTGCCCCTGGCCAATCACCGCGACAAAGTAACGCAGGTAAAGTGGGGGATTCGTGATTTTGAATCGCGCTTCGGACGCAAGCCGGAGGGCATGTGGCTGCCGGAAACTGCGGTCGACACCGAAACGCTCGAGGTGCTGGCGGAGAACGACATCAAGTTCACGATTCTGGCGCCGCGACAGGCCAAGCGGGTGCGCTCGAAAAGAGCAATCAAGTGGCAAGACGTCAGTGATGGCGGGGTTGATCCCAGCCACGCTTATTTCGCAGAGTTGCCCTCAAAGAGAAAGATCCAACTGTTCTTCTATGACGGCCCGATTTCGCAGGGCGTGGCCTTCGAGGGTTTGCTGAACGATGGAAGACGATTCGCCGAGCGGCTCATCAGCGGGTTCTCCGAAACCCGCCGGGGACCGCAGTTGGTCCACCTCGCCACCGACGGAGAAAGCTATGGCCATCACCACCACTACGGTGAAATGGCCCTCAGCTACGCCCTGCACTACATCGAAGAAAACAAACTGGCGCAGCTCACCAACTACGGAGAATTTCTCGAGAAGTTTCCGCCGTCGCAGCTTGCCGAAATCGTCGAGAACAGTTCGTGGAGCTGCGTTCATGGCGTGGAGCGCTGGCGCTCCAACTGCGGCTGCAACTCTGGTGGCCATGCCTGGAATCAGGAATGGCGTGCACCGCTGCGGGCAGCGCTCGACTGGCTGCGCGACCGCCTGGCGCCCATCTTTGAAAAGAATCTTTCTGCTCTTCTACGCGATCCCTGGACTGCGCGCCACGACTACATTCGAGTCATTCTCGACCGCTCCGAAGAATCCCGCGCAGCGTTCTTCGCCGAGCACGCGCTTCGTCCGCTAAATGAGCAGGAGCAGGTCTTGGCTTTGCGCCTGCTCGAAATGCAACGCCACGCCATGCTGATGTACACCAGTTGTGGCTGGTTCTTCGACGAACTTTCGGGAATCGAGACCGCGCAGGTGCTGCACTACGCGGGACGCGCCGTGCAACTTGCACAGGAATGTTGTGGTGAGGCGCTGGAGGCGGAGTTCCTGCAACAACTGGCGAAGGCTAAAAGCAATCTCCCAGAACACGGGGACGGCGCGCAAATCTATGAGAAGTGGGTGAAGCCGGCATTCGTCGACATCGAACGCGTGGCCGGGCACTATGCGATCAGTTCCCTCTTTGAAAATTACGGGGATAAGACGCGGGTCTATTGTTACGACGTGGAACGCGAGAACTATTCGTTGGAAGCCGAAGGCAAGATGAGATTGGCTACCGGCTCTGCCCGCCTTCGCTCAGAGATCACCCAGGAGTCCGCGGCGGTGAAGTTCGCGGTTCTGCATCTCGGCGATCACAACATCACGGCCGGCGTGAAGCCTCTCGGCGCGGCCACGAACGGCGAGTTCCATCAACAGCTGGTGAAAGCGTTTGTGCAGGCAGATACTGCCGAGGCCATCCGGTTGCTGGATCAGGCATTCGAGGAGCGGCTTTCGCTGCGGCTGCTCTTCCGCGATGAGCAAAGAAAAATCGCGAAAATCATTCTGAACGAATCGCTAACCTCGGCAGCCGCCGTATATCGAGCGATCTTTGAGAACCAGGCGCCGCTGCTCCGGTTCTTGACTGGACTCTCGATCCCAGTCCCGAACGCGCTGAAAGCGGCGGCCGAAATTGCTCTTAACAACCAGCTGCAGCAATTGTTCGAGCGTCCGGAACTCGATGCCGACAGCCTCCTGGGACTTCTGAAAGAAACCGCCGCCACCAACATCGCTCTCGATACCACTACGCTGGAATATGCCATGCGTCAACGCCTTGAAAAAGAGGCCGCGGAGTTCGCGGCCAATCCCGGAGACCCGGTTGCGGCGGAGCGGTTGCGCAAGTCTATGGATTTGATTCCATCGCTGCCCTTCCCGGTAACGCTGTGGGAGGTGCAGAACATCTGCTACCCCGCACTGGTCAAGGCGTTTGAGGAGAATGGCTTGGAAGCACGGGAGCACGATCCCGCCGTCCGTCAATATTTCGACGATCTAACTCGCCTGGCGACGCAGTTACAAATCCGCATTCCCGAGCCCGCACTACAGGCATAAGCATGCCGCTGACCCGCATTCCGACCGCGACTTACCGGCTTCAACTCAACAAAGACTTCCGTCTGGCCGACGCGGTGAAAATTCTGGACTATTTGAAGAAGCTCGGGATTTCGGATGTCTATGTATCTCCCATTCTCGCCAGCCGCAAGGGCAGTCGACACGGCTACGATGTGACCGATCCCACGCGTCTCAATCCCGAGCTCGGAACCGAAGAGGAATTCGAGATCTTTCAGAATGAATTGCAAAAGCGAGGCATGGGCCTGCTGTTCGACATCGTCCCCAACCACATGGCGGCAAACATGGAGAACGCCTGGTGGACAGACGTGCTTGAGAATGGCACGGAATCCGCCTACGCGGCCTACTTCGACATTGACTGGCATCCCGCTTCGCGCAGTCTTGATGGGAAAATTCTTCTGCCCGTGCTGGGACGCCCCTTCGGTGAGGTGTTGGATTCTGGGGAACTCAGGCTCACTTATCAGGATGGCCGATTTTATTTTCAGTACTTCGACTCGCTGTTTCCGGTCGCTCCCCGCAGCTATCACGGAATTCTGAACCGGCGCATCCGCCGCCTCAAGGAAACGCTTGGCGAAGACTCAACCGTCTATCAGGAATATGCCGGCATCCTGGCTTCCTTTTCCAATCTGGCCAACGCAGACCGCCGCTCCGGAGAAACTGCTGCGGACCGGCGACTTCGCTTCGAAGGTACTCGGGACCGACTGTGGAGGCTGGTCAAGACGAATGCTGAGATCGCCGCATTTCTTGAGGACAACCTTCGCGAATTGAACGGGAAGCCTAATGATCCGGCGAGCCTCAGTGATTTACAACGACTGCTGGCGGAACAGAACTACAAGCTCGTCTACTGGCAGAACATCAACGAAAGTATCAATTACCGGCGGTTCTTCACGATTGCCGACCTGGTGGGAGTCCGGGTGGAAGACCCCGTTGTGTTTGAAGCGATGCACGGACACCTGCTGCGGCTGATCTCGCGCGGTCCGTTTACGGGTCTTCGCATTGATCACATCGATGGCCTCCGCGATCCGTATGCCTATCTCACGAAACTGCAAGAGCGGTTGACGTCCCCAGAGGCGGCGCCGGGCTCATCCTTAAGCTACTTGATTGTCGAGAAAATCCTGGCGCGCGATGAATTTCTGCCGACCGATTGGCCAGTCGCTGGGACGACTGGCTACGACTATTTGAACCAGGCAAATGGGATTCAGGTGAACCCCGAAGGGGCCGCGCGCATTGAGCAGATTTATTCCGCGTTTGTCGGGCGCCAGCAGAAATTCGCCGACGTGCTTTACCAGAAGAAAAAGCTCGTCATGAGCACACTGCTCGGAGTGGAGATGCGTTCGCTCGGACGCCAAATCGCCGAACTCGCCACCCAGGATCGCTATGCCCGGGAATTGCCACGGCAGCAGATGATCGACGTCTTGACGGAAGTGACGGCGTGTCTCCCTGTTTATCGCACTTATATCCGCAACATGGAAATTCCCGAGCATTCCCGGAAGTACATTGGCGAAGCCCTTGAGGAGGCTCCTCGCCGGGCGCCGCACCTGGAGCCGGCTTGCTTCGACTTTGTGCGCGAAGTGCTGCTGCTGGAGAATCGTCCGCACGTGCTTCCCGACCAGCGCGAGGCGCGGCTGGCGTTTGTGATGCGCTGGCAGCAGCTCACGGTGCCCATCGTCGCCAAGGGCATGGAAGACACGGCTCTGTATGTTTACCATCCGCTGCTTTCGCTGAATGAAGTAGGAGGAGACCCGGAGCCTTCCAAAGCAAGTACGCGCGAGGGATTTTTCTCGTTCCTCGAGACTCGGCGCCAACACTGGCTTCACACCATGAACGCTACGGCCACGCACGATACGAAACGCAGTGAAGGCGTGCGCGCCCGCATCAACGTTCTTTCCGAAATGCCGGATGAATGGCAGGCTCACCTAGAGCTGTGGGCCAAACAGAATGCGCGGCACAAAGAGGAGGTCGACAGGCGGCCTGTTCCGGACCGTGCGGAAGAATATTTCCTGTACCAGACTCTGCTTGGAGTGTGTCCCCTGGATCGCGAACCTTGTGAAAACCTGGTCGCTCGCCTGCAAGCGTACTTGGTCAAGGCCACTCGCGAGGCGATGGTCCACACGCGCTGGACGCGTCCGAATCAGAAGCATGAAGACGCCCTGCAGCACTTCGTCGCCAGAATTCTCTCGCCTGAAGCGGAAGATTTCTTGCACGACTTCCAGCCATTCCAGCGGAAGATTGCCTATTACGGCATGGTGAACAGTCTGTCCCAGCTTCTGCTGAAGATTACCTCTCCGGGTGTGCCTGATTTTTTTCAAGGCTCGGAGCTGTGGGATTTGCGCCTGGTGGATCCTGACAATCGCGGGCCAGTCGATTTTGATCGCCGCATCTCGACGCTCGAGAAGATCGAGCAGAAGCAAGCCACTGATCCCCAGAATCTGCTTCCTGACCTGGTTGGTCGCTGGCATACCGGCTGCATCAAGTTGTTCCTGATGCAGAAGGCGATTCGTTTCCGGGGCCAGAATGCAGCGCTCTTCGAGGCAGGCGACTTCCTCCCGTTGGAAGTGGCCGGAGCACGCTCGCAGAATATTATCTCTTTTACACGCCGCCACAATGGGACGCAGGTTCTGATTGCCGTTCCGCGGTGGTTGTTGCAACTCGCGGACCCGTCGTCCCATCGGCCTGAGGCAGATTGGAAGGACACTGCCTTGTTGCTACCCTCTGGTTCGCCGTCCAACTGGACGAGTGTCGTTAGTGGCGAAGCTTTTGCTGCGTCCGATCACGCAAATAAGAAGGCTTTGCCAGCGGATTCGCTGTTCCGGAATTTTCCTGTCGCCTTGTTAAGTGCCACCGATTGAGCGGCGAGCAGGTGTCACCATGATTTGCTGTATGGCGGCATCCGGGAGCCTGGCATCTACTGGATAAGTGAAGGAGTCAGAGTAGGAATCATGGTTACCCATAACCCCCTCTACGGATCCGGACAAGCGGGATTGCCGCATCCGGCTCTTACCTCAGGTGATAACGCCCATGCGGCGCAGGGGATAAGGATGACAAGTGCGGGCGGGAGGCAACCAGCGGTC
>QIAM01000033.1 GCA_003225555.1 Acidobacteriota bacterium | reverse complement strand
GAAGGATGTGCTTGCTCATGCAAGCGTCGATGTTGAGTGTTTCGTTCAGCACCTGGAGGCTTCGCGCGAGCCGCTCTTACTTGAGGTCGACATCCGCGACGGTGAGAAAGTGCTCGCCAAAGGCCAGCAGCGGGTTCCGCCCTCGAATGACACGACCCAACCGGTTAGCCAGACGGTGCATCTCGACAATCTAGGTGCGGTGAAGCTGTGGGACCTTACGCATCCTTCTCTGTACAGCGTTCATGTTCGGCTGCTGCGGGGGACGAACGTAATCGATGAAGACCGCCGGACCGTGGGTTTTCGCGAAGCTCAATTCACCGATCACGGCTTCGAGCTAAACGGCAAAGTCGTTAAACTTCGTGGGCTCGATCGTCATCAGACATTTCCATTCGTCGGGCAAGCGATGCCTGCCCGGGCACAGCGCCGCGACGCGGAAATCCTGCGCAAGAATCTGAGGTGCAACATCGTCCGCACCTCGCACTATCCGCAGTCCCGGCATTTTCTGGACGCCTGTGATGAGATGGGTCTGCTGGTGTTGGAAGAGATTCCGGGCTGGCAACATATTGGAGACGATGCGTGGAAGGCGCTCTCGGTCGACAACGTGCGCCGCATGATCCGGCGGGATTGGAACCATCCGTCCATTATTCTGTGGGGCGTGCGCATCAATGAATCCAAAGATGATCATGACTTTTACACCAAGACGAACGCGGTGGCTCATTCGCTCGATCCCACGCGGCAGACCGGAGGAATCCGCTACTTCCAGGAGTCCGAATTTGTTGAAGACGTTTTCACCATGAATGACTTCGGGTTTCCGTTGAAGCCGCCAAACCATCCGCGGTATCTCAACACCGAGTTTGTCGGCCACACTTATCCCACAAAGACCATCGACAATGTAGAGCGGCTCAGAGAACACACCTTGCGGCACGCTCGCATTCACAACCAGCTCGCTTCGAATCCGCAATATGCCGGGGGCATCGGCTGGTGTGCTTTCGACTACAACACTCATGGCGACTTCGGTTCTGGCGACCGCATCTGTTATCACGGGGTAACCGACATTTTCCGTGAACCCAAGCCGGCAGCGGGGTTCTACAAGTCGCAATGCGACGCTGCCGAAGAGATTGTGCTGGAGCCGGCATTTCACTGGGCGCGTGGAGATGAGTCGATTGGCTTCTCGAGAGCTGTGATCTGCTCGAACTGTGAGCACCTTAAGCTTTACATCGATGGCAAGCTGGAGGCGGAGATCGATCCCGATCGCACCGAGTTTGCACACCTTCCCTATCCACCCTTCAGCGTCGATCTGCGGGAACTCTTTCATCATTGGGGGGACCTGCGCATCGAGGGCTACATCCAAGGCAAGCAGGTCATTGCGAAAAACTATTCAGGCAAGGGTGTCGATGCGAAGTTTGCGCTCGTGCCTGACGATAGACGACTGGTCGCTGACGGCGCCGATTCCACGCGCGTCGTTTTTCGGGTAACCGATGAGTTTGGCGCGATCAAACCATTTGCCAACGATGCAATCCAACTTCGACTCGAAGGTCCCGCGGAGATCATTGGAGACAACCCCTTTTCGCTAGTAGGCGGGACAGGGGCTGTGTGGATTCGCACCAAAGAGGAGCCGGGGTCGGTACAGCTTGTGGCTATACATCCTCAATTAGGCAAGCAGCAGGTGGAGTTCGAGATCGGTCCGGCTTCTCCTGAAGTTGTTTAGGAGAGGAACGAAAACCGGCTGGCCAGGATTGGACGCGCTCATGTCAGCTCTTGAAAGGAAAACGAGCATGAATCGCCGTGCATTTGCCCGGAACCTCATTGGAGCAGGAATTGGCGCCGCCGCGCTAGGGCAGCAGCCCCTCTTGAACGCGAAAGGAGTGCGCAACCCTGGAGCAAAGGTACAGGACGTGCCCTTCAAGCTTTCAGTCATGCTTTGGACGGTCTTTAGGGATCTGCCCTTTGAGCGCCGCCTGGAGAAGGTGGCAGAAGCGGGCTACAGGAATGTGGAACTGGTTGGGGAGTACGAGAAGTGGTCACCAGCTGACTTTGATCGCGCGAACGCGAAGCGCAAGGAGCTTGCCATTTCGTTTGATGCAACCGCAGGACTGAAGCACAGCCTTTGCAATCCGGGGCAGCGGGATGCGCTACTCGCTGAACTGCGCGCAGCGCTGGTTCCGATGGAAAAAATCGGGTGTCCCAGTATCATTATTCTCAGCGGCGACGTTGTACCGACCTTGAGCCGCGAAATCCAACATCAGAGCTGTATTGACGGCCTAAAAGCGGGAGCCGACCTGGTGGCTGACAAGAAGATCCATGGAGAGCCGGTACAGATTCTGCTGGAGAACATCGATCCGGAGGAAAATCCCAAGTACTATCTGACCTCGGTTGCCGAAGGTTTTGAAATCATCAAGGCCGTAAATCGTCCTCAGGTCCAATTTCTGTACGATTTTTTCCACGAACAGATTTCAGAAGGCAATCTGATCGAGAAATTGGAAAAGAATATCGAGCACGTGGCGCTCGTACACGTTGCGGATGTCCCCGGCCGCCACGAACCAGGCACGGGTGAAATCAACTACGAAAGCATCTTCCGCAAGCTGTTTGAGCTCAAGTATCGCGGCATGGTAGCCATGGAATTTCTTCCCACCAGCGATCCCGTTGGCAAGTTGCGTGCCGCGCGGGAGATGACGATGAACGCTGGCGGCAAGTAAAGCTCTGTTACGTCCTCACCTGATGTTGCGGACGTCAAATCATCCACGAGAGCAACTGGCTCATATCGATTGCTGTGGCTGACTCCGTCCCACGAGGCATCGAGGGGCCGATCGCCACGGCTTCGCCGTGGTCCTCAAACCAGGCCAGGAATGAGCTTTGTGACTCTCCCGCCAGCCGCTGCTGGTTCAGCCAGTTGTAGTACGCGCCCATGTCTCCGTCGATCAGGGAGCCGATGAGATCGGGCTCAGGACGATCCTGGGCCGCGGAAAGCAGTTCGTTCATTGGCTTCTGCCGCTGTCGTGGCGCGAAGCGTACCAGCAACGTGAGCGGTTGCGCTCGTCGTAATGCCTCGCGCGCGGCCCATTGCGCGAATGTTGTGCTGAAGATTTGCGTTCCAGACCCTTCCGTGAGCAGCTTGATCTGAAAGCGATTCAAGACAGGATCGCCGGCGCCGGGGAGCCCCAGATCCGTGGGGCGAACCTGCGCGAGCAGCGTTCGCAGCGTTTCAGGACCCATTCCAGGCCGTCCGATTTCGGACTGCATCTTTCGCAATACAGCCGCCCGCGCCGGTTCCAGAGAGCCATACGAGACGCAGGTGAGCGCAGGATCGTGATCCACTTCGAGACCGCCATCGATGTACCAGTGTCCATACGCGGCCGGATGCGCCTTGGCTCTGGCGGCAACTTCGTTGAGCAGCAGCTTAAGCCCGTTCTCCGGACGGACGTGGCTGAAATACGCGCCATGCGGACGGAGTTTGCGAAACACCGGCTCATCGTACGAAGTCACACCTTGCCCAATCACAGTAATTCCCAGCCTCGGGATCGGCGGCGGTTCGGGTGGAGTGACCGCGCGCAGGCGATCCGCGTACGCAATCGAAGCCTTACTCCACGCATCAAGTTGGTGGGTGGTCCAAAGGTGTGCAGACAGTTGCTCCACAAACTGAGCGGGTGCGGTTGGCCAATCGGAATGTTCGAGCCGAGAGGAGAGGCGTATTTCGGAGAATCCCCGAAACCATTCGGCGATCCGTTGCTCAGATAGTGAGCTCAGATTTGCCAACTCGCGACGTAGAGAATTGCGTTCGGCCGGGAACTTGAAATCGTATTCAACGACTTCTCGTAGCAGGCTAGGCACAAAGCTAAGGGGCAGCCGTTGCAGTGCCGGAAGATGCTCCCTGACCAGTTTTCTGGCTTCTGGCGGATAACCATCGAAGTGCCCGGCTTTGAGATCGCGTGGAAGCATAGGATTTACGACAGTTCGGGTATCGGCTTGCCTTGTACGAGCGCCGGCGAAAACCCGAACAACGATCCAATCGTTGGCACCAGATCAGTCGGCTCCACTGGGTGGTCGAAAACTAAGCCCTCGCGAATACCCGCGCCCGCAGCCAGCAGCCAGGTTGTACGCGAGAGTGCATCGCCTGTGCGATGATGCTGGAATCCGTTGCCGCCGGAATTTTCGTCGGAGTCGCGGCCGAAGTCGGGCAGAATAAAAAGGTCGGTATTGCCCGCGTATTCCGGCTCGCTCTGGATCATCTTCCACAGCT
>QIAM01000032.1 GCA_003225555.1 Acidobacteriota bacterium | reverse complement strand
TGGTCCCCCGCGATGCCGGGAAAATAGGATGCATCGAACAAGCGCTCTTCGGTCCATCGGCGCAAACCAGACAATTCCGGAGTCGTGAACGATTCTTTCTTCACCAGGAGCGTCGCCATCGCCCAACTTCGTATCAGCACCAAACGCTCAGCTGGGTTCAGGCCCATCCGCTCTAGCGCCGCGACTGCGGTGGCGAAAAGCTTCAGCTCATCACGCGGCGGCATTCGCGCCCAACGTGTCACCGCCAGCACGCCGCCTGGGCGGAGGTGGCTTAGAAAAGCCTCGAAAGCCTCGCGAGTGTAAAGATAGTTCTCGTTTACAGCACCAACGCCCACCGCCGATGCCGCAAAAGAGTCGACTAGCGAGAGGTCGATGACGTCCCAAGTCCCGTGCGCCGCCTGAACAAAAGCGCGGGCCTCCGCACGGTGAACGCGTACTTCAGGCCGGTCGTAGAGCCCGCCAGCGAAGTCACGAAATTCCCCGCGCAACAACTCCGGCACGTTGGGGTCGAGCTCGACTGCGTCCACTTGGCGGGCGGCGTGCCGCAGCGCCAGCAAAACACCCGCGCCGCCACCGGCGCCAAGGACGCAGACACGCAAGTCCCGAGGCGAATCCTGGAGAGCGAAATAAGGAGCCGCTGTGATCATCCAGTCGAGATAGTTGAGTGTGCTAGTGTCGCCGTTAAAGGCAGTGATAGCCCCGGCACTTTCCCCGTCCACGTAGAGCCCGAGCTGCCATGGCGGGACCGCATCGGTTGGCGCGACTAGCGAAAGGCCCGGGGCTTCGCGGATGGCCGGGCTGACAACGACGTCTACACGACCGACAGGGCTGGATCGCTCGGCCACCACCTGTGCGTGAGGAAGGTTGAGCGCATAGCTGAGTCCCTTATACTGCGACAAGCGGACGGCGGGCGGACGAAAGACGTAAGCGAGCGTCGTGATTGCCATGATTGCAACGCCAGTGGCGGCAAAGAGCCTGCGTGAGCCTCGATCAACAAACAGCTTCTCATCGAGCAAGGCAATTACTGCAGCACCCTGCGCGAGACCCATAACACCGACCAGCGCCCATTCCACGCGCGCGACGGACAACACGACCACTGCTAGAAGTGCGCCTGCGCCTGAACCGACCATGTTATAGGCGTAAAGGCGGGGACACTGCTCTGATTCGCTGGTAAGTGTGAGACCGATGGCGGTCGCGGCAGCGAAGAATGGAACGGACAATAAGAGGTAGTAGCATCCCAGGTACAGGACTTGCCGCGCTTCCCAGACAATCAGGAACGCGTCAAAAGGAACACGCTGCGTAAGCCAGAAAGAAATCGGCAGCGCGACCGCAAACGATGTCGCAGAAATTGCGAACCAGCCCCCTTGGGAGTCTTGCAACGACCTGGCAGTGTTCGTCCGGCCCCGCTCCAATGCCGCGAGCAGCGTGCCGCTCGCGCCAAAGCCGAGAAGTGCAATGGAAATGACCATGTAGGCGAAGTGGTGCCACTGTCCAATGGAAAAGGCGCGCACCAATATGACTTGGTAGGATAACGCCGACGCTGATACCAACACGAGTGCTGCTTCACGGCACCGGATGCCGACCAAGACGCGAAGAGCAACGAGTACGAGATGCCCGTGCTTTTCAGTTCGATCGCGGCCCGCCGACCAACGGAACAAAGGCCACAGGCATCAAGTTCCGTACCTTGAGGTCGCGCGGTCCTTTGCTGCCCTTGGTGACCAGCATGAGCATCTGAGTTTGGAAAGGATTGCCCACTGGAATCACCATCCTTCCGCCGGGCTTCAGTTGTTCGATCAAAGCGGGCGGAATGTGGTTAGCTGCTGCTGTCACAATAATGCCGTCAAAGGGCGCTTTCTCGGGCCAGCCGAAGTAGCCGTCACCCACGCGCACCTCGACATTTTTGTAGCCCAAAGCGGCCAAGCGCTGGCGGGCGGCGATGCCAAGCGGCTCGATGATTTCGATGGTATACACCTGCGCAACCAGCGGGGAAAGAACCGCGGCTTGATAGCCTGAGCCGCTGCCAATTTCGAGTACTTGGTGTTCCCTTTTCGGCTCAAGGAGTTCTGTCATCTTGGCCACGATGTAAGGTTGCGAGATGGTTTGACCATGACCTATGGGGACTGGCCGGTCATCGTAGGCATAGGGTACGAGTTCAGCGGGCACAAAGCGATGGCGCGGTGTCTTGCGCATTGAATCGAGGACGTTTGAGTCTTGCACCCCGTCCGCCCCTCTCCCGCGCGGTGCGGCAATCTGCGTCTGGACCATGTCTTCGCGCCGCTTGCGGAGGTTTTCCTCCCCCTGGGCGAATAGAAATCCAGCGACCAGCAGAGAGGAGCACAAATAGACCAGAGCGCGGATGCGGGTCTTGCTCCTGGATTCCCGCCAGGAACAGGTCGGTGGCCATCGTGGGTTCATGGGATTTTCCCAGCGAGCAATCGTTCGGAAGGCGCACCCGCCGCCATTATAAACCAAGGAACACTCTTCTGCTTGTGGCAGATATTGACAGCCGCCCCTTGCGGACGCAACAACCAGATGGCTAAGAAACAAATGGCGCATCCAACAATTTTGTCGATGCACCGAGCGAAAAATCGCTCAGCAATGCCGGTCAGCAAGAGCACCCATTTCTGATCCGCTTACCGCATCAGGTCGCGGTAGGGACGCCGGTTGCCCAGTGCCCCCTCCACAGATCCGCACGCGCGGCATTACCGCATGCGGCTCCTACCGCAGGTGAAGAATTCTGGGCGGTGGGAGCCATTGCTCAACGTCTCCGGAGTTTTCGGCTTGAGATGAGCAAACGTTGCTTGCGGGTGCTACATTGCCGTAGCCAGAAAAGCCGGATGACATGGAAGCGCCTTGCTGGTTTCGAGGACTTGCCTGTCTATTCTATTGTTGGAGCGT
>QIAM01000031.1 GCA_003225555.1 Acidobacteriota bacterium | reverse complement strand
CCCGGGAACCGATGCACATCTTTCTCGGTGTCGTGGCGCAGATAGGTAGAGGCACCCCGCCCTCCGCATCGGCTTCTCCGGGAGCAACAGGGAGGTGCCGTGCTACTCAGTCTCGGAATTTCCATCCTGCCCCGTGAATGCGTTCGAGTGCTTTTCCTCGTGCCCCTGTTTCTGCTCTTGTGTGTGAGACCTGCGGTCTCACAAAAGGCACAACCGTCGGACAATCTGCCCAAGTACGACCTTCAGACCGAGATGAAAACCAAGGGAGTGATCGAGGAAGTGAACCAGCTGTCGGTCGGGGCCAGGAAGGATTTCACCGAACTGATTCTCAAGAACGGCGAGGACAAGGTCCACATCTATGTGTGTCCCCAGCCATTTCAAACAGAGATGGGAATCAGTTTCACCAAAGGCGACCAGATCGCGGTTACAGGGTCAAAGGTCAAGCAGGAGGCAGTGGAGATCATCCTCGCACGAGAAATGGTGAAGGGTACGGACACGCTTATGTTTCGTGACGGCAAGGGGAACCCGGTGTGGGATCCGCGAACTGGAAAGTGACTGCATCGGTAAGAGGTTGTGATGAAACTCACGGACACAATTGGATTGGTGCTGAAGAGCAAAGAGGAGAACAGGGTCTTATCGGTAAGGCCCGAACAGTCGGTGTATGAAGCGATTGAGCAGATGGCGGAGCACGGCGTTGGCGCGCTGCTGGTCATTTCCGAGGATCGACTGGTTGGCATCCTGTCGGAGCGCGACTACGCGCGCAAGGTAATTCTGAAGGGCCACTCTTCGAGGGAAACTTTGGTGCGCGAGATCATGACCAGCCCGGTGGTCTTCGTGAGTTTGCAGCACACGGTGGATGAGTGCATGGGCATCATGACCAAGCACCGTTTTCGCCATCTGCCTGTGGTACAGGAGGATGCGGTGGTGGGGGTGGTTTCGATCGGCGACCTGGTGAAGTGGATTATCTCCGGTCAGGCACAGACTATTCAGGAGTTGGAAGGCTACATTACGGGAGCGTATCCCGGGTAGGAGAAGGCTATGAAGAAGACCTTTGCCGTGGGCATTGGAGGCGCGGCTGGACAGGGTGTGGCTACACCCGGGGACATTTTCGCGAAAATCTTCAGTCGCCGCGGGCTGCACCTGAACGCTTACAACGCCTACCAGTCGATCATCCGCGGGGGACACACTTTTCTTACCATCCGGACGGGGCCGGAAAAAGTCACGAACATGGGCGACCGCCTGGATTTACTGATTCCTCTGAACCAGGACGCGATGGACCGGCACCTCGGGTTGCTCACCGAAGGGGCTGCTTGTCTTTATAACGCTGACACGATCAAGCCGGGAATTGCGGCGGCGGGCGTAGAACTCTGCCCGCTTCCCGTCTCCGAGCTGGCTGATATCAGCCGAAACAAAGTGGCTCAGAACACGCTTGCAGTTGGGGCGGGTCTCAGCATGATGGGCATTGGCTTCCAGGCGGTGGAGGAGGTACTTGGCGAGCAGTTCAAGAAAAAAGGCGAAGCCGTGGTGTCGGAAAACGCCGGCATCGCACGGGCCGGTTATGACTACGCTACCGCACATTTCAACCCTTTCGCCTGGCCACTTCCTATGACTGGAAAGCGCCATGCGGTGCTCAGCGGCAACATCGCAATGGCCATGGGCGGCGCTGCGGCGGGAGTGAAATTCTATTGTGCTTACCCGATGAGCCCTTCGACGGGCGTGCTGCACTGGATGGCGGCGCACGCGCGCAAGGCCGGCATCATGGTCCGTCAGGTGGAAGACGAAATTGGTGTGGTGAACATGGCGATCGGTGCGGCTCATGCCGGCGTCCGATCCATGTGCGCTACCTCCGGCGGCGGCTTTGCATTGATGAGTGAAGGGCTGGGCTTGTCCGCCATGATGGAGACTCCAGTGGTGGTCATCGACTGTCAGCGGGCCGGTCCATCCACGGGGGTTCCCACCAAAACGGAGCAGGGTGATCTCTGGCAAATGTTGGGCGCTGCGTTCGGCGACTATCCTCGTGTGCTGGCTGCGCCGCTTGATATTGGAGACTGCTTCAAGATCATCCCGGAGATTTTTAATATTGCTGATCGATTCCAGTGTCCAGGCATCGTGCTGTGCGATCTGTTGCTGTCGGAGGGCAGGCTCAGCGTCGATCCGCAAGACTTGGACTTTGCACCGGTCATCGATCGCGGCGAGTTGATTACCGAGGCCTCTTCATCTGGGGCCAATGGTGACGGCGCCTATAAGCGTTACAAGATCACGGACAGCGGGGTCTCACCGCGCGCCATTCCCGGATTACTCGGCCATACCCACACAGCTGCGAGTGACGAGCACGACGAAGACGGGGTTTTGATCAGTGACGAATTCACGAATCCAACCAAGCGCCGGGCCATGATGGAAAAGCGCATGCGGAAGGTTGCGGGAATTGAGGCTTCGGTGCCTCCGCCGGAGTTGTGGGGGCCGCGCGATGCCGCAGTCACGTTGATTGGTTGGGGCTCCACGAAAGGAGTAATTGAGGAGGCCTGCGAGATCCTTATCGAGCAAGGTATTTCGGCCAATCAGCTCCAGATCCGCTGGCTCGTGCCGCTGCACGGCGAGGCGATTCTCGACATCCTCAAGGGCGCGCGGCACACGATCATTGTGGAGAACAACTACAGTGGCCAGTTCGCCCGCTACCTGCGCAGCGAGACCAGCTTCGTACCGGACGGGTACATCCGAAAGTACGATGGGGAGCCGTTTATGCCCCACCACATCGTCGAGGCTGTAAAGGAACAGCTGAGTGGCAAGTCCACGCTCTCGGTGCCAGCACACGAAATCCTTGTTTAACGAAAGCGTGGTTTGACGAAATTCCGGTTTTGAGGAGGACAGAAAAATGGCGACGGCTCTAGCAGCTACCAACCACGTGGCATTGGCAGACTTGAAGGGCAAGGTCGATCCCGATTGGTGTCCCGGATGCGGCGACTTTGGCGTGCTTGCCGCGGTCCAGAAAGCGCTGGTTGACTTGCAGATTCCGAACCACAACGTGGTTACGATTAGCGGCATCGGCTGTTCGTCAAACTTCCCCGGGTTCATCAATACTTACGGGATGCACACTCTGCACGGCCGAGCTTTGGCGGTGGCTACTGGAGTGAAGCTGGCGAATCACGATCTGACCGTGCTGGTGACGGGCGGCGACGGGGATGGCTTCGGCATCGGTGGCAATCACTTCGTGCATAGCATGCGCCGTAACGTTGATGTGCTCTACATCGTGATGGACAACCAGATCTACGGTCTCACCACCGGGCAGACATCGCCCACCAGCCGCGTCGGCATGAAGACGAAGAGCATGCCGTTTGGCAACGTTGAAGCGCCGGTGAATCCAATCTCGCTCGCGCTCGCCGCTGGAGCCACATTTGTTGCCCGCGGATTCAGCGCTGAACAGAAACACCTGACGGAGCTGATCAAGCAAGGCATCCGGCACAAGGGTTTCTCGTTTCTGGATGTTTTCAGCCCGTGCGTCACCTACAACCACGACAATACCTACCAGTGGTTCCGCCCGCGTATCAAAAAGCTCGAGGACGATGGGACGTACGATCCTGCGGACTGGATGGCCGCGATGGGAAAGTCCCTGCTTTGGGGTGACGAGATTCCCATCGGGAAATTCTTTGAACGTACCGACGTGCCCGCTCTGCAGGATGCCGAGCCCGTGCTGAACGCGGGACCCCTCATTCATGCCGACCCGCGGATTCCGGCGGAGGTGGGGCGCGCTTTCGTTGAGGAGTTGATGTAGAGCAAAGCGGCACCGCTCTGTAGCGGACTAACCGACAAGATGATAGGGTCAAAAACGGAGAGGTGCGGTGTCGGCCCTAGCCGCGCTCAAAGGCGTGTTTCTTTTCGAGCTCTTCGGCGGCCTGGCGTGTGGCGGATTCGAATCTTTCAGCGTGAGAGAGCAGGCCTTGAGTGGGTTCGGCCCATTCGGCTTCGATGCGGAGCAAGCCCAGTGCGGCGACGAGACGGGCGGCAATCTCAAGCAGGTGGGCGGAGGTGGTTTCGAGATATTGCGCTTCGGTGGGATCGGCGATCCAGACACGCTTCTCGCCGATAAGCTTGGTCTGCCAATACACTTTGCGTTCCACGAATTCGGCTATGGCTTCGCCACTGGCCTTGCCGAAAACCCACTTCTGGCGCTTGAAGTCGTAGTGGCGGCTGGAAAAGGCGATAGGGAGGAGTTTCCCGGACTTTAAGAATTCGATTTGGCGGCGGTCGACTTCTTTGCGGAGGGCGTTGATGACGGGGGCTTCGGCATCTTTGGGCTCGAGGGAGGGCATGACCTCTCGGACGGTGGCGGAGAGATTGACGGCGACGAGTGCGTGGAGATCGGCGGAGTTTGCGAGGCGGATGTCGCCGTGAAGGACCCAGAAGTCGGCGCCGGAGGTTGACTTGTGAAAGGGCCAGTCGAGGCGGATGGTGAGAGGGAGGCCGGTGAGGGTCATCCAGATCTTTTTTTCAGAAGTGGGGGAGCCGCCGGTTTCGAGTTTCGTCATGGGATTTCGTCCTTGAATTGAGGATGGATTATTTTAGCTTGCCGCTGGGGGATGATTGCGCATTGCGGCCTGGGGTTACCCGGCGTACGGACGAATTCCGGCGCTTCGAACATAGTGCATGGGGTCCTTCGCGTTGCTCAGGATGACAACTCAAAAGCGCTTAGGCTCGGCCGCGGATTTTGGCCCACCACCAGCGGACGCCTACGAAGAGGAAGCGCCAGTCGTGGAAGAATTCTGGTGCCTTGCGTTCGAAGGCGTGGCCGATGAATTGGAGAATCCATCCGAGGAGAAAGAGAAGGGCGGCGTAGAGCCAGAGGCGATGAAGGAAGATGCTCGCGATGAAAAGCACTACCGAAATCAAAATGCTGGGAATGCCCAGGGTGTGGCAGGCGCGATTGATGGGGTGCTGATGGCTGGTGGCGTATTGGGCGATCCATTGTTCATTGGTGCGGTTGCCGAGCATGGGTGGGATCATACACCGGCTATCTCGGGGGCTAAAGCCGCGGATGTTTTGAGGAACGCCATTGCGGCGCGGCTGAAAGCCGCGCCCTTTCAAATCGGAGTCGCGCTGTTTCACACATCTATCTCGCCCGTTTCCCCAGTCCAGCTCGGCAGTTGAGACCTTGGTTAGCTGCGTGGTAGCATCCTAGGTTTTGGCAGGTGATGTTGGGCTGGCCTGTTCCTGTCCTAATCCTCTTTCTATGGGCCGTTTCCTTCCCACGCCTGCTCAAGGAGCCTGATCGTGAAAATCTACTCTGGGGAAAACATCCGTAATGTGGCGTTGGTGGGGCATGGGCATGCTGGGAAGACGACGCTCGCGTCGGCCATGCTGTTTACGGCGGGGGCGACGCAACGGCTGGGGCGCGTGGACGACGGGTCGTCGACTACCGACTATGACGAGGAAGAGATTGCGCGCAAGATGTCGATTTCGACAGGCGCGGCCGTGGTGGAGTGGGGAAAGACGAAGATCAATGTTCTGGATACGCCGGGCTTCAATATGTTCGTCCATGAGGCCAAGATGGTGCTGCCGGTGGTGGACGCGGCAATTGTGGTCGTCGACGGCGTGGCAGGGGTCGAGGTGGTCACGCAGAGAGTTTGGAATTATTGCGAGGAGTACAGGGCGCCGCGGCTGATCGTGGTAAACCGGATGGATCGCGATCGGGCCAATGCGGATCGGGTGCTGGAGTCGTTGACGAATGCGTTTGGGCGGAATGTGATTCCGATTGAGTTGCCGATTGGGGTGGAGAAGAGTCTGTCGGGCGTGATCGACCTGGTACGGATGAAGGCTTACACGTATGAGCTTGGGGGGAATGGCAAGGGGAAGGAAACGGAGATTCCGGCGAATCTTCAAGAGCAGGCGCAGTCGGCGCATGAGCGGCTGGTGGAGCTGGTGGCCGAGGGCGATGACAAGCTGATGGAGAAATTCTTTGAGGCGGGGACGCTGGGAGAGGAAGATCTGATTCCGGCGCTGCATAACTCGATTCGCGAGGACAGGATTTTTCCGGTGATCTTCAGCTCTGGGTTAGGGAACGTGGGTGCGGACCGGGTGATGGACTTCATCGTGGACTACACTCCGGCGCCTTCGGAGCATGAGTGGGTGCAGGGAGAGGCTCCAGCTTCGGGGAATGGGGATGTGCCAAAGCGTCATGAGACGGATGCGGAGCCGGTGTCCCTGTACGTGTTCAAGACGGTGTCGGACGCGTTTTCGGGAAGGATTTCGTACTTCAAGGTTTTTTCTGGCGTGCTGAAGAACGACGCAACCGTGCCGAACTTTTCGCGGGGGACGACGGAAAAGCTGGCCCACATTTCGGTGATGCAGGGGAAGACGGCGATTCCTGTGACTGAATTGCATGCGGGGGATATTGGGGCGGTGGCGAAGTTGAAGGAGACGCTAACCGGTGACACGCTGGGAGACAAGTCGGCGCCGATTCAGTATCCGCGAGTGAAGTTGCCGGAGCCGGCGATTACGTTTGCCATTGAGCCGAAGAGTAGGGCGGATGAAGACAAGCTGGGGCCGGGTATCCATAAGCTGATGGAAGAGGATGCGATGTTGCGGTTCTTCCGCGATGCGCAGACGCAGGAATTTCTGATTGCAGGCACGGGGCAGCAACATATCGAAGTCATCGTCGCCAAGCTAAAGAAGCGGTATCACACGGAAGTGGTTTTGAAGGCGCCGAAGGTTCCTTACCGAGAGACCATCCGGGGCAAAGCCGATGTGCAGGGGCGGCACAAGAAGCAGACCGGCGGACACGGGCAGTATGGCGATTGCAAGATCAAGATGGAGCCTTTGGCGCGGGGTGGGCAGTTTGAGTTTGTGAACGATATTTTTGGCGGCGCGATTCCGAAGAACTATATTCCCGCGATCGAAAAGGGCATCAAGGATGCGGCGGGGCGCGGATATCTGGCGGGATTCCCGGTGGTGGACTTTCGCGTGATTCTTTACGACGGATCCTATCACGATGTGGATTCGAACGACATGTCGTTCCAGATGGCGGGGCGCATTGCTTTCAGGAAGGCGATGGAGCAGGCGAAGCCCACGATCCTGGAGCCCGTCATGGCGGTCGAGATTACCGTGCCGGACGATTTTGCTGGCTCCATCATGGGCGATTTGAACAGCCGGCGGGGGCGCATCCAGGGTATGGACAACCAGGGCGGCAACACCATCGTGAAGGCGGAAGTGCCCATGGCGGAGATGCTGACCTATGGCGTGGACTTGACCTCGATGACGCAGGGTCGGGGCAGCTTCAACATGGAGATGCATCACTATGATGTGGTGCCGGGGCAGTTGCAGGAGAAGATCATTGAGAAGGCGAAGGCGGAGCGGGGTGAGGTGAAGGAAGAGGAAGAGTAGCGGCGTGTCTAACAGCCATGAAGCGGAAGCTATGCCGTGAGCCACGACAGACCAATCCAAAGGGCCAAAGCGGTTGAACTTGTTTAACGACTCGTCCAAGAACGTTGCGGACTTGAAGTCACGTCAATGGACCGCTACTAACCTCGGCGTTCTTACCATCATGGCGATTGCACTATTCGCTCGTGAGCACGCCAGGTATGCCGTAATAGCTACCGTGCTCATGTTCTTGGTTGCTGCTACAAGTGTCACAGAAACCTCGATACCTTTCGCACGCGGATTAAGACCTTGATCAGTTGCTACTTTACCGAAGCGTCTCATAAGCTCTTCGAGAAAGGAAAGGCGGGATGGGTCCCAGCCGAGGAAGGAAAACCTCCGAAAGGAAAGGAAGGACAGGATTTTGAAGACGCTGTCGTGGATGAGGGCAGCATCGAGACCACGCTATTTATAACCGCACCGGTAACTCTCATGTTTGCTTGCTTCGTTGTCTGGTGTTGGCACTAAAGCCTTACCACTCGAGGCACTGCAGCGTGAACGTCTAACTCAATCGCCTTAACCTTTCAAACCTGCGGCCTTGGCCAACTTGGCCTGGCGTTCGTCGAAAGTCCAAAAACGTTCTGCGTTCAATTGCAGAGCGCAGGCTACGTGAAGACTATCGAGAGTGCGCACGCCGAGGCGAGGCCCATGACGTCGGGCCAAGTCGGCGCCAACATCGAAAACGTCTTCCGGCATTTCAACTTCTACCCACAAACCTGCCGCCCGGTCCCTTTCTAGATGGCGATTCAATTCGTGCGCTCCGGAGGCGGATATCTTGCCGTGAAACACGTGCTGAGCGATGGCGTGCGCCCATTCCGCGCAGTGAAGAGGCGTAAACCAAACCAGCGGAGATGCCACCATCCGCCGCCGCGATTCCGTGGAATGCTGATCGGTTGCGTAGAGTGAAACGACAAAGCTGGTATCGGCGTAGATCGTCAATAGCGTCCGCGCTCCTGGATGACTAGATCAGCCCCTGGCAAGACTTTGTCCCCAAGAACCTTCTTAGCGCGAGCGGCGAAATCAGGCCACACCGGGGGCATGGCTGGCTGACCTTCAGGAACAATGCGGGCGATGACCTGGTCCCGCTCCCGGAGTTCCACCGTTTTCCCGGCCCGCAGCCAGGTTTTGAGACGGCGGGTGTCGCGAAGCTGACGAATATTCATCGAATGCATGATTCATACTGTGACACATCGTGTGCCACATGGTCAAGGGATCTTTTAAGCCTTGAAAATCTCCTCCACTGGCTTGCGGAAGAGTTTGGCGATCTTGAAGGCCAGGGGGAGGCTGGGGTCGTACTTTTCGGTTTCGATGGCGTTCACGGTTTGGCGCGAGACGCCGAGTTTTCCGGCCAGGTCGGCCTGGGTCCAGTCGAGTTGGCCGCGTAGATCGCGAATGCTGTTCTTCACTGGTACCTCCGGCAGGCAATGAGAATTCCGATGGTATAGAGGGCGAGCATCAACAGCGTGACCCACACGACGTCAGCGTGAGGCAGACCGGCCCTTTGCAGGACTCCCCAGTTGAGCGAGATCAGGCACGTGCCCAGGAAGCTGAAGGCCATGGCTTCGAACTGGATGCGGCGCTGCAACTCGTCGAGCCCGCGAAAAAAGCGGATGGCGGCCCGGATGGCAAAAGCCGACGGGATCACTGGCAGCAGAGCAACAAGGTAGCGGAGCGGCGAGTGCTCGTGGCCTTTCAATAGCCAGATTGAAACTGCCACCATCACGGTAAAGGCAGCCATCGACCTGCCGATTTCTTTCAGGTAACGTCTTTCGTTGGTGTCCATTAGATTCTCCGAGTCAAGTATGCTTGACATCCAGGAAAGTAAAGCACCATTGACATCCTGTCAAGCAGAAAAGTTCGGGGATCATGGTCTGCGCGTACCCAGGCGTGGCGCAGTGCCGATGCGCGCGAGATCCCTTCGACTTCGCTCAGGGCAGGCTCTTCGCTCCGCCTGAAGAACGGCTGCGCTCAGGATGACACCGCGACCTCGGGGGAGTCCAAAAGTACATTGGTAACGCACGCCCAGCAAGCATCAACGGTCTCAAATGGTCTAGAATCCTCGAAGGGAGGTAACCCTTCCCACGGTGATCTGCCATGGCATTTCCTGTTACTCGACTTCGCCGCCTGCGCCGCACGGGAGAACTGCGCAACCTGGTGCGTGAGACGCGGCTTACTCCGGACGCGTTCGTTTATCCGATGTTTGTGTGTCCGGGCGAAGGGGTGCGGAAAGAAGTTCGCTCGATGCCGGGCGTGTGCAACTTGTCGGTGGATGAGGCGGTGAAGGAAGCGCAGGAGGCTCATGCGCTGGGAGTGCCGGCGGTCATGCTGTTTGGATTGCCGGAGAAGAAGGACGAAGTTGCTACCGGGGCTTGGACCGAGAACGGGATTGTGCAGCAGGCTGGGCGTGCTCTTAAGAGCGAAGTGCCCGGGCTGATTCTGATGGGCGACGTCTGCCTTTGCGAATACATGTCGCATGGACATTGCGGAATTGTGAAGGCGCCGGCGCAGTCGCTGGGGGCGGCGGTGGCTGCTCCGCCGGCGGCGACGGCTGAGTATGAGATCGTCAATGACCCGACCCTGGAGTTTCTAGCCCGTACGTCGGTCTCCCTGACCCGCTCGGGCATCGACATCATCGCGCCTTCGGACATGATGGACGGGCGCGTGGGTGCCATTCGTCGTGCGCTCGACGATGCGGGATTCATCAACACACCGATTCTCTCTTATGCGGCGAAATTTGCCTCAGGTTTCTATGGACCTTTCCGCGAGGCGGCGGACTCGACTCCGCAATTTGGGGATCGACGGTCTTATCAGATGGATTCGGCGAACCTGCGCGAGGCGATGCGGGAGATCGAAGCCGACATCGAGGAGGGGGCGGACATGATCATGGTGAAACCGGCCATGCCTTACCTCGACGTGATTGCGGCGGCGCGGGAGCGATTCGATCTGCCGCTGGCGGCGTATCAGGTATCGGGTGAATACGCCATGATCGAGGCGGCGGCTCGCAACAACTGGATCGACCGGGAACGCGTGATGATGGAGTCGTTAATCAGCATTCGGCGGGCTGGGGCCAGCATTATCCTGACGTATTACGCTAAGGACGCGGCTCGGCTGCTGGGCTGACTTTTCTTTCGCCCCTTGGGGGCTCGATCATCTCCCTTTCGCTTTACCCACGGCTTACGCCGTGGGCTGCATTCTTTCGTCGCTTCGCGGCTGCGGGACCATCGTGGCCAAACGGCCAATCTTCGCCACGTAGTGATTCGGAGACGCCTGCTGGTAATTCGGGTGCAGTTTCGCTCCCCTCGCGGGCGAGGCGCCCGCGCCACATAAAGCAAACTTACGCTCCGGCGGCGGTTTGGCCTTGGAACTTTACTTCGATTTGGCGGCGGTCTTCGTCGGAGACTTTGAACATGGCGCGGGGCTTCAGGTTCATAAAGCTGGCGAGGAAGACTTCGGGAATCTGGCCGATGCGGGTGTTGTAGGTGTTGACGTCGTCGTTGAAGAACTCGCGGCGGTCGGCGATGCGTTCTTCGAGTTCGCTGATGCGATTTTGCAGCTTGAGGCAATTGTCGTTGGCCTTGAGTTGGGGATAGTTCTCCGCCACAGCGAACAGGCCACGGAGGGCGCCGGTCATCATCAGGTCGGCAGCTGCCTTCTGATTGATGCTGGCGGCGTTCATCGAGGCGGCGCGGGCCTGGGTCACTGCTACTAAGGTTCGTTGCTCGTGCTGCATGTAGCCCTTTACGGTCTCGACCAGGTTAGGGATTTCGTCGTGACGCTGCTTGAGCAGAACGTCGATGTTGGCCCAGGCGCGATCGTTGTCGTTACGCAGGCGTATCAGCCCGTTGTAGAGAATTACGGTGTAGATGAAGGCACCGGCGATGAATAGCAGGAATGCGAGACCGGTGATCAGATTGCTGTCCATGCCGCGGCTCCAGCGAAGGTTTGGGGCTCGGTTCATGCTAATTGAAGTGGTTTGGAGGAGTAAATGGCACCATCGACGTGGACCAGAAGTGACATCGGTGGCGGAAGCCATCTTGATTTTGCGGGTTACGCTAGAGGCCGTACGATCTGAGTAGCTTGCGGGTGCGGGGGAAGGGATGCCCCCGCGACAGCCGGCGGGACGCCGGCGCTACGAAAGTGGAGATTTTATCGGTCAGGCTAAAATGCACAGCTAGTCGTTGCTGGGTTTCTTTGGGGTCAGGCCACAGGCTGGTTTGACGCGACTTAGATCGAGGCCGGCGGCGGAAAATTCGGCGATCTGCGGACCCTGCTTCGTTCTTACTTCCACTTTGAAGGTTTGGGCTCCGATCAAGCCGCGGGTGGTGCCTTTGTCCATGGCGAGGAACTTGGCGTTTACCCAATTCCAGCCGTGACGACTGTGAGTGTTGTCGATGCGGACCAGGACTTCCATCTTGGGCTGTCCCCAGAAGCCGGGATAGTCGGGCCGACTTAGCCTTGTGCCGGGATTGAAGTCGGCGAGCTCAAGCTTGCCATTGCTGCAGAAGAGCTCGATGCGAGGCTTGTACTCGGGGTCTTCGCGGAAGTAGTTGTCGGCGAGCAACTCGAAGCGGACTCTCTTGGCTCCGGTCATTTTGTCTTCGGAATGGAACTCCATCCACTTGCCGCCGGCGCTGTCGCCGTCGCTTTCGTTCTGATAGGGGCTGAAGCGTCCGCTCTGGGCTTGGACGGTTAGAGCCCAGAGGATGAGCACGACTGTGATCATGCCGGGCTTTGCGAAACGATTCGCAATCACGTTCAAGATGTCCTCCGGACGATTGATTTCCTGATTGTATGAACCCTGAATGGGAGGAAACAGTTGCTTGAGGGTACGGAAGGACTTCCTCAAGGCCGGTTGTCCCTCGGCGGCTCAAGCCGCGGCCATTTTGCTGGTTACGGTGCGGCTTGAAGCCGCACCCTTTCAAAACACACGATACGGCGGCTTGAAGCCGCACCTTTCCAAACAGTGCCTTCCCGGATGGGAGATTTCAGAACACGCTAGCGGGTGTCGACTTTCAGGACGATGTAGACCTCGGAGCGGTCGTCGAACTGGCTGACAGATTTCGTGTCGCTCTTGTGGCCGTTCAGCTGGGCGTAGACTTCATAGTCCAAGGCAGGAGAAAGGGCTGGGAAGCGGTAGGTGCCGTCCTGGCCTACGATGTAAGTTTTCACGGCCCGGGTGCGCGTGTTGGTCACATAGACAACGGCGTTCGGCAGCGGATTGTCCTGGGGATCGAGGACCTTGCCAAACAGCAGCCGGCCGTTGGACTTGTCTTTCTTATCGGGCGATGCGCCGGCAACCGCGGTGAAGGCCAGTAGCAGCGCGCAAACTGCAGCGAGCGACACCAAGAGTGACGGTTTCGGTTTCATGTGTGCCTCAATTGTCTCACGGATTTCTAATGAGTTAGATGCAAACCGATGTCGACGCGCTCGTCGCTGTCGATGTGGACGGTAACCTCCTGCACCAGGTGTAAAGGCTTGCCGTCGTTGGGTTTGAAGTCTTTGAGATCGGCGGTAACCAGGTAATCGGTTTTGCCGACGGGAAGGCGCTGGGCGAATTCGCCGTGATGGTCCGAGAAGAGTTCCCACTTGGCTTTCCTGTCCTGGCTGCGGCGGATTTTGATTTTGACTCCGTAGACCGGGAGATTGTCAGGTCCCCAGACCGTGCCGACGATGAGGGCGTAGTCTTTTTTAGGCTTGGGGTGTTTCGCGGCCGGGGCATTGCCGGATGCCGCAAAAAATGAAAGGACGATCAGCAGCAGAGACAACAGACGCAAACTGGAAGGGGGGACAAACGGGGGGAGCTTAGGAGTCGTCACCGTCTTCAATTGCCTCTTCTTCCTCTTCCTCTTCGTAGCCTTCTTCGACCGCCTTGAGTTCGAGCGGACTGGTGGTTACAACTTCAAAATCTGTGCCGCACTCAGGACAGGAGATGACTTCTCCCTCGTCGACTTCTTCTTCTTCCACGTCCAGGTCGGTTTCACATTCGGGGCACAACACCATAAAGCCTCCCATTGCCGATTAGAGCCTCCTGTTAATATTTAGATTCTTCGCTGCCTGCAGGTCAAGAGGGAACGGCAGGTTTCGCTTCCGTACGGTGAGCGGTCCCGGTGGGCGGTTTGGCGGGCGTTCTGAGGATGACTGGCCATGCGGCATATTGTAAATTCTACGATCCTGGCGGCGATGGTGCTGGCGTGGGCCCTCAACTGCGCCGCGCAGAACGCCGGACAAGAGAAAGTGCCGGTCGACCCGCAGATCGCGGCGGCGCTGCAGCAGATTTCCGCAAAGCAAATTCGCGCCAACATTGAGAAGCTGGCGAGCTTTGAAACGCGGTCGACGTTGTCAGCAGGTGATCCCGGCCTGCTTGCCGCGGGCCGCGGAATTGCCGCGGCACGTCTGTGGATCGTTTCGGAACTTGAACGCTATTCCAGAGACTGCGGGGGCTGCCTCGACGTCGAGACTTACAAATTCGTCGAACCGGCGGGTGAGCGGATTCCGAATCCGACTGAAATCACAGACGTTTACGCCGTGCTGAAAGGCAGCGATCCGGCCCGTTCCAAGCGCATGGTGCTGGTCACAGGCCACTACGATTCCCGCAACAGCGACACTTTGGATGCTAAAGGATATGCACCCGGCGCCAATGACGACGCCAGCGGCACGGCCGTCAGCCTGGAATGTGCCCGCGTGCTGAGCAGGATGAAATTTCCGGCGACAATTATTTTTCTGACCGTCGCCGGCGAAGAGCAGGGACTCAATGGGAGCCGTCGCTTCGCGAAGATGGCCAAAGAGCGGGGCTGGAATCTTGAGGCGGTTCTGAACAACGACATTGTGGGCGGAGACAAGAGCCCGGAGCAGGATCCCACGACCGTCCGCGTGTTTTCCGAGGGCTTGCCTGCCGCAGCAACGGAGCAGGAAATTCAACGCATTCGCGCAATGGGTGGGGAGAATGACTCGGGGTCGCGGCAAGTGGCTCGCTATATCGCCGAGGTTGGCACGACTTATGACGCGGGCGTGAAGCCGTTGCTCGTGTTTCGGACTGATCGCTATTTACGCGGTGGAGATCACTCGGCGTTTAATCAGGAGGGTTTCTCGGCGGTTCGGTTTACCGAGTTTCGAGAGGACTTTCATCATCAGCACCAGAATGCGCGCACGGAAAAGGGCGTCGAGTATGGCGATCTGCCCAAGTTTGTGGACTACGATTACGTGGCGCGAGTGGCTCGCTTGAATGCCGCGACGCTGGCGTCGCTGGCTTCAGGGCCGGCGCCGCCTGCGAATGTGCGCCTGCTGGTGAAGAATCTGGAGAATGATTCTACGCTGGCTTGGGAGGCTTCCTCGGGCGCGGCGCGATATGAGGTTTTGTGGCGTTCGACCGCGAGCCCAGAATGGGAACACGCGTTGAAAGTTGGTGGCGTAACCCAGACCACGTTGAAGATTTCGAAGGATAATGTGACCTTCGCGGTGCGGGCGGTGGATCGCGAAGGGCATCGCAGTTTGGCGGTGGTGCCGGTGCCGGAGCGATAGGCTTCGAGCATTTTCTTTCGCCCATCGTTGCTGGTTCTGGTTTGACTTTCTCCCACGCCTTACGCCCCTTCGGCAAGCTCAGGGCAAGCTGTGGGCGGCATTCTTTCGCCGCGCTGCGGCTGAACTGATAACATGACGGGAAGGACAATCGGCGAAGGCCCGCTTCGGATTCCTCACTGATCGCCAGTTCGGTTCTCCATGTATCGCGGACGCTCCATGACGTTGAGCTTTCCACCCTTCACGCGGTGGGTGAAGCGGCTCATCATCATTTGTGCGGCGGTGTTTTTCCTGCAGGTGATTCTGGGCGCCTTTGCTTATCAAATCAAGCGCGGGATGGAAGTTTATTTTGGCTTGGTTCCAGCGCTGGTGCTCCACTATGGTTTTATCTGGCAGCTCGTTACCTATTCCTTCCTGCATGGAACCGTCAGTCATGTGCTGTTCAACATGCTGGCCCTTTGGATGTTCGGTTCGCCGCAAGAGCAGGACTGGGGATCAAAGAAATTTTTGGAATTCTATCTTTTTTGCGTCGTCGGCGCCGGGTTGACGACTCTTGCTCTTGCCTACACGCCCTTGCCGGGCGCGTCGCCGATGACAACCGTTATCGGCGCCTCTGGCGGAGTTTATGGCTTGCTGATCGCATTCGGCCTCCTGTATGGCGACAGGGAAATTTACTTGCTTCCGTTTCCGTTTTCGATCAAAGCCAAGTACCTGATCGCTATCATCATTTTCGTGACTATCGTGGCCACATTCCAGCCGTCGCAAGGCATATCGAATTTTGCCCATCTGGGCGGGCTGTTGTTTGGCTTTCTTTACATCAAGTTTGTTCCAGCCCGGGGACTGATGTTCGGAGCGTCGGAACGCTATTTCAGCGTGCGTAACGACTATTACCGCTGGAAGCGGCGGCGGGCGGCGAAGAAGTTTGAAGTCTACATGCGAGAGCATGACCGGGACGTCCATTTCGACGAGCAGGGGAATTACATTCCTCCGGAAGATGATGCGCGCAAGGGGAATGGCGGGTCGAAGTCGGGGTGGGTGAACTAGGAAACTCGCCTTCCAGTTCTGATCTTTCCGATCGTGGGCTGGTCGGAACCAGGTCATGCCACTGGACAGCCGAGGCGGCTGTCGCTATGTGAGCACCTCACGAGCGAATTCTTGAAGGCTTCGCAGCACTTGCTTCGGTAGTTCCTGCTGTTTGCCTTTTCCCTTGAACCCCAGGTCGTGACCGGCGCTTTCAATCACAAATAACTTCGTCTTTGCGGGGATCATTTTCAGCGCTTGCTCGATCTCGGCGATAGAGGCAAAGGGGTCTCGTGTTCCTTGAATGAAGAGTGTCGGGGTGCGCAGGCTGGGTAGGTGCTGAGTACGGAGTTGGGTGGGTTTGCGCGGGGGATGCAGCGGGTAGGAAAGCAGGACGAGACCTTCGACTAGGCCGGGCTCCTCGGCGCAGAGCATGCTTGACTGTCTGCCGCCGTAAGAATGACCTCCGAGGAAAATACGACCGGAGAGCTGCTTCTTCATCGCGGTTATGGCGTTTTTCAGGCCTTGGCGGTCGCGGGCGGCGTCGCCGGGGCCGGGTGGGCCGAAGGAGCGGGACTGGCGGTAGGGCAGATCGCAGCGCAGGACGGTCAATCCGGCGCTGGCGAAGGCTTCTGCGAGGGCGACCAACAACGGGGCCTGGGCGCTTGATCCAGCTCCGTGGGTGAGGATCAGGACGTCGTTGTTGGGAGTTTCCGGGGTGTGGAGATAGCCGCGAATGTGGAGGGTGTCTTCGACGAAGGTGCGAATAGAAGAGGTGGGCACGCGGTTATCCTGAAACATTCTAAATGGTGGGCACAGTAGCCGAGCGTTGCTCGGCTGGACAGCCGAGGCGCTGTCCCGATGTTTTCTGTGGTGGTCCTACGACTTTTGATCTAGGACGCTCGCACTGCTTATTTGTCGAGCGCCACGCTTTCGAGCTTCTCGTAGACCTTCAGGATTTGGATTTCGTTGCCCAGCCTTGCCCAGCGGCGCTGGACTTCGGGATCTTCCTGCGCGGCGCGGCGGGAGTCCTCCGACTTCCAGTAACGGAGCAGGACGTAGTGCGATTCGCCGTCGTGATACAGCAAGTCGCGGCTGTAACCCTTCGCGGAAAGGATCGCGATCAGTTCGCGGATGGTGGCGAGCGACGCCGCTTCCATGTCGGGCACGGGTTCCCAGACTGCCACGGACAGGATTTCCTGCAACATACTGCGGGATTATAGACGCTGTCGCGGGGACGTGCGACGAGTTCTGCGTGGTGCGACCTGATCTGGTGCGACCTGTTGCGCTTCTTCCGGAGTGACGACGTGCAGGCGCATGAAGTTTGTCGATCCTGAGGCCTGCTGCGTCCCGGCCACGACTCCCAGCACTTCGGCGGGCTTGAGCAGGCCGCGTCGCAAGAGTTCTTGCTCGGCCACTTGCACCATCTCGTCGGTTGATAAAGCCCTCGCACACTTTACAGGGTGCACTCCCCAATAAAGATTGGTGCGTTGCGCCACCGGGACAACGTGGGTGAAGGCGTAGATCCGCGCCCGCGGGCGGTACTTGGAGATCATGCGTGCGGTGTTGCCGGTTTCGGTGAAGACTGCGATCGCGCCCATGGGCAGGTCTTCGGCGGCGTGCGCGATCGATTCGCAGATGGTTTCGGCGATGGAGAGGCCGTGGCGCTCACGACGGCGGCGCGGTTGCGTAAACTCGTCCAGGTTGCTCTCGGCTTCGACGATGATTCGCGACATGATGGCCACGGCCTCGCGGGGATAGAGTCCGCTGGCGGTTTCGGCGGAGAGCATAACCGCATCGGTGCCGTCGAAAATGGCGTTGGCCACATCGCTGGCTTCGGCGCGCGTGGGGCGCGGATTCTCGATCATTGATTCGAGCATCTGCGTGGCCGTGATCACCGGCTTGCGCCAGACGCCGGCACGACGGATGACATGCTTCTGGATTACAGGAACTTTTTCGGGCGCCATTTCGACGCCGAGATCGCCGCGGGCCACCATGACTCCGTTCGCTTCTTCGAGGATTTCTTCGAGATGGTCGATGGCTTGCGGCTTTTCGAGCTTGGCGATGATGGGGACGTCACTTCCGCGGCGGGAGATGATCTGCTTGACCATGCGGACGTCGGCGGCGGAGCGCACGAATGAGATGGCGACGGCGTCGACGCCGTGCTTGAGGCCGAATTCGAGGTCTTTGCGGTCTTTGTCGGTGAGTGCGGGGATGGAAAAGGCAACGCCGGGCAGGTTGATGCCTTTGTGCTCGCCGAGCATGCCTCCGTTCACTACCTCGCAGATGAGGTCTTCGCCGCGGACGGACTTGACGCGCAATTCAATCAGGCCGTCGCTGAGCAGGATTCGCGTGCCGGGGGCAACTTCTTTCACCAGGTCGGGAAACGTGGTGGAGATTCGCGTGGCGGTGCCGGGGACGTCTTCGGGAGTGACAGTGACGGTAGAGCCGGTCTTTATCAGGACGGGCTCGTGGCGCTCCAGGCGGCCGGTGCGGATCTTTGGGCCTTGCAGATCTTGCAGGATGCAGATGGTTCTTCCTTCACGCTCGGCGGCGCGGCGGAGGCGTTCGATGTTTTGGGCATGTTCTTCGTGCGAGCCGTGGGAGAAATTCACGCGGGCGACATCCATGCCGAGGCGGAGCAGGTCGCGCATCGCGGCCTCGGTGTGGCAGGCGGGACCGATGGTGCATATGATCTTGGCGCGACGCACGGGCGCCTGCGGGGCGGGATAGTCTTCTGTAATGGTGCCTTTCTTACTGGCGCTCAAGTTTTCCTCGGATCACGAAAGATGCGGCAGGGCATCGAAATCGGGAAGTGACAGTCTTACGCGCCTTTCGGGGCTAGCTCGTTTTGCTCAGGAGCCCACGGCTTACGCCCCCTTCGACAAGCTCAGGGCAAGCTGTGGGCTGTATTCTATCGCCGCTTCGCGGCTGTCTCAGGAACTGGAATCAATGGTAGTGGCGCAGCAACTACTCCGCTACCGAATCAATCGGCTGCTTTGGGCCCATTGATCGCGGTCAGTTCTTTTCCCAGCATCGCTCGCGGGAACAGCATGGCGTTGAATTCGGCGCCGACGAGAATCACCAGTGAGATCATGTACATCCACACCAGCAGGGCGATGCCGACTCCGAGCGAGCCGAAGATGATGCTGTAGTCGGCGTAATGGCCCAGGTACCAGCGGAACAGCATGGTCGCGGAGAACCACATGACCGTGGCCAAGGTCGCGCCGGGGATCACGCTGTGCCAGGGCTGAGTGCGTGGAACGGCGTTGTGGTAGATGAGCGCAATCACGGCGATGCTGGTCAGGGTGGCAATGATCCAGCGGAGCGAGCCCCACATCAGAAAAATGTACGGGCTGAATTCATGGGCGATATAGAACAGGATGCGGGTTTCGATCTTACTGCCGAGAGCCACGAGCAGGGTGGCGAAGGTCATGGGAAGGCCGGCGAGAATTACCAGCGAGAAGGCGATCAGGCGCTCCTTAACGAGTCCCCAGGTCTTGGGCAACTCGTAACAGCGGCGGAAACCTTCCATCCAGGAGATCATCACGCCGGAGGCTGTCCACAGGCTCAACAGCGAAGTTGTGACCAGCAGGCCCACTGGACGGTGTGTCGCTCCCTGAAGATAGGTCATGGCCGTGCCGCTGCCTGCAGGGAGGATACGGTTCAAAGCGAAAGTGATCTCCCGCAGATAAGGTTGGCCTTTCCGCCACGTGGCGAGAAACGAGCCTACGACCAGCAGTACCGGAAAGAAACTGAGAATCGACGAGTAGGCGGAGGCTTTCGCGATTGCGAAAGCGTCGTGTTGAAAGGCACGCCAGAAGGCGAGCCGCAGAAGGCGAAGAAAGCGAAACATGAGTTGCCCTAGATTAGGGCCGGGAGGCACGGAACGCAAAGCAGGAAGTTCGTGAGGTTCCTCGATTCGCAATCGCTGGGGGGAGGCGTGCATGGATTGTTAGCAGCCGAACAATGGATTCGGGGGCGATTTGGTCGCCCCCGATTTTGCCATAGTTTGGTCTACTCTGCAGCTGGCAATTCTGCTGTCAAGTCTTCGGTCTCGCCCTCGTGACGCATCATCTCGAGAGCGCGTTCGGCCTCTTCGTACGCAGCCGAAACTTCGGCCTGTACCTTGGCGGCGGCCTCTTCCATTTCTGGCGAGAGGCGGACGTTGCGGTAGTACTCCATGCCGGTTCCGGCAGGGATGAGGCGTCCCACGATGACGTTCTCCTTGAGTCCGCGCAGGTGATCGACGGCTCCCTGAATGGAAGCTTCGGTGAGCACGCGCGTGGTCTCCTGGAACGAAGCCGCCGAGATGAACGAGTCGGTCGAAAGTGAAGCTTTAGTGATGCCGAGGAGCAGGGGCCGTCCGGTAGCCGGCTTGCCGCCCTGCGCGATCACACGCTCGTTCTCTTCGCGGAAGCGGAACTTGTCGAGCTGCTGCTCGAGCAAGAACTGCGTATCGCCCACGTCTTCCACCTTCACCCAGCGCATCATCTGCCGGACAATCACCTCGATGTGCTTGTCCGAAATGTTGACACCCTGCAAGCGGTAGACTTCCTGGATTTCGTTCACCAGGTAAGACTGCAGCTCTTTCTCCCCGAGCACGGCCAGGATGTCGTGCGGGTTGAGCGGGCCGTCCATCAGCGGTTCGCCCGCCTTGACGCGCTCGCCTTCCTGCACGTTGATGTGAACGCCCTTGGGAACCGAGTATTCCTTCTCGGTGCCGTTGTCGGCGACCACGTAGATTTTGCGCTGGCCCTTTGAGACCTCGCCGAACTTGACCGTGCCATCGATTTCGCTGATGACTGCAGTCTCATGCGGCTTGCGGGCTTCGAACAACTCGACCACACGCGGCAGACCACCGGTGATGTCCTTGGTTTTGGTCGTTTCACGCGGGATCTTGGCCAGCACGTCGCCAGGCGAAACCGTGTCGCCGTCCTGCACCATCAAGTGGGAGCGGGAAGGCATCAGGTAACGCTTGCTGGCCTTGCCTTTGACCACGATTGCAGGCTGACGCTTCTCGTCGGGTGAATCGCCGACGACGTGACGAGACAGGCCGGTGACTTCGTCCACTTCTTCGTGGAGCGTGACCCCTTCCTGCAGGTCCTTGAACTGCGCCGTGCCGCCGATTTCGGTCAGGATGGCGAAGGTGTAAGGATCCCACTCGACCATGACCTGACCCATCGTGACGGGATCGCCTTCATTGACCTTGAGTTTGGCGCCGTACACGACCGAGTAGCGTTCGCGTTCGCGGTTCTTTTCGTCGACCAAGGCGATCGATCCTTGACGGTTCATCACGACCAGATCGCCAGACTTCGACTTGACGGTTTGCAGGCCGATGAAGCGCACGGTGCCGTTGTTCTTGGCATCGAGGCGCGACTGCTCGGAGACTCGCGATGCCGTACCACCGATGTGGAAGGTACGCATCGTAAGCTGAGTGCCGGGCTCGCCGATGGACTGTGCTGCGATGACTCCGGTGGCTTCGCCGAGTTCGACGAGGCGTCCGGAGGCCAGGTTGCGGCCGTAGCACATGACGCAGACGCCGCGCTTGGACTCGCAGGTCAGCACCGAACGAATCTTCACCCTTTCGATACCGGCAGCCTGGATAGCTCCGGCGAGATCCTCGGTGATCTCGTTGTTGATGTCGACGATGACATTGCCGTCGTAGTCTTTGATCTTCTCGAGCGATACGCGGCCCACGATGCGGTCGCGCAGCGGCTCGATGATCTCGCCGGCTTCCACGATACCTTGCACGTAGATGCCGTCGACGGTGCCGCAGTCGTACTCGCTGATGATGACGTCTTGCGCTACATCGACGAGACGGCGGGTCAGGTAGCCGGAATCGGCGGTCTTGAGCGCCGTGTCGGCGAGGCCCTTGCGGGCGCCGTGGGTCGAGACAAAGTATTCCAACACCGTGAGACCTTCGCGGAAGTTGGCGGTGATGGGCGACTCGATGATTTCGCCGGAGGGCTTGGCCATCAATCCACGCATGCCGGAGAGCTGGCGAATCTGCTGTTTCGATCCGCGGGCGCCGGAGTCGGCCATGACGTAAATCGGATTGAGGTCGCCTTCCTTGTCGCGTCGCTGCATTTCGCCGAACATCTCGTCGGCAACCTTTTCGGTAATCGCCGACCAGATTTCGATGACCTTGTTGTAGCGCTCGCCGTTGGTGATGGCTCCGTCCAGATACTGCTGCTGAACCGCCACGACTTGCTTCTCGGCGTCCTTTACCAGAGTTTTCTTGTTGTCGGGGATGACCATGTCATCGATGCCGATGGACAGGCCGGCCTTGGTCGCAAAGCGGAAGCCCAGGTCCTTGACCTCGTCGAGCATCTTGACCGTGGTCTCGAGTCCGAAGCGGAGGTAGCCGTAATTGACCAGCGCGCCGATGCCCTTCTTCTTGAGCAGCCCGTTGATGTAGGGCATGGCGTCGTTACTGCCGGGGATACTCTTCGGCAGATGATCGTTCAGGATGGCGCGGCCGACCGTCGTGTTGATGAAGGTGCGCTCCACATGCACCGGCTCGGTGTGGATGATGTCCTGATCATCGTAGGCGGCGGTCAGGTCGATCAGTTCGCCGGTGTAACGCAGGCGGATGGGAGAAAGTGTTTCCACTTCGCCCGCATCCAGCGCCATCAGAACTTCTTCGATGTTGGCGAAGGCGCGGCCTTCACCCTTGGCACCGGGCTTGCCCTTGGTCAGATAGTAGAGTCCCAGCACCATGTCCTGCGTGGGCACGGTGATGGGCTGGCCGGATGCCGGCGAGAGAATGTTGTGCGACGCCAGCATCAGCACGCTGGCTTCGACCTGTGCTTCCGGAGACAGCGGGATGTGAACCGCCATCTGGTCGCCGTCGAAATCGGCGTTGAACGCGGTGCAGACCAGCGGGTGAATCTTGATGGCCTTGCCTTCGACCAGCACCGGCTCAAACGCCTGAATGCCGAGGCGGTGCAGCGTGGGAGCGCGGTTCAGCAGAACCGGGTGGTCCTTGATGACTTCTTCCAGGATGTCCCACACGATGGGTTCCTGCTGCTCGACCATCTCTTTGGCTTGCTTGATTGTGGTGACGTTGCCGGTCTGCTCGAGCCGGTGATAGATGAACGGTTTGAACAGCTCGAGCGCCATCTTCTTGGGCAGTCCGCACTGGTGCAGCTTGAGCTCGGGACCGACCACGATGACGGAACGGCCGGAGTAGTCCACGCGCTTGCCGAGCAGGTTCTGGCGGAAGCGTCCCTGCTTGCCTTTCAGCGTGTCGGAGAGAGACTTCAGCGGACGGTTGTTCGCGCCACGCAGCACGCGGCCACGGCGTCCGTTGTCGAAGAGGGCGTCGACGGCTTCCTGCAGCATGCGCTTTTCGTTGCGCACGATGACTTCGGGAGCGTGCAGGTCCATCAGCTTCTTCAACCGGTTGTTCCGGTTGATGACGCGGCGGTAGAGGTCGTTCAAATCGGACGTTGCGAAGCGACCGCCATCGAGTGGAACCAGGGGGCGGAGCTCCGGGGGGATCACGGGGATCACGTCGAGTATCATCCAGTGCGGCTTGTTGCCGCTCTTGCGGAAGGCCTCAACGACTTTCAGGCGCTTGGCATACTTGAGCCGCTTCTGGAGCGAGCTCTCGTTCTTCATCTTCTCGCGCAGTTCGGTGGAAAGGCCGTCGGTGTCGACGCGCTTCAAGAGTTCCTTGATCGCCTCGGCGCCCATCATGGCCTTGAATCCAGCTGGACGATACTGCTGGTCGAGTTCGCGGAACTTGGCTTCGTCCTTGATGACCTCGCGCTCTTTCACCGGAGCATCGCCGGGCTCGACCACGACATACGCTTCGAAATAGAGCACCGACTCAAGGTCGCGCAAAGAAATGTCGAGCAGGTGGCCGATGCGGCTGGGCAGTCCTTTGAAGAACCACACGTGCGAGCAGGGCGACGCCAGCTCGATGTGACCGAGGCGCTCGCGGCGCACTTTCGAGAGAGTGACTTCCACGCCGCACTTGTCGCAGATCACGCCCCGGTGCTTCATGCGCTTGTACTTGCCGCACAAGCACTCCCAGTCGGTGACCGGGCCGAAGATGCGGGCGCAGAACAAGCCGTCGCGCTCCGGCTTGAAGGTGCGGTAGTTGATGGTCTCAGGCTTGGTGACTTCGCCGTGCGACCAGCTCCGAATTTTTTCCGGAGACGCCAGACTGATGCGGATGGCATCAAAGTCTGCAATTACATTTGCCATTTCGAACGGGCTCGATCGAAACAAGGTGTTCCTCCGCTTTCCTCGGCTATTGCGCCGCCGCTTGCGGCTCTTGAAAGGTCGCTAGTCGTTGGTCGTTAGTCGCTAGCGAAATCTCTTGACCCGCATATCCAAGAGCAAGATCGCAGGTCTTGTCTTTCGAAACTTTGAGTCGGATGCGCTGGCCGCTAACGACTAACGACTAGCGACCGACGACTAATCCGCTGCCGCGCTGGCCGTGGGCTTTTTCTCGGCTGCCTTGATCAGTTCCACATCGAGGCAGAGCGATTGCAGCTCGCGGATCAGCACGTTGAACGATTCGGGTACGCCGGGCTCCATGGCGGCTTCGCCCTTGACGATGGCCTCGTAAATCTTGGTGCGGCCGTATACGTCGTCGGATTTCGCCGTCAGCAGCTCCTGCAGGATGAATGCTGCGCCGTAGGCTTCGAGCGCCCAGACTTCCATTTCGCCGAAACGCTGTCCGCCGAACTGCGCCTTGCCGCCCAACGGCTGCTGGGTGATCAGCGAGTACGGCCCGATGGAACGCGCGTGAATCTTGTCGTCCACCAGGTGCGACAGCTTCAGCATGTAGATGTAGCCGACCGTGACCGGCTGTTCGAACTTCTCGCCAGTCATACCGTCGTGAAGAGTCGTTTTGCCTGAGGTCGGCAGTCCGGCGTGTTCGAGCAGGGCCTTGATCTCGCCCTCGCGCGATCCGTCGAATACCGGTGAGCCCATGAATACGCCCTTCGCCAGAGTGGGAGCAATCCCCTCCAACTCCTCATCGCTCATGTCGCCGATGATGTCCGCCAGTTGCGAGTCTTTGAACAGAGCCTTCAACTCGCGGCGGATGGCTTCGGTGCGCGTGTTCTCCTTCAGCAGTTCGGTGATCTTCTCGCCCAGGACGAATCCGGCCCATCCGAGGTGGGTTTCTAGAATCTGGCCGACGTTCATACGGCTGGGAACGCCGAGCGGGTTCAGGACGATTTCTACCGGCGTCCCGTCCTCGAGGTACGGCATGTCCTCTTCCGGCAGGATGCGGGCAATCACGCCCTTGTTGCCGTGACGGCCGGCCATCTTGTCGCCCACACTCAGCTTGCGCTTCATGGCGACGTAGCACTTGACCAGCTTGATCACGCCCGGCGGCAGCTCGTCGCCCTTGGTGAGTTTGTCCTTCTTCTCGTTGACGATCTTTTTCAAGACGTCGATCTGCCGCGAGGTCATTTCCTCAATCTCGTCGATCTGCTCATTCACTCGCGGATCCTTGTCGGCGTACTTGATGCGCTTCAGGTTGCGGGTGGAGATGCGTTCGATCGCGTCGCGGTCCAGAACGTTGCCCTTGTTCAGCAGACGCTTGTTGGTGCGCTCGTCGTGCAGGTCAGCCTGCACTTCCTTGCCGCCCAGGATATTTTCCAGGCGCTTGAGGCGCTCGTCGGTCAGAATTCGGATTTCGTCCGAGAGGTTCTTTTCGAGCTTGGCGATCTGCGTCGCTTCAATCGATTTGGCGCGCTCGTCCTTCTCCTGGCCTTTGCGGGAGAAAATCTTCACGTCGACGATTACGCCCTCGATGCCGGGCGGGCAGTAGAGCGAAGCGTCGCGCACGTCGCCGGCTTTTTCGCCGAAGATGGCACGCAGCAGCTTCTCTTCCGGGGTGAGCTGGGTTTCACCCTTGGGCGTGACCTTGCCCACGAGGATGTCGCCCTGCTTGATGCTGGCGCCGATGCGGATCACGCCCGCTTCGTCCAGGTTGCGCAGCATGGTCTCGCTGACGTTGGGGATGTCGCGCGTGACTTCTTCGGGGCCGAGCTTGGTGTCGCGGGCTTCGATCTCGAACTCCTCGATGTGGAGAGAGGTGTAGTAATCCTCTTTCACCATCTTTTCGGAGACGAGAATCGCGTCCTCAAAGTTGTAGCCGCGCCACGGCATGAAGGCGACCAGGACGTTGCGTCCCAGAGCCAGCTCGCCGTGATCGGTGCAGGGACCGTCGGCGATGACCTGCCCCTTGACCACGCGCTCGCCTTTTTTGACCACCGGCTTCTGGTTGATGCAGGTGTTCTGGTTGGAGCGCTTGAACTTGGTGAGCTGGTAAATGTCGCTGCCCACCTCACGCGACAACTGCGTGGGATGGTGTTCGCCCTCGACACGCACGATGATGCGCTCGGAGTCGACCGAGTCGATGAATCCGTTGCGGCGGGCGAGAACAACAGCGCCCGAGTCGCGAGCGGTAACGCCTTCCATTCCGGTGCCGACGATTGGCGCCTGCGCGCGGAGCAGAGGCACGGACTGGCGTTGCATGTTCGCGCCCATCAGTGCGCGGTTCGCGTCGTCGTGCTCGAGGAACGGAACCAGCGAGGCGGCGACGGAAACCAACTGCTTGGGGCTGACGTCGACGTAGTCGACTTCGTCACGACTTACCAGTACGAAATTGCCAGCCTTGCGGGCGTTGACCAACTCGGCCACGATACGGCCCTTGTCGTCGAGTTCTACGTTCGCCTGTGCAATGGTGTGACGGTCTTCTTCCCAGGCGGAGAGATAGAACGAGAAGGGCTCAATCTGCGCGGGCTTCTTGTGCTTGTCCTTCAGTTCGGAGTTGATCTTCTCGATCTCGTGCTTCTCCATGTGATCGCCGACCTTGTGGTCGCTATCGCCGGTGTTTACCACGGTGACGTAATCGACCACTCGCCCGTTCTTGATCTTGCGGTAGGGCGACTCGATGAAGCCGTAGTCGTTGATGCGGGCGTAGCAGCTCAACGACGAGATCAGGCCGATGTTCGGGCCTTCCGGCGTCTCAATCGGACAGATACGTCCGTAGTGTGTGGGGTGAACGTCGCGCACTTCGAATCCGGCACGCTCACGCGACAGACCGCCCGGCCCAAGCGCTGATAGACGCCGCTTGTGCGTAATCTCGGAGAGCGGGTTGGTCTGATCCATGAACTGCGAGAGCTGCGACGATCCGAAGAACTCGCGGATGGCGGCCATCACCGGCTTGGCGTTCACCAGGTCGTGCGGCATGGCCGTGGACATTTCCTGGTACACGCTCATCTTTTCCTTGATGGCGCGTTCCATGCGGACCAGGCCGATGCGGAACTGGTTCTCCATCAACTCGCCGACCGCGCGGACGCGGCGGTTGCCGAGGTGATCGATATCGTCCACGCTGCCAATGTTTTTGCGCAGCTTCAGCAGGTAGGCGATAGTGCCGTAGAAATCTTCGGGATCGAGCGTGCGCTTGTCGAGACTGGTCGCATCCTGGTTCTCGAACAGCTTGATGTTGAACTTCAGGCGGCCGACGCGCGAGAAGTCATACTTGCGCGGATCGAAGAACATGCCGTGGAACAGCGCCGTGGCGGTGTCGAGCGTCGGCGGGTCGCCGGGACGCAGCTTGCGGTAGATCTCGATCAGCGCTTCCTGCGGCGTCTTCACTGAATCGCGCTTCAGGGTCTGGCTGATGACCGTGCCCACATCGTCGCGCTCGGGGAAGAAGAGGCTCATCTCCACGACGCCGGAGTCGAGAATTTTCGAAACCTTGTCGGCTGTCACTTCGGAGTTGACTTCGAGCAGAATTTCGCCGGTAGTGGTATCGACGACGTCGCCGGCGGTCCACGCGCCTTCGAGGTCAGTGATGTCGACTTCGATTTCGGTAATCTTCGCCTTCTGAATTTCCTTCAGAGTCTGGTGATTGATCTTGCGGCCGGAGTGCGCGATTTCGTCCCCGGCTTTGTTCTTGATGCTGTGCGCCAGCTTCATGCCCAGCAGGTTCGTGGGCTTCTCGTTGGTCGGGTCGAGCGTCCAGTAGAGCTTCTTGTCACGAACCGCGATGCGATCGACGGTGTAGAACGTCTTCAGAATATCTTCGCCGGAACGCAGGCCTAGCGCGCGCAGGAAGATCGTTCCCAGGAACTTGCGCTTGCGGTCGATGCGGACATAGAGCACGTTCTTCTGGTCGTACTCGAATTCCACCCACGAGCCACGGTAGGGAATAATCTTCCCCAGGAAGTAGGTGCGGTTGTTGGCGGTTTCGAAGAACACGCCGGGCGAGCGGTGCAACTGGCTGACAATGACGCGCTCTGTTCCATTAATGATAAAAGTGCCGTTCTGCGTCATTAGAGGCACGTCGCCGAAGAAGACTTCCTGTTCCTTGATGTCGCGGATGGAGCGGTTGCCGGTCTCAGCGTCCTTGTCGAAGATGGTCAGACGCATCGTGACTTGAGGGGCGCGGAGTAAGTCATGCCGCGCTCTTCGCACTCGGCCACGTCGTACTTCAGCTGCAGGCCAACCGGGTCGCCGCACTTGTTGCAGAAGTCGGGCGTATTGGCGTTGTAGGTGCCGCACTTCGAGCACAGCACTTCGCCGGGATGAAACGGATCGGTGATAACCGTGGATCCGCAATTCTTACAAGTGGTACGGAGGTGGTGCAGGCCCTTGAGGTGGCCGCACTTGCACTCCCAGTTACCAATGGCGTAATCCACAAACTCCAGCTGTGATACGTTGCGGAAGTCGGTGATCGGGAAGACGGACTGAAAAACCGCTTGCAGGCCGCCGTCTTCGCGCTCGCTCGGCAGCTTGTCCATTTGGAGAAAGCGGTCGTAGGAGCGTTTCTGTACTTCAATCAGATTCGGGATCTGAATGGTGGCTGGAATTTTGGAAAAATCAAAGCGTTTACGGAAGGCATTATTCTTCATCGTCAAGAAACTCCCAATCTCACGCGCAGCCGAGGGCCGCGTTCAAACCGCGGAATGTAGGGCGCAAAATCGCGCCGCGGGACCTAATGCGTTGAACCTAAAAGCCGGGACCTGAAAAGACGACAGGGCGTCCGCGGGGACAGGTGTTCCCGTTGACGCCATGCTTAGCGTTTTGCCCTTCTTGATTTGAAATCTTTCGCGCCAGTTATCCGGCCTGTTTCCGCCCCGCCTGCCCGCGGAGCAGCATGCCCAAACTTCCCTCGCGAGTTTCCACTCGCGCCTGAGTGAATCCGGGGAAGCGATGTTATATAGATGTTAACACCGCCGCCCAGGGTTCACAACTAGTCAGAACGATTTTCTAGCCCGTATTTGCACCGTTTTAGGGCATTTTCGCCCGGCAAACGGTTTTTCAAGGCGGGCTCGACTCCCTCTCGGGACCGAAAGCCGCTACGATCCACGCCAGATCGTTCACTCCGCCTGAAAAACGTGCTGCGCTCAGGATGACGCCGCGGAGGGGCCTCCCTTCGACTTCGATCACGGTCACGCCCGAAAAATCCGCTACTTTACTTCGACAGTAGCTCCGGCTTCGGTGAACTTCTTCTTGATGGTCTCCGCCTCGTCCTTGGAAACGCCTTCTTTCACGTTCTTGGGCGCTCCATCCACCAGTTCCTTGGCTTCTTTCAGGCCCAGGCTGGTGACTTCGCGAACGGCCTTGATGACGTTGATCTTGTTCGCGCCGACTTCCTTGAGGACGACCGTGAACTCGGTCTTCTCTTCAGCCGGAGCCGCGCCCGCTGCCGCCCCGCCGCCTCCACCGGCCACCATGACCGGGGCTGCCGCTGCTGCCGACACGCCCAGACGCTCTTCCAACTTCTTAACGAGCTGCGCTGCTTCGAGCAGCGACAACCCTACGATTGATTCTTCCAACTGTTGCAGGTCCGCCATGTTATTTCTCCGCTAGTTATCAGTTTTGTTGATTTCGTTATCCGTGGGCCAGGTTTCCAGTGCGACCAGGCTCGATTCCTTGCGCCAGACAACGCTTTGGATCGAACCGCGCAACCCCTGACTTGCTGATAACCAAATCTCTTCGGATGGCGTTAGCCATCCAGAAATCATTCCGGCTGAGATACGCTGCCGGCAAAACCTAGTCGAGCTTTGCTCGACCGGACAGCCGAGGGCGGCTGTCCCCACATTAGAGCTAGGCTTCCTTGAACTTCTTTTGCTGCACGCCTTGATCTACGACTACGGCCAGATTGCGGCCGACTGCGTTCATGGCCGTCACCAACCGCTGCGCTGGAGCGTTGATCAGGAACAGGAGCTTCGACAGCAGTTCATCTTTCGACGGCATGGTGGCCAGGACTTCGATCTCTTTGATCGAGATGACCTTGCCTTCGACCACGCCGACCTTGAAGGTGAACTCCGGTGTGTCCTTGGCGTACTTCGTGAGCGCCTTGGCCATGGCTACGGGATCGCCGGTGGTGTAGGCGATGGAGGTCACCCCCGCCAGATTCTGCAACGCCTCTTCAACCTTGGTGCCCTTGGCCGCGCGCTCAGCCAGCGTATTCTTCACAACGCGGTATTTCGCGCCGGCGCCCCGCAGCGCCTTGCGCAACTCATAGTCCTGGGCGACGGTGAGCTTGCTATAGGTCGCCACGACGGCGTTAGAAACATTCTTCAGGTCTGCACTCAGCTTTTCGACTTGTTCTGCCTTTTTCGCTTTGGTAACCGCCATTTTCCCATCCCCTAATCCTTATCGAATGATGAGCATCATTTCAGCTCATGTGGGGACAGCCGCCCTCGGCTATCCGGCCGAGCAACGCTCGGCTAGGCCTTTGCTGCTGCCTCGATCGGAGCCACATCCAACAGAATCCCCGGCCCCATGGTCGAACTAAGCGTGCAGCCCTTGATGTACTTGCCCTTGGCCACGGATGGCTTGGCCTTGATCACGCTGGTGATCAGCACCGTGGCATTCTCGATCAACTTGTCGGGCGAGAACGAAATCTTCCCTACCGGGCAGTGAACCAGCGCTGTCTTGTCGGTGCGGAACTCGACCTTGCCGGCTTTCACTTCCTGCACGGCCTTTCCTACGTCGAAGGTAACGGTTCCCGTCTTTGGGTTGGGCATCAGCCCCTTGGGGCCGAGAATCTTGCCAAGACGTCCGACGGATTTCATCACGTCAGGCGTGGCGATCAGAGCGTCGAAGTCAGTCCAGTTTTCCTTGGTGATCTTCTCAACCATCTCTTCGCCGCCTGCGAAGTCGGCGCCGGCCGCCTCCGCTTCCTTCACCTTGTCTCCGGTGGCGATGACCAGAACCTTCTTCGACTTGCCCAGTCCGTGCGGCAGAACCACGGTGCCGCGGACCATCTGGTCGGCATGCTTGGGATCGACACCCAGGCGCAGTGTGACTTCTACGGTCTCGTCAAATTTTGCGAACTTCACTTTCTGCAGGAGCGGCACTGCGTCCTGCAGGATGTAGGGCCGCTTTTCTACGGCTGCGTGCGCCTTGGCGATATTCTTTCCTTCTTTTTTACTCATTTGCTCTTCCTTGTCTCCCACCGTTGACCGTTGGTCCGATCACCCGTGGTGTTTTCGACTGAACTTGTAGCGCCGGCCTCCGGCCGGCCTGATGGCCGCCGGGACGGCGGCGCTACCCAACTACTTCAATGCCCATGGACCGCGCCGTTCCGCGGACGCTCTTGATCGCGGTTTCTACCGAGGCGGCGTTCAGGTCGGGCATCTTCTGCCTGGCGATGTCCTCCACCTGCTTCAGCGTGACTTTGCCGACTTTGTCCTTGTTGGGCGTTCCCGATCCCTTGGCAATGCCGGCGGCGCGCTTCAGCAGAATCGACGCCGGCGGCGTCTTGGTGATGAAGGTGAATGAGCGGTCGCTGTAGACCGACACCACCACGGGAATGATGAGCCCTTCTAGTTCTTTCTGATTCGTGCGGGCGTTGAACTGCTTGCAGAACTCCATGATGTTGATCTGCGCCTGTCCGAGCGCCGGACCCACCGGCGGCGCGGGAGTCGCTTTGCCCGCCGCGATTTGAAGCTTTACTGAACCTGTAACTTTCTTTGCCATGATCTTTACCTAATACCCTCAGGGACTAAAGCCCACCCTATTGCAGACTTCCTTCGGCACGGCTGGAAGCCGTGCCCTTCCCAAAATCTTTATGCCACCTTCTCCACCTGGTTGAACTCCAATTCCACCGGGGTGGAGCGGCCGAAAATTGTGACCATCACTTTCAGCGTCTCGCGATCTTCATTCACCTCGTCGACTACGCCGGTGAAGCTGGCGAACGGACCTTCCGTGATGCGCACGGACTCGTTCTTTTCAAATTTGACCTTGAGCTTCGGCTTCTCGCGGCTGTCGGCGACTTTGTAGACGATGTGCTGCACTTCTTCGTCAGAAAGCGGCGTCGGCTGCTGCCCGGTGCCGACGAATCCGGTGACGCGCGGCGTGGACTTCACCACGTGCCAGACGTGGTCATCCATGTCCATTTCGACCAGCACGTAGCCGGGATAGAACATGCGCTCCGAGGTATATTTCTTGCCGCCGCGAACTTCGGTGACCGATTCGGTCGGGATCAGCACTTTGCCGATCTTGTCCTGCAAGCCAAACGCCTGCACGCGTGACTCCAGCGACTCCTTTACCTTGCGCTCAAACCCGGAATAGGAGTGGATGATGTACCACTTCATATTCGGGTTGCGCGGCGGTTCGGCGGTTGCGGCGGGCGTGGCTCCTTCCGCAGAAGGCTGCTGCTCGCCCTCTCCAGTGGCCGCGGCTTCGGTTTTTTCTTCGTCCGGCATATGATGCTTTCCCAGACTCTACTTCCTTCCTCAGTGGGCCTTGAAATAATTGAACAGGAGCGTGACGCCCTTCTGGATCAAGTTATCGACGAGAAAGAAGTAGACTCCGAAGATGAACACTGTGATGACAACCACCGTAGTCGTGGCGCGCACTTCCTTCCACGAGGGAGCGGTTACCTTGCGCATTTCGTTGCGCACGTCGTTGTAGAACGTCTTAATCCGTTCCGGCCAGGACCGGATGTGGTCGCCGAAGCTGCCACCCGCCGCTGCAATTGAATTCGCCATTTTCTTCGTCTCGACTGCCATTCCTACTCCCTAACCCTTCCTTCTCGGCCGTAAACTCTGGCAGGGGCGGAGGGATTCGAACCCCCAAGTCCGGTTTTGGAGACCGGCAGTTTAACCGTTGAGCTTACGCCCCTAAAAAGCTGTCAGCTATCAGCGGTCAGCTCTCAGCCAAACCGTGGCTAAAGCCAACTCCCTATTTAACCTCTTTATGCGCTGTGTGCTTGCGGCAGCGGGCGCAGAATTTCTTGAATTCCAGCCGCTCCGTGGTCGTCTTCCGGTTCTTGGTCGTCGAGTAATTGCGCTCTTTGCAATCACCACACTGTAACGTCACGATTTCTCGGGGCATTGCTCACTCCAGAACAGCTTCTAGCTGCTAGCTTCTAGCTCAAACCTTTGTCATTCTGAGGCGACGTCCGGAGCCTTCTTACTACCGACCAATCTCCGCTTACTGCACACTCTCCGCGATCGTTCCGGCTCCGACCGTATGCCCACCTTCGCGGATCGCAAAGCGCAAGCCCTTCTCCATCGCCACCGGCGTGATCAACTCGATCGTCAGACTGACGTTGTCCCCCGGCA
>QIAM01000005.1 GCA_003225555.1 Acidobacteriota bacterium | reverse complement strand
TTCATTTCAATGGCGGGGCGGCAAACGAATCGACTGGGCGGAACGTCCTGACGATCACGGGTGAAATCTGAGAACGGCTAGAATCCGGCCGGAGTTGCCAGTTCAATCCGCCAAATCGGGCCGCCATCGTAGATTGGACCCTCGAATTTTACGAAGGCCGGAGCATTGCCCGTGAGAACCCATACGTGGGTGTCGGGAGGCTGTTTCCCCAAGAGCGGCGCCACCAGGCCCGCCACACCTCCGATTTTTACTTTGACGACGTAGCGTACGGTTTCGTGTTTGGTGTTACCACTGGCAATCGCTTTCTCGCCTTCTGGGAGGATCTCAAGTTTCACTAGTCGCGGCTTTGGAGTGGTCGCTACCATGGAAACCGTGGTTTGTGGCACATTTGGCTGAATGTGCTTCACCAAGGTGAACAGCAATCCATTCGCGACGTCTGGAGGCAGATCACGCCGCTCGTTCAGAATCTTATCGTTGCCAGCCGAATCCTTGTAGCGCACCGTGATCTGTCCCGAAGACGCATCAATCAAGGTATCCATCGGTTGTTTGAAGGAAGGCCCACGCTGCACGAGATGATCGCTCAAAACCCGGAAGGCGCCTCGTTGAGAGAATATGGTTGTGTCGCAGTAGACCGAACCATCCTTAAAACGAAAGATCAGACGGCTCGTCAGCCGGTCACCCTCTGGGACTTGGGTCATTTCACCGTCTGCAAGGCGCTTGCCATCAAGGGTGCGGAGTGCAAGAAAGCCGTGCATCAGGCCTTCCATGTGGCGGACGGGGACTTGATCAGCGGAAACTAGTATCGGCTCAAATGGTGCGGTACAGGCCAGCAGGGTGGCCAGCAAGCGAAACCAGAAATGTCCTAATGTTCGCAATGTCATCGAGACCATTTGTGGCACGAACCTCACAAGAAACCTAGCACATTCTCATTCCTGCCTAAATACAGCAAATACTGAATATTCACGTACGTAATGTGCCAGAATCAAGCGGAGCCGCGCGCACGGCGATACGCAATTCCTGGTCTGCGACGTCACCATTCTCCGTTCCACCCTGATGCCACGGCTGATGATGTGCAATGACCTGTTGCACAGAGCTTCGATCCGTTTACGTCCCACAAACGTTCGCATGCAGTTCAAGATCCTCGCGAAAACTACGAACTGCAGCCTGCAGAAGAAGCTTTTTCCAACCCGCAATCCAACCCACAAAATGCGATGTCTTGTACGACTTGTGCGGTGTCTCTTAATTCGTTGTAAACCTAATCCCGCAGCGCTGTCCCTCGAAGGCCTGGCAAAAACATCCAAGGTTGGGGTAGGGGACGTGGAAGTTATGGATACTCTGTTTGTGGGGCGTAGTTCAGTTGGTTAGAACGCCTACCCCTTGCGCAGGAGGTCTGCGTGAGCGTCCGGTAACTCGAATTCCCGTCCACAATCGAAGCAGACCCGATAGGTTCGGTGTTTGATCGTAAACACGCGACTTCGGTGACGGTGACGGCACCCAAAAACAAACTGAAAGACGCCGAAGAGCAATTTCACAAGTCCTGCGCTCGCTGGCGCCGCTCGCAACTTCCATTGGCGTCCAGCCAGTCCAGCAGAGATCGCACGCTGGCCCGCGCCAGGGCAATCGCGCAATCCGCAGCTCCGTAGTAGACATTGATCGTGTCGCCATCGGCGTCCATCGTGTATCCGCACGGGAAAACAACATCGTCAACGTCGCCGTGGCGTTCGTACGACGCCTCCGGACCAAAGATCCACGAATCTCCTCGCAGCAGGCATTTTTCCGGATTCTCGAGATCGAAGAGGGCCAAACCCAACCGATACAGACAGCCCGAGGGCGTGTGGCGCACTCCGTGGTAGAACACCAGCCATCCTCTGGAAGTCTCGATGGGAGGCGGCGATAACCCGATTTTGTTGGCGTCCCACCAGGCGCCGCGGCGAGCTTCCAGCATGAGCCTGTGCCTACCCCAGTAACGCAGGTCGGGAGAGTAGGAAATCCACATGTGCGATCCGAGGGTCGTCATGGGGCGATGAATCAGCGCCCAGCATCCGTCGATTCTCCGTGGCAGAAGTGCGGAGTCTTTGTCGTCCGGCGGCATGATCACGCCGTATCGTTCGAAGGTGCGGAAGTCTTTGGTCAGAGCCAGCGACACGCCGGGACCGCCGCGCGAATAGGACGTATACGTGACGACGTATTGCTGCAGTTCGGGGACGAACGTGATGCGAGGATCCTCGATGCCCCAGATCTCCTCAGGATAATTCTTTGGGTCTGCCATCAATGTGGGCTGACTATCGATCTGCCATCCATCGACTCCGTTGCGAGAGCGCGCGGCGCAGAAATGTGACAGACCACGGCGATCTTCCACGCGGCAAAGCAGCAGGGTCGTGCCGTCCGCAAGCGTCGTTGCGCCAGCATTGAACACACTGTTAATGGGATACGGCCAGTCCTTGCTCGTGAGGATGGGGTTGGCACTATGGCGATGCAGCAATGGCTCGAACGGAGTGCTGACAAGGCTCACTTGCTTTTCCACGTGTACGGTCATGAAAGGATTTCCTTTGGTTCAAGGTCAGGCACTGAGCGCACTTCTAGGAGCGCCATGAGGAATGACGGGGTTGATTCTGCTCCCTGGTTTTCATTGGCGCGGTCGGGATGCAGGCCGTCCCGGCAACCGCCGGTAACGGAATCATAAAGGGGCAGTTGCAGATCGTTGTCGCCGAGGAACCAGTTGAAAGCTGACCATGCTTCGTTGCGCCAGCGGCTGTCGCTAGTTACGCGGTATGCTTGCAGACACGCAGAGACCGCGCCGGCGGCTTCAATCGGCTGTTGATCAAAACGAGCCTTCTCTCCATCCTGTCGATAGAAACCTTGCGAACCGATTGGCACAAAGTGGCAGTTGATTTCGCAGTGTTGCGTCTTTGACAGCCAATCCAGCGATTCGAGCCCGGCGGAAATCATGCGATCATCGGAGCATGCTGCGCCCGCCAGGAGCAGGGCTTGAGGCAGTCTCGCGTTGCCATAGGCCAGAACATTCTCGAACCATTTCCACTCCGGTCGTCGGATTGACTCATACATTTCGAGCAACCGCCGGCTGAGGGCGGATCGTATTTTTTGCGCATCGCGGTCGCCCGGATACGAAGTGAGGTATTCCTGAATTCCGAGCAGGGTGTAGGCCCAGGCCCGCGGACTGCTGAATTCCAGGACTGCGGGCAGAGAAAACTCGACCAATCGCCCGGCAGCGCCCCGACATCCCTGATCCTGTGATCGGCCTAGAACCGATCCCAACGCCCACAGCGCCCGGCCATGACAGTCTTCGGAGCCCACCGGTTCGTTCCATCGACGATCATAGCGGAGAAAGTTCTTGAATCGGCCCTTCGCTGGATTGAATGCGTGCTCCAGGAACGACAGATACCGAAGAGTGGAGTCTTCGGCAGCTGGATTTGCCCTTTCTCGCTGATCGTTGTTCAATTGCCCGTTACCCAACTGACCCAGCAAGACGGCAAAAATGAGAGCACGTGCATTGTCGTCTGTGGTGTATCCCTCCCTGCGGTTCGGGATCGTAAAGATCGAGTGCTGGAGTATCCCAGTGTCATCGGTCATCCGATTCAAATGATCCAGTTTCAGTTCCGGCAACTGATCCAGTAATTTGTGAGTCATCCGGGCCGAGAACTGGACTCGGGGACTTTCCATGCGATCGCTGCGTACCCTTGAGAAACTCTCCATGTAGCCTTGCGCGACCCGTTTCCATACCATCTCGCGGGCGAAGAGATACGCACGTTTACGCATGGCGTGGCGTATCGCGGGGGTGTCGAGGAGTTCGATTGTTTTTTGCGCGATAGCATCAGGATTCTGGAAGGGCACGAGCGCGCCGCGGCGGTCGTCCAACAATTCAATCGCGTGCCAATAGGGAGTCGAAATGATCGCTTTGCCTGCACCCAATGCATAGGCCAGCGTTCCGGAAACCACTTGCGCTTCATGCCGGTAGGGCGTGATGTAAATGTCGGCGGCACCAATAAACTCGACCATCTCTTCCGGGCTGACGAAGCGATTGTGGAATATCACCTGCGATTCCACTCCTATTTCCTTCGCCAAGGCCTGCAAACTGGCTCGATACTTATCCCCCTCGCGACGCAGAATGTGAGGATGAGTCGCTCCCGCGACAATGTACGTGACATTCTTGTGCTTGGACAAAATCTGCGGCAGTGCTTGAATTACGTTTTCGATTCCCTTGTTTGGTGAGAGCAGGCCGAACGTGAGGAGTACCGCCTTGCCTTCCACACCGAAGCGGTCCTTGTAGAAATTGGGATCCAGGAATGGCAGGTCCGGAACACCATGCGGCACCATGTCGATCTTATTGCCAGGCACCTTAAAGATTTCCTGCAGGAACTGGGACGAGAGCTGACTCATGACAATGAGGCGGTCGGAGAGCTCTGCGATTTCCTCCATGACCACCAATTGGTTGGGGTCTGGCTCGCGGAGAACTGTATGCAACGTTGTTACGACGGGCATCTTCAAGCCGCGCAGCAGATGCAAAATACGGCTTCCGGCGGGACCGCCGAAGATTCCATACTCGTGCTGCAGGCACACCATGTCAATGTTGTTGAAGTTCAGAAATTCAGCCGCTCCCTGATACGACTTCACGTCGTCCTGGGCGAGCGACCATCGCACTCGCGCGGGATAGTCTAACCCTCCTCGGTGTCATTGACCGGGAGCGCCAAGAGTCGAGCAGTCCCGTACTCTGCAGAAATGGCGCTGCATAGGTCCGTGGTGAACGTGGCGATTCCACAATGTCGTGGAAGGTAATTTCCGATCACCGCCATTCGACTCGGCAGGGATGCCTTTGATTGCTATCGGGCACGAGGCGCTGCAGTGCCTTCCTGAGCCAAGGGCCGCGGGCTGACTACTTCCAGAACTCGCTTGGGAAAAAGAATTGTGCTTGGCAAGACATCTGCTCCTAAGTTAAAGACAAAGCGGGGCTGAAAAGGGCCGCTCGCAGTTCGTTCCGGGTGTTACGACACTACCGCGTTGAGACAGTGGCCACGCCACACTCTAAGCAACGGGCTTTCGGCGATGTGATCAATCCGCAAGCTGGACACATTCTTTGTGATCGAACCCCGGTGATCTGTGGTATCAGCTGGCGCTTCCATAGGAGCAGCAGGATCGTGAAGATCACGATAAGCAGCCCGAAGGCAATACTGGTTGCGTTCATATGAGCGACCCTTCTTGGCGAGTTCTGCATCGACCAAGCCAGTCGGGCAAGATCGCTACGGACGAAATTGGCAAACCCTTCACTCGCTGAAAAGCCTAAGGTGGGAAAACTTCAGATGGACTGGCTTAGGTCAGAAGACCTGAAAGAGGAGAAAAACGTAACCGCCTCAACAACTATGATAGCAGCTCTTCCACTTTGGCGTTGCCAAGAGGCGGGGATGCGTGGGGCCGTTCTTTCATGGCATTAACCTGCAAGGGGCTGCAAATATTTCAGGCTGTGCTCTTTTCAGTTCGAATTTCGAACTGCGGCAGCTAGATAGCCGGACACTCTGCTGTTTGGGTACAATGTCGGTACCGCTACATCGTAATTCCTCTTCAAACGTCTGAGAACTACCTCAGCAGACCGGGATTTTGCGTGAGGATTCGTGTCCGAAGGAAGATGGCATCAGCTGTCGCTCTGATCTTAGCGGTCCTGATGGATGATCGTTGTACGCCTTCATGGCTCACCACCACATTGCAGCTCAAGCTCGGCCAAACGAACTAAGGATTCAGCTGAAGCATTGCAGTCCACGAACGCCCTGGTGATCGTTCCCACCGCCGATCATTTCTATTGGCTTAACAACAGCGCCGCCGCAGCGCCTCTGTACGCACGAGCTGAAAAGCTGTACGCGGCGAATGACGACGAACGAAATGAGCTCTTTGCACACATCGGTCACCTTCGATCAGAAGGCGAGAGCATGTCATTCGTCGATCTGTCTCGTTAGCTGGGCGAAGAATTGCAAACTCCAATGGTCAAAAGGACAAGCAGCTCCGGTTTTGGTGCTCAGCCAAAAAGTACACCGACCTTGAAATTGACTACCGAGCAACCAAGCGCGACTGGTTAGAAGCTCTGGACTCGCAAAGAACCGGGCGCAGGATCAATGGGTCACTCGCGCCAAAGAAGAACTCGGACTCATTGCTTTCCCAGAAGGAAACCGGGACACGCCGCACGACTCCTTGGCGGGGCGCTCCTTTCAACATGGCTTCTGGCGCCACCTGAGGGTGGGCCAGGCACAGAGCCTGAAAGTCCTGCTTGCTGACAAAGAGCAGCGTGGCATCGTCGATCGTCGTTACAGATGCGGGATAGTTCCCGCCATCGAACACGGGAAGTTCTGCAATGGAACTACCCGGTCCATCGATACTCAGCACTTGTTCGCGCCCATTGGCCGAACTCTTAAAGATTCGCACATGGCCGGCTTCGACGACGTAGAGCCCAGCGCAAGGCTCACCTTCGCCGAACACGCTCTGGCCCGCAGAATAATTGCGCAGCACGGTACGTTGCGCGAGGAAACTCAATTCGTTCTCCTCCAGCCCAGAGAAGATTGGGACTTTCGCGAGCGTCTTTCCAATTGCAGCAGCGGGTTCTGGCACGAGGGCTATTGTATCGGAGGGAATGAGGGGAGGGCGTCTGTCCGCCAGTCCAATCAGGTCTCTTCCGCGGTGTGGGAAAAGTCATCGTGCCGGTGATCGCCCGTTCTCCCTCTATTTGGCACTGAAGCACGCTACAGACGGCTATGAGAGTTGGAGATTTACCAGAAGAGTTATTGGGCCTGTTGAAGGTTGGCACCCCTCTCTTAAATGCCGACGCGCCTTTGCGGTGTTTCGAGCGTTGCCAATCTGGCGAAAACATTAGTCGCAATACGGTCGCAGCGAGGAGCATGAAACGGGAATGCGTTCGCTTCAGATATTCGGGCGCTTTGGTAAAGTTCCTTTCGCAACATCCCATGGGCCCTGTGTAACCGAATCTTGACGTAATCTTCGGTGAGCGACAGGCATTCGGCAGTCTCCCCAGTTGTCATTTCTTCCACGTCCCGCATCATCACGACTGTCCGATACTGCTCAGGACGGCTCCCGATCGCTTGTTCGAGGATTTTATTCATCTCTACCGAGGCCGTTTCAGATTCGGGGTTTAACTTCAGCGGGGCTGCCCCGATCTCGCCTTGCATGTTTTCATTCATGTCATCCCATTCCTCGAAGCGTTTTGCCTTATGTGCCCGAGCCAAAGCCTCATGTACCGCGATACGAGTGAGCCAGGTCGAGAACTTCGCTCGCCCTGCGAACTGACCGAGGCACTGGAACGCCCTTACATAAGCGTCTTGCATCACATCCTCGGCCTAGCCGTCATTCTTCAGTATCGCAACACCGCGATAGAATCGAAATGTGGCCGGTCAAGGCTCTCTCTCCGAGATAAAGGCGATCCCTCGCAATCCCGCATTACTCTCTTACAGGGTCGTGCAACATTCTTCAGAATCTGGCGACGGACAACTTGTCCATCGTCGGCTCTGGCGAATCAGTAGCAGATGACCTTGCGAGCGAATCGATCACGCCGATTTCGAAGTGTGCAGACCATTTTGTCAACCCACAAAAAAGCCCACAAAACTCCTGACCTGGGGTGACTTTCAATGACTTACGGTGTCGTCCGTGCGTTCCAAGTCATTGTGAATACTTGTTAGTGAAGCCCTGAAAAGGCTGGCGTCGGCGGTTCAACTCCGTCCCTGGCCACCACATTTTCAATCACTTAGAAGCCTCGCTGTTGGTCACTTGGTCATATTCGGTCACAATTCAATTCACCAAACGGCTCAGTCTGTCGACTGCCCGCTGCTGGCTTTCGGGCACGAATTGCTGGTAGATGTCCAACGTGGTGCTCGAACGTGAGTGCCGCATTTGTGCCTGTGCGTCCTTCACGTCGGCGCCGGCCATCTTCAGCCAGGTCGCATGAGATGTTCGCAGGCTTCTCCAATTCACCCAGGGCAACTCCATCGACCGAGCTGCAGGCTTGATGAACCGAACGAGTATGTTGTTGTCGCGAAGCGGACCGCCGGATCGAACTCCCTGGAAAACTAGGTCATCCGGACCGTCGGACTTCACGACTTTGTACTTGCGAATTGCATTGCCGGCCCTAACCTCGACAGTCAGTCCCTTCAGCCGATGGATACGGTCAACGACGCAGCTGTTCACCCCGATCGTTGCGTTGGAGGCTTCACTCTTTGGTGCCCCCCAATCGCCTCGGCAAAACCGCTCGTCGATCGTGATTGAGCTTGCGCCTATATCGTTCCAACGTAAGCCTGCCAGTTCACTGACCCTCAGCCCCGTGTAGATCGCCACATAAACCATCGAAGCGTACGGTTCCGGAATCAGTTCAACGAGCAGGTCGAACTGCTGAGGTGTGAGGTAGGGTTTGTTGCGCTTTTTGCCGCGCTTGTCAGGAGGTATGCGCAGCGATTCCGCTGGATTTCTCACCAGAAGATCGTGCTGCACAGCGAACCGCAATGCGCTCGAAAGCACATCACGGATCTTGTCTCGCGACTCGTGCGACAGCATTTGGTTTGTTGTGCTCGTTGTGAGTTTCGAGAAGTACGTTTGGAGGGTGAGTGCGGTGAGGTCGCGCAGGCAACATTTTCCGAACGCGGGAATGAGGTAATTATCCAGAACCCCTCGCGTTCTATCAAAACTGGTCGTCGCCATCAGAGGCTTCACCACCGGTTTGTAGATTGTTTCGATGTAATGCTCGAAGTTGGTAGCCGATCCAAGACTTTCCAGACCTTGGTTCAGCGGTCGCAGGTGTTCGGTCGCGATCTTCTTGACCTCCCGCTCTGACACCGTTACGGCTGCCAAGCGGACCCGCTGTTGTTTGCGAACGTGCCTGCCGTCGATGAATTCATCGCGCCAAACACGCATTGTCCACCAAGCCCCACGACGTTCAGGCCTGGGATTTTGAAACCTCCTCTTTGCCATGCGCTCCATCTCCTGGGGAGAAATCGGAGCGCCGATGTTCGCCTGGTTGCGAATTATAGCAACGTCGTCCATCGGAGGTTTCAACAGTTTGGGCGGACAGGTCCTTCCTGCTCAGGCACCTTTGGAGCCCGCTGAAACACGCATCAGGAAAGTCGTCGCGAGGAGAGCGTGAGGCTGGCGAACATTCTCCTCGCGACGGCTTCAGGGATGAATCTGTCATTGGATTGGCCTCCAAGCCGTGATTGCTCTGGCCGACAGATTCTTTGCTTAACGCGTTTACCAATTTGATCCCTCGTCTTGCGTTTGTCCAATAACTTTTTGAGGGAGAACTATTCTTGCAGGTCATAGCGGCGTGATTTCTCTAGAGAGGCGATCCACAGTTAAAGGGGGAAAAGTTCCAACGACTGGTAAGGCAAAACTCCGGTGTGGGGACCCTGACCGTTTATGAGAAAACTTCTGATCTAACCTTGATCGGCGGTACGCTTACGTAATGCGACCCCTTCGGTATTACATTAACGTCACATTGGACGGGTGCTGCGATCATCGTGAAATGTTCGCGGACGAAGACTTACATCGTCACGCGGCGGAAAACCTCGACCAGGCCGATGCTCTCCTCTTTGGCCGGGTGACTTACGAAATGATGGAGGCAGCGTGGCGGCCGCCGGCGCGGACCGGAGCGCGGCCTAATTGGATGGAACCCTTCGCCCGGACGATCGACGCAGCAAAGAAGTACGTCGTGTCGAGCACCCTCGACCGGGTCGATTGGAACGCGGAGCTCGTGCGCGGGGATCTGGGAAAGGCCGTTCAGCAGCTGAAGCGGGAGTCGGGTAAGGGACTGCTCGTGGGAGGCGTGAAGCTCCCGCTGGCGTTGGCGGAGCTGGGATTGATCGATGAGTACGAGTTCATGGTGCAGCCCAGGCTGGTGGGCCACGGGCCGACCTTGTTCGCCGGGCTATCGAAGCGTGTCGACTTGAGGCTCGTGAGCCGGCTGGAGTTCGGCTCGGGGTCGGTGGCGATGCGGTATGAGCCTAGAAGGTAGGCCATCGGCCTTGTTAGCCCGAGTCGGCCGCATCATGGAGCAACTCGGCAAGTTGAATCAGTTCGCTCAACTTGCGTTCCACAATCCGACTGGTCAGGATTAATAATCGATCCATGAAGGAATCAGCGAACGAAAGAATTACAACGCCAACTTCCGAGCGGTCCTCATCCAGCGGGCGTCCTTCCAATCGTCTCGCGGATCGGCTGCTGCACGAGCCAACGTCCAAAGCCGGAGGCGCTCCGCATCGACCTCGGTGAGATCGGCAACCCAGCGAACCAGCTCAATTGGATCTCGATGAAGCCGTGTTTCGCAATTCATCAGGTGCTGAACGGGATCGTATGCGCGATCGCCGACGAATGGTTTAGGGTCAATCACCAACCAAGGTTCTCTTTGAGAGCGTAGGACGTTGCCGGCATGAAGGTCCGTGGCCAGAAGCACATCGGTCAGGGCGGGTCTGCCAATCTCCTTAAAGACTCGTAGACCTTCGTTCACAAGCCCCGCATCCGGCCAGAGATGCCTTTGCGCGATGGTTTCGCGGCACCAGAACTCGATCATTAGCGACAGCGGCCGAAAACCTGAAAGATCGGATGGGTTCCGGGTGAGGCTCCAGATTTGCTTCAGCAGGTTCGCGACAACTTCGTCCTGTCGTGGCTCCGGTTCTGAATGGAGAGTAGTTCCCGGCAGACAGCGCTCTAATAGCATCGCGCCTGATTCAAGGTCAGCTTCCAGCAATTTGACAATGCCGTTGCCGTTCCAAAAGCCGAGTCCGGAGATTTCATCCTGTCCCTCCATGTGCGGCATCGCGAGCTTCAACACTGCTGATTCGCCATTGGCGCGCGTTGCAGGTGCCACCCAGGAGCAAGAACCAGCGGGGTCAAATGGTTCGCCAACGCGTAGCGACCATCGGGTCTCTAGCTCTCGAAACAGGACAGGCAGACCGCTCATCCACGCCTTCCGTTCAGGTCCTTTTTGGCAATTCACGAAGAGTTCTTTCGGAATTTTCATGCGTCCGATGTTGCGACCGGTTTGTTCAAAGTGTGTGAGTATCTATTTTTCCCTTGAAGCCGTCGAAATAGTGGTTCTCGCCTACATCCTCGAACTCCTCTGTAACGGATATACCAGCGGCTCCGAGCAGCTTCTTGTACTCCTCGGCTCCTAGAGAGACTGATTCCAACCCTGTCATTGCATCATTCCAAACTGCAGGTTTGGCGGTTGAGGTGAACAGCAGACGGCCGCCCGGGACCAGGATCTCGGCGAATCTCTGGATAAGCCGATCCTGCTCTTCGGCTTTGAGAAGGAACATCAGCCCAATTGACAAGACAGCATCGAAGGCTCGATCAAACAATCTCGACTCTAGAACGGATTCGCAAACAATTGGTATGCCGGGCAGGTTGCGTTGGAGTGCCGCAACAAACGATGGTGCTGCATCGACCCCGAAGACTTGAAGTCCTTCTTCGACCAGTACCGCCGTAATGGGAAAGCCGGGCCCGCAGCCCAGATCAATAACGCTGCTGCCGCGCGGCAGTGTTATCGCCCACTTGCGCACTTCCGTCACGCCGATTGCAGTAGACCGAGTCCCACTACTGCCACGGCGCGCAAGAAACTCTTCCGAGACTGCTTCGTATCCATTGGATCGATCCATTTGTTAATGGTAGCAAGGCGCCCAACTCTTGGAACGAGGTACTGGAATCTTGGGTTGTTCTTGAGAGTAAAGCTTGACGACCAGCAGGCGGCAAGTCGCTTACTTGTGCAACAGTAGCCTGACCTAGTAACGATTCCCAATCTGCATCGTCTAATTGAGGTCTGTCGGATTTAACGTGACTAAGCATTCCGTGAAGGCAAAGACACGTGCTGTTGCAAACTGGATCTGGCTCATTGCAATCGTTATTTCCGGGGTTGCCGCGATTGCAAAAGAGCAAAGTTCCAGCGCACGAATCGACCAGACAGCGTTCGTTCGGCTTGGTGGTATCGATCAGTGGATCAGCATTCGTGGCGAGAGCCGCGCAAACCCTGTTCTGCTCGTTGTTCACGGTGGTCCGGGCGAGGCCCAATGGCCGCAAGACGAAGTCTACAGGCCGTGGGAGAAGGACTTCATCGTGGTGCAATGGGACCAGCGCGGTTCCGGCCACACCTTCGGTCGCTACGGCACAAAGACGCCCGATGTGACGCTCGACCGCATCTCAAAGGACGGCGTCGAGCTCGCTGTGTATCTCTGCGGCAATCTCAGCAAAAAGAAGATCATCGTCCTCGGACACTCCTGGGGTTCCCTAGTCGCCACCCGGATGGTGCAGATACGCCCCGATCTCTTCGCTGCCTACGTTGGTACGGGCCAAGCCGCAAGCTGGATGGTACTAGTCAAAACCCAATACGACCTGCTGTTGGCCAAAGCGCGCAAGGATGGGAATGAGGCGACCGTCAAAGAACTTGAGGCCATTGGCCGCCCCGGCCCGACCAATGGCGATCACTGGAGTTTCCTCAACAAATACAATTTTCGCTCGTTGTGGGCTTCCTCTGATCAGGAGTGGCTGCATCATCTGCGCAGCCAAGCGGCAGAATTAAAGGCTAGAGAGCCTGAACAATTCAAGAATCTTGAAGACGGAATGCAGTTCACCGGCGAGCAGGTCATCCCCGACCAGATCGCCACTGACCTGCCGAAGACCGCTTGTGACATCCACACCGCTTACTTTGTGATCCAAGGACAGGAGGACGTAATCACTCCCACGCAGGCCGCCGTTGAGTACTTCAAGTGCGTCAAGGCACCCAAGAAAGAATTGATTCTGATCCCCAACGCCGGGCACTTTGCCTTCATGACTGCCTCCGATAAATTCCTGGAAGCACTCACCAGCAAAGTCCGTCCCGTCGCAATTGCCCGCGGCGCATGAAGGTGGCGAGGTGACTATCGGCGACCGCACGCCCAGTTACCGAGGGCGAGCTGCCGCGTTGTCGGGGTTGCTGTCACGGGCTCCCTTGGACATTCCGGCGATGCACATACCATTCCGTGCCGTGCCCAAGGCTAAGCAGCACCGTCCGGTGACGGTACGTTGGTGGATTCCTTGAACTCGGGTTCCATTGTCTGCAGCCCAAACTTCTTGATGGCTTCGAGTGGTGCTTTTGCCGATGAAAATAGCAAACGTCGCTATTTTCGATTATGATGGATTATGAAAATAGAACGAAACGCTATTGTCGCCCCTAAAGGCCGATATGCCCAACGCCATCAACATTCCTGGCAAGAAAGTATGGCAGGGCAGCTATTTAGCCTTCGTGCCAGCGCCGCTGCCTCCTGAACTGAAGTGGACACCGCGGCTGATTGGGGCACTTTCGGATGCAGACCGGCTAGTCGGAAGACTAGCCGGCCAGGGTGGTCGGCTTCCCAATCCTCATATTTTGATCCGTCCCTTCGTACAGCGTGAAGCCGTTTTGTCGAGCAAGATTGAAGGTACGCAGGCCACGCTGGGTGAGTTGCTCGCCGCTGAGGCGGGAGCGATCGTGGATCGAAGTCCCGAGGATCTTCGGGAAGTCGGCAATTACGTAGTCGCTCTTGAGCACGGAATCTCGCGCCTCAAGAAACTCCCCCTTTGCGTCAGGCTTACCCGCGAGTTGCACGAAAAACTCATGACGGGCGTTCAGGGGCACCAGGCTGCCCCGGACGTTTCCGGAAGATTCAGAATTGGATTGGCAAGCCCGGCAGCACTATCGCAACTGCTTCCTACATCCCACCTCCTCCAGGGGAGATCGAGCCGTGCCTTGCGGCCTGGGAAAGGTTCCTGCATGAATCGACCCTGCCGCCTTTGGTGACCATTGCGCTAGCTCACTATCAGTTCGAAGCCGTTCACCCGTTCCTTGATGGCAATGGCCGAGTCGGACGCCTGCTTATAACCTTGTTCCTGATCGAGCGCCAGATCCTTCCGACACCTCTGCTCTATTTGTCGGCGTTCTTTGAAGCATCAAGGCGAGACTACTACGACGGTTTGCGCGGGATTAGCGAACGCGGGGCATGGAACGATTGGCTGGAGTATTTCCTGCTGGGAGTCGCTCGCATGTCTGAGGATGCTTTGAGTCGAGCCATGCGCATCAACGGACTACTGGCCGAGTGGCAGAAGAAAGTCTCCGGAGAATCAAGCAACAACCCGTTGCGTGTAGTCGAACTCTTGGGGGCAAATCCGTTCATTACTACAAAAGGAGTGACGGACAGATTGGCGGTCGCGTTTACGACCGCGCAGCGAGCCATCGAACGACTGGAACGTGCGAGTATCGTAAAACGGGTCGGCGATGCAAAGCGCGACCGAGTCTATTGCGCGACTGCTCTCCTGGACATCCTCGAAGAGCCGGCCCGCCTCAAGCCAGCCGACAACAAGTAGCCCCGAGTGCGGATGCTAATGCTCTGCAAACCGAACACGACACGAGCCCTGTTGGAGATATAATGCGGCGGATGTCACTCTCGGCGGACACTTCTAACGAGCAACGGCGGACACCAGGTCGATCATTTGTACTCTATGGGAGTGAAATAGCGAAGCTGACCGCAGCCACGCATTTTCCGGGCTTCGCTAGTGAGTAGCGCGAGCGCGTGGCACAGGGGTGCAGGTGGGAGACACCCGCCGTTTACAACGGTCCGATTCTTCCCGGACTTCAACTCCTGGCACACCTCACGCCGGGACGCTCCCTGGTTGCTCAGAACTCGAAGCGAAGGCCGAGCTGGATCTCACGTTTGGGCAGGGCCGCGGTGAAACCTAACGGCTGGCTGGGCGAAAGGCTGGCTGTGCCGTGTGCGTTGAATAGGGAACCGAAGGTGGCGCCAACAATATTGTTGACCCTGGCGAAGTTGCTCCGGTTGGTCATGTTGAAGCCCTCAGCGATAAGGCGCAGGGTGCCGCGTTCTCCGATCTTAAGCACCCGCCCCAGCCGAAGGTCGAAGGTTAAATAGTCCGGACCCAGCCCGCTGTTCCGCGGAGCTCCCGGTGGACGGTCGTTAGTGAAATGATTGTCCCCGTTGAGGTCTGCGCCGGACAGGAGATTGAATGGGTGGCCGCCGCGAAACTCAGGGCACTGCCCAGCGGGTATCAACCGTCCACATGACGAAGGGGTGTCGCGCATAGGACACATTGTTCTTGCCAAGACGGCACAGCTTGCGAAGAAGCTTGCGAGTGAGAGATCACTTATTTTTGGAGACTCGCATGCAGTGAATGGTGAGGGAGCAGAAGTTCACTGATCGTGAAAAAGAGAACGAGAATCTAGAAGGACGGAAATTGAAATGACAGACCAAAAGACCACGAAGTGCGCGCGCATCCCATGCAGGTGCGCCGTTCCGCAAGATGAAGAGTCTTGCGGAAAGGCCTGTCGGGATGCGGGGAGCTGGTGCAACTTGTACAAGGCAGAACCGACTGCATTGCGGGCAGAGCACACTCAGCAACAGCCGCACGCTCGTCCACGCATCGACTGGAAGGCCTCGCGCACGATGAGAGGAACTATGATCAGCGCTGCCGCGGCGTCAGCCCATTCGCGCCGACCTATCAACAGAAGCATCGGAACCAATCCGAAGGTCGAGGTGAAGAGTCGTACCTGCCCGAGCAGTCATCTCGTCGGCAATGGCTGCTGACTGCCGTTTCAGTCTTGAAGCTGATCTTGCTAGTTGTCCGCACTTGTTGATAAAGCAGATTGGCACCCTGCGCGGCAGTTAGATCATCCCGCACTCTGCGGAACATGCTGCGCTTCATTTCTTCCTGCACTCCGATAGTTTTGAAGAAAAGCGCCTTGCCTTTCATATCTACATCCAGGACGGCCAATTCCCAGTACCCGGACTGAACCTCTTCCTGCTTCACATAAAAATGTCCACCCGCGTCCAAATGCCCCAATAGGCCACCGCCGAATTTCACTGGGCGCGTTAAATGTCCAGAAAGTTCCACCAGGCGTTTCTGCCTCCCGTTTACCCACAACACACCTTCCATCGCATGCACGACAGCAGCCTCATGTGACGGAAGCCGGAAATGCGAGTTTGGCTTGAATTTCAGTTCGACCAGATCTCCTCGCTGTTCTCCATATTCAAAGACCAAGGCGCCCGGCAGCATTTTCAGCAGCCGCTGACTTCGCGCCTGGTCCTCATCTGTTTCTCGCTTTGATTTCTTCAGCTCTGCGGGATTATTTATCAAACGTTGGAGACCTCGCCCTCGCTCGCGTCGCTGGTCCTCCGGAAGAGGCTCTCCGTTCACAGAAATCAGCCAATCCAAGTCTCCATCCTTGGTCTCGACTACTTCCCTCACTTCGGTTGTTCCAGATTTTCGCGTCTCCAGCCGCAACATCCAATGACTGTGATCGTTTTTCTCAGCTTGCAACTCGTTGTCGATGATCTGGCGTACAAACTCGTTCGCAGGCGGTCGTCCATCGGAGGTTTGCGCACTACTCAAGGAGGCAAAAAGTAAACTGGCTGCTAACACGAGCGCGGTAGTGACTCTGAACACAATTATTTGACGAGCAACCGCATTGCGCAGTTGCCAAGCATCTGCAGCACCCGTGCCAACAGGCCCGGTCCCGCGCCCAAATAAAGCGAGCGCGCAAGGATGACTGGCGGAATCTGGCCCACTAGGAGCTTGGCAAAGGGTGTGCTAGCACCACAATGCTGCCCGGGTGTTTAGCGGGCGTGGACTAAGCCAACTGCAGGTTTTCGAGCGACGCGGACGTGTTTCCGCCGCCAATATCGGGGACGATCACCAACTCCAATACCTTCACGCTTGCGGAGGTCAACCTGATAGTCCTCAATCTCGCGTGTCGTTTGCGGGGGACTGAAGTTCCACTGCTGCCGCACGATTTCACGAAAGCCTGGATCAGCTTCTGAGCGCCAACGAAGAACGAATTCCTGCGTGCGCCTGGTCTCGGCCTCATTGAACACCAGATTGATTCGCCTAAGCCGCTGCGGCTGATCGAAGACAAGGCGGATGGTCTGCGGTCCAGGGCCCGAAGCACGCCACCCTTGGCGACCTCGCGACGAAAGCGCGGCTTCGATAGGATGGCGTTCGTCTTCAGATGTGAGCTCGAGGGTAGCGGCTGTTTCCAGGTTCAGCCAGGCTTGGTCGGAGACGGACGGCGACTCGGAAATAGTTAAACGCTTACGCATAATCTTGTCCAATGTTTTCGTTACGTTTTCGATGTCAGAACAGGTCGTTGCGGTTGGCATGAGATTTTCAGCAGCAAGTTCAGGTGCTGACGGAGAGCGGCTAGAATATCCTCCGGATGCTCGGCAAACAGGAATCTATGCGGTTGTCACACAATCACTTTCACGCCCGGCTTTGCGAAGCTCGATGGTTGCGCGGAAGAATACGGATACGATTTGGGCGTGAATCAACTTATTCGAACAAGAAGGAAAAGAATAATAATGTCGTATCAGCCTATTGAAAACTACGGAATCATCGGCAACATGCGCACCGTCGCCCTGGTGGGCATGAACGGTTCGATCGACTGGTACTGCTATCCGCATTTTGATTCGCCCAGTATTTTCGGGGCGATCTTGGATGACAAAAAAGGTGGCCGATTCCAAATTTCTGCCGATGCGGATGACGTGCGGCACAAGCAGTTCTATTGGCCTTCCACGAATGTCTTGGTAACGCGATTCTTGCTCAAAGACGGAATCGTCGAGTTGGAAGACTTCATGCCTGCGGGGCTACCTTCCGACTCGCCTGAATACCATCGTGTATACCGCCGCATTCGCTGCGTTAGAGGAGCCGTGCGCATTTCGGTCGCTTGCCGTCCGGCTTTCGACTATGGACGACAGACGCACGACACGCTGATTGAGGCTAACGGCGCGATGTTCAGCGCAGGCAGCTTGACCTTAGCTCTTTCAACTGCCGTACCGCTGAGGGATGACGGGCAAGGGGGGGTGTCCGCCGAGTTTGTGCTCGCCGAAGGAAAATCGCAGGTCTTCATTCTTGGGGACGACTACGCCGACGGTGTGCCATGTTTGCCGTCTGAAAAAGACACTGAGAAATTCCTGCACCGTACGGTGAAATTCTGGCACGACTGGCTCTCCGCTTGCACTTACCACGGGCGTTGGCGGGATCAGGTGCACAGATCAGCCTTGGCGCTAAAGCTTCTTACGTTTCAACCGACCGGAGCGATCATCGCTGCACCAACCACGAGTTTGCCGGAAGTCATCGGAGGCACCCGCAACTGGGATTACCGTTACACCTGGATGCGCGATGCCGCCTTTACGGTTTATGCTTTTCTGCGCATCGGCTTCAGAGACGAGGCCGCTGCCTTCATGCACTGGATCGAAGATTACGCGGCCAAGCATGCCCGTCCGAAGGCGCCCGGTGCAGTCATTTTCACGATTGCGGGCGACAACGACCTTCCCGAGCAAGAGTTGGATCACTGGGAAGGGTACCGAGCATCCCGGCCCGTCCGCATCGGCAATGCAGCGGTTTCGCAGGTCCAGGGAGACATCTACGGCGAGCTCATGGACGCGTTTTATCTATCAAACAAGCACGTCAGCCCCACCTCCCATGACGTTTGGGCAAAGATCCGGAGCCGGCTGGAGTGGATTTGCGAGAACTGGCAGCTTCCTGATGCCGGTATTTGGGAGATGCGCAATCGCCAGGAACATTTCGTCTACTCAAAAATCATGAACTGGGTGGCTCTGGATCGCGGCCTCCGGCTGGCGGACAAGCGTGCCCTTCCAGCCGACCGCGCAAAGTGGATGCGGGAGCGAGATCACATCTACGAGGAAGTAATGACCCGAGGGTGGAACGAAAAACGCCACGCGTTTACCCAGTTTTACGGCAGCGAGGACCTCGACGCCTCGCTTCTTATTATGCCCCTAGTGTTCTTCATGGCTCCGACCGATCCGCGGATGCTCAGCACGATAAACGCTATGCTTGAAAGTCCTCGCCGTGGAGGTCTCGTAAGTGACAGCCTGGTGTATCGCTATCCGCCGCAACGCGGTATCGACGGACTGCCGGGCGAGGAAGGGACTTTCAACATGTGCTCTTTTTGGCTCGTCGAGGCGCTGACACGAGCAGGTCAGGCAGATGCTGAAAAACTGGATCATGCCAGGCTACTGTTTGAACGTGTATTGGGCTACGCCAATCATCTCGGGCTCTATTCAGAACAAACAGGACCGCAAGGCGAGGCGCTGGGTAATTTCCCGCAGGCCTTTACTCATCTCGCGTTGATTAGCGCCGCATTCAATCTGGACCGAATGTTGGGGAGCCAGGTTTGAACCACGCGAGTCGTTCCGATAAGGAGTAGGAGAAGTTCATGCCGGATCTCAGAGAAGGATGCATGACAGGTAAGCCCTTGGAAGACACTACTCCAGCTGATGCTCTGGTTTTATTCGGAGCGATGGGAGATTTAGCACACAAGAAGATCTTTCCCGCTCTTTATCATATGGTGCGACGTGGTCACCTGGATGCACCAGTGATTGGCATCGCCCGAGCCGGACGCACGAACACACACCTCATCGAGCGTGCTCGCGACAGCGTCCAAAAGCAAGACTCCAATGTCGATCAGGAAGCCTTGGCCACGCTTTTGAAGTTACTTCGCTACGTCGGCGGTGATTATCAGGACCCGGAGACGTTTCACCTCTTGAAGAAAACGCTTGGTTCAGCTAGCCGCCCCGCGCACTATCTGGCGATTCCACCCAGTCTGTTTACAAGTGTTGTCGAGTCTCTCGCAAAGTCTAACTGCATGAAAGATGCACGAGTCATCGTCGAGAAACCCTTCGGCCACAATCTTGCCTCAGCCCGGCGGTTGAATGCCGCTCTGCACGCCGTCCTTCCGGAATCGAGAATTTTTCGTATCGACCACTACCTTGGCAAGGAGGCAGTCCTTAATCTTCTATTCTTTCGCTTCGCTAATAGCTTTCTGGAGCCGATCTGGAATCGAAATTATGTCGAGAGCGTGCAGATCACAATGGCCGAAAAATTCGGGGTCGAGGGTCGAGGAAAGTTCTACGATGCCACTGGAGCGATTCGGGATGTGGTCGAGAATCACATGCTTCAGGTGGTAGGCTTTCTAGCCATGGAGGCTCCCACCGGCCTGTATTGCGACTCCATCCGAGACGAACAGGTTAAGGTGTTCCGCACAATTCCGGCGCTAGACCCGAAGCATCTCGTTCGCGGACAATTCAAGGGCTACAAGAGCGAAGAGGGAGTCGCACGGGATTCCACCGTCGAAACGTTCGCTGCTATACGCCTGGAAATTCAATCTTGGCGGTGGTCGGGAGTACCATTCCTGATTCGCGCTGGAAAGTGCCTTCCGGTTACCGCTACAGAAGTGTTGGTCAAGCTCAGAAAGCCTCCACTCGACACCCTAGCGGGCAATACCAGCAATTACTTCCGCTTCCGCTTAGGCCCTCGTGATGTCTCGCTGAGTCTGTCTGCCCATATCAAACGGCCCGGCGAAGAACTGGTCTCATTGCCGGCAAAACTCACGGCCGTGGAAAGGCAAACAGCGGACGAGATGGATGCCTACGAACGACTTCTGGGAGACGCCATGCACGGGGATAGCATGCTGTTCGTACGGGAGGATGCAGTGGAGGCGGCGTGGGCCATTGTTGAGCCAATCCTCGATAAAGCCGGCGCCCTACATTCATACGAGCCTGGATCGTGGGGACCTCATGAGGCGGATCGTCTAACCAGAGACCTGGGCGGGTGGAACAACCCGGAATAACACAGAGATGGCGGTCCACCCGATGAACTGTCCTGGTGGCCTCTTCAGGATGGCCATTTCCAGTCGCGAATCTCCGGACTATCAATCCCTTCCGCATACGCAGAGTTGATGCTTTCGACGATCTGGTTCTTTAGCCGATCTTTGGCATGCGCACCACGGGTTGCGAGGCCCGGCACGCGGTCAATAACATCAATGGCCAGACTGAAGCGGTCGACTTGATTCCGAATGGCCAATTCCAATGGCGTATTAATGTTGCCCTTCTCTCTGTACCCATGAACGTGAAGGTTCTCGTGGTTGGCTCGGCGATAGGCGAGCTTGTGAATCAGCGTTGGATAGCCGTGAAAGTTAAAGATCACCGGCTTCGTTTTCGTAAACAGCGTGTCGAAGTCGCGATCCGGAAGGCCATGTGGATGTTCGCTGCTGGGCTGAAGCCTAAAGAGATCGACAACATTGACAAAACGGATCTTCAAATCGGGAAAATATTCCCGTAGAATGGCAACCGCGGCAAGAGACTCCATGGTCGCAATATCGCCGGCACTCGCCACCACAACGTCAGGGTCGTCTCCATCGTCATTGCTGGCCCACTCCCAAATCCCAATTCCTTTCGTGCAGTGGGTGATTGCGGCTTCCATATCGAGGTAGGTCAAGTGAGGTTGCTTGTCGGCGACGATCACATTGACATAGTCGACGCTGCGCAGACAATGGTCTGCGACGCTCAGGAGGCAATTCGCATCTGGAGGTAAGTAAATTCGAGTCACATTCGCGCTCTTATTGGTAACCAGATCGAGAAAACCCGGATCCTGATGAGAGAAGCCGTTATGGTCCTGCCGCCACACAACGGATGTGATAAGTAAGTTGACAGATGAGATGGGCGCCCGCCATGCAACTTCAAGTTTCGATTTCTCCAGCCACTTTGCGTGCTGATTGAACATAGAATCGATGATGTGAACAAACGCTTCGTAGCTGGAAAAGAAACCGTGACGCCCGGTGAGAACGTACCCCTCAAACCATCCCTCCAGCGTGTGCTCACTCAGCATCTCCATCACCCGGCCATCGCGAGCTATCTCGCTCCCATCGGAGTCTTCCGGCTTGAACAAGGCCAGCCAGGTTTTCTTGCTCGCCTCGTAGATTGCCTGCAACCTGTTCGAAGCATTCTCGTCCGGACTGAAGACACGGAAATTGTTCACGTTGCGACGCATGACGTCTCGAAGAAAGCCGCCGAGTAATTCGGTCGGCGATTCTTCCTTGGTCCCTGGCTTCTCGACCTGAGTGCCGTAGTTTCTGAAATCTGGCACAGCCAGAGGCTTACGCAGGCGCCCACCATTGGCATGGGGGTTCGCGCTCATACGCAACTCACCCTGGGGAGCGAGTTCTTTCAACTCGCGTCTTAAGGTTCCATTTTCATCAAAGAGATCCTCCGGTTTGTAGCTGTGCATCCACTCTTCGACGATGCGCGCATGCTTTGGATTCGTTTGCACCTCAAGCACCGGCACCTGATGGGCACGCCAGAAGCCTTCCACCTTATGGCCGTCCACCTCTTTCGGACAGGTCCAGCCTTTCGGCGTGCGAAGAATGACCATCGGCCAGCGCGGACGGTCGGAGCTTCCATCGCTCCGGGCCTTTCTTTGGATCGAGTGAATGTTCTGGATGCATTGGTCGATGGTTTGCACCATCTGCTTGTGCATTAGCTCCGGATTGTTGCCTTCGACTAAATGTGGTGTCCATCCGTATCCTCTGAACAGGCTCTCCAACTCTTCGGAGGAAATCCGCGCCAGTATCGTGGGATTGGCGATCTTGTATCCGTTCAGGTGAAGAATCGGCAAGACGGCGCCATCGCGAACCGGATTCAGAAACTTGTTCGAATGCCATGAAGTCGCCATGGGCCCAGTCTCCGCCTCTCCGTCACCCACAACGACACTCACTATCAAATCAGGGTTGTCGAATGCAGCCCCGAAAGCATGCGACAGGCTGTAACCTAGTTCGCCGCCTTCATGAATCGATCCCGGAACTTCGGGCGTGCAATGGCTGCCAAGATGTCCAGGAAAAGAGAATGCGCGAAACAGGCTCCGCATGCCTTGCTCGTCCTGGCTCATCTCCGGATAGATTTCTGAATAAGTTCCCTCCAGGTAGGCGTTCGAAATCACCGCTGGCGCGCCGTGTCCTGGACCCGAAATGAAAATCATGTTTAGACGATGTTTTCTGATCACTCTGTTCAGGTGGACCCAGACGAAAGTCTGACCCGGATCCGAACCCCAATGACCCAGCAGCCGATTCTTAAAATGTTCTTTACGCAACGGACTCTTGAGGAGCGGATTGTCGCGGAGATAGATCATGCCCACGCAGAGATAGTTGCTGGCACGCCAATAGGCATCGATTGCTTTGAGCTCATCCGAACTGATCGCTTCCTGCATCCCTTCGACTGGGTGCGGAAGATTATTGGCTGTTGTAGATGGCATGGGTGGTCGCTCTCCCGAAGTTGCGTAGAATGAGATTGATGCCCTCTAATTCGATGCTTTCAGCGGCAGCGAGGTCGAAGGATAAATTCGATTTTTGCGTCCAAACCGAAACCTGAAGTTACCGATTTGGGCTTTACGGTCCTTCTGGCGACAATCTATGCAAACGACTCCCATTCTCACAATCAACAGCGGATCGTCCTCACTGAAGGTCGGCTTGTTTATCGAAAGAGAGGGCGAAGAGCATGTCCTCTTTGATGTCTTGGCTGATGGGATAGGAAAACGCGACGGCAAGCTGGAGGTCCGAAATGAGGCGGGAAAACTCGTCCGCTCGGAGGCACTCGTCTCCAAAACGCAAGAGCAGGCGTTGGAGCAGGTTGCCCTCTGGCTTGGAGAGTTGCAAGCCGATAAGCCGGCCGCTATCGGACATCGCGTGGTGCATGGCGGACCTCATCCAACCACGCATCAACGGATCACACCCGAAGTGTTTGATGAGCTGCAGCGTTCAGTTCATTTCGCCCCCCTTCATATTCCTTCCGCGCTTCGGTTGATCAAGGAAGCCCAAAGGATCTATCCGAGAGTCCCGCACTTTGCTTGCTTCGATACGGCGTTCCACCGTACCTTGCCCGAAGCAGCCGCAAGATTTGCCTTGCCCAGTGACCTTTTCCTGGAGGGAGTACGGCGCTATGGCTTTCATGGTCTGTCGTACGAATCCATTGTGCGTCGGCTGAGCAAGAATCTACCGGGACACGTGGTGATTGCGCACCTGGGGAATGGCGCGAGCCTTGCGGCAGTAGAAAATGGCCTCTCGGTTGACACCACGATGGGTCTCACTCCCACAGGAGGCATTCCCATGGGAACACGTAGCGGCGACCTCGATCCTGGCGTCTTGCTTCACCTCATGAGAACCAAGCAGATGACCGTCGATGCTCTCGAAGGTCTGCTGAACCATGATTCCGGCCTTGTCGGATTATCTGGGAACACATCCGACATGCGGGAGTTGCAAGCTTCAGCAGATGGAGGAAGTGCAGCGGCCAGTTTGGCAATTGAAGTCTTCTGCCGATCCATCCAAAAGACCATAGCCGCGTTTGCGGCCGTTCTTCTGGGACTCGACCTGCTTGTCTTCACTGGGGGAATCGGCGAGCACAGCGCAAGGGTCCGCAGCTCTGCGTGCGCCGGGCTGGATTTCCTGGGAATCCGGCTCGATCAGGACCGCAACGAACGCAACGCCGCCACGATCTCTACTGAGGCAAGCAAATGCCGCGTTGTTGTGATCCCCAGCGAAGAAGACAGCCAAATCGCTCTGCATTGCCGCAGTCTGATGTATTCCTGACTGCACTAGCTCGGCGTACATCAACAACTTCGTCGCCTACAGCATGTACTGAATGTCAGATGCGAGAGTCGGATACCCGAAGATGGTCCTCCGGATCTCGGAAGCAGGAATGCCAGAGTTAATGGCCAGTGCAAATAGATTAATGATCTCGTCGGCGTGAGGACCCAACAGGTGAACGCCCAAGATCCGTTCGCTTTTCTCTTCGATTAATACCTTGAATCCGGAACATTCTTCTCCAACTCTGCGGGAGGAATACCACGAGTTCGTGGTTTCTCGATGCGTTCGGAAACGCAGACCCTTTTCGCGGGCAGCTCTTCCGGAGAAGCCAGCAGCAGCCAAAGGAGGAAGGGAAAACACGATGGTAGGAACAACACCATAATTTACCGTTACGCTGTTACCCTCCAGCAAATTGGTCGCCACGATTCCGCCTTCGTACCCGGCGATAGGCGTCAAGGGTGGTCCACCAGAAGCTGCCGCGTCTCCCGCCGCGTAGACGGATGGGTTCGATGTGCTTTGGAGGTAACGATTGACTTTGACCCCTCGTTTTTCAGCCTCCACGTGAGCGGCGGGCAGGTCAAGATGCTCAATATCCGGAACCCGACCCGCACCGTGTACTACCAAGTCTGTTTCGAAAGTACGCTGTTCATTGTCGATCGACGCGCGAACCAGCAACCGCTCGCCTATCTTCTCAACGGCGTGAACCTCCATGCGCAGTTGAACATCAGCTCCGAGTTCGCGGGTTCTCTGCGTGAGCTGCTCCACAAGTTCGGGATCAAATGCCTCCAGTACACGCTCGCCCCGATGGAGGATTGTGACCCGTTTCCCACCCCGCAAAGCTACATGGGCGAACTCAACAGAGATATAGCCCCCACCGATGAACACGATGCACTCCGGCAGTGATTCGAGTTCCAGGAATTGCTCGCTTGTCGTCAGAAACTCTTCACCGGGGATGTCCAGTTTCCGCGGTGTGGCTCCGGTGGCGACGACGATGTAGCGTCCTTCCAAAAGGTCTCTGCCTACCTGAACTGCCGTTGGTCCCACAAAGCGGGCGTGATCATGGAAGGTCTCAATGCCCGCTTTGGCGTAGTCTGCCTCACGATTCTTTGGTACCGGATCAGTGAAAGATCGCTTGAAGCGGATGAGTTCCGGCCAATCAATCCTAGCCTGATCGCCGCGGATCCCTTTTCCCTTCATACGCTGGACCCAATCCATCACTTCAGCGGCGCCAACCAACACTTTCTTCGGGTCGCAACCGCGAAGAGCGCAGGTACCTCCAAAGGGCCGAGAATCAGCGATCGCTACTTTCCAACCTGCCGAGGCGCACTTCGACGCAACCGTGGTGGCAGCCGCTCCGGTGCCGATGACGACGAGGTCGAACTTCGTGCCAATCAACTCTGTCATTCCCCTAGTTTGAAGTAGTTTATTGCCGATTCTCCATCCGGAACAATTTCCACGGAGAGCGCCTGGGCTGAGAGTGATCGTTGCCATGCCGCTGTGATCTCTTGCTGCTGCTGGTCGAGACTCATCTCCGAAATTGCACCGATCAACAGGCGCGAAGAAGACAACTGATGAACGGCTCGGAGTATCAGGTCGTAACAATTCCTACCCACAATAGCAACCAGCGTCACCGGTTTCCCGATTTTCTCAGCCTCATGTACCACCTGACTGAAAACCGAGGTCTCGCATTTGTCCATCACCTGAGCCGGATCGGAGATCATGGTTGTAGGTTCTTGAACATTCGAATTAACGGATAGCGCAACGATGTCGTGTTTCATTGGATCGGTTTCTTCCAACGCCTTTCGCAGGGCACCTAGGTGGTTCGGGTCATGCATGGCAACCAGGATATTGCCAGGTCGCACCTGCAAAGATGTCGGGGAGAGGTTTTCGCGCACTTGGAGTCGAAATCTCTCTGTTTCCGCTTCCCCGAGTTTCGGTTTGTGGGGTTCTTTCGGCCCATAGCGTTTCTCGGAGAGGGAAAAAGCGGTGAACAATATGACCGTAAAGGCCACTCCGGAGATGGTCGCTGTCGTCTTCGTCAATAAGTTGATCCCCGCCAGTGAAAACAAAACTACCGTAATCAGACCCAAGCCGACAGGAATCTCGGTCCTGCGTATGTGCAAGTTGAACGGCACTCTCCAGCGCTCAGCTTGCGGCTCTTTGAATCGGAGCACCAAGACGGCCAGGGCTTTCATCGCGAAGCTCCAAGCCACGCCAAAAGCGTACGCTTCTCCGAGCAGGTAAACATTTCCACGGCTAATGACGATCGTGGCCAGTTGGAAGGCGATGACGAGATTGATGAGGCGATACGTAGTTCCGTACTTGGGGTGCGGCTCTCGAAACCAGTCAGGCAGTACGCCGTCTTCTACCACGCGGTTCAGCACGCCGTTTGAGCCAATGATCGCGGTGTTGACGGCACCGGAGAGAATAAGAGCTCCGACCAACACAACGAAAGCATGAAAGGCAAGCTTGAGACCAAACGGACCCGCAAGGAACATCGATATTCCCGATATCAGATTGTCGAAGTATTTGGTGCGCTCACTTTCTGGGATGATCATCACCGCGAAGAACGACATCAGGGACGTGAACAGCATGCTAAAGATGAAAATTACGAGAGCCGCACGTTTAAGGTTACGGAACTTGGGAGCTGCGATCTCGCGGTAGACCTGCGCCAAGCTCTCTTCACCACTCATTGCCAGTAGCGAATGGCCAAGTCCGATAAGGATCGCCACAATGGTAATTCTCGCGGCCGCCGTGCCTCCTAGCCAGCCCAGCGCTTCATCACTGAACTTGAAATTACCCAACGTAGGGACCGGAATCGGCTGGGCTCCCTGGCGGTGGATCGTATACAGGGACCATCCGATGAGAATCACCACCATGACACTTGTGATCTGCATGATGCGGAGTGCTTTCCCGCTGGAAAAGGGAATGCCGACGCGGTTGGTGTGCCAAAAGTAAAGGGTCACGAGAATTGCGAATCCCGCGGCAAACAATTGCGGCGGGACCTGCACCGTCAACAATCGGAAGTGTTGTGCGGTTTCGTTTAGTAGTCCGGCAACGTACAATCCAGCGCTTACGGCACTGATCGGGCCAGTAAGCACATAGTCGAACATCAGAGCCGATACGGAAACTTTCGCTGCTGTGCTTCCCATGGCGTATCGGACGACTCTGTACACGCCCCCGCGAACAAACATGCTGCAGCTTTCGATGTACACCGCCCGCACGGCATACGAAAGCAGCATGATTCCGAAGACGAACCAGGGCGCTGATTTTCCCACGGCCTTTTCCGTTATGCCGCCCACGTAATAAGCCGAAGAGCCAAGGTCCGCTAGTACGATAGCCGCTGCTCTCCAGAATGAGATGAAGCTCAGCATGACGGTTACCGGAACAACAAATCTGTCAATCCGGGATCGTTCCGGTTTCCTCATAGAGCTCCTGAGTGGGTCGGGAGGACAATCAAGTCTATTCTTTTCTTTGACGTGCTCTAGAGCGCTGAACGTCGGCCAGCGCACAAAGACCGCACCATAGATGTGATGGTGGGCATGATGTTACCTGTTCAGGGTGCGACCACATGGCACCTGAGTGCCTTATGCCATCACGTTCGGGCCATTCCTCTGATGGCTGGCAGTTCCTTGCTGATGCCTTTGTTTAAGATGGAATGGCGCTTCGGTGGGGGGTAGTTTCTGTCGTCTGACCTATATAATATTCATCGGTTCCCTCCCAGGCCGTCTTGCTTATTTGGAGGTAGAGGGTGCAGGCGGAAACCAAAGAACTCTGGCTTGAACTCTGTGAACAGGCCGCAAACGAACAAGACCCGGATCGATTGCTCGCTGTAATTCGGGAAATTGATGCGGCCTTAGAGTTGAAAATTCGACGTCTCAAGCAATGTGGCCCGCAGCTTGCGTTGCATGCATCCGGACTTCCGCGGTGCTTTCTGTGCGGAAAGCCAGTGCCGCTCGACACCAGCGAGACTGATGAGAACGGATAGGCCATTCACGAGGAATGCTACGTCCTCAGAATGCGACTGAGGCGCGCCACGAGCAAGGACGACGACGCACATTCCGATTGACAACCCAAACTATGACACCGATCCGATGTCCCTATTGTGTGGAAGGGAAGAGTTTCAAAGCGATGGTTGCTCAGGGCAATGGTGGCGAATGGCATATGTGCGTCCGATGCGGCCATCTCATCATGCCGACGAATTCATCCTTCAAGTGCACCTGCGCCAAGTGCGTGAACTTGACCTCGGTACTGCTGCAGCGATCACGACCTAGACCGTCAAGGCACCGTTAGAGGCTCACCCGAATGCTGTCTCGGTACTAAAAGCCAAAGCCCTAGACCGCCTTCAGTTTGCTTATCCTTTCGGCCGCTGCACTCTTTCCTTTGCGGTTGTCGCCTACTTCGAGTCTTCGAGTTAAGGGAAGGCGGCGCTTCAACACGGAGCTATTCCGCGCCCCCTATGAAACCGCGAAAAAAAATTCTTGATCCATTTATGATCCACGAGGTGCTTCCATCCCTTACTGAAACTGCTTTTGGTAGCCATCCGTGTCGCGTAGTTTCAGTAACTTACTGCGAAACAGTGCCCTTTCACGGCGGTAGCCATCCGGCGGATCACGATCGGCACTGCGTATGCGTCGCCTAGAAAAACACAAGAAGAACACAAGGCGAACAAAACTTACCGGCATTTTTACCGGCAGTTGGGTGACTATCAGTAACTTACAGCGCCGGGAGGCACCTCTAAGTACTTGCAATCGCTGTTAATTTTGGTGAAAAGGCTGGCGTCGGGCGGTTCAACTCCGTCCCTGGTCACCATCATTCCAAAACAGTTAGCTCCTTTTTGGCAAAACTTCTCAGTCCGCTCTCAGTCCGCTATTTTTCGTTCGAGATCCGGTCCGCTTCCTGGCCACTATGATGGTCAAGGACTTAACTCGAATTGCCTCTCGCTCAGTCCGCTTTCAGTCCGCTTCCGTCTGCGGCGTGGCTGAAAATCGCAACCAGCATTGCCCCGCGCAACCACGCGAATCGGATGACGGGGATAAGCTGAAACCTTTTCCCGCCGGTTGCGTCTTACTGTTAGGCGTAGGTAGACTGGTGACGTTGAAACTGTTGATCAAAGTCGGAGTTGCCGCTATGGCGCTCATTTTGGCTGCCCTGCCGGTTGCAGCTTGCGTGTTGCCCGGTACGGCGATGACATCGGCCGAACGCGAATGTTGCAAAAAGATGGCCGAACAGTGTGGAGACATGGGGATGGCGAAATCCCATCCTTGCTGCAAGGTAAGCGCCACACCTGCGGACTTTCACGCTCTGAAGACCGCCTCCTCGCAACTGGATCATGTCAGTTTGGTCCTGTTTCACGCGCTTCCCCTTACCGCCCAAACCGACGCATACGTCTCGCTCGCACAATGGTCGTCGCGTTTTTCGTGCACGCACAGTCCGCCAGGACTAGAGTCTCTAACCACCACAGTCTTAAGAATCTGATCGTCTTTCCTCTGAGCTGCAACGCACTCGTGCGTCTGCACGTTCGTGCGCCTACAAACTACTGTTTGTTTGCGGAGGAAAGATGCAATCCACTTATTTGTCCCGAAGTCTCTTCGGGTGTACTCGTATTTCGCTAATTAGTGCGGCTGTGCTCGTTGGCACGATGCTGCTCCCGGTCAAGGGGGCAGCTCAACAGACAGGAAATTCGGAACTGCCGGGCTCGACTCCTGAATCGCCCGGCATGGTCGAGTACGCGGGGATGCCCACGTCTCTGCGTGAACTAATCCAAGAGGCAGAGCAAAAGAATCCGCAGATTGGTGCCTCGTTCCACGCGTCGCAGGCCTCACGAAACGTTCCCAAGCAGGTCTCTGCTCTGCCCGAGACGCAACTCTCGGTGCAGCAGTTCAGCGTGGGCAGCCCGCGACCTTTCGCGGGCTACAGCAACAGCGATTTTGCCTACATCGGGTTTGGCGCTTCGCAGGACATCCCCTACCCAGGCAAACGGCAGTTGCGCGCCCAGGTCGCTGAACATGAAGCGGATTCCATGGAAGCGCAGACCGATTCAGTTCGCAGAACGGTGGTGGGGAATCTCAAAATGGTCTACTTCCGCCTCGCATACATTCAGCAAACCCTCGGGGTTCTACAGAGAAGTGACGCGCTGTTGACTCAGGTACAGGAGGCCTCCGAGGCACGCTACCGCGTAGGCCAAGGCAATCAGCAGGATGTGCTAAAAGCTCAGTTGCAGCACACGAAGATTCTTCAAGAGGTCGCACACCACCATCAGGAAGAAGGACTGCTTGAAGCCCAGATCAAGCAGTTCTTGGGACGACGGCAGGAGTCCCCGGACATCGTTGCCGAGACTCTCACAGTTAGACGTCTTCCGTATTCGGCAGCCGAACTGTTGCAGAAAGCTCGTGAGCAAAATCCGGATGTGCACTCAAAGCAGGCCTCCATGCGGCAACAGGAGACCCAGGTGGAACTGGCGCGCAAGAATTTCCGTCCCGACTTCAACGTCCAATACAACTACGAACACACCGGGAGCCAGACCCGCGATTACTACATGGCGACATTCGGCATTCGGCTGCCGAATCGCGGGCGACAGAAAGCTGAACTGGCGGAAGCGCAGGAAAGTCAGGAGCGAGCACGGCAAGAGCTGGGCGCCGAATCGCAGCGCGTGCTTTCGGAAGTACAGCAGCAGTATGTGCGCGCAACAACTGCGGAGGAACGATTGAAGATCTACAGTGATGGTCTCGTCCCGCAATCGGAAGCCACCCTTCAATCAGCCCTGTCTGCCTATCAATCGAACCGCCAAGACTTCGAAAGCCTGCTTTCCGGGTTCCTCGATGTTCTGAACCTCGATCTGGAATATCGAAGCGAGCTGGTGGAGCATGAATCGGCGCTCGCTGAACTAGAGCTCCTGACCGGGGTGGATATGCCATGAACGAGCGCAACTTGAGAACGAACGCAAACGAGGGACCAGACATGCTCCGTACAGAACACAACAATTATCGACGCGCGTGTTGGATCGCACTGACCACAACCGTTGTGCTCGCGACCGTGGCGTCCGTCCTGTGGTGGCGTTTGAGCCACGCTGGAACTGCGTCGCAGCCTGGCAACAGTTCCGCAAGCGAGTCCATGAAGGCGATGGCACAAACTTCATCGGCCAACGCCTCGGGTTCCGAGCCGGGAGCGGGAGGCGACCATCAGGCCGGCAATATGCCTGAGACGCCGCTTGCCCCCTTCCAGCTCACGCCCCAGCGGATGCAGAGCATCGGCGTTGTGCTTGGGAAGGTTGAATCCAAGCCGGTCAGCACTGAGCTTCGTTTCTACGGCAATGTACAGGTTGATGAGCGGCGGCAAGCCTATGTGCAGACGCGCTTCGCTGGATGGATTCGCAAAGTCTATGCCGACGCTACAGGCAATTTTGTTGGCAAAGGTCAGCCCTTGTTCACAATTTACAGTCCTGACCTGGTCTCGACCGAGCACGAATATTTGCTGGCCAAGAAGAACTCCGAGTCTTTGCAGCAAAGCAAAGTGAGCGGGGTGGCTTCAGGTGCGTCTTCTCTCTTCAGTGCTGCCAAAGAGCGACTTCTCCAATGGGAAGTGTCTCCTGCAGAAATCGAGAAGTTGGATCAAGGCGGAAAGGCCATCACGGATCTCACCATCTCTTCTCCGGTTTCGGGCTACATCACGCAGAAAAACGCGCTGTCCAATATGTACGTTCAGCCCGAAACCATGCTGTACACCGTGGCTGACCTTTCCGACGTTTGGGTCCTCGCCCAGGTATTTCAAAGCGACGCAGGCAAGATCAAGCCTGGTGATTCCGCAGAGGTCACGGTCGATGCGAATCCGGGCAGGGTCTTCAGCGGACGCGTGGATTACATCCTTCCGCAGCTGGACATGCACACGCGCACGCTACCGGTGCGGTTGGTGTTTGCGAATCCTGGTCTGAAGTTGAGACCCGGAATGTACGTGAATGTCCGTGCGAAGGTCCCGATGGGACTACAGTTGGTCGTCCCGGCCAGCGCGGCTTTTCATTCCGGAACCAAGAGCTTGCTATTCGTCTACAAAGGCGAAGGGAGCATTGAGCCGCGTGAAGTCGAGTTGGGGCCTCAAGTCGGCGATGAGCTGGTGGTCACGAAGGGCATAAAGGCACAAGAACAAATCGTCACTTCGGCCAACTTCCTGATTGATTCCGAAGCCCAATTGCAAGCTGCCGCCGGAGCGTTTGTCCCCCCCCCTCCCGGTGCTGGTCAGGCAGCTTCGATGAATGCTCCCGCACAACAGCAAGCGAATGTCGAACTGACGACTGATCCTGATCCCCCGCACAAGGGCAGCAACACGGTTCGTGTGAAGCTGACTGGACAGGATGGGAAGCCAATCGCCGGAGCAAACGTGACCGTGACCTTCTTTATGGCCGCAATGCCGGCGATGGGAATGGCCGCCATGAAAACCGTCATCAATGCCAGCAACAAGGGCGGCGGAATGTATGAAGGCAAGGGCGACCTCGGCTCCGGCGGCACGTGGCAAGTCACCATCAGGGCACAACAAAACGGACAGACGATTGCGAACAAGCAACTCACGCTCAATGCCACGGGAGGTATGTAATTGTGATCTCCCGAATAATAGAGTGGTGCGCCCACAATCGCTTCCTGGTCTTCACCGGAGTACTTCTCCTTACGCTGGCGGGAATCTGGTCCATGGGCCACATTCCGCTGGACGCACTGCCGGACATCTCTGACGTGCAGGTGATCATTCACACCAACTGGGAGGGCGAGCCACCCAACATCATCGAGGATCAGGTCACCTACCCAATCGTCACTGCTTTGCTGGCCGCGCCGCGGGTGAAAGCGGTCCGGGCCCAGACCATGTTCAATGACTCATACGTGTTCGTGGTCTTTGAAGATGGGACCGATATTTATTGGGCTCGTTCTCGCGTAGTGGAGTATCTGCAGACGATCGCCGGCCGGCTTCCTGCAAGTGTTCATCCTGCCATCGGCCCGGACGCGACCGGTGCGGGTTGGGTCTATGAATATGTGCTCGTCGATCATAGTCACAAGCGGAGTCTGGCCGACCTGCGAAGCATACAGGACTGGCACCTGCGCTATCAGTTGGCAACTGTTCCTGGTGTGGCCGAAGTCGCGAGTATCGGTGGGTTCGTGCGTCAATATCAGGTGCAGCTTGACCCGAACAAACTGCTCGCTTATGGCATACCTCTCTCGACCGTTATCGACCGCGTGAAGTCGAGTACAAATGAAGTCGGTGGTCGCGTACTGGAACTGAGCGGTACGCGGTACATGATTCGCGGGCTGGGCTATCTGAAGTCGCTCGATGATCTGGCCAACGTCCCGGTCATGGCGAAGAACGGGACGCCCGTACTCATCAAAGATCTAGGCACGGTTTCCTTCGGCCCAGACTTACGGGAGGGTGTCGCAGAGTGGAACGGCGAAGGCGAGACCGTGGGTGGCATTGTCGTCATGCGGTATGGGCTGAATGCTCTCAATGTGATCAATGGTGTCAAGAAGAAGCTGGATGAGATCAAAGGATCGCTGCCGCCGGAAGTCGAGGTTGTCTCCGGCTATGACCGCGGCGGACTGATCAGAGAATCGATCAACACCTTGAAACATAGCCTGCTGGAGGAAGCGATTATTGTTTCCCTTGTCATCATTGTGTTTCTGTTTCACTTCCGCTCAGCGCTGATCCCGATTCTCACATTGCCCATTGCGATCGTGATCTCCTTCATTCCTATGTACTACCTGAACGTCAGCTCCAACATCATGTCACTGGGCGGGTTGGCATTGGCCATTGGCGTTTTGGTGGACGCCGCCATCGTCATGGTGGAGAACGGATATCGTCACCTGTCCGAGCGCCCGGCATCCAGTGGAGAAGTGTTCGAGGAGGCGAATTCCTCGAATGGACCAGTCCTCCACGAAGAGACAGACACGAGCGCAGATAAATCCGCGAAGAAGGCTGTTGAACGAGAGCGAGTGCGCATTCTTATCGACTCCGCCAAGCAGGTGGGCCCCGCGCTGTTCTTTTCTCTCTTAATTATTGTCGTGTCATTCCTCCCGGTGTTCCTGCTGGAAGCACAGGAAGGGCGCATGTTCCGTCCGCTGGCCTGGACGAAAACTCTGGCCGTGGGCTTCTCGTCCTTGTTGGCCATCACGCTGGTTCCCATCCTGATGGTCATTTTCATTCGAGGGAAGCTGCGGCCCGAATCGGAAAATCCGATTTCAAGAGTTACGCAGGCAGTCTATTTGCCGGTTTTACGACTCTGCCTAAAATATCGTAAAACGACTCTATTACTCAATTTGGCATTCCTCGTAGTGACGTTCCCCTTGATGTTCAAGCTGGGCAGTCAGTTCATGCCGCCCTTGTTTGAAGGCTCATCGCTCTACATGCCCACGGCGCTTCCCGGTATTTCAATCACGCAAGCTTCGCAGCTCCTGCAGGAACAGGACCGGATTCTCCGATCCTTTCCAGAAGTCGAGACCGTCTTCGGTGCGGTCGGCCGATCCGATAGTGCTACCGACAACGCTCCGCTCGATATGTATGACACGACAGTGATGCTCAAGCCGCGTGAGAAGTGGAGGCCGGGGATGACCTACGAAAAGCTCATTCGCGAGATGGACGAGAAGCTCCAGTTCCCAGGGCTGACGAACACCTGGACCATGCCAGTGCAAAACCGCCTCGACATGGCGCTGACCGGGATCAAGACGCCGGTAGGAATGAAACTCCAAGGCACGAATCTGGAGCAAATCCAGAAGCTGGGGGCACAGGTGCAGCAGATTCTCTCGGGGTTACCGCAAATACGTTCAGTTTTCGCCGAGAGAGTTTCACAGGGCTTTTACATCAATGTGGAGGTCAATCGTCCAGAAGCGGCGAAATACGGTTTGACCATTGCCGACGTACAACAAGCTGTGGAGTCTGGGATTGGAGGCATGAACGTTGCCGAAAACGTCGAAGGCCGCAGTCGCTATCCGATCAATGTCCGCTACCAGCGTGATTTTCGTGACACCGTCGGAGAACTGAGTCGCGTGTTGATTGCGACACCCTCTGGCGCACAGATACCGATTTCAGAAGTAGCCAAGATTTCGTTTTCGCGCGGCCCGGCGATGATCCGCGATGAAGACGGCCAACTCACGGGATATGTCTACATTGATCTCAACACCACCGACTACGGCGGGTTCGTGGACCAGGCGAGCCAAATGCTTCGTCAAAAGTTGCAATTGCCCGCGGGATACACCTATCAGTGGTCGGGCGAATATGAATTCCAGCTTCGGGCGGAGGAGCGGATGAAGATCATCTTGCCCGTGGTGTTCTTCGTGATCTTCCTGCTCCTGTACATGGTCTTCCACAACCTAACGGAAGCCATGGTCCTGATCTTCCCCACGTTCTATGCGATGACCGGCGGGCTGATCTTGCAGTGGCTGCTTGGCTACAACTTTAGCGTTGCGGTGTGGGTTGGGTACATCGCTCTGTTTGGCATCGCTGTGGAAACGGGCGTCGTTATGGTCGTGTATCTCCATGAATCGCTCGACAAGCGCATTGCATCAAATCGCCCGCTTACAGAAGCCGATATTCACGAGGCTGCTATTGAAGGTGCCGTGCAGCGGCTCCGGCCAAAGCTGATGACTGTATTCGCAGTTCTCGCCAGCCTGATTCCGATTCTCTGGGCAAGCGGTATCGGCTGTGACGTGATGAAGCCGATTGCCGCCCCGATGGTGGGCGGAATGATTACATCAACAATTCACGTCCTGATTCTGGTTCCAGTTTTCTTCGTGTTGATGAAGGAGGGGGCGCTACGTCGGGGGACATTGCAAGAGAAAGAACGACATTCTGCCACAGAGTGAGCCTGTAGTAGATCGCACGTTGCGGATGCCACCGATGATCCCTTGGTATGCTCCAAGTATGAATGAGTTGACGATTGCACGCCAGGCGATTGCCCATCGCGGAAAGCGGCTTGAGTATTTCACGATTGTGTGGAATTTCCTCGAAGGCTTAGTCGCGATCGCGGCAGGGGCTGTTTCGGGGAGCATCTCCCTTGTTGGTTTCGGAATAGATAGTTTCATCGAGGTTACGTCTGGTGCCACATTGCTGTGGAGAATGTCGGTCGACTCTGACGTTGAGAGGCGAGAAAGAAATGAAAAAGTGAGCCTCAGGATTGTAGGGATCTGCTTCCTCGCCCTTGCCGTCTACATCACATATGAGTCTGTATCGGACCTCGCAAGGAAAACAACCCCTGAACACAGTATTCCTGGAATCGCGTTGGCCTGTGTCTCCCTTGTCGTTATGCCAATTCTGTCGCGCGCCAAAAGGAAGGTAGGCAATGCGCTGAGCAGTGCAGCCATGAACGCGGATGCGCGACAAGCTGATTTTTGTGTCTATCTCTCGGCGATTTTGCTGGCTGGTCTCGTACTCAATGCGGGGTTGGGATGGTGGTGGGCAGACCCGATTGCCGCATTGACCATGGTTCCAATCATCGCGAAGGAAGGATTCGATGGGCTGAAGGCAAGAACTTGCTGCGCATAGCTATCCCCAATCTCGCGGTTCCTTGATCCGGCGCTCATCTCGGTCAGTGCCGCACTACGGACTACGCTACGGTGCTGCCCCGGCCACCGGGGATTTCCACCGACATAAAGGTCGTCCGCCCCTTCTCGGGCAAAGGATGAGGCGGTTTTTTGATCACTACTAGATACTGGATAGTTTCAAGATTCAACCCATAGCGCGAGGAAAGCTGACCACTCAGCCCAAGTTCCCAGCCCAAGATAGGACTGGCTCCCACGACTTTTAAAGCACTTACGCAGCCACCTAAGACCTGTTATGTTGTTGTAAATACTTATTAACCTGAAAAGGCTGGCGTCGGCGGTTCAACTCCGTCCCTGGCCACCATGTTTTGAAGCGATTAGTCAGAGCCAGCGATTATTCCCGGTCCGCTCTTAGTCCGCATTCGAGGGATATCCAGGAACGCCATAGTGCAGCTGAATGATGGCCAAAGACTTACGGCCAATTGTATTTTCTTCAGTCCGCTTTCAGTCCGCTTTGGTCCACTGCGTGGCTCAAAATCGCAGTTAGCATTTCTCCCGCTGCGGCCATGCGATCCTGGCTGACAGCGTGGCTGTAAAACTGCAGCGTCAGTTTGACATCGCTGTGGCGAAGCAGAGTTTGTACGGTCTTCGGATCTGTTCTGATCCGAACCAGGAACGACGCCAGACTGTGCCGAAGATTGTGAAATCCGAACCGTCGCGGATCATCCTCCACCAATCGACCGCAGTCATCCCGATGCGATGAAAGAATTCCAGCCTTCGCTGCAGCGGGCCGCAGATAATCTTCGACAAGCATATTCGCTACGCGCGGCTGTTTGCCATGCAGTCGAAACGAAGCAAAAACCCAGTCGCCCGGCTGCGGATATGGGGTTTTCTGTTTCCAAGAAAGCAGGAATTCGGCGAGCAACGGATGGAGCGGCACAGGACCCTTTGAAGCTTTGGTCTTCGGCAAACCCACTTGGCCACAAGTCCAAGTGCGACGCACATGGATCATTGCGTCAGCGAAATTCGCATCTTGCCATTGCAGACCCAGGCACTCGGAGATTCGAAGGCCCGTGCCTGCAGCCAGGAGCGTCAGGGTTCGTTCCGGCTCTCGCAAATTACGAACGATTTCATAGGCTTGTTCGGGCGTTATGATCATCGCTTCGTATCCGCTGGTCGTCTTGCAGCGAACAAAGCGCATCGGGTTCGACTCTTGACTTCGGGAAATCAAGCCATATCGTTGGCCATGGCGATAAACCATCGACATGACACGACGCATTCGGTCGAGCGTTGGATTTTCAAGTCCTTCCTCCCTTTTCAAGGTCGTCAGCCATTGCTCGATTTCCAGTGGTTCTATACCCAGCGCGATTCTCGAACCCCACTTTGGTAGCAAGCGATTCCGGAGGACTCGCTCGTAGCCTTTTATTGTGGTATGCGCTTTGGGGTGTATGGATTCTGAACGATCCACCAACCAAGTCGGCAAATGTCACACCCCGTCGCGAATCCACCGGATTGAGCGCGAGATGCAGTCGTTCGACTTCAGCCCACGCGCTGCTTTTATCAGGAAAATCGAGGACGAACCCAATAGGGACCTTGTTTTCCACCCGTCTGCCGTCGAACTTTCGCGTGGTTCGAAAATAGAGCACCCATGTCTCGCCTTGAGTCCGAGTTTCCTTCTTTAGCCAACCTCGTTGTCGTCTTTGCGCCATTGTGCCGCCTCCTTGAGATTGCACTCCCGCTCAGATTCCGATTATCGACAGATTGCGTGAACAGCGGTCGAGATAGCACCGTTGTCATACATTTGAGCGGCCTCAAGTCAGTGACTACAGATAACCCAGGAAGCAGCGGCTTTGACGAAGATCTGTAGCTACCGGTTTGCCGATGATCCGGGAATAAAGTGACGCAAGTGAGTTTATGAGGACTGATCGGCTTCAGTTCCAACTGTAGCTCTGGCTAAGCCACGTTAACCACGACGATGTTGCTGTCTCGCAATGCCTTGATGTCTCGAATGGGCGGTTGGCCGAAGAA
>QIAM01000030.1 GCA_003225555.1 Acidobacteriota bacterium | reverse complement strand
TCACGCATTCCGGCATACCTACCGAACTTGGCTCGACTCTGTGGGGACGCCGATAGGTGTTCAGCAAAAACTCATGCGTCACTCGGACATCCGAACGACGATGAACATCTACGGCGATGCTGCGACTCCTGACATGCGAGAAGCAAGCGGCAAAGTCGCAATGCTTGCGCTTAACGGCAGGTGAAAACGGCAGGTAAGACTCCTATCCTACTGAAAAGATGGTGGGCGCTATAGGATTCGAACCTATGACTTCCACCGTGTGAAGATGGCACTCTACCGCTGAGTTAAGCGCCCACGCTTGCGCTGGAGATTCATTGTAACAAAGGAATCGGGCGGCGGGACTGCACGCGGATCCAAGCCGCAGTGCGATCATGACATTCGCTGTCACTGAGTCGAGTCAGTCTATTTTTTGACTGGCGTCAAGAGAAAGGCATGAGCAAGACCGTCAGTTCTTCCGCCAGAACCTACAATCTGCCCAGACTTGTTAATGCCGAATGCTTCAACCAAGGTCCAATCCGTGCCGGCAGGAATCAGATTATTCAGATCCTTCATTCCACCCGCCGGCGTCCAGATGAAGGCATGATAAGCAGCTTGCCCTGCCGTGGTGGACGCGCCCACAATCGAGCCCGAGGCGTTGATTGCATCAGCCCTGCTATCGTTTCCGCCGCTGAGGATGCCGAGACCCTGCATGCCGCGTGATTTTGACCAGAGGAACGGATGGAAGGCGGTATCGCCGGGGATGTTTGAGTAGCCCACAACTCGTCCGGTCGCGTCGATCGTCAGCGCTCTACTGCCGATTCCTCCCAGGTCGCCAAGATCCTGCATGCCGTCCGCTTCGGTCCACAGAAAAGCGTCTTCAAGACCGCTAGCCAAGTTGGCGCCTCCCACTACCTGGCCAGAGTCGTCAATTCCATATCCCTGGCTGAAGGTGCCGCCCAGTGTGTCGATATCCTGCATCGTGGTACCAGGGTTCATGAAGAAGGCGTGGGTTGTTCCATCGCTACGATACGACCACCCGGCAATTTGACCAGTGGCGTTGATTGCCGAAGCCACGCTGAAACTTCCGCCGAGAGTGCCCAAGTCCTGCATGCCTATTTTTTGCTTCCATAGGAAGGCGCGTTGAACGAACCCTACGGTGGACCATCCCACAATCTGACCCGAGGCGTTAATGCCGAGCCCGGATCCCTGACTCCCGCCCAGCGTCCCCAAGGGCTGCAAGCCTTTGCTTTGCGACCACAAAAATGGGGCGAGTACGTCGCGGAGCCCCTGGACGCCCAGCCGGTTGCCTTACCGCCGTCGTTAACAGCCATGGCGATGCTGCCGTTTAGACCGCCAAAGGAACCCAAGTCGGTGATGGTGTAGGACTGAGCCCTCGCCATGGATGCACACAAGAAAATCGAGCCGGCGAGAAAGAGTGCTTTGAGCATGGATGAACTCCTGCCAGGCGGACTTGGCGGGCCGATTGTCAGGGCGCGTCAAACGCCGGTCAAGGATGAATCTTCTTGCACACACTGGGACACTGAAAAGCCTGGCGTGAAGGCTTCTTGGAATAGTAGAATCATCGTCCCGCATGGGGATTGCGTCCCTTCCCCGCCCATGCTGTACTCGGGAGGTCGCAGTGAAAATGTCGGCCGTGGTCTTTCTTCCTGCCGTGGTGTTGATGGCCCTGGCAAGCCTGGCGCAAGAAGTGGCAACTCCGCCAACCCTGCCCTTAGGCACAGTGAAAATCCTTGGTCCCGCCACCTGCCCCTCGAATGCCGCAAAAGGCGCAGTCTGCAAGTCGATGCGCGTGTCCTGCCCAGGCATACCTGATCTGGATGGCACGCTGGGTGTAACCAAGCCGACAGGAACCGCGCAGGGTAGCATCGTGTTGATCAGCGGCAGCGGGGGGACAGCGTTTTACAACAGCGGATTCGCTGACGCTTATGTAACTGACGGTTTCCGCGTCGTGCAGTTTTCCTGGAATACGGATTGGGAAAGTACCGGCGCTATTGGGCTGAAGACTGCGGCCTGCCGTCCAGCCACGGTGCTTCAGTATGTCTTCAACACCGTACATCAGAAGAGCCGCACCACTGGCTACTGTGGCCAGGGGCTCAGTGCGGGAGGTGCCACGATGGCCTTCGCGATGGCTCATTACGGCTTGGCGGATTATCTTGACTACGTCGTAATCGGCGGCGGACCTGGGGTTTCACGTTTGGACTACGGCTGCGACCGCGCCCTCTACACCGGCCCTAAGCTGAATCTGTGTCCTCAGCTTACCGATGCGCCCTACGGATTCGGTAACGGAGACAAAGTCAACGGGTGGGAAAACACGACTACATGCGCTACCCGGAATCCTCCCCAGGCCGACATTGATAAGTGGGCATCGGACTCGATCATCTCCACCGGCGCGAACTATTCGTATCCCAAAACCTCGATGAGTTGGTATTTCTGCACCACCAAACCGAATAACAGCACCGGCCAAGGCAAGTTCCTGATTGACCAGGTGCTGCCCAGGAATGTCCCGGATGTGAACTGCTATTCAGGGATCTGCCAAAATGAGGCCGTATGGCAGGATCCCGCAGCGGCGGATGCAACCAAGGCGGAAATGTTGTCGATGTGCGTGCCCAATCACACCGCGAGGTAAGCGCTCTGCTCCACATAACACGTAGCCCTGGACGCATTCGTCCGGGGCCATTTGCTTGTGGGGTCTGCCCCACCGGACGTCGACAAGTCCCCTTGGCTTAGGCGCCCAGAAGCGCGGTCAGACCTCGGGACCTCGGACCTCGGCAAGATTGAGCTGATCTTGAGCAGCGGGATACAGAAGTCTGAGGTCGGAGTCTGAGGTCCGACGCCGCTTTGGGCCTGTAGTTCTTGCCGGCGACAACCCATGGTAGGCTATCGGCGAGAACAGCCCGTTTTGCACTCACCGGGCTCCTCCTCGCCAAGACGCATGGCACAAGAGCCAAAAACGTTTTCTCGGCCATTATCTTCCTCATCCATCGGGGTTTCCGGTCCTGTGCCAGTCGATAATCCCTCGCAACTTTCTGCGCAGAAGCGGGTTGAAACCAGTGTGAGCACCGCCGCCATGGATCGGGGCGTCCTGATGGCTCCTGCCGGGTCACCGCCGGCTGGGGGATTCTCCGCCGCAATGGCTGGGCTGGAGGCTTTTTCCGACGCCGAGGTCATGGTGCGGGTCAAGGCTGGAGATCAATCGGCCTTCGATTACCTGGTGCAGAAATATCGGCGGCCTCTGGTGGGATTCATGTACCGGATGGCGCGGAATGCGGCGGCTGCGGAGGATCTGGCGCAGGAAGTTTTTCTGCGGGTTTATCGTGCACGTGAAACTTACGAGCCGAGCGCGAAGTTCGCGACTTGGCTGTACCGCATCGCGACGAACCTCGCGGTCAATCACGCGCGCGATACGCGCCATGAGCGTGCCGAGGTTACGGTCAGCCTCGACGAGCCGGACGAGGAGACAGGCACGACGTTCGAATTGCCGGACGGTGGCCTGACGGCGGAACAGGCGTTGGTTCGGCGGGAACGGCTGCTGGCGATCCGCGGCAAAGTGGAAGCGCTCCCGGAGCGGCAGAGGCTGGCGGTGATCATGCACAAGTACCAGCAGATGGGTTACAAGCAGATTGCGGAAGTTTTGAAGTTGAGTGAATCGGCAACAAAGTCCCTGCTGTTCCGCGCGTATGAAACGTTGCGGGAACAGTTAAAAGAATTTATCTAGCAGGGAAGTTGTATCTGGTGAACGACAGAGGCGAAGAGCGAAGAGGAAGCGGTTATGACATGCGATGAAGTTCGCGACAAAATGCCCGATGTGGCTGCTGGACTGATTGCGGCGACGGGGGAAGAGAGTAAGCATCTGGCCAGTTGTGACGCGTGTGCGGGCAAGCTCGCAGAGTTTCGCCAGACCATGGCGTTGCTGGACGAATGGCAGGCTCCCGAGCCTTCGCCCTATTTCGACGTGTGCCTGCAGGCGCGGCTGCGCGAAGAAATGGCCAAGCCCCAGGCGGGATGGCTGCAGTGGTTCCGACGTCCCGTATTGGCGGCTGCGCTTACTGTGCTGATGGGAGTTGGAATTGGACTCTTCTTCAACCATGGCCGGGGGAGGTACAATTCCGGACCGAACCAAGCGATGGCCGACAACTTTGGGCCAGTCGAACCGGGAACGGCGGTTAGCGATTTGCAGGCGTTGGAAAAAAATCATGAGTTGTATGCAGATTTTGAGTTGCTCGACGACCTGCAAGTGCAAGACGATGTAACGGCAAATCCGTAAGATCGGCGAGCCTGAGTCAAGGTTCCCAGAACTTGTCTCTGAACAGGTGGGAGAGGGTACAGTGCGGAGGGCAAAATACATTGCGGAATGGTTTGCGGCCTTCATTCTGGCCGTGGTGCTGGCTGCTCCGCTTTCCTTGCTGGCGCAGCAGCGACGCCAACCCCCCGGGCCACAGTTTCCAAGGCACCCGCCACAGGGCCGCCGGCAAGGTCCCCCGCAGCAGCAAGGCGGACATGCCGGGGACTGGTTGCGGCGCTACAAGAATGTTCCTCCCAACGAACAGGAACGCGCGCTGCAGAATGATCCGCAATTTCAGCGGCTTTCCCCCGATCGTCAGCAACAACTGCGCCACCGGTTACAGCATTTCTCGAGTCTCCCGCCTCAGCAGCAGGAGCGAGTGCTCAGCCGAATGGAAACCTGGGAACATCTGACGCCGGAGCAGAAGCAGGATGCGCGTCGAATCTTCGGACAGATGCAGCAACTTCCGCCCGATCGCCGGCAAATGGTGACGTCCGCGTTCCGCGACTTGCGTGCCATGCCGCCCGAGCAGCGCGAACAGGTGATCAACTCGGAGCACTTCAAGAACACCTTCTCGCCGCAGGAACGTGAAATGCTGCAGGGCGCTTCCCGCCTTCCCCTGGCGCCGCCCGAGACTAGCGGGGAACAACCCGCCCCGCAGGACTAAGCCTTGCGTTCTGCACAAAATCTCTCATTGCGGATTGAACGTGACACCGGCGGCTAAACAGTTTGTTGAAAAACTCTGCTTTGAAAGGGCGCGGCTTTCTAGCCGCGCCGTAAGCCGCAAAACCAGCCGTGGCTTCAGACACTGAGGTCACATCCGGTGTGCGAAGTTGCACCCTACTTCGTGACCACTCCGCACGCGATCCGATCTCCAGAATTCCCCGAAGGATCAGTTTTCATGTCGTCCGCTTTGGCATGGATCACAATCGCGGTTCCCCCATTGCTGAACAGCGAGTGGCTGCCTTCCCCAAGCGTCACGTCCTTGTTTTCGAGGCTGCTCTTTACCTTGCCTTTCGCAGCGACTGTGAAATTGTTCATGTCGCCGGCGTGATGGCCTTCGGGATTTTCCAGGCCGTGCTTCTTGTTCTCAGGATTAAAGTGCGGGCCCGCTGACTTGAAGTCCGGACCTTCACACTTCGCATTCTGGTGAAAGTGGATGGCGTGTTCGCCGGGCGGCAGGTCGTGCAAGTTAATCTGAATGCCGACGCCCGGCCCTTGTTGCCAAAGGATCGCGGTGCCCACGCTCTTGCCCTGCGCGTCTTTCAGTTCAACCTTCGTCTTGGCCGCGCTCGGCAGAGCCCCGAGGGTCAAGACAACTGTCAGTGCGATAAAAAACTGCCCAAGGTTTTTCATGCGAGAGATTATAGCTCGTACCCGCTCCCGAAATCGTCATCGCGCTGACGCACGGGAGTTGTGAAAGTACATTAAATAGTGTGACGCTTCTTGGCGCATCCAGTGCGTCGATGTTCGCTAGAACACTCATAGACGTTGGGTAGGATTCCCCCCGACTGTTAAACGCATTCCCGCCGCATCGTGTCTTCCCCGGGACGGGGTCTTGCGACGATCAGCCAGTGCGTCTCCAAGAAAAGCCCCATCATGGCAAATAACCCCCCCGGATATACTCCTGTCCCATTCCTCTCCGTAGCAGAACTCTTCGATACTCTATCGCGTATGCCGCGCCTTCTCGAGTGCCCTAAATGCGGCTCCACGTTGCTCCATCGAGAAGCCGTGCTCTCCTACAATCGTCAAGTTTGGACTCTTCAATTAGCCATGTGCCCGAGTTGCGACTTGGAGTACGATGGGGCGGATACGTCGGCCGCAGCCTAGAGTGTGACTCCGTGAAAAGCCGTACCGGGCTTCGTTCTTAATCCTTAGCCCTGAAACCATTCAACGCGGTTTGAGGCATCGTGCGTGAACAAACGGCCGCGATGTCCACAAGCAGGTGGAGTATACTGCGGGAAAGTTCGAAATCCTTCCGGGAAAGTGCAATCATGGCGTTGAAGGCGGTGGAGCAGGTGGCGGACCAGGTTCCAGCGGACGATTTTGAGGCGTTGGAAGAGAAGGTTTATCGCACCATAGAGATGTACAAGGCGGCGCGGCAGGCCCAGGCTGCGGCCGAGCGCGATGTCCAACGCGTCCGCCAGCAGTTGGAAGAGCGCGAAGAGCAGCTGGATACGCTCCGGCGCGAGGCCGTGCAACTGCGAAAAGAGCGGGAAGAAATCCGCGGCCGGGTCGAGAAGATGCTGGAGCAGATCGAGTCGATTGCAGAGGAACAGGCAGCAAGCTAGCGCGGCATTTCGTCAATCCGCACGTCGCAAATACAAAAGGAGCGGGAGGGTCATGGCTACGGCGACGAAAGATGCAACGATGAAAGACGCCCAGAACAGTAGTGTGCGCGTCGAGATCTTCGATCAGGCTTACAATCTGCGCGGGTCCGATCCCGAGTACATCCTCAAACTGGCTGAGTACGTCGACGCCAAGATGCGCGCCGTTGCCGAGGCCACCAATACCATCGACACGGTGCGCCTGGCCGTGCTTGCCGCCCTCAATATTGCCGACGAATACCACCTGCTCAAACGAAGTCAGAATACCGGGGCAACCGACTACCAGAAGCGCGCGCATCTATTAGCAAGTGCGCTCGATGAAGTGCTGGAAGAGAACCGCAAGGCAGGCTAAGCTGCGGCGGAGATCCCGACTGTTTTTGCTCTTCGCGCTAGTTATTCTCGCCTTGGTCGGGACCAGCGCCGCCCAGGAAACCACTCTCCATACTCAATCGAACGTTGTGTTGGTCCCGGCTCTCGTCAAGAACCCGCGCGGTCAAATCGTCTACGGTCTTGAGGCGAAGGACTTCGTCATTGAAGACGACGGCGTCGAGCAGGCGGTGCGTCTGGATGAGTCTCTGGACTCACAAGCGATTTCGATCGTAGTCGCCATCCAGACTGGGCGGCGGGCCAGTTACGAATTCCCTCGCATCCGAGGGCTGAGTTCGATTCTCGAGCCGATCGTGAGCCAGGGCCATGCGAAGATCGGCGTGGTGGAGTTCGACAGCCAGGTCCATCCCATCCACGATTTCACCGGCAACGCCGATCGGATTACCCAGGACCTCAACGACCTGCAACCGGGCGACGGCGGCGCCGCCATCCTCGACGCGGTTGATGCCTCCATCAAACTGCTGGAAGAGGCGCCGAACGGGCACGAACGCGTTTTGCTCCTGATCAGCGAAACTCGCGACCACGGCAGCCAGGCGAAGATGGACGAGGTAGTTGCTGAAATCGGACAAAGAAACGTGCTGGTGTATGCGCTCACCTTTTCGCCGTCGCTCTCGAATATTCTCGATACCGGCCGCGGCAACAACAAGGCTGAGATGCACAACGGCGTAGACTTCCTCGACCTCATGAACCGGGCGCGCCAGGCCATGAGGAAGAATGTCCCGAGCGCGATTGTCTCGATGACGGGCGGCGAATACGAGCCGTTTGCAACCGGCAGGAAATTCGAGCAGCGGGTCAACGACTTCACCAATCATCTGCACAGCCGTTATCTGCTCAGTATCCAGCCCGCGAATCCGCGTCCGGGACTGCACCAGATTCGCGCCCGCCTGAGAGAACCGGGAGGCAATACTGTGCTGGCGCGAACAAGTTATTGGGCAGAGGCCAGGTCCGAATAGTTGGCCGCTCAGCATCACACCTAAGATACGAGCTAGCCGCCGGCTTTCAGTTCGGTGAGGACTTGCTTGGCGATTTCCTTCAACGTCTCGAATACTCCCACGCCTTGGAACGCTACCGCCTCGACCACGGGCTCGTTCTTCTTGCGCAGCTCGGTGCTTAGGAGATCGACTGGAAGAATGTTGGGCAGGTCGCGCTTGTTGAGCTGCAACACGTAAGGAATCTTGTTGAAGTCGTAGCCGTGTTCTTTCAGGTTCGACATCAGGTTGTCGAGGGCCTCGACGTTGGCGTCCTGCCGCTGCTCCTGCGAGTCGGCAACGAAGACGATGCCGTCGACGCCGCGCAGAATGAGCTTGCGACTGGCGTCGTAGAAGACCTGGCCAGGCACGGTGTAGAGATGGATTCTGGTCTTGAAGCCGCGCACGGAACCCAGGTCCAGTGGGAGGAAGTCGAAGAACAGGGTGCGCTCGGTTTCGGTGGCAAGCGAGATCATCTTGCCCTTCTGCTGGTCCGCCGTCTTCTGGTAAATGAGCTGCAGGTTCGTGGTCTTGCCGCCTAATCCGGCGCCGTAGTACACGATCTTGCAGTTAATCTCGCGGGCTGCGAAGTTGATGAAACTCAAGCATTTCCTCAAACGCGCGGCCACACCCCTGCGGGCGCCTCCGCGCACAATAATGTCCCTTTGGGGGCTTGGTGGATTTATATCATACGGCGTTGGTGACCCGCAGGTTACTTGGGTGCCCCCCTAGGGAAACAGGGTGGAAACCCGCGGGGGATCAGTCAATCGTTAGTTTCGTGATTGTTGATGGTTGATTGAAGCCCCGGTAGCACAAGGCTTTTCAATCAACAATCAGGGAATCATCAATCAACAATTCCTTACTGCGCGCGGGAAGAGGCGATGGGATAGTAGCCGTCCTTGGCGTAGATCTTAAGATCTCGGCCGTGGCCGGTTACTTTTACTTCGATCTCTCGTTTGACGGTGCTGGCGGTTGCGCGCGTTGTGTATCCGAGGGTGTACTGGTTGCGGGCCTCAGACGTGATCTTCGCGTATGCATCTTCGATCGCGTTGCGGGAGAGTTCTGTGTAAGGTTCGCCGCCGCCGGTTGCAGAGGAATATTTTGGGAGGATGTTGCCGTAGCCCTCACGCGGCAGACGAAGGCGTTCAAGCTTGCCGTAAAGCGGTAGAGCCGCTCCTTCAACCGCGATGGCCTTCACCTGAATCCCTTGCGCGAGCAGGAGCTTCAGTACGTCGCTGTAGCTGGCTTTGCTGCCCATCTCGCGGCCGTCGCTGATCACGAAGATGACCTTGCGCCGCGTCTTGTCGCGTTTGCTCAGGTCGAGAGCGGCGCGGAGGATGGCATCGTTCAGCACATGCGCTTCTTTCGGCGGAGTGTACACCGGCGCGGGACCGCCCCCGACCGGAACTCCGTTCACTGTCGGGCCCTGCGGGCCGAGCGGGCCTCCAAGCACGGGCGGTCCATTGTTGTGGCCGCGCACGGTCTTCATCTGATTGAGAGCAGCAGTCAGCCTTGGCGTTGTGCCCGTGAAATCGGTGAGCTGGCTTACCGTGCTGCTGTACGTATAGACGGAAACTTCGTCGTAGGGGCTAAAAGCTCCAATCAGGGCGGGGAAGGTTTGGTTCACCTTCTGCACGGCCGTATCGGGCATGCCGAGATCGAGCAGGATGGCGACTGAGAGCTCAAAAGGATCGCTGCTGAAGAACGAAAGTTGCTGCTTCTTGCCGTTTTCGTAGACCGCAAAATCTTTCGGGAGGAGGCCATCCACCAGGCGTCCGTCGCTGTCTTTTACCGTGACTGGAACCTGGACGAAGTTGGTCGAGACTACGAATTTGTAGAGCTGGTCTTTGTTGTTGGTGGTGCCTTGGCCCACAGTCGTGCCGGGCGGCACGGTCTGAACCGGCGGCATGGGAGGAGGCTGGGTCTGCTCGCCCTGCGGCGTTTCCGTTTGTGGGGTCTTGTCTGCGGGCTGTGGCTGAGCCGAACTGGAATCGGGCGTGGCGGCGGGCGGTTCCGCCGGAGGTTTGTCCTGTGGCGGAGGAGGCTGCACCGCCGACGGTGCGTCCGGAACGTTCTGATCTTGGGCCGGTTGCTGGGCCTGCGGAGCAGACGATGGGCTGGACTGGGCTTGGAGAGACGCCAACGCGAGCCCGATAACCAGTAACCCCGTGACCAGCAGAAGTTTATGATTGTCTACGAAGTCCATTCGTTCTCCCGTTCCAATTCCGCCCCACCCCCACATTCAGGGGGTTCGCAGTTTGCCGAAAAACTCTGTGATTTGGGTGGCGCAGCGTTTCAACGCTGCGATAAAGCCTTTCTTCTCTGTCAGGGCCTTAGCCCCAGAGAGCCTTTCAGCAATCTGTTCAGTCCTCGGCCACGGCGCGGAAAAACTTTTTTGCCGTTCTCTGAGATGCCTGAACCCGCCGATTTGGTGCATCTAACTTACAGGACTAGACTAACAAAGAACCCCAACGAGAATCCTGAATGGCTAAAGTTACCTCCCGAACCAGAATTGTGTTCCCCGCCGCCGTGGCCTTGGCAGCGGCTTCCTTCTCTTTTTCTTTCGCTCAACAAACGCCCGCTCGGACGACTGATGACCAGAAGCCCGTAGACACGCTGAAGGTCAACGTGAACGTGGTCCAGCTCTTCTTCAACGTGAAGGACAAAAAAGGAGGGCTAATCCCGAACCTGACCAAAGACGACTTCGAAATCTACGAAGACGGCAAGCCGCAGACCGTCAAGTACTTCACCGCGGAATCGAACCTTCCGCTTACTTTGGGGATCATGATCGATTCCAGCGGAAGCCAGCGCAATGTCCTCGACATGGAGAAGGAGGTCGGCGGCGCCTTTCTGAAGCAAATTCTGACGGATAAGGACGAGGCCTACGTGATCAGCTTCGATGTGACGGTAGACCTGCTGCAGGATTTCACCCGCGATGTGCACCGCCTGCAGGCGGCACTGAACAAGGCCAAGATCAATACCGGGTTTACCAGCGGCACTCCCCTGCCCGGCGCGGGCGGCGAGCCGGTTCCCATCCGCAATCCGGCGGGAACGCTGCTTTTCGACGCGGTTTATCTTTCCGCGCATGACATGCTGGCCAAGGAAGTGGGACGCAAGGCGATGATCCTGCTGACCGACGGGCAGGATGAAGGCAGCAAACTGAAGGTCCAGGACGCGATCGAAGCCGCCCAAAAAGCGGATTCGATCGTCTACGTTCTGCTGTGCGCCGACCGCGGATTCTACGGCGGCTTTGGCGGCTACTTCGGCGAGGGCGAGATGAAGAAACTCACCGAACAGACCGGAGGCCGCGTTATCAACGTCGGCAACAAGTTCGACAAGCTGAAAGAGGCGTTCGACCAGATCGCGGCCGAGTTGCGCAGCCAGTACAACATTGGATACACGCCCACCAATACCAATCAGGATGGCAGCTACCGCAAACTTGAAATCAAGTGCAAACAGAATTACAAGATTCAGTCCCGGTCGGGCTACTACGCTACCGCGCACGCCCAGCCGTAACGCAAAAGACAACCGCTGCTGAAAAACTTGGAATCGCTCAGTCAAAGTCCGGTCAATGCGATATGGGGATATTACGCTGGCTATTTCCCGCCCGACATGGTTTTTCGGCACATATCGGGGGCCATGGGTAAGATGGGGTTGGTTGCAACACTCCCAAATGAAAAGCCCCCGCCAATGCGGGGGCCCAAACCGAACAAAGTCCTGTCACTTACTGCCAGACATACCGCCCGACTCGCCTTCGTGTGTGTCGATCGAAATCAGAAAAGCATTCCGGTCGGAGTAGGAAAATTTGTGTCCTTGTACATTGGCGCTGTGTTCGAGAGAGCGATACATTTCGAAGCCGTCATTGTTCTGCGCTCCGAAATACTTGACGTTCCTCAATACAACACCTTTGCCGTCGGCGCCGCCCTCGCGCTTGAGCTTCATCGAAGCCATTTGACCACCACCAAGACTGGCGCTGACGACATCTCCCGCCCGATTGATCTCGATTGGAGCTTCCTGCACTTTCAGTTCGCCCCACTGCAGACCGTACGTCTTGAGAATCATGGGCGCCAGAGCGTCCCGTTGTTCTTTGTTCGTGGATGGATCGAACGAGACCACCACCCATTCTCCTTTCTTGTTTGTGCCCCACTCGTCGCCAAGATCTCCGGTTAGCCAGTATTTGGCCCCTGCCAGGTTGGTGTTGCCCGAGTACCCTTCGCGCACTTTGACCGCCATGTTGAACTCGCAGTGCGGGTGCTCCGCGTGTTTGTTGAAATAGCAGGGACAGAACAAATGGCAGCTGCAGGCTTCTACGTAATCAGCTTTCATCTGCCATGCAGGCTTTCCCGAGGTCGAGGCCATGAGGATAATCACACACAAACTGAGAAGGCTTACCTGCTTCCAGCTTTTCATGTCCATCTCCTTTGAACCGCATTCTCCGAAGGAGCCCGACTTCCTATGGGGAGCGAAGGGATTTTACAACGGTTTTGGAGGTTTCGCCAGGCGTTCTCAGCGACTGGGTTAGGCGATGTTTGGCGCGAGACAAGAACAGAGAACAAAGAACAAAGGTTTTGGGGTGAGAATCCGCGGGGGCCCACTTGCCCCCGTGACTCCAACCTACCACAATCCTCACTTCGCGGGAGCGATGGGAATCATGGCATGCTCATAGGGCGTCCCGGCCCACATCATGTAAGGCTTATTCGTATCAGGGTCCTGAGCCTCCGTGTAGCCCAACGTCTTGCTGGGAGGACCGAAAACCATGATGTGAGGGCCTGTGACGATCCAATGATTGTCCGCGGTTTTGCCCATAGCGTGCGGGTCCGTATTGCTCGCCCCCGTGTCCCCGGCCAGCATGTACGAAATTCCCACCTTATCCGGCGGCGGCACGTGTTTCATCAGGGCATTGATAAACTCCATGCTGTTGCGATCGTTACACATCTTATCCATGCCCATAATCATGCACGTAAACCCGTTTCCTCCTGTGCGAAGGGTGCGCACGCTTCCGTTCCCCTCCACGCGAACGACGGCTGCTCCTTTCGCGACAGCCTCGGGAGCAGCGGAGAGAGCTTGGGCGATGTACTCGGAGTCCGACGTTTGCTTTTGCTGAGTCCTGGCCGCTGTCGCGATAAAGAACGCCGACACTGCGACCGCGAAAACGGTCTTTAACGCACGCATATCTCCTCCTTGAGCATCCAGCCACAATTTTCCGGGCTGACCGGGAATCTACACCTGACTCCGTCGGTATGCAACGCACCAGCAAAGGTTCCTGATTGCAAGTCGGGGGAGGTTCAACGGGCAAACCAGAAAGCCCGGCGAGCGGCTATACGACGCCTCAGCGCCGGAGTTCTCAAACGCCAGTAAGGCAGCCTAACCAGGCGCCGTCAGACTTCACCTTTCGCGCCGAGGCCGGCACTAGGAGACTGCCTTCATCGGGGAGTCCAGCATTCCTGGCTTGTGACGCACGCTTTGCAGGTAGCAGTCAGCGTGGGCGACCATCTTCATCCGTCACACTTTTTTCCAGCGATACCGGCTTGCTGCAGACCGAGCAGGTAACAACCGGGGCATTAGATTCAGACACGACGTACTCCTGTAACCGCGATTTCAGTTTTAAGAATGCACTGCCAAAAATGCTAAATATTGCCAGTTGCCCAAGGCGATTGATCCGGGAGTCCCGGGCTGTCATCGAATTGGAAGAATAATAATAGTATATTAAACGAATTATAACGACATAATTACCGCAATTCTATATTTACACAGAAAAATCCTTATAGCATCATACTTCCATGTCTAAGGAAACGCTAGCGGAGGGCAACGGCCGAAAGGATGAACGCGTGCCAGTGTCAAAACTTCCGCAAGGGCGTCGCGGAAAACACCACCAACTGATGAAAGGTATCGCAGAAGCTGAACATAGAGACGGCATCCGACGAACATCACTTCTACATCTGGAAAGGCGGTTTGTAAGGGTTGTTGAAGGTACGGGCAGCGAACATTCCTGCCAAAGAAAAAAGGCGCGGCTGACGCCGCGCCCGTTTCCCCCTCAAAAACATTTACTGTGGCGTAAGCAGGTAGGCGTGCTGCTGACCGTTCTTCAGGCCCATCCCGACAATCTGTCCGGCATCGTTAATGCCGTCGGCCTCCGTCAGGGTCCATCCCGAACCGGCAGGGATCTGCTTGTTCAGATCCTTGATCTTGCCGCCGCTGAAGACGAACGCATGATACGTATTCTGAAACGTCGACTGCCCGACCACCACTCCGAGATTGTTGATGCCGAAACCCCATGTGGTTGACGTCGAACCGGCGAACGTTCCCAGATCGATGAGCTTCGTGCCACTGGTGATGAAGGCGTGGCCGCTGCCATTCGCGGTATAGGCCAATCCGGTGATCTGTCCTTTGTTGTTGATGGCATAGGCCTGGCTCCAGGAGCCACCGAGCGTACCCATCTTCGTCATCTTGCCATTGGCCCAGGTGAAGCCGAAGAAGTTGCCGCTGGCGTCGTACGAAGTGCCGACGACTACTCCGAACTTGTTGATCCCCGAGGCGACGTTCCACCAGCCAGCGGTGTGAGAACCCAGAGTTCCCAGGTCGGTCATCTTTCCGTTACTGTAGCGGAACGGATGCACTTCGAGATTGGCGAGGTAGGCCGCGCCGACGACTTGTCCCGAATCGTTGATGCCATAGGCGACGGCACTGCCCCCACCAAGGTCGCCGATATCGGTGAGGGTGTCGCCCTTAGTTACGAATGCACGGTAGGTCGGAGTGGCGTTGGTCGAGTATCCGGCAATCTGGCCAGAAGCGTTTATGCCGTTGCCAATGGCGGAATTCCCGCCGAGTGTGCCGAGATTGGTCATCGAACCGTTGCTATAGCGAAAGACGTCGCTGATGGTGCTGGATTGGAAGGCGAAGCCGGTGACTTGTGCGGTGGCGTTGACGGCTTTTGCCCCGCTGGAATTGCCCCCGGGCAGGGTGCCGAGGTCGGTGACGGTGTACGTTTGAGCGGCGCTGAATGTGGTCACTAAGAGGAAAAAGAAAAAGCTGGCGCGAGACTTCATTCAATCACTCCTTTTCGCGGAGATGCTGACAGGCGGATTTTTCCACGCAGTGCGGGCGGTAAGTGTCACGGAAATGTCAAAAGGTGCAGAACCGCCGGCTTTTCGTAACGCCGCCGGACAGCCGGCAGGACGCCGGCGCTACTGTTTAACCTCATTCCGGAGCTTCGTCCCAGCGGACGGTCCGCCGCTCGCGGCTGCTCTTGTGGGCAAGCAGAACTGCGCGCATCACGCGGAGAGCGTGTTCCGGGCTGACGTCGAGAAGGGCGCCTTTTTCGATGGCGTCGCGGACGTTGGCGTAAAAGCCGCGATAGTCGCCGGCTTCGGTTTTGACTTTCTTGGGAGGCTGCCCCACCAGGCTGAGCGTTCCCCACGCAGCTTCCGGCTCTGTCCCCCAATCGGCGGGCCAGTTGGTGCCTCGCGGAAAGTTGCCGGTGCGCAGGCGTTCTTCCTGCGGATCCATGCCGAACTTCAGGAACGATCCTTTGGTCCCGTGGATGAGCAGATGCGGGCTCAGGCCATAGGCAATGATGCGTGCTTTCAAGGTGGCCCGCAGACGCGGGTAGTCCATGCAGACGTCGAATGCATCGTCGATCACCGAGGTTGTGCGTTGAAGGAACGTAGTGGCCGTGATGGTCTGCGGCTCCCCAAACAATACAAGCGCCTGGTCGATGGGGTGCGGACCCAGATCCCACAACACTCCGGCTGCGGGCTGGTCGGCGCGCTCGCGCCATGCGTTTTCCTTGGCCTCAAGGCGGAAGCGGTCGAAGCGCGATTCGTATTCGACGATATCGCCTAGCGTGCCCGCATCCATCAGCTTGCGAACGGTGCGAAAAACTCCGTCCCAGCGGCGGTCCTGGTAAACGGTGAGAAGACGTTTGTGCTTGGCGGCGAGTTCGACCAGAGTTTGCGCTTCCGCCATGGTCGGGGTGAACGGCTTGTCGACGACTACGTCGCGCCCAGCGAGGAGGCAGGCCCTGGTCAGCTCGAAATGCGACTCGTTCGGAGTCGCGACCACGCAGAGGCCGATCGTTTTGTCGGAAAGCAGTTCGTCCAGCGAGCGAGCGACGCGGACGTTGGAATACGTTTCGCGGGCGAGCGATCCGTGACGCTCGAGAATGCAGGCCAGTTCCATGCCTGCTACTCCCTGAATCACGGCAGCGTGAAATGACTGTCCTGCCAATCCGAAGCCAATTACTCCGACTCGAACCATGGTGTCGTTCTTGTCCTCTCTGCGGAACTCCCTTCGGGGAGTTACGAGTTTCTTCTCTTTTCTCTACTTTTCGGCGGTTTGCGATTTACAGCGTTTTGCTTATGGGACGATGGAACTGGTTCGCTTATAAGCAAGTATAAGGTCGAAGGGTCACGGCTTCCACCGGAGGTGGAAATGTATCTGATAATCGCCCTGTTGTTACTCATCATGTGGGCCGGAGGTTTCATGATGTTTCACGTGGCCGGCAGTTTGATTCACTTGCTGCTGCTACTGGCGGTGATCTCGTTTGTAGTGCATTTGGTGACAGGGGCCAGACCCGCATAAATCTTCCGGACTGTCTTGGTGCCGCTAAAGCTAAACGGCTTTCGGCAACACGATCTAGCTCGGCTACACGGCGCGGAATCCTGAGGCCACCGAGGCGCTTAGCGACTAACCGGTCGCGGGCTGCCTGGGAGTGGCCTTTTTTCTTTTCTCCATCTCTCCTCCTCAATTCTTACGATCTTTGAGGCGGCGGACAAACTTCAGTCCGGACCAGACCTCCGTTACCGCGCACACTTTTACATCGACCAGGCCCGCGGACAGCCCGATCTCGCGGACTACATTCTCATCGAGATCGGTTGCCACTCCGGAACTTTTCTTGGGCCAGCTTACCCAGAGCATTCCGGCGGGAGCGAGCGCTTTTGTCAGCCGCGCGAATTGCCGGGAGACGTCGGCTCGCGACTTGGTGAAAACCATGGCGAAATCGAGTTGACTCAGGTCGTGCGTCAGGTTGCATGAGGTGAGTGCTTCGCTGAGTTCGGTTCGAACCTCCGACGGATCATTCACCAGGCAGACGCGGAAGCCTGGCTTGATGCCTAACTTCTGCGGGAGTGGGATGCCGGAGTATCCGGGCATGCAGGCGTTCTCCGCCGGAATGATATCGCAAGGCGTGGCTTCACTGAGTGGGAGAGTACCAGCCGCGGCGGGCCCGGACCCGGAAATTCTTACGGTCGTTGGCTACAATTTCGATGGTGCGGTAATGGCCGTCCTTGCGGAGGTCTGCCGGCTTGTAGGAAATCGCGTACTGGCTGCGGAGTTCGTTCTGAATCTCGGCGAAGTCATTGGCGACATCGCGAATCTGGAAGGGGAAAAAAGCGCGTCCGCCGGTGGCGTCGGCAATACGCTCGAGCACTCTGTCTCCCTTGCCCTTGGTCCCGCTGACATTGGTGCTGATGGTGTAGACGATGGCTTCGGCGCGCTGCGCCATCTCGATGGCTTCCTCGCGGCTGACGTGGCTGAGGTTGTCCTCGCCATCGCTCAGCATGATAATCGCGCGGCGCGACGGCGTGTTCTGCGGAGACTTCAGCAGCCTTTCGCGGCAGGCATAATAGAGCGCATCGTAAAGGGCAGTTCCGCCGCCGGGACGCAGATCGTGAACGCCGCGGGCCAAAGCTTCCGTATTGTCGGTGAAATCCTGTGTGACCTCGGGGGTGGCATCAAATCCGATGACGAAAGCCTTGTCATATCTACGGCGCACCGTCTGGTTGAGGAATTCGACGGCGGATTCCTGCTCGAATTTGAAACGGTCGCGAACCGAGTTGCTGGCATCGATGAGCAGGCCGACCTGCAGAGGCAGGTTCGTCTCGGCATGGAAACTGCGGACCTCTTCCGGCGGCTTGTTGTCGTCGATGACGTGGAAGTCATTCTGCTTGAGGTCGGTGATGTACCTGCCGTGCTTGTCGGTCACGGTGAAGACCACATTGACTTCGTTGGTGCCGATCTTGAATCGCGCAACCTCGTCGGGGCCGGCGGCGGGATCCGAAACCTGCCCTTGTGGCGCGGTGGCGTCGGCGGACGCGGGGGTCGTGGATTGTGCCAATGCCAGGCCCGCAAGCAGGAGGAGGAAGGATCCCGCAGCCTTGCGTAAGGGCGTTGAACCGAGGCTTCGCATCGACCCATTATAGCCGGGGATGGGAGCAAGTTGGACCACCGCAGCCGTGCATCGCACCAGGGAAGCAGAAACAGCGCCGCCGTCTCGGCGGCTGTCGCGGCGTGCGTCCTCGCCCGCCGCTCCCGAGGGCGAGACGCCCTCGGGACAGCCGGCAGGATGCCGGCGCTACGGTTCCAGAGACCGGAGAAAACCCTGCAGCTCTTGGGGCATCTCGGTTTTGAAATTCAAAACCTCTTCCGTGCGGGGATGGCGAAGAACCAGTTCGGCGGCGTGGAGGAAATTGCGAGCGAGCGAAGGTGCGGGAACGGCGTCACTTGATGCGCGCGAGCTGGCGTGCGTATGACTCAGTTCTCGCGGGGCGCCGTAGAGCATATCCCCTGCGATCGGATGTCCGAGCGACGCCATGTGTACGCGAATCTGGTGCGTGCGCCCAGTGTCAATCTTCACTTCGAGCAGTGTGAACTTGCCAAAGGCGGTATCCAGACGGCGCATGACACGATAATGGGTGATGGCCTCGCGTCCGCCAGACAGGCGGGTGGTCATGCGCGTGCGGCGCACCCGGTCACGGCTGATGCTTTGCGAAATCGTTCCCCGATCCTGCTTGAGCCAGCCGTGCACGAGGGCGATATAGGTTTTCTTGACTTCGCGGCGAGCGAACTGGGCAGCGAGTTTGCGGTGGGCGTCATCGTTCTTCGCGACCACAATGATGCCGCTGGTCTCTTTGTCGAGGCGATGGACGATGCCGGGACGCAAGTCTCCTCCCACCTCGGAGAGCGTCTTGAAATGGTGCAGCAGAGCGTTGACGAGCGTTCCGCGATTGCGGTCGTCGTCGGTGGCGCCCGCTCCGGCGTGTACCATCATTCCGGCGGGTTTGTTGATGATGGCGAGATCGTTGTCTTCGTAGAGGATATCGAGCGGGATCTCTTCGGCGATGGCGCGTAGCGGCAGGCGATCGGCGGGTGCGAGGACGGTGATTTGTTCTCCGCCGCGGAGTTTCAAGGAAGGCTTCGCGGGGGTGCCATTCACCAGCACTTTTTCTGTGGTGATCAGCTCCTGCACGCGGGCCCGGCTCACGTTGTCCAGGCGCGTCGCGAGAAATTGATCGAGGCGCTTGGCCGCGTCTTCGGCCAGCACGGCGATCGTGATGGGAGTTGGTTTGGACACGCTTGATGATTCGTGGCAAGGATATCGCGAACACCGTCCGAGTGACCCGCACGGGTCAAGCCCCCGAACCTTATTTCCGGCCGAACACTTCCTTAAGCAATGCCGTGGTCCGGGCCGCGGGGCTCTTGCGAATCTTCTTTTCTTCTTCTCCGAGCATGTAGAAGAGACCGTCCAGGGTTTTTTCGACAACGTATTTGTCGAGATCGAACTGACCAGTGAGGGCGCTGCCCATCGGAGAGTTCCTGACGACCCTGTCGTATAGCTGGACAACGCCCACCTGTTCCATGGACTGGTGCACGATGGGGGAGAAGGCGGTGGTGAGGTCTGAGGAACTAGCTCGCTTGAAATATTCCGTAGCGGCAGTGTCGTGGCCACTGAGGATGAGGCGGGCGTCGTCGAAGGTCATTCTCCTCAGTGCGGCGAGGAAGATCTGTTTGGCCTGGGGTGTGGCCTGCTCGGCCGCCCGGTTCATGCCGACTTCGAGTTCGTCCACCCTTCCGCCCATGCCCACCATACGCAGGCCCCTGCCCACGGTTTGGAGCCTGGGTGGCAGCAGAATCTTGATGGCTTCGTTCTTCAGGAATCCGTCGGGCTTGCCGGTGAGAGCCACAGCCCGGCCAGTGCTGACCTGGAGCGCCTGCTTCAAGCCGGCTGTGATCTTGCTGTCACTGAGGTTGGAGCTATCGCGATGCGCCACCGCTTCGTCAGCCTTCTTGAAGATCTCGTCCAGTTGGGCTGTCGCGTACGTGCAGCCGCAGAGCGCAGCAGCGATGGTGAGCAGGAATGCACGCATGAGATTCCTCGCGAGATGCGGAGTTGACCGATGATCTTATCGCAAGGAATAGACGGCAGTTCGCATAGATTCAGGCTGCCATTGACTAGTGAGTGGCACTGGCAGTTCGCACCGGGACTGCCTTCGCCCCGGGCCTCAGCCACCAGATCACGCCGCCAGCGATCACCAATCCAATCGCGATCAGCTGAGTGCCGCTCATGGCTCCGTTGAACACCGAGCCGCGGCCGGGATCGTCGCGCAGGAATTCGAGGAAGAAGCGGGCGATGCCGTAGATGAACATGAACGCGCCGAAGATCTGGCCATCGAATTTCCGGCGCTTGAGCAGCCACATGAGAAGGAAGAAGTTCGCTAGTTCGACCGCGAATTCAAACAGCTGCGTGGGTTCCAGCGGGACGTTTAAGGGAGTGCCGGTAATGTCGTGCGCAACCTGGTTCGTAAAAGTTACTCCCCACCAGTGGTGTGTTTCCTTCCCGTAGCAGCATCCGGCCGCGAAGCATCCGATGCGGCCGATGGCGTGTCCCAGGGCCAGGCCCGGAGAAAAGGCGTCGCACGTTCCCAATGCAGGCATGTGGTGCTGACGGACGTACCACGCCGCGGCAATGAAGGCGGCGAGCAGGCCTCCGGAAAAAACTCCGCCCGCCTGCAGCGTGTCGACACTGAAAATCTCGCGGGGATTCGCCGAGTAGTGGCCCCAGTCGTTGATGATGTAGAGGACTTTCGCGCCGACGATTCCGCACAGGACGACGAGGATGCCGAGGTTCCAGGCTTTCTCGCCGTCGATGCCCAGGCGTTCGGAGTTGCGCACGCTGATCCAGAGTCCGATCAGGACTCCGGTGGCGACGAGCAGTCCATAGGTAGGCAGGAAGAAGCGTCCGTAATGAAGGAGTTGGGGATGCACAGTTATCAGATGCTGGGTAAGGGCGAATTTGCTACCCGATCAGTTTAACAGGACGACGCTTCGGTTGGGCCGAGTCACTGTTTGAGGGGGACACAGTTCGCGGGCGAGGCGCCCCGCGCCACATGACAAGAAAAAATCAAGCCGACCCAACATGCCGTGTGACGGGCCGAGAATGAACCCGTCGGTAGACGTGGGAACCCGCCGAGACCCTTTAGGCATCTCCGCATGGCGGAGCATCGCTCACCGGATCCTAGTTCGAGTCGAGTCCCCGTTCATTCTGCATTGGTTCAAAAATCGGTTACCGCCATCACCAACCTGGCAGGCCGGCTTTCAATCAGGATGCTAGGCAAATCCCGGCGGCTTGGCAAGTGGAAGCTCGCAAAAAGATGGCAGACCGCTTGCAACCAAAGTAATGGGAAGTTCACAAAAGGGACTTGCGGAGCCTGTGGAAGCGAGCGTAGGCGGACCTGGACAGGGCGGCCATGAAGTATCTTTGTCAGGCAGTTTTTGCAAGGAACCAAAGCTTCCCAAAAAGGTCTTCGTCGGTTTAATGAGCGGCAACCTGCCTCCTGGCCTAAAATGCTTGCTGCATACGTCGGAGAGAACCTAGATGCGCACACTCCAGCTATCATTTCTCGCATTGATCATCGTTTCGCTCTTCTCATCACCCGCAATCTCCCAATCCCTGCATGGCATCGACCTCTCCGATCTCGACCGCAAAGCCGAGCCCTGCACGGATTTCTACGAGTTCGCCAACGGGACATGGCGCGCGAACAATCCCATCCCCGCCTCGATGACGCGGTGGAGCAAGCGCTGGGCGGCAGGAGAATCCTCGAAAGACAAGCTCCGTGACATCCTTGAAGAAACCTCCGCCAATAAGACCGCTCCCAAAGGCAGCACCGAGCAGATCATCGGCGACTACTACGCCGCCTGCATGGACGAGTCCCGCGTAAACGCCCGCGGCATGGAGCCCTTAAAACCCTGGTTCGCCAAAATCGACGCTGCCCGCGACACTGCCGCGCTGCAGCAGGTTATGGTGGAGATGCACGACATCCTCATAACTGATCCCTTTGGGCTCGGCAGCCAGCAAGATCCCCACAGGCCATCCTGGGTGCTCGCCGACATCGGCGCCAGCGGCCTCGGGCTGCCAGACCGCGATTACTACCTGAAGCCCGAAGATCGCTTCAAGGAAGCCCGCGCGAAATACCTCGAGCACGTGACCGCCATGTTCAAGCTCGCCGGTTCGGACCAGAAGACCGCTGCCGCAGCCGCGCAAACGATCATGAATATGGAGACGAAGCTCGCCGAAGCCTCGCTCGACAATGTCACGCTACGCGACCCTACCGCCATCGACCACAACACAACGTTCGCCCAACTGCAGGAGATGGCTCCCCACATCAACTGGAACGAATACTTCAAGCACAAGCAACTCCCCATTGACGTCGACATGAATGTCGACCAACCCAAGTTCATGCAGGAGGTCGACCGCCAGATGCAGCAGACTCCGCCGGCCGACTGGAAGGTGTACCTCAAGTGGCATCTGCTGAACTCGACTGCAAGTTCGCTTTCCGCCCCCTTTGTCGAAGAAGACTTCGCCTTCAATGGAAAGTATCTGAGTGGCACCAAAGAGATGAAGCCGCGCTGGAAGCGATGCGTCGAGTCCACCGACAACCTGCTCGGCGAAGCGCTCGGCAAGAAGTATGTCGAAAAATATTTCCCGCCTGAAGCGAAAGCCCGCATGCAGGAGATGGTCCGCAACCTGCTCGCCGCCATGCGCGACGACATCCTGAGCCGGCCCTGGATGAGCGACGATACGAAAGAAAAGGCGATGGCCAAGGTCGCCACTTTCAATCCAAAAATCGGGTATCCCGACAAGTGGAAGGATTACAGCCATGTTGAAATCCGCCGCGATGCATTCTTTGAAAATGTCGTCGCCGGCAGGAAGTTTGTGGAACAAGACGATCGCGCCACCATCGGCAAAGTCGTCGATCGCGGACGCTGGGGCATGACGCCTCCCACCTCTGACGCCTACTACAATCCGCTGCTGAACGAAATCGTCTTTCCCGCCGGCATTCTGCAGCCGCCGGCGTTCGACATGACTGCCGTCGATGCCGTCAACTATGGCGCCATCGGCGTGGTCATCGGACACGAAATCTCGCACGGGTTCGACGACGAAGGCGCCCAGTTCGACTATCTCGGACGCCTGCGCAATTGGTGGACCGAAGCCGACCTGAAAAATTTCCAGGCCCGCGGCGCCTGCGTCGCCGAACAGTTCGATCACTACTTCATCGAACCGAACATCCACCACAACGGCAAGCTCGTGCTCGGCGAGAGTATTGGAGACCTCGGCGGCGCCCAGATCGCGTACCTCGCTTCTCAGAAATCCCTGGAAGGCAAGCCCCGCCCCTCCGATATCGACGGATTCACACCGGAGCAGCAATTCTTCATTGCCTGGGGCCAGTTCCGCGGCGACGAGATTCGTCCGGAAGCGCAGCGCCTGATGGTGCAGAGCGACCCGCATCCGATCGCGAAATACCGCGTGATCGGTCCGCTCTCGAATCTGCCCGAATTCCAGAAAACATGGAGTTGCAAGGCGGACGCTTCCATGGTGCGGCCTCCAGACAAGCGCTGCGAAGTCTGGTAAGTGCCTTTGCAGTGGGTGGACTTGGCGGCGGAGTGGTATCCGTGGATGGAGTTGCGTGGCGGTAGGGATGCTTCGACTCCGGAATGAGGATCGCTTCGCGCTCCTCATTGCTGCGCTCAGCATGACGGGTCCTTGAGGTTCCGTATCAGAGGGCGCCTTCGTCCCAGTAGTGTCTGCCTAACCTCTCATTCCGTATGTCATGCTGAGCGAGAACGGCCTTCGCGAAAACGGAAGGCCGCTCGCAGTCGAAGCATCCCTACCTTCCATCAAGTGTCGCTCGGGACGACAATGACCGTCGGCTGACATCCCATTACCAACGTAAGCCAGCACGCTCCTTTTCTGCTGCGGCTCGCCTTCCCCGTTCGCTAGCCTAAACTGTGACTCTCTGCGTCCTATTCCTTCGCTCGTTCAACCCGACGGGCCTGCTGTTCTGGTGCGTCATCCCGCTCGCGGCCGGCATCGCCCTTTTCACCTACGGATTCCGTCTGCTGCAGCGCCGCCGTCTGATCCTCGATACGCCATTCTCAAAAATTCGCAGCGCTTCACTCGGCATGGTTGAAGTCAGCGGCCTGGCCGTCGGACCTTACACCATGATCGCGCCCGTGACCGAAATGCGTTGCTACTACTACCGCACCTATGTGTGGGAGTTGAAGAAACGTGACAAGAATAAGGAATGGGTAAAAGTCGCCGCCGAGTGCATGCACGTCCCCTTTTTTCTCGATGACAATACCGGACGCGTTCTCATTGACCCGCGCGGCGCCGACCTCGACATTCACCGCGACTTCCATGAGGAATTCTGCGACTCTTTCTTCACCCTCAAGGATCCGGCTCCCCCCAGCGTCCGCAGCTTTCTGGCGCGGCACGGGGTTGAAACCAGCAACAAGATCAGAGTCGAGGAATATTGCATCAAGCCGAAGAACGCGCTCTTCGTCCTGGGGACACTCGCAGAGAATCCAGGCCTCGAACTCGCGCCCAATCCGATCCAGGACGCCGACGGCGCCTCGTTGACTTCTTCTCACGGAATCACCATCTCGTGGTCGACCAGTTTCGGTTCGACCGGGAGCTTCCCTGGCGGATCGCTCCTGCAGCGTCCGGTGCCGGGGTCGCACGCTCCAGAGCCCGACGTCATTCGCCTGTCGACGCCTGCTCCGGCAAAAGCCGTTTCCAAGACACAACAGGAAAAAATCGCCGCCGCACTGCTCAAGGCCGGCATTAGAAATCCCGCGGCCTGGGCTGCCGCCGGCCTGGGACAGCGCGCGTACCAAGTCAGCGAAGACCCATCCGCGCCAAGCAACGGCTTCGATCACCATCCGCCCGTGGCCCTCATGAAAGGCTCGAACGACAAAACCTTCCTGATCTCCTGGCGCAGCCAGCAAGCCATCGCTCGCTCGCTGGGATGGAAGTGCATGTTGATGATCTGGGGAGGCCCCATCCTGATTCTGCTCAGCCTCTACGCGCTCGTGAACTTGACGCACCTGATGTAGGGTGCTACCTGGGACGCCTGCTTATTTTTGCAGAAAATAAGGTACAATCGGAGACGTTAGCGAGCCACTTCGCCGCATCCGAATGGCCGGAGACGACGATGGGCTTCGCCGTACTGCCTTATCCCTCGCAGTTACTCACAGGCGGTTCACTCCTTGCAACATCCACTGCCTTTCGATGGCTCGCCTTAATTTTCTCTGTCTTTATTCCCATGATCTTTATTCCCATGATCTTTGCCGGATGCGGGGCCGGGAGCAGGCCGCCGGCGGCGCTGGCGACCATTCCTTTTGGCAACGGCCCGCGTGTCCTGCTTTTTGTAGGGACTGGCACTTCGGCGAACGATGTCGCGGCCATCAAGTCGATTCTCGATAATCTGAAGATTGATTACGCCATCGCGGATTCGAGCCAGGTGAATGCGATGAGCGAGGTTGACCTAATGTCTCACCGTCTGCTGATCGTTCCAGGAGGGAATTCAATCGAGATCGGGCAAGGTCTCACGCTGAACTCGACCGCGATAATTCGGGACGCGGTTCAACGAAATGGTCTGCACTACCTTGGCATCTGTGCCGGGGCCTTTCTTGGCGGTGCTTCGGTCTACAACGGTGTCGATTTGACTTCCGGTGTGGGGTTCAATTTCTTCGCGGACGAGCAGCGGGGTAGCCACAAGGAAACAGTGAATATCGCTTTCCCCGACAACAGCGTACTGAACGTCTATTGGGAAGATGGTCCGCAGCTTTCGGGATGGGGCGAGGTCGTCGCCAAGTATCCCGATGGCACCCCGGCAATCACCGAGGGCCAGGCGGGAAACGGATTCGTGATGTTTACCGGCGTCCACCTCGAGGCTCCGGCGGAGTGGAGAGCGGGTCTGCCCTTCACCACTCCCGTGTCGACCGACATTGCTTATGCGAAGACCGTCATCCAGTCTGCGTTAAGTGGCACATCCTTGCCTCACTTCTGACGCCCCTTGGTCGATCGGGCCAGCCTTTCAGGAACGTTTCATGTGGTTGTGGTACTTCTTACTGGCAGCGCGCTGCTCGATTTCAATCGTCAAACCTGAGGCGGTCTTTTTCTGCAAGGTAGCTGCGTGAGAACTCATTTTGTTTGGATGCTGGTCGCGACGGTGGGTCTTCTGGTCCCCAGCGTTCTGTCTGCCCAGGCTCTCGACCGCGGCGCTGAGAGTGCCCGCGAGCCGAGTATCACGGAAGAGCAAGGTTCGACTCTTTCTTCCCGCGCTATTGCGGGTACAGTTCTGGACCCCTCGGGGGCCGCGATTGCCAAGGCTGAGGTGTCGCTGGTCGGCGCCAACGGCAAACCGCTCGCTCAAGCGACCACTGACAACTCCGGCTCTTTCCGCTTCGATAACATCCCGCCCGGCAACTACGTCCTCGATTTCCATGCCGAGGGATTCCGCGACGCCCGCGTCAACAGCAGCCCGACCGCTAAACGTCAAACTGCAATTCGCGTCGTCATGCAGATCGCGGTTGCGACCGAAAACATTACCGTCGCCACGGGGGATTCCGTACCCCTGGTCACCACCGAGAGTTCCGATAACCAGAACGCAAACATCATCGACCGCAATGCGCTGGACCGCGTACCCGTCTTCGACCAGGACTACATCACGACCATGTCCCGCTTTCTGGACGACAATGCGACCGGAACCAACGGCGTCACACTGGTCGTCAACGGCATCGAGGCCAACGGACCGGGCGTGACTCCCTCGGCAGTTCAGGAAGTAAAGATCAACAACAACCCGTACTCCGCACGCTTCTCGCGCCCCGGCCGCGCCCGGCTGGAAATCGTTACCAAGGGCGGATCTCCGAGCTATCACGGCTCGCTCAACTTCCTGTTTCGCGACTCGGTCTTTGATGCCAGTAACACGTTCGCTCTCGTCAAGCCTCCCGAACGCCGCCAGTACTACGAGGGCTCAGTCACCGGACCTATCGGCCACGGCAAGCGCACCAGTTTTCTGCTTTCGCTCGACGAAGACCTGCAGGACCAGCAGGCCGTCATCGCCCCCGACGTTCTCACCGCCGCCGAGGCGCTGGGCTTCGGGACGATCGCGCAAACTGTTCCCAACCCCACCCACCACTTCTTTGGCTCAGGACGTATCTTCCACGACTTCTCGAACGGCGACCAGTTCTGGATTGGGTATTCCTACGAGCATCGCTCCGTAAAGAACCAGAACGTTGGCGGCACCATCCTTCCCAGCGCCGGTACTGACACACACTTCCTCGAACACGAAATCAATGTCAGCCACCTTCACCAGTTCTCGCCTCACTGGCTGAACCAGTTGCGTTTTCTGGTTGGACATTTCGACACTTCCGTCACCAGCATCCGGCCAGACGCGCAACTCGCCATTTCAGGCCTCTTCACTGCCGGCGGCGCCCAGGCCGACTCACGCCGTACTGAGTATCACTTCGACGGAACCGACTTCGCCACTTACGGCAGTGGCAAGCATCAGCTCAGCTTCGGCATCGATATCCCGGACATCAGCCGCCGCGGCCTCGACGATTTCACGAACCGGGCCGGCACTTATACCTTCGCCAGCAAGGACGACTACACGGCGGGCAATCCCACCACGTACCTGGTGCAAACCGGCCGGGGACACGTAGATTTCCTGGAAAGAGTCCTCTGCGGGTTCGTGGAAGACAACATTCGCCTGAAACCGAATTTCTCGCTCTACCTGGGAGTCCGCTACTACCGGCAGAACTATTTCCACGACGATCCCAACAACTTCGCTCCGCGGGTCAGCTTCGCGTACGCGCCTAGCGCCAACAGCAAGACCGTGATTCGCGGTGGCGCCGGCGTCTTCTACGATCGTACCGGCCCCAGTCCGATCGGCGACTTGCTGCACTTCAACGGAGTGAACCTGCTGCGCTTCATCGTTGATCAGCCCCTGGTCTCGTATCCGATCAACCCCGCAGTGCTGGCGAGCACGCCTACCAGTCTGGTCATGCTGGACTCTCGCGTCCGGATTCCATACTCCATCCAGTACAGCATCGCAGTCGAAAGGCAGGTCACCGCGAAGAGTACGGCCAGCGCAGTTTACATCGGCAATCGCGGGATGGATTCTTTCCGCTCCATCGATGCCAACGCGCCCCTCGGCGGAGGCGTCATTCGCCCCAACCCAACTCTCGGACAAGTCCGCCAGATTCAGTCCGAGGGATACCTCAAGGGCAACGCGCTGGAACTTACCTTTCGTGGCAAGCCGAGCAAGTATTTTGCGGGGCAGGTGCAATATACGTTCAGCCGCACCAACAACAGCACCACTGGCATCACTTTTTTTCCGGCCAACAGCTACAATGCCGCGGCCGACTGGGGACGCTCCGATAACGACCGTCTCCACAAGTTCGACCTATTAGCCTCCACGCAGCCAATCCGCTTCTTTACGCTGGGAGTTGGGCTGTCCGTCTATGCGGGTAAGCCCGTCAACATCACAACCGGCGCTGACAACAATCGTGATGGCATCATCAACGATCGTCCCGCAGGCACGCCGCGCAACACCATGCCAGGCCCCGGCCTGATCGATCTCGACCTGAACCTTTCCCACGACTTCGTGCTCTCGAAACAGAAGAAAGAAGCCAAGCTGCTCTCCGTCTCGCTGAATTCCTTCAACGTACTGAACCATCCCAACTACGTCACCTATATCGGAACAATTTCGTCTCCCTTTTTCGGAAGGCCCGTGGCCGCGCAGCCTCCGCGACGTATGCAACTGGATGTGCAGTTCAAATTCTGATGTGGAGGGTTACTTTTTAAAGCTCCGCGCCCGGTGCACTCACGCTTTCGCTTTCTCTCGGATACTGATTCGGAGAAAAGGCGTTGTAGAATCAAGCGGATAGATTTTTCGCGGGCGCGTAGCTCAAACGGATAGAGCATCGGATTTCTAATCCGACGGTTGCAGGTTCGAGTCCTGCCGCGCCTACCAATCTTCACGCTGGGAAGGGATATAATTTTTCTTTGAATATGCAGAACCCGCGTTATGCGCTGGTGGCTTACCTGAAAAACTCGCTGGGAGAGTTTGTGGAGAGCATTCGGCGGGAGCTGCATCCGGATCTTCCTCATTTAGCGGCGCATCTGACCATTCTGCCCCCCCGTCCGCTGTGCGGAACGGAGAGCTCGGCGCTCCAGCTCTTGCAACAGGTGTGGGGCAGGCCGAGCCTTTTGAAGTTCAGCTGGGCAACGTCGAAACCTTCGTCCCCGTAACTCCTACGATATACATTCGAGTGGCGAGCGCTGCCGGCCGCATGTGCGAACTGCATGATCAGCTGAACACGCAAGTGTTTGCCTGTCACGAAGAGTGGCCGTACGTCCCGCATCTCACGATCGCGAAGATGGCCTCGGAGCAGCCCGCTCGGGATGCTTTCCAGATTGCCTTAAGGCGGTGGTCGAACTACTCCGGAAGCCGCCGCATCTTGCTGGAACGATTGACCTTTGTGCGCGAAGAGGCGCCAAACTGCTGGGTCGATGTGGCCCCCGTTCTGCTAGGACGGCGCCTGGTTTCGCGGTAATCCATTTTCGGTTACCGCCGCTAAACGTGCATGGCCCTAAGTACATTTCCCTCCCGTGCGTTGCGAAGCCCCTGCTGGCCCTGTAGATAAAGAGTAAGGGCGTGGGAGCGGAAAGCCTCGCCAGACGCCAGCTTCGGGACGATTCCGGCCGAGTAGCCGGGGAGACGACGACACATGCAGATCGGGGTTTACGGTTCGGGGTACCTGGGAACGGTGATTTCGGCCTGCCTGGCGGACTTTGGAACTCCGGTTTCGTGCTGCCATCCCGATCGCACGCGAATGGTGGAGATGGCGCAGGGCAACATTCCCTTCTTCGAAAAGAACCTCAAGGAAATCATCAAGCGGAACGTGCGGGCAGGACGCCTGATCTACTCGACCGACATCGATTCGTTTGCGCGCAAGACACAAGTAATTTTTCTGGCCGAAGACACTGCCGAGCATCTGGGTGATGTGGTGTTGCGCATTGCCCGGCTGGCTTCGAAGCCTCCGATTCTGACGATCGTGACGCCGGTGCCGGTGGGCACGGCGACACTGCTGGAAAAAAGTCTGAAAGAGGCTGGGGTGCAGGCGACCATCGTGTCACAGCCCATGTTCTTCACGGATGGTTGCGCGGTGGAGGACTTTAACTGGCCGGACCGGCTGATCCTGGGATCGAGCTCCAACGAAGCGGTGCAGATGTTGAAGCAAATCTTCCATCCACTGGTGATGCGTGGAGTGCCGGTGATCGTGACCAACCAGGCGACGGCTGAACTGGCGCGGGAAGCGGCGACGGCGTTTGTCGCGACCAAGATTTCGTTCATCAATGAAGTGGCGGCGCTGTGCGAGAGAGTGAACGCCGATGCAGTCAATCTGGCGTTGGCGCTCGGCTTGGACAAGAAGATCGCTCCACGCTGCCTGCAGCCGGGAGCCGGCATGGGCGGCGTGTTTGCCGAGTCGGATATGGATTCTCTGGCACAGTTGGCGCAGGCCAATGGTGTGCCCCTAAGAGTGTTGAGCGCGGCCCGCGATGTCAATCACACGCTCGCGGAGCGGCTGGTCGAAAAGATTTCTTTGGTGTTGAACTCGGTCGAGAACAAAGATGTGGGGATTCTCGGCCTCGCCTTCAAGCCCAACACGAACTCAGTGGCGGGATCTTCGTCGATACGGCTGGCGGAGACTCTGGTTGCCAAAGGGGCGCGGGTGAGAGCGTACGATCCGGTAGCGATTCCGGAAGCCAAGGCGCGGCTGAATGGCTCAGTACGCTATTGCGATACGGCCTACGCTGCCGCGGAAGGCATGGATGCCCTGGTCGTAGGAACGGGCTGGCCTGAATTTCGCGCGCTGGATTTTGACCGCATCAAGAATCTGCTCAAGCATCCCATCATCGTCGACACCAAGAATCTTCTGGATTCCACACGGCTGCGCGCGCTTGGATTTGAGTACGTGGGCGTGGGGAGAGGATAGAAGGCAGTGGTCGGCGGCCAGTGGTCAGTTGCCTTTCGTTATTCGTTACTGCGCACTCCTCCTGTCAAAGAGTTTCGATAGCTTTCTTGGTTAGTTTCTTGGCTGCCTTGTTGTGTCTTGTTTTCTACTCCTTTTTTAAATTGTGTTCTTACTAACTGCGATTGGGCCTTGTTCGTGTTTTTAATTGGGGAGCGATCACTCCCACGACGGGCGCCAGCCCTGGGCTTTCCAGGGAAGCCACTGCAACGCCCGATTGCCAGATGTCCCTCTATCCTCACTCGCACGGGGAGGCTGCAGGGGCCGGCAGGGGTCTAGAACTGGGGGCTGCACATCCGGGCCCTACGATCTCACAGTAAGGGGTTTGAAAAGGTGTGTCATGGTTATGCGTCACATGGGGATCAAATTTCTGTGGAAAATGTCGAGGCCAGTGGTCAGTCTCGATCATTGAAGAATTGGCGGCGGGTGTCCGGTTACTCCATATTGTCATGCTGAGTGGAGAACGACCTTCGCGCCAAGCGAAGGTCGTTCGTAGTCGAAGCATCCCTACCGCCACCAGTCTGACGGCAGGACTGTTTCACTGTACGCAGTTGGAGGGACGAAGGCGGCTTGTTGGGAGGAGAGCACCCCCTCTCGACGAAGCCTCGGCGCACGTAGGGATGCTTCGACTCCGCAGTGAGGATCGCTTTGCGCTCCTCACTGCCGCGCTCAGCATGACACCCAGGTAGATTGGCGAGTAGGGCTCTGACAGGCGGCAACTCGGGTTGCTATAATCACAACGGCGGTGGGAATAGCTCAACTGGCAGAGCACCGGACTGTGGCTCCGACGGTTGCGGGTTCGATTCCCGTTTCCCACCCCAGAAATTCTTCGTAACGCCTCGTAGTGTCCTGCCGTACAGTTGACATCGCGGATCTCAAATCTCAGCGCAGAAACTTGCACACTCGCCCCCGTGACCGGGTTAGACCGGTAGCGTAGACATTCCTGCCAGCTGTCGCGAGCGCGTCTCGCCCTCGGCGCGGCGGGCGAGGACGCCCGCCGGACAGCCACCGGGACGGCGGCGCTACTTTCATCGGGCAGCAGAGCCACAATCTCTGTGGCGCGGTGAACCGGGGTGAGATAGAATCCCAGCTTTGCGGTTCGTTGACCGATGAACCGGTTTTTCCATTTTCGGACGTCGTTCTCGCAGCTGGGCCCGCTGGAGCAGCGGCTGCTCGAGGCTTTGTGGGCGCGGGGAAATGCCACTGTTCGTGAGTTGCTTGAAGACGGGCATGACGATCTGGCGTACACCACGTTGATGACCACGCTGGACCGCCTGTTCAAGAAAAAAGTGCTGACCCGGCAGGCTGAGGGGCGGGCTTTCCGCTACGCGCCACAGTACACGCGCGAGGAGTTGCACCGAGAAGCGGCGGGTGACGCTTTCCGCCGGTTGTTGGATGCGAGCCCGGGGGCGTCTCTGCCGCTGTCTTATCTGGTCGAGATTCTCACGGAGCGCGATGCGCATCTGCTGGACGATCTGTGGCAATTGGTGGAGAGCAAGCGGCGCCAGTTGCGTCACCGCGCGATCGATTCGCGGGACAAGGAGAGAACGTAAGTGTTTGCGGCGCGCGGCATCGCGGTCTCATTCTCGGTTTTTGTTCTGGTGTACTGCGGGCTGTCGCTCGCGGTCGGCTGTAGCTGGCGCAGGCTGTGGCTCTTATGCCGGAAATATCCGGTGGAGCGCGCGGCGGACCTGCTTTTTGGGTTGCGAGTGTTTCCGCTGGTGGGTGTGGTGGCGGTGACGGGGGCATTCACCGTGCCCTCATTCGTGCTTCTGGAGCCGCGCTCGATCAATGAGCCGATCGGACTGATCCCGCTGGCGCTTGGGGCTTGTGGATGCCTGCTCGCCGGGTTCGGCGTGGTGAATGCGGGCTTGTCCGCTGCACGAGCATCCCGAAGAATTGCAGAGTGGGTGAGCGAATCGGTACCGGCGGATACGAGCGGTCCGGTCCCCGTGTTGCGGACCTCGCAAGTAACTCCCCCGCTTACGACGGCGGGTATCGTGCGACCGAAGGTTCTGGTTTCGGGCACGGCGGAATTCATTCTGACTAAGAGGGAACTTCAAACTGCGTTGCGCCACGAATTGGCGCACGTGCGGCGGCGGGACAATCTGAAGAAGCTGGTGCTGCGGGCTATCGCGTTTCCCGGCATGGCGGGCCTGGAGAGTGCGTGGCTGGACGCGACTGAGATGGCAGCCGATGATGCCGCAGTTTCAAGCTCTACGGAAGCACTGGATCTAGCGGCGGCTCTCATCAAGCTGTCGCGTTTCGCGCAGCCGGAGCCTTCGACCGAGATCATGATGGCTCTGGTGCATAGTCCAGCGGCTTCGGTAAATGCGCGCGTGGAGCGGCTGATTGATTGGAGTGAAGGGCGCAAGGCCCCGGAGCGCGGGTACTCTGCGTGGTATGCGTTGGGCGCTGGATTGGCCGTAGTGGCGGCGTTTGGCGTGACCTACAGCCAGCTGCTGATGCACGTGCACACGGCGACGGAGTGGCTGGTAAGGTAGGGCCTTCAGCCGTTGTCGGTTTGCTGTTTTCCTGTAGTCTTACGGCCCTGTTGCAGTTGTCCTCTCCAGGAATCAGTACGTCACGCTCCCAACCTAGTCTTTCGCCCCTTTCGGGGCTACTCGGGTACAGATCTTACCCACGGCTTGCGCCCCTTCGACAGGCTCAGGGCAAGCTGTGGGCTGCATTCTTGCGCCGCTTCGCGGCTGGGTTTACATGCTTCGGGCGGTTCGTTGCAGGCCAGGCTGAACGTCAGAAGTGCACGCTGAAGCTGCCTTCTACGCGGCGGCTGGTCATCAGGTAATACTGCGCGTCGCCCAGTTCGCTCTCGGAAACCGGATCGCGGCGGTCTGCGAGGTTGCGGGCATCCACTCTTAGTTCCCAACGCGGGGTGCGATATCCGGCGCTGAGGTCAACGGTCGGGAAACCGTCAGCAAGCGCGCGATTGCGTTTGTCCAGGAACCGGCTGCCGGTATAGTTCATGCTTACGCCGCCCAGGAAGCCGCGCACCGGGATGTAGAGGAGGCTGACGGCGGCCAGGTGCCGCGGTGACATCTCCAACTGCTTGCCGGCCAGTTGCGTTGGTGCACCATCGAAGATCTGAACGAAGTCGATGAACTTCGCATCGTGGAAACTGTAGGTTACACGGGCCATCACATCATGTGGAAGGAACGCGGAGGCGCCGGTTTCGAAGCCTCTGAAGTGATCGTCTCCTGCGTTCGTCAACCCCGGAACACCTCCCACATCGGTCGCAACGACCAGGTTGGAAAAGTCCATGAAGAAGCCGGATGCCTCCCATTCCATGCGACGATCGAAAAACTGCCCCTTGACTCCGCCTTCTACGCTGCGGGAAGTCTCCGGCTTCAAAATCTGGCCGCCGCCTTCGCCGATGCCAAAGTCAATTGCGGCCGGCTTGAACGTGTCGCGATAGTTCACGTAGAGGTGCAACGAATCCTGATTGCGCTGCCAGGCGTTGAAAATCGCTGCGACGCTGCCACTGGCGCGGGTGTTCGTCTGGTTGTCTTTCGACGACGTACCCGCGCCCGGATCCGCATTCTCCTGAGTCTCGCGAGGGACGTTGAGCCGAATGCCGGCATCGAAACGAAGCCGGTCCAATGGTTGCCACTCGACTGAGGCGTACGGTCCGAAGAAATCGCGATGGTCATCGACGGTCACATCAAGGGCATCGGGCTTGGGGATCGATGCGGGAAAAGAGCCATTGAGGTGCACGAAGTAGTTGAAATCCGCTCCCTGCGCCAAGCCTGTCCCATGCAGGTAGTCGGCACCGGCCAGGAATGTCACGGCATGCGGCAGTTTCCACGAGAGATGAGAATCGACATAGACATCGGTGAGGTGAATCCTCTCCTGCAAGCCGTGGGCATTGTCTCCCGCTAGCGGGTCGTCGCTAAGCGTGGTGAGAAAGCCTCCAAAGATATCCTGCCGGCTGTGCGAGACGCTGCCGGTGGTGGACCACAGTGCTCCTCCGGCTTTCCGGTCGAAGCCGACCGAGCCGGTGAATCGATGATTGTTCAGGAAGTCGCCGGGAGGGTTGTAATTTCTGTCCAACGCGTTCTGCGAAGAGAGAGTTGCGCCGTCCCGTACGCGGGGACTTGCCGGATCCTGGTCCAGCCAGTTCACGTCGAGGTTAAACCAGGTTTGCCGGTCCTCGACCGGCTTGGTGCCGACGCGCCACAATGCATGACCACGGCGGTATTCCGTACGATCGTCGGAAAACCCCTGCCGCTCTCCGTCAAGAGTGAGACGTGACGACCAATTGCCGCCCAAGGGGATGCGTGTAGAAAACAAACCTCCGCCGCTGCCGTAGCTTCCGCCGTGGACGGTCAGGGTGCGGCCGGGAGTTTCCACACCCTTGTGCACGACATGAATCACACCGACGAAGGAAGTGGCGCCAAAGGTTACTGGCGCCGGGCCACGGAGCACTTCGATCCGCTCAACGTCATTCAGGTCCAGAGTGGTAACAGCCGGATTGAAGGCGCCGCCCCACGGCACTCCGTCGACCACGAGCAGGAACGCGTCAAACTCCTTGAGCCCCCAAAATGCCGGCACCGAGCCGGCTGGGCCGGCGTCTCCGCCGGGCGCGATTTCAACGCCAATGGCGGAGGTCAATGCGCTTCGCAAGTCCCGTGCCCCACGCGCGAGCAGTTCGTCGCCGGTGAAAACCTCGATCGGTGCAGGAACTTCTTCCGGCTCTTCCGGCAGGCGCGTGGCAGTCACTTCCACGTGCTCCTTTATCTTTGGCAGGTTCTGTTGGGGTGCGGGAGCAGCGGGATTTTGCCCGACGGCGCACGGGGCAAAGACAAAGATGACGAGGGCAAGCAGGCCGGGCAAGATCTTCATGGCTGGCACGTTCCGCAGAGTGGGCAAAGTTGTGGACACAAGAATCGCTTTTCTCAGCAAGGTATTCCTCAGAGGGGAATCGCTCTTGAGATTCCGGTCGCGGACTAGGTGCTAACGCAGGGTGGCGGCCCGTCGGCAGAGTAACGTAGCTTGAGGATGGGGACTACTACCAGAGGCCGTAGATATGGGCGGCGTAAGGCAGCCGGGCTTCGCCCGGACAGACAGCCGAGGGCAGCTGTCCCCACATGAGCCTTGCTGTGCCCACATTAGCCTGCTTAGTCTGACCAGGGTTTGGGTTTGCGGTCCCAGCGGTGCTTCTTCAATTCTGGAAGCAGCGACTTGTCTAGCGGGCCGGCATCGCTGGCGGCGATGTTCTGGCGAACGTGTTCGGGCTTGCGCATTCCGGCGATGGTCGTGCTGACCGCAGGGTGCGAAAGAATGAAACGCAAGGCCATCTCGGGGAGAGTCATGCCTGCGGGGACAATTGTTTTCAGCTTGTCGACACGCGCAACCGTGTTCGCGAGATTCTCGTGACCGAAATATCCCGCGCGCCAATCGTCCTTGGGGAAGCGGGTTTCGAGCGTCATCTTGCCGCCGAGGCTGCCTTCATCGAAGGGGACGCGGGCGATGACTCCGATATTGAGTTCCTGGCAGACGGGGAAGAGTTCGTCCTCGGGAGCCTGGTCGAAGATGTTGTAGATCACTTGCACCGAGTCAACTAGGCCGGTGCGGATGGCTTTGATGCCGTTCTGCGGTTGCCAACGGTTGAGGCTTAAGCCGAAATATCGGATCCAGCCGTCGCGCTTTAACTTCTCGACTGTGGAACGGAATTCAGGTACGTCGGTCCAACTGTCATCCCATACATGGAATTGCAGCAGGTCGATGGAGTCGGTGCGGAGTTTCTTGCGGATGAGGTCGGCATATTTGAAGACGTGTTGCGCGGAGAAGACGTCGGCATATTTGTATGTCGGCAGCGCGGGCCACTTGTCGTTTGCTGGCGGAATCTTGGACGCGGCATACAGGCGCTTTTTTGAATTCCGACCCATGATTTCGCCGAGCAGGCCGTCGCTTTTGCCTTCGCCGTAGGCCCACGCGGTATCGAAGAAGCTGCAGCCGAGATCAATGGCGAGTTGCATGGCGGCGAGAGATTCCTGATCGTCGGAGCCGGACCATCCACTCATACCCCAGAGTCCGTGGGCGATGTCGCTGACTTCGAAACCGGTACGGCCTAGCTTGCGGTAGTTCATGAATGTAGTCCTGTGATGAGTGCGAATCTGTGAGATTTACCCTGACATCCTAGCAGTTCTGGCCCAGGGTCCAGTTTTTTCGATTGGAGGCATCAATATTTTGGAGCCCATGAAAGGCGGTGGGAGTGTTTCAATGAACCTAGATCATTATTTTGAGAGGTGACCCTATGAAATCGGATTATCCACACCCTCATACGCCTTTTGAGACCAACGAAGAGACTGCCGCGCCTTCTTCACGATTTCTGGATGAAAAGATCTCGGACGAGTCTGGCACGGAAACGACTTCGGACAGCGCCCTCGCGCCGGCTGGATTGAAGAATCCCTTCTGGAATTAATCTTCTGAACCTGCCCGCCGCCGGGCAAGTGGGCGGCGGGCACCTTTCTCAGCCCTTCACCACGTTTCCTCCCAGAATTCCTTCTCTGTCGCAGAGGCTCGCTTTCGTCTGGTGAAAGACGCAGCGGTGTATGCTGTTCGGCTGGTCACAGTTAAAATTCACCGTATTGAAACGTTTCAGCAAGCATGCACGACGGGTTTGCGTTTGGGAGGGATCTTTATGGCATCGAGCGTCAGGCAGTGTGTCAGTTCGGTGTGTGCCGTATTGGCGAGCGTGGTGATTGTGACGAGTTTAGCAGCGGCGCAGAAGGTGACCGTGGATGCTACGCCGTCGCACGTGGCCAATACGTTCAGTCCTCCGCGTGCTTTGGGGGCGGCGATTGACCGACTGCGGACTGGAACTCCAGAAAAGCTACTAGTGGATCCCATGCTGAAGGAGATCTTGAATGCCGGGTGGGGGACCGTCACCTACCGTCAGAACACAGAATTGATGGTCGAGGCGTGGCACTGGAATCCGCGCGGAACGTGGAGCAACGCCGAGAAGGAGGAAGGATATTTCGTTGGCGCCGCCGAGCCGACGGAGGAGATTCGGCACTCGTGGGCCTATCCGCTGCCGCATCGCGGGTTTAGCCGCGGAGACGGAAACGGCTGGTCGCGGCTGACGGACGGAGACCTCAACTCTTACTGGAAGAGCAATCCGTATCTCTCGAAGTCGTTTACGGGCGAAGACGATTCGCTGCATCCGCAGTGGGTGATGATCGACCTGGGCAGCAAGATTGAAGTCAACGCGATCCGCATCGCGTGGGCGAACCCGTATGCGCGGCGCTATGCGGTGCAGTTCTGGACGGGGGAACTGGAGCCTTTCTACGACGGCACGACCAAGGGCACCTGGCAGACTTATCCCCTGGGCAACATCACAGAAGGCAAGGGCGGGACAGTCACGCTGAAGCTGGTTTCGTGGATGATTCCGGTGCGCTACATCCGCATTTGGATGACGGAGTCCTCCAATACCTGCGACACACACGGCTCGGCCGACAAGCGCAACTGTGTGGGATACGCGATCAATGAACTGTACGCCGGGGCGCTGTCAGCGGACGAGCAATTCAACGATTACGTTACGCACTTTCCCAGCCGGAATCAGACCGTTACATGGCCATCGTCGGTCGATCCCTGGGTTGCGGCGTCGGATCTGGATGAGTCACGCGGAGACCAGGTGGGACTCGATTTCTTTTTCAATTGCGGCGTCACGCGCGGGCTGCCCACGATGGTACCGATCGCGATGCTTTATTCCAATCCGGAGGATGCAGCCAACGAGATTGCTTATCTCTACAAGCGCAAATATCCGATTTCGTGGATCGAGATGGGAGAGGAGGCCGACGGGCAGCACATGCTGCCAGAGGACTATGGTGCGCTCTACTTGCAATTCGCGACCGCAATTCACAAGCTTGTTCCGGAAGCGAAGCTGGGCGGGCCGCCATTCGAGGGCACGTTCGAAGACGTCGAGGTATGGCCGGACGCGAACGGGAAGATTTCGTGGATCGCCCGCTTCGTCGACTACCTCAAAGCCCACGGACGGCTCAGTGACTTTACATTCTTTTCGTTTGAGCACTATCCCTACCAGGACCGGCCGACGTACTCATGGGCGGACCTGTATCCAGAGCCCGGGTATGTCAAACACATCGTGCAAGTCTGGAAAGACAATGGCGTGCCGTCGAACATTCCCTTCTTCATGACTGAGGGCAACATTGGCGGTGGGGCTCCGCCGTCGTCGGTGAAGGGAGCGCTGTGGCTGGCGGACTACGTCGGGACGATGATGGGCGAGGGCGCTGGGGCGACGTATTACTTTCACTACATGCCGTCGCCGGATCATCCGGGCGGATTTCTGATCGTCGACAAAGATTACAAGCTGCTGGGCTATCCACCGCAGTACCTGGCGGCTCAGGTCATCTCCAAGGAGTGGGTGCAGCCGGTCGATGCACCGCACCGGCAGTTCAAGGCTTCGAGTGACGTGACCGATGCTGCCGAACATGTGCTGGTGACGGCCTACGTCGTCGAGCGCCCGGACAAGCAGTGGTCGGTGATGCTGGTTAATCGCGACCAGTATAACGACCATGCCGTGAAAGTCGTGTTCTCTGACTCGGAAACGAAGCGCGAGCGGCACTTCGCGGGGCAGGTGGATCGCATCACTTTCGGATCGAATGAATATGTGTGGCATCAGGAAGGGACACTTGGACATGCTGATCCGGATGGGCCGCCTTCGAGATCGAAGGTTACTGGCGGGGCTGACGTGATCTATCAGCTGCCAAAGGCTTCAATCACTGTGCTGCGGGGGGTGGTCGGCGGGCAGTAGTCGCGAGGCGCTCGCTTTCGCTCGCCTGGACAGCCGAGGCGGCTGTCCCCCATGGTTTGTGGCTACTAGGGCAGGATGGGGAGGACGAGACAGGGGCGGATGGCGAAGTCCAGGGCGGACATCTGCTCGAGCGCGGGATGGAGTTGCGAGTCGCGACTCGGCTCCAGCGTAATTACGAATGGGAGCGCGGACTTGTCGAAGCCGGGATTTTGGAGGACTGCGTCGATGTTGAGGTGATGCGCGGCTAGGATCTGTGCCAGCTTTGCGATGATCCCGGGCTGGTCTCGCACGAAGAAGCGCAGGTACCAGGGGGTTTCGAAATCGCTGCTGGGCTTTGGGCTGGAGACTGGGATGGAGACTTCACCTCCTGCGCGTTTACCGCGGGCACTCGCTCTTGCTGATAAATTCCCCGCTACGAACTTTAAGTCCGACACCACCGCGACGGCCGTCGGATCTCCTCCAGCGCCCGCACCCAGAAATGCTATATCGCCACCGTAGTGGCCTGAGGTTACTACCAGATTCTGATTGGCCTGGACGCGGCCAAAGGGAGAGGAGGTTGGAACCAGGCTTGGTCCGACTTCGGCAAAGAGCGTATCTTCCTTCAAATCGGCGCGCGAAATCTGGCGGACAGTGCATCCCAACTCCGCGGCGTAATCAAAGTCGACCGCATCGACGGCACGGATGGTGCGGGCACGAATGGTTTCGGGAGCGACCCGGGTATGCAGTCCGGCGAGCGCGAGGATGGCGAGCTTGGCGCGGGCATCGCCGCCGTCGAGATCCTCGGAGGCATCGGCTTCGGCATAGCCGCGGGCTTGCGCCTCCTCGAGCGCCTCGCTGAAGGGAATCCTGGCGTTCTCGATGCGGCTTAGGATGTAGTTGCAGGTTCCATTCAGAATTCCGGCGATACCGTGGAGGCGGTCTCCGCTAAGGCCGGTGCGCAGCGCGGGGAGAACGGGTACGCCTCCGGCCACGGATGCGCCGAACTCGAGGTGGCATCCTTCCGAATTAGCAAGTTGCAGAAGGTCGGGCCCAACGTGCGCGATCAGTTGCTTGTTGGCGGTGACCACGGACTTTCCGGCCTGCAGTGCTCCGCGAACGATCTGCTCGGCGGGGTTGAGGCCGCCAATGAGCTCGATCACGATGTCGGCATCGGAGCGCAGCACTGCTTGAAAGTCTTCCGTCCAAATAACGTCGGGTGGAACCCAGGACTGCTTCTTTCGCTCCACGTTACGGTTGCAGATGTGAGTGAGGCGGAGAGTGGGATCGTTCCTCTCGCATAGAATTTTGCCGACGGCGCGGCCCACTGTTCCAAAGCCAAGCAAAGCCACGCGGCAGGCGGCTTGGGGCTTCCCGGCGGCTTGTGCGGCGGGGGCGTCGACTTCAACATTGGTAGAAGTTTTCGGCAACGTCTGGCTCTCAAGAAACGTGAGCTGGTGTCATCATACGTGCGACATTAGCTTCTCGTGAACTGCAAAAACGCAAGGCTCTAGGATTGGTTGTTCTAGCTGGGCCGTTCTCTGCGACCTTTGCGATTTACGATTTTGCTTTTGCCGAAGTCTGATCAAAATCTTGATCGCAGAGAACGCGGCGAACTTCCGCAGAGTGCGCAGAGAAGAAACCTTAAAGAGACTCTGGCGGGCGGCTTGAAGCAACGAGTCAGCATCAAAGTTGGTAATATTAGTGCGTTCCTGCTGCCAGCCGAGTTCATTCGAGCGGCGGGAGAACCGCGGACGTGTTCTTTTGCCAGCGCCTCTCGATACCGAGCGCTATGGTCCGCAACCACGCCCGGTAGCGGGAGGAGAGTGAATGATTCGAAAGTTCGCGACGGTTCTTGTATTGCTGCTGCTCGTGCGAGCGGCAGCCCACGCGCAGGAGCCCCCGGCAGGGCAACAGCCCGCCGCACCTGGCCCCGAAACTCCCGAGGACGAATCCACTTCGCGGAGAAAAGCGCGTCCGCATGACTATAAGAATTGGACGTTCAACATTGGTGGTGGCGCGAACCTTCCGAGCGGCACGACCCGAACCTTCGTAAAGGGCGGCGGTGGCGTGGCTGGGGCTGGCGTGGCGCGCAATTACAGCAAATACTTCGGCTTCCGGCTGGACTTCCTGTGGGCTGACCTTCCGCTCCGCACTTCGGCGCTGCAGTCCGCGCAGGCGCCGGGGGCGAGTAATCACGTCTACAGCCTTCTGCTCGATCCGATCTTCAACATTCCGGTGACCAAGAAATACACTGGATACTTTGTGATTGGAGAGGGCTTTTACCATCGCTCGGGGAAGCTGGATTCTTCTACCTACGTTCCGGGCTCTGCTTGCAATGCGTTCTACACATGGTGGGGGAGTTGCTTCAATGGCAGCGTACCTTTGAGCGGAAAGTTTCTGAAGGAGAGCCAGAATGAATTTGGCATTAACCTCGGCGGCGGGGTTGCGCGTAAGGTGAAGGGGAATCTTGAGGTTTACGGGGAGTTTCGCTACATGCACGGGAAGCGCAACAACATCACTACTGACCTGCGTCCGATTACGATCGGGATTCGGTGGTGAGGGCATTGCTCCGGCATGCAACCGGGGCTAGGCCTCGCTTCGCTCGGCTGACAGCCGAGGCGGCTGTCCCTACATGGTCTCAGTCGAGCCGGCTGTTTCTACATGGTCCTATTCTGGATTTGTACGGTAGTTCCACAGGGTGGCGTTTTGCTGTTGGAGTTGAACGAACGATGACGCGGTCGTGGGCTTTGCAATCCCATTTTCTGAGTTGGCCTCGAGCACGGCGGCCTCGATCACATGATGCTTAGGAGCTAGCGAGCAGGCGGGATCGGTGGCGGTCGGATCACCGGTCAACAGTAATGCCTGGCAACGGCATCCGCCGAAATCTTCGGTGCGGCGATCGCAACTGCGGCAGGGTTCGGGCATCCAGTCTTCGCCGCGGAAGCGGCGGAACGATGGCGACTCTTGCCAGATCCATTCCAGAGTATGTTCGCGGACGTTTTCGAATTCGAGTCCGGGAATGACCTCTGCCGCATGGCAAGGAAGCACCTTTCCGGCAGGATTGATCAGCATCAGGCGCCGGCCCCATCCTCCCATGCATGCCTTGGGATACTTCGCGTAATAGTCGGGGACGACGGAATCGATGCGGATGCGTCCGGCTAGTCTTTTCTCGGCCGCGGCAACTACTTCAACCGCCTTTTCCAGTTGAGCGCGAGTGGGCAGAAGCACGGCGCGATTGATCAGAGCCCAGCCGTAGTATTGGGTATGCGCAATCTCGATGCGCTCCGGTTTCATCTGCTCGATGAAGGCGATCGTCTCGTCCAGATGGTCGAGGTTTTGGCGGTGTACCACCAGGTTCACCGTGAAGGCAACCTTGTGCTGGCGGATGAGATGGGCGAGTTCGATCTTGTGGGCGTGCGCTTTGGCTCCGGCGATCCAGTTGGCGGAGTCTTCGCGGGAATCCTGGAAGCTGAGTTGAATGTGGTCGAGACCCACATCGACCAACGCCTTCAGTCGCTGGTTTGAGAGGCCGATGCCGGAGGTGATGAGATTGGTGTAGAGGCCGGAGGCACGGGCGGCGGCGATCAATTCGGTGAGGTCCGTGCGGGCTAGCGGTTCACCGCCGGTGAGGTGCGCGTGCAGCATGCCTAGTTTTCCGGCTTGCTGAAAGATGCTCAGCCATTCCGCAGTCGAAAGCTCTGAGTACATTCCGGCGAGTTGCACGGGGTTTGAGCAATAGACGCAGTGCAGCGGACAGTGGTGGGTGACCTCGGCGATGAGTGCGAGAGGATTGGGAACCATGAAAACAGTTGGTGATGCCCGAGCCAACCTGGAGCCTGAAACCAGCTCTGAGAGCCAACCTCAGAAGCTAAAGCCTCATGCCTAAGGTCCTCAAACGGCACGGCTGGAAGCCGTGCCCTTCCCGAACATTCCCGACACTCAATTCTACTAGTCCGGCGTTCGCGATCAATAATCCACGATGCGTTTCTTTTGCAGTTGCTCGAGGAACCGGCTGATGTCATCGCGAATCTTGGCTGGGTCGGCGCTGGTGAATTGTTTCTGCAGGTCCGCGATGATTTCGCCGAACGTGCGCTGGCCGTCGCAGTGCTCCAGCACTTCCCGCCCTGTTCCCTGAAGTTTGATTGCGCCCTCGGGGAACAGAATCACGCGTTCTTCCTCAGTGCCGCCCCAGCGGCAGCCCGGGGCGAGGCGTGGCTGGCTGGAATCTTGAGGAGGCGCCAAGGCTAGGACTCCTCCCCATTCATGCGAAACGCGCCCGGAGGGGGCCAGCCGGGCTGCACGTAGGCAAAATAAAGCGCGTCGAGCTGCGCCCAGAGAATGTCGCACTTGTCGCGCAGCGCCTGGATGGCGAGTTCCTGCTCGGCCCGCGTCTTCGCGTTTTCGTGCACAAAATTCAAGGCGAACTTTGCGTCTTCGGGTGCTTGGGTGAGGCGGGCTTCGAAGTAATCCAGCCCGCCTGCGAGCCAGGGATAGTGTTGGCGCAACTTTTCCATTCGCAACGAGATCAGGTCGCGGGAAAACAATTCTGTTAGTGAGGAGGCGACCGCCTCCAGCAAGCTACGGCTGCGTACGATATTCAGGTATTCATTTACGGCGAAGCGCGTGGCGGGAAGGATTCCTTCGCCGCTGCGAACTTTCTCCGCGCGCAGTCCCGTGGCTTCGGCCAGCTTCAGCCAGCGATGGATGCCGCCGACATTGTTATTGGTCGCGTCACCATCGTGATCGACTACGCGCTTGCGCCAGGCACGGCGAAAGACCGGATCGGGTCCGCGGGAAAGAATGATCGAATCTTTGACCGGGATGATGCTCTGGTAATAGTAGCGATTCAAAGCCCAAGCCTGGAGCTGCCCTCGGCTGAGGCGGCCTTCATGCATCATCAAGTGGAAGGGGTGCTTGTGGTGGTAGCGTTCCTCACCGACGGCGCGCAATTGCGCCCGGAGTTCATCGAGTGTGAGCAGGCGGGTATCTTCCGCGCGCGTGGCCTCTACAGATCGAACTGCCATCCATCCTCCGCGACTTCCCATCCTGCGTCGCGGACTTGCCGGTACTCGGGTCCAGCTTCATTCAGCATGGGATTCGTGTTGTTGATGTGTAAATAGATTTTACGTGGACGGCGCAACCCCGCCAACCGGCACAGGCTGCCTTCTGGAGACGAGACCGGGGAGTGCCCCATCTGCCGCGCGGTTTGCCCGTTACCTTGTGTGCGAATGAGTTCGTCATCGCTCCAGAAGGTGCCGTCGAAGAGAAGCACGTTGGCAGAGTCGAGCTCTTTAAGCAGCGCGTCATCCACTTGCGGGACAGCGGGCATGTAGGCGAGACGCTTGCCCGCAGCCGAATCAATCATGAGCCCTGAAGACGCTTCTCCGGGAACGAGTGCCGATTGACGCTTTGTAGAAACGTATGCCGGAAAATGTGTTCCGAGCGATAGGGCACGGCAGCGCAGGCCGGATTCTTCTTCGGCAGGATCACACAACGGGAAGGGATGGTCCGGTGTGAAATCCGTCCAGGAGACCTGGTTGGTTACGCGGTGGAGCATGGCGAACATCGAGTTATCTTCGGTGAGAATGCGGCGGGTCAACGCCGTGGCGTGCACGCGCAGCGGTTGCAGTTCGCGCAGCAACAATAATCCGAGTACGTGGTCGAGATCGGCATTGGCCAATACCACGCCCGAGATAGGTGACTGGCGGATTCCGTCACGAGGCTGAAGCTCGGGTGTGGCTTCGATTTGCGCGCGGAGGTCGGGAGAAGCTCCCAACAGAAACCACGATCGATCATTTTGGCTGATGGCGACCTGCGTCTGGGTGCGCGCCTTGCCACGGAACGTTCCGGCTCGCAGCTCCCGGCAATTGGGACAGGCGCAATTCCATTGGGGAAACCCGCCGCCAGCGGCTGAGCCGAGAATTTTTACTCGCATCGTAGTGAGTTTACAACGTCAGGAAGGATGACAGAATTTGCAACCTTTGGACGAATCGAGTGCAGGAATTGTGAAATCGGATGCGGTGGCCTGCGAATTCAACGTGTTGGAGAAGGGTTTTGCTTGTGTTTGCTTCGGCTCCGCGCGATACTAAAGACCGCCCGTTCCGCGCGGCGATTCAGCCCTCCTCCGCCCTCCCCGTTTATCGAGTTCGTTCCCAGTTTCAACCCACTTGTCATCCTCAGCGAAGGGAAGGACCTATGTAGCTTCTTGGCCCCAGGCAAAGTGCATAGGTCCCCTTCGACTACGCTCAGGGCAGGCTTTCGCGTTGCTCAGGATGACAAATAGTGGGAGTGGAAATTGGTGCGGGTGATGACCGCCGAGAATGATTACCCCCGGCCGGTGGCGGTGGCGCAGCGCAACGGATCGACATCCCATAGCAGCGTATCTGCCGAGAGACTTTCCACTCCAACTTCACCTTGCATTTCGGTTCCCTGCTTGCCCAGCCAGACGATCCGAAACTGCGCCTTCGCCCTGCCGTATTGCACATCGACGATCTGGCCGGGCTTGAGTTGCACATCGACGCCCTGCAGAGTCGCGCCACGTCCGCTGATGCTTCGCACGCTGGCAGGCTGGGAAAACGGACGCGAGTGAGCGTCCATGCCCCAGATTCGCACGGGAAGATCCACAAATACGCGTTGCTGGCGACGGCGATCCATTGCCCAGTAGCCTCGCTTGGATTGATCTTGAAATCGTAGGGGAGACAAGGGAAGAAGCACAGGTAACCACCGTCACGGGACTTGAGTGCCAAGAGTGCCACGTATCCCTCCGCCGACTATTGATTACACATCTCTTAAGGCTGGGAGAGATGGGCCGATTTCTCAGTCGAGATCATCCAGCGAGCACGCGCCGGGACCTCGCGGGTCGCCGCAAGACCCGCAGGCGCCACTCGGGCTGGCGGTGTTCGATGAGCCTTTTGCGGAGACCGCGAAGACGGAAAGTTGCGGCTCCAACTTGGTGGCGTGGCACTTGGGACACTCGGCCTTCTGCTTCCCGTAGAGGATGGCTTCGAACTGATGATGGCATTCCTGGCAGACGTATTCAAAGATGGGCATAAGCGGCTCCGACCCTACCGGTCAGCCTCCATTAGAATCAATCTGTGGAAACTTCGCAAACCTTTGTTTGGCTGGCAGTAGTGCGATGCTACCAAGCAGTTATTGATGGTACGCGCCAGATCCTTCGCTCCGCCTGAAAAACGGCTACGCTCAGGATGACTCCGAGTTTATTTGCCTGGGAAAGTCAAGATGCAGCACAGCCCTTCCGATCGTCTGAATAATGATAACGATCCGCGACAGTTTAGAAGCCTTGCTGCCGGATGCTTGCCCTTTCGGCCGCATCGCTGGCTTCGGGGCGGTCATGTGCAGACCATCGCCAGTTTCTTGCTGCCACGGCGAGTCCACCTTCCGCCAGCCGAGGAGCGGTTGGTCGAGGTTGCGCCTGGGATCAAAATTCGTTGCTGGTGTCACTGGGGCTCCGATCGGGAAGATGAGCGGAGGTCCGCGATAACGCTGATTGTGGTGCATGGGCTGGAGGGATCGACCGATTCGGAGTACATGCTCGGCGTCGCACGAAACGGGCTGGCGTGCGGAATGAACGTTGTGCGGATGAACCAGCGCAACTGCGGCGGGATGGACGAGTGCGCGGCCACACTCTACAACTCAAGCTTGTCGGCGGACGTGGCCACGGTTGCACAACACCTCATCGAGCATGATGGCATCTTCCGCTTTGCGCTAATCGGGTTTTCCATGGGCGGGAACCTGGTGCTGAAGCTGGCGGGAGAATGGGGAAGCGCCGGGCCTGCGCCATTCCGCGCGGTGGCGGCCGTATGCCCGGCTGCCGATCTGGCTCCCTCGGCCGACGCCTTACATGATCCCAGCAACCGGCTCTACGAATATTACTTTCTGATGCAGTTGTTTCGGCGTTTTCGCCGCAAGGCGAAACTGTTCCCAGAGACCTTCGAGCCGTCTCGCTTGCGGGGAATCTCCAGCATGCGTCAGTTCGACGACCGGATAACTGCGCACTATTGCGGCTTCACCGGAGCCGACGACTACTACGCGCGGGCTTCGGCCGCAAATGTTATCGACCGCATCGCCGTTCCCACGCTCATTATTCACGCGGCGAATGATCCCTTCATCCGGCTGCGGCCTGAGACGCGGCAACGGATCCTGGCGAATCCTAATATCACGTACATCGAAACCGCTGATGGTGGACACTGTGCCTTTCTCGGCGAACGCGATGGAAAGCCGGGGGACGACGGCCGCTGGGCGGAGAGTGAAGTAGTGGAGTTCGTGAGAAGAGTTAGCCAGTAACGACTAGTAGTCAAGAATGTGCTCGCGTCGAGAAAGTGCATGGGTCCTTCGCGCATAAGGCGCGCTCAGGATGACAGGGGCTGGGGCGGGAATCCCAGTGAAGACTGTGGAGTCAGGAGAGGCCGGCGCATCATTCGCGTGCGGATGAACGCGAGCAGCAACATCGCGAGGAAGATCACCAGCAGACCCAACGACGCCGTGCCAATGCCGACGGAATGTTTCGGCAGGATCGAGAAGCGGCCATACACAAATTCAATGTGTACCCAGTACACAAGCAACGACGCTTGGCCTAACTGAACCAGCGGACTGAATCCCCAGAGACCTGCTCCCCAACGGCACCACGCGTAACTCGCGGAGAGAATTGCCAGCAAAAACCCGACGCGAATCAGAAAGAAGTTCGGGCTGGTGTGCCAGAAATCGTAAACGGCGTACAGTTGCCGCGGCTGCGCATCCAGCCAGCGGCCAAGTTCGACCACCAAGATACCCACGACACCGAGCGAGGGCAACACCCGCGTTTCTCGCTGGCGCGCCCACGGACTCTGCAGGATGAATCCCGTGGCCAGTCCGGCGAAGGCGAATCCTGCCCACGGGAAGATGGGGAAGAGCCAGGGCTGCGGAGTGCCGGTGTTGTGCACCCCATTGATGTAAGACTCAAGCGGCCACGAAAGCCAGTGTGGACGCCAGGTGGTCCAGAGCGGCGGCGTCAGTAGAGAGATCAACAGTGCTGCGCCGGTGGGTGTCAGCACCAGCGCGAGCCTGGTGTGCGGTCCACGATGAATTGCGAGAACGACCCAGCAAACGATGCCCATCAGCATCATCGAAACGCCGATCGTGTTGAGCACGTCGACGCGAAGCAGGTCACTGCCGGGCGCCCATCCCCAGGCAATGACAAATTCCTGCAGACGGAAAAGGAGCCCGAAGGCGAAGATTTCGGCGCCTCGGCGAATCGTAGATGCAGCGATTTGCGCAGGCGGCAAACCCTTCTGCCACATCTTTTCGGTGACTAAGGCGAAGGAGATTCCTGCTAGAAAGAGAAACAGGGGGGCGGGAAAAGTTCCTGCCAGTTGCGAGTACATGAAAAATTTGCTCTGCCGTGCCTGGGGGCTGAGCCAGCAGTCGTAACAATGCGTCTGAAACATCAGCACGCAGGCGAGGCCGCGCATCCAGTCAATGTAAGCGAGGCGGAATTTGCCGGAGTCTGCCGTGGGCATGCGTTTGCGGAAGCAGGCAGCGGCAGTATACGGCAGTTGTCTTGGCAGCAGTCGTATTCCGGGACACACTCGGACTCAGGTAGGGATGCTTCGACTCCGCTCAGCATGACAGAACATAGAGTGTCGTGTGCTGATTCAGTACAGGATCGTCACGCGGCCCGTTGCTTCGACTCTAGTGGCAAGTTCTTGTTGCGCCACGCATCGAACCCGCCTTGCAGTGCCCAGGCATTCTGATATCCCAGATCTCTCAGCTTTTGCGCCAAACTGGCGCTTGATCCCTCGTTTGGTCAAGTGCAGTAGGCTACGATGGATTTGTTCTTTGGGATATCAGAAAGATTCTGCTCAAGGTTGTCCAGAGGAACGCGAATCGCCTCGGGCAGTTTCTGGTCAGATGCCGCCCATGCTTGCGGATTGCGGGTATCGATAATGGTGAAGTCCTCGCCGGCTTCCATTCGTTTGCGCAACGCATCCACCGTGATTCTCAGGTCGTCGGGCATGGAGTACTCCTTGTGCGCCGGTCAAAACCGGCGAGGTGTTGTGAATGAAAGTTTCATACGTTGAAGGACTAGCGAACCACAACGGCCCCGAGTCATGCGGAGCCGCCCGCGAGGGCGGCGACGAAGCATTGACAGGGGAGAGTACGGGCCGGGTATTCAG
>QIAM01000029.1 GCA_003225555.1 Acidobacteriota bacterium | reverse complement strand
TTTGCGGATGTCGCGAAGCGACATGAACCACTGATGGAGGTGAAGGGTAGCGAAGCGCAAGGGCGTCACCGCGAGGCGGGGTCCGAAGGAAGCGTGGAGCAAAGACACGGGCCGATGAACAAAAACCGGATGATGAGGCCTACGGTGCCGGGCGAGCTGGCAAGTGACACCCGTTCTCTTTCCTCTCTCTCTCCTGTAAAGACTAAGGTGTGAAGCTGTGGAGGCCGCGCCGACTGCTTCTCATCCACGTCCGGGGGATGATAGATTCTCAGGACATTTCGCTGGCAGCTGAACACGGAGAGTGAATGACGATCGCAGCCGTCGACATCGGGGGGACGAAAATCGCAGTCGGCATGGTCGATGAGAACGGCCAAGTCCTATGCAAAACTGAGACTGCCACGAATACGAATGACTACGCCGACGGTCTGAATTCGATCGCGGCCATGCTGCGGCAAACTGCGAAACAGGCTGGCGTCGAAATTTCCGGCATCGGAATCGGGTCCACCGGCCCGGTCAATCCATTCACCGGAGAATTCGGGGACGTCGATTTTCTTCCTGGCTGGCGCCACAAGAGTCCCGTGGCAGACCTGAGCCGCATGTTCAATGTCAGAGTTGCCCTCGAGAACGATGGGGACGCCGCTGCCTTGGCCGAGGCTGGCTGGGGAGTAGGCAAGAACAAGAAGCGACTGATCTACGTGACCATTGGCACCGGCATCGGAGGCGGCATTGTTCTCGACGGGAAACTTTATCGCGGAGTCGACGGCGCGCATCCTGAAGTCGGCCACCACGTGGTTGATGCTTCTGGACCTCCGTGTACCTGCGGATTCCACGGTTGCTGGGAGTCGTTGGCCGCTGGTCCCGCCATGGTCGCCTGGTTTGAGAGTAAGGTAGCTAGAGACTATCCCGATCGCGGACGTATCACCGGCAAGCGCATTTGCGAACTTGCCGCGCAAGGCGACAACCTGGCCCGGCAAGCCGTCGACCGCGAGGCCCGCTACCTCGGTCTCGGCCTCGCCAATCTGATTAATCTCTTCACCCCCGACGCGATCGTGTTGAGCGGCAGCGTGATGAAAAGCGCCGACCTCTTTCTTCCAGGCATTCGAAAGACAATCTCCGAAGGCTGCCGCTTCGTCCCGGCCGAAAAAACCGAACTGGCTCTAGCCTCGTTGGGCGAGGACACCAACCTAATCGGTGCCGCGAGAGTCTGGTATTACCGCTTTGCCTGACCGAGCCGCGAAGCGGCCGGCTAATGTTCCAGGTACGGCACATACCCCCGCACCTTCATCCGCAGCCGATACAGCGACGTCGTCGCCGTGATATACAACGTCCGGTAATCCGTGTCTCCCCACGCAAGATTCGCCGGCTGCTCCGGCAATGCGATCGTCCCCAGATGATGTCCGCTCGAATCCCACACCCAGATCCCCTTCGGACCGGTCACATACAGATTTCCAGTCTTGTCGACCTTGATTCCATCGGGCACACCATCCCCTTTGCCGCCGGGCTCTTCGCCAAAGATGCGCCCATTCACCAGCGATCCATCGCCGGCGACGTCGTACACGCGAATAGTGCGCTTCTCGCTGTCGTCCACGTAAAAGCGCTTGCCGTCCAGCGAAAATGCCAGCCCATTCGGCTGGCTCAAATCCTTGGTGAGCAGGCGCACTGCGCCGTCGTCACCCAACCGGTAAACACCCTGAAAGGGAATTTCCTGTTTTTCCCCAGCCACAAGGTCAAGCGTAGGATCAGTAAAGTACAAAGCCCCATCCGGTCCCACGATCACGTCGTTCGGACTGTTGAATTTCTTCCCTTCATAGTGGTCGGCAAGAATCTTGTATTTCCCATCCGGCGTGACTTCGATAATGGCTCGCAACACGCTTGCGCAATCGATCAACCGGCGTTGCCGGTCGAAGGTATTCCCATCCGGATCGCCCAATGTGATGAGTTCTTCTTTGCGACCATCCGGCCCGACCTTGAAAATCTTGTTGATCTCCTCGTCGCTCACATATAGAAATCCCGCCGGATCCCACATCGGACCTTCGGTGAAGCCGAATCCGGCCGCGACCGTCTCCAGCTTCGCATTGTGATCGACAACCTCCCAGAACTCCGGGGAGATTCCTTCCAACTCGAAGCCGCGCGATTTCTTCTGAGCGCGTGACGAGCCCATCATGCCAAGCATCACAACGAAGCTCATGAAGAGCCAAAATCTAAATCTCATCAAGTTTGTTTCCATTCTGGCGCCGTTTGCATTTGTAGCCCCGGCATCCCTTCGACTTCGCTCAGGGCAGGCTTTGCCGGCTGTCGCGAGGGCATCCTGCCCTCGCAGCCTGGGCAACACAATCGCGGCCAGCCTATTGAAAATCTTCCTCGCGAGGATCCTCATCCGCCGACACCGCATCCGGCTTCGCCTTCCGCCCCACGCTAATGATGTAACTCACAAGATCGTCCAACTCCTTCCGATCCAGCTTCTGTCCGTAGTTCGCGGGCATCGCCGGCTTACTCTGATAATCAAGTTTTCTCAAGTCAGACCGCGCCAGAAAATGAAACGCACCGTCCTCACTTTGCAGCTGCACCGAAAAATTGTCCTCATTACGAACGATGCCGCTGATCCGCTCACCAGTCCTTGTGGTTGCAACCGCCATCCGGAACGCAGGATCAGGAATTCTGGCCGGGTTGATGATCACGTGGGAAATGTCTTTTGCCGGACGCGTAGTGCCATAAGCCGACAGATCCGGCCCGAGAAAGCCGCCCTCTCCCTGCATCATGTGGCACGACGAGCACTCGCCCTTGCCGAAGAAGACCGCCCGCCCCCGCACCGGGTCTCCGGGAAGCGGCTGAGCTTTTTCCTGCCCCTGCCGCGACCGCAAGTACTCGACAATCGCGCGCACCTGCTCCGAGGTCAAGGCATGAAACGCCGGCATCCCCGTATCCGGGACTCCGTTGGCGATGATGCCGGAAATCTCGGCATCCGACATGCGCTGGACGCGCGCATTGCCCACAACTCCCGGAGCCCGCTCCCCTCCGCGCCCATCCAGCCCGTGGCAACTGGCGCACGACGAAGCGAACAGCGCCTGGCCCACCGCATCGGAAGGTGAGCCCGCCCCACTGCGAGAAGGAGCCTGCCACGGCCGCGCCGCAACGCTTCCTGAGCACAGAATTGCTGCCAGGAGCGTCCGGGATGAAACTCGCCTTGTCCTACTTTGAGCCGGTTCCATGCCTGGTCGTTCACAGTCAGTTGTTCTCGCCCTATGAAAATACGTCAGCATTCGTGGAAACTCTCCGAGCGATGAACCGAGGGTTTATCCCAAGCCTGCCAGCCCTGTCAATAATTTTCTCGCCGCGCTGATCGCCACGCGGTTCTTGTTCTTTATTTTCGAACAAAAACGGCAATCCGATTGTCCGGTTCTGCGACAGACCCTGGGAAACCCGTGACTCCCAATCGCAGTACAAAACACACGTTCCACGATTCGCGACGCCTCGTTCGGCTTTCCCGTGAACCAAAACAATGCTACAGTCCCGCGTACACATTTGCCGCATGGAGGACGGAATGGACACGACTCACCTTCGCATAACACGACCCGGCAAGCAAATCAGGCCTTTTATTTTTCTTTCCGCGCTGTGCGCCATTGCGGTTACAGGTTGGCTGCTCCGGGCGCAATCAGCTCCGGCCGCAGAAGAACCCGCTACAGGCCACGCCCTGATCGAAGAATTCCGCCGCGTGGAAGTGGCCTCCGTCTCCGACGCGCTCGAGCAACTTACCGGCAAACGCATGTACATGAGCCATCATATGCAACCCATCTTCACCGCGAAATTCGCGGGCTTTGCCCGCACTGTGCAACTGAAGAAGGACGAAGGCAACACCGACCCCACCGCGCTCAACGGTATGCTCGCCGCCATCGACCAGGGCTCACCCGATGCCGTCTATGTGATGTCGGTCGAGGATGGAGCCGACATCGCCGGTATGGGCGGACTCATGGGCACCGCCATGGCTGCGCGCGGTTATTCCGGAGCCGTCATCGACGGAGGCGTTCGCGACGTAGCGTACCTGCGCAAGATCGGCTTTCCCGTATTCGCCACCGGCATTGTCCCCTCCACGTCAGTCCATCACTACCGCTTCGCAGGCTCACAGATTGCGATGCTGTGCGATGGAGTCAGTGTAAATCCAGGAGACATCGTCGTCGCCGACAGTGATGGCGTGGCCGTTGTCCCCAAGGCGAACGCGCGGGAAGTGCTGGCTCTTGCCCAGCAAATGGACTTCAAAGAACACTCCATGTACCCAGCGATCGAGAAACTCAAGTCCATTGTGGAAGCGGTCAAACAGTTCGGACGCCTGTGAATGACAATGTTCTTGCCAAGATCGAGTTTTCATCACATAATTCCCACTTTCATTTTTCAATGAGGGCCCGACCCTTCTGAGTAGCCTATGCTTCACGGAAAACGCAGCTACAACATTACGTCTCTGCAGCGCGGACTGCGCCTGCTGCAGCTGTTCGCGCAGTCCGAGCGCGGACTCACCGCCAAGCAGGTCACTAAACTCTCGGGCCTCCCCTTCAGCACCGTGCACCGATTCCTGGTCAATCTGGAAACCGCCGGCTATCTGAATTGCAGCTGCGAGGGCGTGTATTACCTTGGCGTCGCCTGCTTTGAAGTTGGCCAGGCCGCTGTCGGACAGCTCGACATCCGCCGGCTCAGCCTGCCCTGCCTCCAGGAACTGAACCAGCAGACGCGCGAGACTATTCACCTGACGGTCCGGCACGGCCTGTTCGCCGTATACGTCGAGAAGCTGGACTCTCCCGAGCAACTCCGCATTCACTCGCGCATTGGCGCCTCGGTCCCGCTGTATTGCACTGCGGTCGGGAAAGTGATGCTCGCCTTCACTCCACAAGAGGAGCGTGAGAAGTTGCTCCGCCAACTGGAATTGAAGCGCCTGACGCCCAACACCGTCGGCAACATGCAGGAACTGCGCACCGAACTGTATCGCGTCGAAAAAAACGGCTACGCCTGCGATCTCGAAGAGCACGAATTGCATATCCGCTGCATCGCCGCTCCCATCTGGGATCACACCGGCGGCATCCATGCCAGCCTCAGCATCACCGCGCCCATGGTACGGATGCCGGTCAGCCGCTTGCGCCAGCTGGCGCCGTTGATTCAACAAGCGGGATTGCGCATCTCCCGCGAGCTGGGATATCAGACCACGAAGTTGCCCTACGGAAGTCCGCTATCGAGAACCTCAACTGCGGAGGCGGCAGCCCTTGCGAAACCGGCCGTCTAAACGATGCGGTCGTGCCACGCTGGTGATCGTCTTCGTAATCGTCCTCGTAGTCTGTGGCACTCTGTTTGCGGCAGCCAAAGAGCAGCCGACCGGACGCGTTTCGACGATCGTCGATGTGGACAACGACGACTTGCTCGTAAGCCCTCCTGCGGCCAACTGGATTTCCTATAACGGCGATTATTCCGGACGCCGGTACAGCAATCTCTCCGAGATCAAGATCAGCAACGTGAGCCACCTGCGCGCTGCCTGGGTCTTCCACGCCCGCAACACCAGCCGTCTTGAAGTCACGCCTGTGGTAGTCAATGGACTGATGTTCGTCACGGCCTCGAATGATGCGTTCGCCCTCGACGCCCGCACCGGCCGTGTGGTCTGGCACCATCCCTGGCCGATCAGCGACGGCTTGATCGACGACGCTTCCAGTCACATCAATCGCGGCGTCGCGGTCTGGCACAACCGGCTCTACATGGAAACCGACAACGCGCACCTGCTCTGCCTCGACGCGCGCTCCGGCAACCTGATCTGGGACGTCGCCTACGCCAGCTGGAACAAAAACTACGGCGCAACCAGCGCTCCGCTGATCGTCAAAGACAAAGTTCTCGTCGGCACCTCTGGCGGAGACGATGGTGTCCGCGGCTTCATCGCCGGCTACGATGCCAACACCGGCAAACTCGCGTGGCGTTTCTGGACCATTCCTGCTCCCGGCGAATTCGGCTCCGAAAGTTGGCCCGGCCAGCTTTATCTGCGCGGTGGCGGCACTACCTGGATGCCCGGCACCTACGATCCACAACTCAATCTGGTTTTTTGGACCACCAGCAATCCCGCGCCCGACTTTGAAGGCAGCGTCCGCCCCGGCGACGATCTTTACACCGACTGCGTGCTCGCCCTCGATCCCGACACCGGTAAACTGAAGTGGTTTTTCCAGTTCACGCCCCACGACCTCTTCGACTACGACGCAGAAGAGACGCCGATGCTGATCGATGCTGTCTACAAAGGCGCGCCGCGAAAACTTCTGGTACAGGCCAACCGCAATGGCTATCTCTATGTGCTCGATCGGACCGACGGCAAATTTCTCTCCGCCGCGCCGTTCGTCGAAAAGCTGAATTGGGCAAAGGGAATCGACACGCAAGGCCGTCCCATCCGCACAGGGGTGAAGCCCACTCCCGAAGGAACGCGCGTTTGCCCGGCCTTTTCCGGCGCGACCAACTGGTTCTCGCCTTCCTATAACGAAGCGACGCACATGACTTACTTCATGGCGCTGGAGGAGTGCGAGACGTTTTTCTCCAGGCCGGAACCGCAGAGGTTCAAGGAAGGTGAGACGTATTACTCAACCGGCTCGAAGCGCATTCCTGGGGAAGACCCCCAGAAAATTCTCATCGCCTACAATCTCGACTCAGGTGCGATTGCGTGGAAATACCCGCAACTCGGCCGCGGGCGCTCCGCAGCCGGAACCATGACCACGGCCGGAGGCCTGGTCTTTTTCGGCGACAGCACCGAGTCCTTCGAAGCAGTCGACGCCAAGACCGGCAAGCCGCTCTGGTATTTCAATGTCGGACAAGGCATAACAGCCTCGCCCATGAGTTACGCCGTCGCCGGAAGGCAGTACATCGCAATCGCCGCCGGCAACGACATTTTCAGTTTTGCGCTGCCGTGATGTAGCCGCGAAGCGGCGCAAGAATGCAGGCCACGGCGCCAGCCGCAGCCGTGTGAAGCTGAGTGTTGAAAGGGCGCGGCTTCAAGCCGCACCGCACGACGTACCAAAATGCTCTGCGGCTCTAGCCGCTGGGGTAGGGGAAAGGGACCAACTATGCGACTCAACACCAACTGGAATCGCCGCAGCTTCTTGGGAAGCCTGGGAGCCCTCGCCAGCGCGATCACCCTGCCATTCAAAGGCGCATTCGCCGCGACCCCGCAGAAGACCGCCACCACCATCACCGGGTTCGGCCAAACCGGCAACCCCTACGAAGAACTCGGACTGCAGACCGTCATCAACGCCGAAGGCACGATGACGGTCCTCGGAGGCTCACTGCCTCATCCTGAACTCGAAGCTGTCATGGCCATGGCTGGACGCCACTTCGTCCCCATCGCCGACCTCGAAGTCGCCGCCGGGAACCGCATCGCGCAGATGCTCAAACTCCCCGACGGATACACCGCGCTGGTCACCTCCGGCGCCGCTGCAGCGATGCAGTCGGGCCTCGCCGGAATTCTCACCGGCGATAACGAAGCTTTCATCCGCCAGATCCCCGACCTCACCGGCATGAAGTCCGAAGTCATCATCCAGAAGACTCACCGCAATCCCTTCGACCACCAGTTGCGCACCACGGGAATCAAGCTCGTCGAGGTCGAAACCCGCGAGCAACTGCGCCGCGCCGTTAACGAGCGCACCGCCATCATGCACTTCTCCAATTTCGCCAATGCCGCCGGACAAATCAAAGTCGACGAGTGGGTCAAGCTCGCCAAGGAGTACAAAATTCCTTGCATGAACGACGCTGCCGCCGACACGCCTCCCGTCTCGCATCTCTGGGACTACGCCAACATGGGATACGACCTGATCACCTTCAGCGGCGGCAAAGCCATTCGCGGCCCGCAATGCGCCGGCCTGTTAATCGGACGCAAAGAGCTCGTAGCCTGCGCCCTGCTCAACAACAGCCCGCACGAAGACACCCTCGGCCGCAGCCAGAAAGTCGGCAAGGAAGAAATCATCGGAATGGTCAAGGCGCTGGAGATGTATCTCAACGAAGATCACGACGCTCTGGAGAAAGAATGGCAGAACCGCCTGCAACTGGTCTCGCGCGAAATCACGAAAGTCCCCGGCGTGAGGACGGAATTCTTCACGCCCGACATCGCCAATCATGTTCCCCACATGCGCATCATCTGGGACGAGGCAAGAGTAAAAATCACTCCTAAAGAAGTCTCGAAGACGCTCCGGAGCTCAAAGCCCTCCATCGTGATCGGAGGCGGAGAAGGACATCCCGGTCTCGGCATGAGTTCTTTCATGCTGCAGCCCGGCGAGGCCGAAATCATCGCCCAACAACTGGCGCGCGTCCTGAAGGAACACTCCTCGTAATGGCAGAAAACTCGCCCGAGAACGCAATTGGCAGGGCAGAGCTGGACTACACAAGCAGAAGTGGAACAAATGTTACGCCGAGTACATTTCGGGGCTTTGAAGGGGCGCGGCTTCAAGCCGCACCGTACCAGCAAAATGAACACGACTTCAGTCTCTGAGGGTCGTCTCTCACGGTTCCATACGCCGCTTCGACCCCTTCTTCTCCAGCCACGAATTGAATTCGTCGACCATCCGCTTCGTCCACTTGGCGTCGATCTGGCCGGGCGTGTATTTCCCCTCACGCAGCATCGTGTGTCCCCACTCGTCGACCAGATGATCCATCTCGGTATCATCGGCAATCTTCTCCGCCAACTGCGGCGGCACAAACGTCACACCCTCGGGATCGCCAATCGCCACGTCGCCGGGCATTACGGTGACGTCTCCAATACGAATCGGCACGTTGATCCCGGTCAGCATGACGTGCTCCAGCGCCGACGGATCCACTCCGCGGGTGTAAACCTGGAAGCCTTTAATCTGCTGAATCCCGGTGACGTCGCGAACCGCTCCATTGACGATCAGACCGTTGTGACTGTGGGCGAAGATCGCAGTGCCCAAATTGTCTCCGATGATAGTGCCGTAACGAATTTTCCCAAACAGGTCGACCACGAGTACGTCTCCGGGCTGCAGAATGTCGATGATCCAGGAGTTCTCATCGCCGACCCGCCCTTTCTTCTTTCCGTTAGCGCGAATGACAGAATCCACGTCGGGACGATTTGGCATGAACACAGCGGTGACCACTCGTCCCACCAGACGCTCGCCAGGATTGATTACCTTCCAGCCACCTTCAAACTGGTTGCGGAAGCCCGCGTCCTGCAACACGTCCCAGGCTTCGTCTGCGGTAACGTCCTTCAGACGCGCGAGCACGGAGTCGGCAACTTTGGGCCGGCCATCGGCGAACCGCTCGCCGCTCCACTGCGGAGTGAATTCGACCCGCTGCTCCTTGGAGAAAAGGTCAACCTGGGCACCGGCCCGCGACGGCCAAGCCATGGCCGCAAAGATCGCAAACGCAACCACACAAGCAGTTTTTGTCATTGTCATTGTCGTTTGAAGCGGCATCTCGAGTTCGATTTCGCCACGGCGAAAATACTACACCGCCGCCGGACCAACAATTCTCCAGTTTCATGCGCGGTTCGGCCTACTCCGTCACGACGGAGGCATCCATGACCAATGCGCCGACCTCGCGTGTGCGCTGGCTGCTCATCTTTTGGATTTTCGTGCTGAGCGCGGTGGCGTTCCTCGACCGCGTGAACATTTCCATCGCCGGTCCTTCGCTGGAGGCAGCCTATCATTTCAGCAAGATTCAATTGGGTTGGATTTTCAGCGCATTCCTCGCCGGCTACGCGCTCTTCCAGACACCCGGAGGACGTCTCGTCGACCGCCTGGGCCCGCGGCGCGTGTTGGCCGCAGGCGTTGTCTGGTGGGGCGTTTTTACCGCGCTGACGGCGATTTTGCCGCTCGGCATCCCCGGCGCATTGGGCCTGTTCATCGCCATCCGATTTCTGTTGGGGGCCGGAGAAGCTGTAATCTATCCCGCGTCGAATCGCTTTGTCGCGCGGTGGATACCGCAGCGCGAGCGCGGTGCGGCGAACGGTTGGATTTTCGCGGGGGTGGGAGCCGGCGCCGGACTTTCGCCGCCGCTGATCACTTACGTGATGGCTCACTACGGGTGGCGATCATCCTTCTGGGTGTGCGCTGTGATCGGCGCGCTGGCGGGGGCGGTTTGGTTTCTGATCGCGCGTGACACTCCCGCCGAACATCCGCGCGTGCAGCCGGCAGAGCTGGCCTTCATTCGTGCTGGACTGACGTTGCAAGCCACCGATTCGGCAGCAACAGTGCCTCTTGTATCCTGGGGAAGGGTCCTCAGGAGCAAGGACGTTTTGGCCGTTACTTGCAGCTATTTCTGTTTTGGTTATGTCGCCTGGATTTTTTTCAGCTGGTTTTACACATATCTCGCGGAAGTTCGAGGCCTGAACTTGAAGGCCAGCGCGTTCTACGCCATGCTGCCTTTCATCGCGATGGGAATCTGCTCTCCTTTGGGCGGGGCTATCAGTGATCGGTTGGCACGCTGGAAGGGTGCCCGTCTTGGGCGTTGTGCCCTGGCAGCTGTCGTGATCATGATTGCGGCCGCGTTTCTGACCGTGGGTTCGATGGTGCAGAGTGCGCGGCTGGCCAGCGTGGTTCTGGCCGGCGGCGCTGGAAGTTTGTATCTGGCGCAAAGTTCTTTCTGGTCGGTAACGGCTGATATCGCGGAGGCTTCTTCCGGGTCAGTCTCCGGCTTCATGAACATGGGCGCACAGATCGGCGGATTCGTGACCGCTCCTCTGACGCCGTGGATCGCACATCGCTTTGGCTGGACGGCTTCATTTCTTACTGCCGCGGGCTTGTGTCTGGTAGGAGCATTGTGCTGGCTGGTGGTCGATCCGTCGCGCACTTTGGAAGCACCATCCACGAGCACCTGACTCCATGTCGACGCTGAAGATCAAACCGAAGAGTGCCTGCGTCTGGGACCTGGTGAGCCTCGGCGAAGTCATGCTTCGCCTCGATCCGGGCGACCAACGCATCGCTACCACTCGAAACTTCCGCGCGTGGGAAGGCGGTGGCGAATACAACGTGGCCCGCGGACTGAAACGTTGTTTTGGTCTCGATACGGCTATCGTGACCGCCCTCGCCGACAATCCCGTCGGCAGGCTGGTGGAAGATTTCATGCTGCAGGGCGGCGTCAGCCAGAAATACGTGCGCTGGGTTCCCTACGATGGCGTGGGCCGCACCGTGCGCAACGGATTGAATTTCACCGAACGCGGTTTCGGCATACGCCCCGCCCTCGGCTGTTCCGATCGCGGTCACACCGCCGTCTCGCAACTCAAGCCCGGCGATGTTGATTGGGGCCAGATCTTTTCGAAAGACGGGGCCCGCTGGCTTCACACCGGAGGCATCTTCTGTGCGCTCTCCGAGAGCACGCCTCTGGTCGCCAAAGAGGCGATGGAAGCCGCCAAGCGAGCCGGGTCAATTGTTTCTTACGACTTGAATTACCGTGCCTCCTTGTGGAAGTCGATTGGCGGCAAGGCCAAGGCGCAGGAAGTTAATCGCATGCTCGCTCCTTTCGTCGACGTCATGCTCGGCAACGAAGAGGACTTCACCGCCGCTCTTGGCTTCCCCGTCGCCAATATCGACGAGCACCACGCCAAGCTGGAGATTGCGAGTTTCAAGACAATGATCGAAAGAGTCGTCCACGATTTTCCACAGCTTGTGGTCGTCGCCACAACCCTCCGCACCGCGAACACTGCGACGGTGAATGATTGGGGAGCTGTGTGCTATTACGACGGCCAGTTCTATCAGGCCCCAACTCGCAAGGATCTCGAAATCTATGACCGCGTCGGTGGAGGCGATTCGTTTGCCTCCGGCCTGATCTTTGGATTGCTTGACGGCAAGCCGCCGCAATGGGCGGTGGATTGTGGTGCCGCGCACGGCGCGCTCGCCATGACCACGCCAGGTGATACGACCATGGCGACGTTGCAGGAAGTGCTCCAGGCCATGAATTCACAAACAGCGCGAATCGAACGATGAAGCGGTGGGCGGGTGTGGGAGAATTTCTGAGTTCGGCACAGACGAAATGACCAAAGACGACGTAATCCGCAGGATCGGTGAAATCGGAGTCATCCCCGTGGTACGTGCCGCCAGCCTCGACGACGCGATGCGTGCCGTCGAGGCCATTGCTGCCGGCGGCATTCCCATCGTTGAGATCACCATGACGGTGCCTAACGCTACCGATGTCATCCGCCATGTTGCTCGAGACTACGGAGATAAGATCGTCGTTGGCGCTGGCACTGTCACAAGCGCCGAACAGGCTAATCTTTGTCTCGCGGTGGGCGCGGAATTTCTGGTCAGTCCCGGTCTGTCCCTGCCCGTGATTTCGGTTGCCCATGCCAGCGGCAAGCTGGCCATCCCGGGCGCGCTCACCCCCACCGAGTTAATGACAGCGCAGAATGCCGGGGCCAGGCTCATCAAGATCTTCCCCTGCGGCAATGTAGGAGGGGCGAAATATCTGAAGGCGCTCAAAGGACCCTTCCCCGACGCGGACCTCATTCCGACCGGAGGAGTGAATGCGGCCAATGCTGCGGAGTTCTTTGCCGCTGGGGCGTTCGCGTTAGGCGTAGGCGGAGAACTGGTAAGTGCCGCGGCCCTTCGCGAGGGAAACTTGGGGAAGATTAGCGAAGCCGCCCGCGAACTGGCGGTGGCAGTTAGATCGGCCAGGCAAGGGCCTCAGAAAACCGTCGCATAGGAGTAGCCGGCAGGATGCCGGCGCTACTGGTCGATGCGGCGCGGGCGCCTCGCCCGCGCAAATGCGTGCGGCGGAGTATAAGCGTGTGAGTTGTAGATTCCACGTTGCCGCAACGGTAAGTTGTTGATTCCAGGCTTTTGCTCGTCTGCGCGGGATCTAATTAGCCAAAAGCTAACGTGAGCGTTAGAGGCGTTTCTACGGAAGTTGAGGCTCCAGACGGCTCGCCTCCGTCCCTGCCATACAATCGCATTCCTGCGGCTTCCAAACGCAACCACGGGGCATTGTGCGCGAGAGTCAGGTCTCGAATTCCACGCCCCAGAGTGCCCGAACGAAGAATCAACTTAGCTGGTTCGCGGTGCAGTTGGCGTGCGCGTGGCGATCTAGCGGACTCCGAAGCTGCTTTCGGTCGCGCGAAACCCAAACCGCAGGTGCTGCAGCGCGATGAAGGGAACGAGCCAGTCTCCGATCATGCTGTGACCATCTTCGCGGACCAACTCTTCACAAACTCTTCCAGGCGGTCGAGCGCTCTACCGAAGTTGTCTCCGGCCGCGGCGAAACCGAAACGGAAATGCGAGGGCACGTCGAAACAATCTCCGGGCGCGAACAGGATTCCGCGCTCGGTGGCGGCCTGGCAGAAGGAACGGGTGTCTTCGCCGCTCACCAGCCACGGGAAGCCCGTCATTCCGCCCTGTGGGCGGATCCAGCCGAGAACGTCGCGATGCGCGGCCATAAAGCGATCCAGTTGCTGGAGATTCCGGCTGGCGGTGTCCTGAGTTTTCTTGAGAACCACGGCGTGATTGCGGATGGCGACTTCCGCGAGAATCTCGCCAGCGGTGTTGTTGCAGACCGAAAAGTAGGCGCGCGCGGTCCAGTATTGCTCGCGCCGCCGGGCATCGCGCTCGATCATCCATCCGGTACGCGTTCCGGCGAGCGGGAAGGCTTTCGACAGGTCGTTGATCACCGTGGCGTGCGGCAGGCGCACGGCGGATTGGCTTTCGCGCCCGTGATAGATCGGATGATAGACCTCGTCGATGACGAACTGAATGCCACGCTGCGACGCGAACTCGTGCAGAGCCTCGATTTCAGAGTCGCTCATGGTGGCGCCCGTTGGGTGGTGCGGACTGTTGACCAGGATGAGCTTCGTTCGCGAATCCGCGAGGCCCTTAATCTCCTCCAGATCGATGTGGAAGTTGTTCTCCCGGCGCAGGCGGTAGAAACGCGTCTCGACGCCCAGTGACTCGGGCAGCGCCGAGAATGTCGCGAAGCCGGGCAGGGGCAGGATCACGTTGGCGCCCGTTTCGGCGGCGAGCCACATAAGAACGGTCAACGCTTCGGATGCGCCGGTAACCACCTGCACGCAGTCCACGCTGACCCCCTGCATCCCGGCAATCGCTTCGCGCAAACTGTCGGCACCTGCGGGGCGGCCGTAGACCACCTTGTGGTTCAGGTAGCGCTCGCGCGCCTGCTCGCCTTCGAGATCGAGGAGTTGGTTGGCTGTCCAAATCGGACCCGTGCTCGCGGCGAGATCGAATTCGATCCCGTGTTCATAGCTGTCAAGCCAAGCGTCGAGGAGGAAGGGTTTCAATCGCATGAGGACACCTTCGGGACAGATCGACGTGCAGGGGGAAGATCCGGCGGATCTGCCGTGACTTGATTCTAGCCTAAGCTAGATGTATGCGATGCAGTCGATCTCCACCAGTGAGTTCCCCGGGACGTTTCCCGGTCCGGCGGCGATCGTGGTTCGCACTGGCGGTTCTTTGCCGAAGCGTCCCTGGTAGACCTCGTTCATCCCGGTGTAGTCTTTGATGTCGGCGAGGTAGACATTTACCTTCAGCACCTTGTCCATCGACGAGCCGGCATTGGTGAGCTCTTTCTCGATCTCATCGAGAACATGCTTGGTGTGGGAGGCGATGTCTCCCTGGAAGTGCGCGCCCTTGCCAGCGATGAACAGCAGGTTGCCAAACGAAACCGCGCCCGAAAACAGCGGTGTCTTCTCCGGCGCCTTGCCACCCTGGTAGTAGACTTTCTTTTTCGGCTTGTCTTTATCCTTGTCTTTGTCTTTCGCTGCAACCTTCGCGACTCCAACGACTGCGGAGGCGGCCACCAACGCTGCGGTTCCCTTCAACAACTTGCGCCGATCCTTTTCCATGGGAAAATCACCTCGCTTGGAAATCGAAGTTCGTCAACACTACACAGCCCGCCGACCATACCGCAACCGGGCGTCTTGCCTCAATCACTTCTTCGCCAGCCCGTAAAATCAATGCCTCCAGAATGTTAAGGCTTTCATCTGATGGAAGTCTGTTTGCTTCTTGCCTGTTCGCTGATCTCGTTCGGTAAACCGCACAATGTTGTTTTCCTGTTCTGGCAGGACACCGCATGGTGTATCTTTCTGGGTGCCTCCGCGAGGGGGCGGGGGAGCCGTGAGGGCGTTTTGCGTTCGGGTCGAAGTAAGGGTCTTTCACTCCAGCGACTTCCGGGAATTCTGACCACCGCCGTGCTCGCGACCATTTTTGCGATCGCCCGCGCGTGGCCCGCAGTCTCGCCCCCTGCGAGGATGGCGATGCAAAGTAGCGCATCACCGCAGGATCCGCAATCCTCATCGCAAGCTCCCGCTGGGGAGAATCCTCAGACGCCTCCGCAGGGTCCCCCGCCCCCTCCTGAGGCCAATCCCGCTGCGCCCGGCCAAAAGCCTGAGCCCACGCCGCAGAATCCGCCACCATCGGCGCAGTTGCCTGAGCCTGCGATCAGGAATCCCGACGTGCAGCCGGCGCCCAAGCCTCCAGCAGAACCGCCGACTCTGACAATTCCTCTGCTTACCGGCGCTCCGTCCCTGGAAGACTTCCTGAGCATGAAGCCGGAAGGCGAAGCGGCGCGGCAGATGGCGAAGGTCACAGGCTTCGTGCAACGCAACCCTCACGATGGCGAGCCTGTCTCCGAGCCCACCGACGCCTATCTCGGCTATGACAAGAAGAATCTGTACATAGTCTTCGTCTGCTTCGACGATCCCCGGAAGGTGCGCGGACGAATGTCGCGGCGCGAGGACGTCTACGACGATGACAACGTCGAGGTCATGCTCGATACGTTTCACGACCGCCGCCGCGCCTACGGGTTTCAAACCACACCGCTCGGCGTGCAATGGGACGCGATCTGGAGCGAGGCCACACGCGATGAGATCAACGGAAACTGGGACACCTCATTCGACACAGTGTGGAACTCACGCGGCAAGGTGACGGAGCAGGGATACGTGGTGTGGCTCGCGATTCCCTTCAAGAGCCTGCGCTTTCCCGATACGCCGCAGCAGGAGTGGGGAATCATTCTGTATCGCGGCATCATTCGCAACAACGAAGACACCTTCTGGCCGCACATTTCCTACAAGATGCAGGGGCGGCTGGGACAGGCGGCAACGCTTAAGGGACTCGAAGGAATCTCTCCCGGGCGGAGCATTGAAGTGATTCCTTATGGCGTGATGCGGGGATTCCGCGCGCTCGACACGCGCGATCCGGGCAATCCGTTTTTTCAGCATGCGGTGGCGCAAGGACAGCCCGGCATGGATGCGAAGTTCGTGATTCGCGATCACTTCGTGGTCGATATGACGGCGAATCCCGACTTCAGCCAGGTCGAGTCGGAAGATCCTCAGATCACCGTGAATCAGAGATTCGCAGTTTACTTCCCCGAGAAACGGCCATTTTTTCTGGAGAACGAAGACTACTTCCGCACACCGCTGGATCTGTTTTTCACTCGTAACATCGGCGATCCGTCGGCGGGAATTCGTCTGACGGGCAAGCAAGGGCCGTACTCGGTTGGATTGATGACGACGGATGACCGCAGTCCGGGGCTGGTGGTGCCGGATTCCAGTTCGCTTTCGGGGACGCGGTCCTATTTCACGATCGCGCGCGCCAGTCGCGATATTTTCAAGCAGTCGAGCGTGGGCGCAATCTACACCGACTGGGAATACCCGGCTACCGGAGAATTCAATCGGATCGGCGGGGTCGACACGAGGCTGAAGTTCAACGCCAACTGGACCCTGGAAGGACAAGCGGTCGTGAGTTCCACCGATTGCCGCGGCGATTGGGTGTTTTGCTCGTCGGCCTCCGACGCTGCCCGCAGTTACGAGGCGGGCCCCGCAAGCAAGCTCGACCTGAAGCGCGAGGGGCTGCATTTTTCCTACGAGGCGCTTTATGACGACATCAGCCCGGGCTTCACCACCGTGCCCGGCTTCATCAATCGCACTGACATTCGCTATGCCTGGCAGGAGGCCGATTACCGGTTTCGTCCGAAGAAGGGATGGATCGTCGACTGGGGGCCCACCCTCATCAATCGCTATGTGTTTGATCACACCGGGTTGCGCCTGGATACGGATTACCGGCCGTATATTGCCATCCAGGGGCGCGGACAGACGTTCATCTACCTGTTTCCGTATGAAGAGTTGCGGGAACGGCTGCGGCCGAAGGACTCTTTCGCGCTCACGCAGAATCAGGACTACCACGAGCACATGAGCGGGGCTTCCGTCCAAACCGGCTACTTTCCCAAGGTCACGATTGGGGCCAGCTACTACTGGGGAGACGGCGTGAACTTTGTGCCCTCGTTCAATGCGGCGCCTCCTCCCTATGATGCCCCGTTCCTGGCACGCTCTGACACGGCCGCGGGGACGCTGACGCTGCGTCCGGTGAAGCCGTTGAAGATCGAGAATACTTACCTGTTTGAGCGGCTGCGTGCGAATGATCGCACGTATCTTGCTCTCGCGGCGCAGATGCCGGGCATCGGCAAGGGAATCTTGAATGATCACATCGTGCGCAGCAAATGGAACTGGCAGTTCACGCCCAAGCTCTCGTTGCGCGTGATTCTGCAGTACAACGCGCTGCTGGCCAATACGCCGGGAAATACGGCTTCTCCGTACACTTTTCTGCCAACGTCGAAGCAATTCAACGCCGACTTCCTGATTACGTACCTGGTGCATCCCGGGACCGCGATTTATGCCGGGTATAACAGCGACTTGCAGAATCTGGATGTGGTACCGGGAGTGCGTGTGTCCAACACAGCGAGGGGCTACATCAATGACAGCCGGCAGTTTTTCGTGAAGGTGTCGTATCAGTTCAGGTTTTGAAGAAAGGTGTCAGCTATCAGCTGTCAGCTTTCAGCCTGCTGAAACAACTGATTCGATTGCGTTTTGCTGATGGCTGACAGCTGATAGCTGACCGCTGTTCCGGTTGCTGAATCCTGCCGCCATCCAGTAGAATCGAATGATTCGCATTGAGATTGGAATCTACTATGAAGGCAGCTATTCATCCCAATTACCATGAAGTGCGCGTGCATTGCGCGTGCGGCAACGCGTTTGTTACCCGGTCGACCCATAAGGGCGATATCTCGGTGGAAATCTGCTCGAACTGCCATCCGTTCTTTACCGGCAAGCAGAAGCTGATGGATACGGCGGGGAGGGTGGAGCGTTTCCGGCGGAAGTATGCCAAGAAGGACGCGGCGGCTCCGGCGGGTGCTACTGCGGCGAAGAAGTAGGCCACGGATCTTCACAGATTTACACTGATAGAACAGAAAATTTGGCCCTCGCTTTGGCGGGGGCTTTGTTTTGCTGGGGCAAGTAGAACTAGGCAAGTAGAATAGGACCGTGCGGAAGTTTTGGGACAATTCGGGACCGACAGGCGAGTCGCCCGTCTCCACACAATCTGTCTCCACACAAGCTGTGGCTACACTTGCTGTGCCTTCGTCCGTCTCGATTGGTGGGATTGAGATTGCTCCGGCTACCGTGCTTGCGCCTATGGCTGGGGTCACTGACACCGTGTTTCGGCGGTTTATCCGCAATCTGGGTGGGTGCGGGCTGATCATGACGGAGTTCACGTCGGCGGATGGGGTGCTCCGGAAGAAGGATCAGAAGGCGAAGCGGTATCTGCATTTCTACGAGGATGAGCATCCGATTTCGGCGCAGCTGTTTGGCAGCGATCCGCGAGTCATGGCGGAGGCGGCGCGCATGGTCGAGGGGCTCGGGTTCGATCTGGTGGATTTGAACCTGGGGTGTCCGGCGAAGAAGGTGGTGAAGTGCAATGGAGGGTCGGGGCTGCTGCGCGATCTGCCGGCGATTGGGAAGATTTTCGAGGCGGTGCGGGCGGCGGTGAAGATTCCGTTTACGGTGAAGTTCCGGGCGGGATGGAGTGACGACGAGATCGTGTGCGTGGAGCTGGCTCGCATGGCGGAGTCGTGCGGGCTGGCGGCGGTGGCGCTGCATGCGCGCACGCGCGAGATGGGTTATAGCGGTCAGGCACGCTGGGAGTGGATTGCGGCGGTGAAAGATGCCGTCAAGATTCCGGTGATTGGGAATGGAGACATTCGCACGCCGGAGGATGCCTGCGCCATGGTTACGCAGACGGGATGCGATGCGGTGATGATTGGGCGGACGGCGCCGTCGAATCCGTGGATCTTCCGGCAGATTCAGCAGTATTGCGCGGGGATGCGGGCGGCTGTCCCATGGGCAGTGCCTTACGACGAGCCCAGCGAAGCTGACCGGTACCAGATGATCCGTACCTACTTTCAGATGCTGATTGAAGAGGAGCTGCCGGATGCTGTCGGTAAGATGAAGCAGTTCGCGTCGTGGTTCACGCACGGGGTCCCGGGCGGAGCTGGGTTGCGCAAGGCGATTTATGAGTCGAAGAGCGCGGTGGAGATTCTGGGTCGAGTGGAGGAGTTCTTCGAGGTGCGGTTGCTTGTGGCGGAATAAGCGCTGTTAGCCTTGCGCAAGGGATGTGTGGGGACAGCCGCCCTCGGCTGTCCGTCGGGCCGAAGGCCCGATGAATCTTCATCTTGTCGGCTGCCGACATAAAACCTAGTCGAGCTTCGCTCGACCGGACAGCCGAGGGCGGCTGTCCCCACACGAGCTTGCCAACCTTACACAGTCTTCGCCACCATTTTCCCCAACTCATCCTTCTCCACATGCGCCCACGGAATCTTCGGGTCGTGGGTGAAGACTGTCAGCCATTTCTCCGGGATCGACTGGGCGTAGTAGTGCTTCTTGCTCTCGATGGTCTGCAGCGGGTAGAGGTCGAACGACATTCCCCAGGTTAGGTCGATGTGGGCTGTGGTGGGGATCAGGTCGGAGATGAAGCAAGCGGTTGTTCCCTCAGGAGCTGAAGCCCCGCTCTCTTTTGTGGCGTCGGACGGCGCGGCTTGAAGCCGCGCCATTTCAAAGCTTGCCGTCGTCTCGTTATTGGTTTCTTCGACTATGGAAGCCGGCTCGTGTTCCCTCTTTCGCCCCTCTGGGGCCTCTCTTCGCTTCTCTTCTGACCCACGGCTTGCGCCGTGGGCTAAATTCTTTGGCCGCTCTGCGGCTGAGGTGCTTCGTCCCACGTCCGACGTTTCATCTTCTGCACACACTCCTCCGCGGATGATTACCGCTTGCATGCTGGCGGTGTGGCCGGGGAAGGTTTTCACGGAGATGCCGGGGAGGATTTCTTCGCCGTCTTTTAGCAGGGTCATCTGGCCGGTTTTGACTAATGGGTCGTAGTTGTCGGGGATGTAGCTGATGGCGTCGCGTTCGCTGGGCTTGCGGGCGTATTGCCATTCGCCTTCGGGGGCGTAGTACTTGGCGCGGGGGAAAGTGGGGACGATCTTGCCGGTCTTATCTCTTACTGTGTTCCATCCGCAGTGGTCGAAGTGGAGGTGGCTGTTGATGACGATGTCGATGTCTTCGGGGGAGATTCCGGCGGCAGCTAGATTCGTCAGCAACTGGGCGGGCTGGCCGTAGATTTTTACCATGCGGTCGGAGAGCTTGTTGCCCATGCCGGTTTCGACCAGCACGGTTTGCTGGCCGGTGCGGATGAGGAGCGAGTTGAGTCCGGCGGTGACGTAATTGCGTTCGTCGGCTTCGACCTTGCGGGACCACATGATTTTGGGGACTACGCCGAAGAAGGCTCCTCCGTCGAGCGGGTAGGTGCCGTCGGAAAAGATGGTGAGTTCGAAGTCGCCGAGGGTTAGGCGGTGCATGGAGTCAGTTTGCCATAGAACATCTTTGCCACGGATTCACAGGGATTGCCGCGGGTATTTACTTCTGTTCAGGGCATAGCGTACCTCGAATCTTGTCATTCCGAGCCGGGGTTGGCGAGGAATCTGGTGTTTGCCGCTGCTGGCGGACAGCAGATTCCTCTCACGCTCTCGCCGCGCTTGGCGCGCGGCTGTGAGCGCGTCGGAATGACAAGGCTTCTAGGGTTTTCCGCTATTCGCATCGTAGGAACGACGAAACTCTTTCTATCCGCTAGTATCAGATTCGCATGCAACAACCTGCTGGGGTGACGGCGGTTGCGATTCTTTTCTTCGTGGCTGCGGGATATCTGTTTCTGCTCGGGATGGTCATGCTGGTGCACGCGGGAGCGGTGTCGATGAGGCTTGGCGCGCCGCTGCTGCATGGGCTGGAGGTTGCTGGCCCCTACATGTTTCTGCTGGCGGCGGTTGGCGGGGCGGCGATTGGCTGGGGTCTCTTGCGATTGAACAATTGGGCGCGCAGGGTGGGGGTGATCGTGGCGATGCTTGGAATTGTCATGCTGATTCCGAGTGTGTCGGCGGCTGCGACGGGGTTTGGCGGAGCGTTGTTTTGGAGTGAGCTGGGAATTGCCGTGCGGGCGGCGGTGACCTGGTACTTGTGGCAGGGCTGGGTGGTGGAGAAGTTTGTGAAGCGAAGGTAAGCGCTGGCTGCACGTCGAGCTCTCGCTCGACCGGACAGCCGAGGGCGGCTGTCCTCATATAATTCATATTCCTTTTCAGAAGTTGAGGGCGAATCCTAGCGAGATTGCGGGATAGAACTTCAGCGGGGCGAGATCTTTGTCGATCTTGGTTTTTTGGCCTTGGACGTTGGCTTGGAACGTGGGATCGGAAGTGATGTCGCGGCAGTTCAGGCCGTTCGCGTCGCAAGCGCCTCCGCCGAAGTTGAGGGCGGTGCGGGGAGTGCCGGTGTAAAATGAACCCGACTTCGAGGGGGACGCTGAAGTGACGGTGGTTGCGGGGGAGGAGGTTTCCCCAGCCTACGGTGAACATTGGTCCGGCTTTGTTGAAGTCTAGTTTGCCGGTGCCGGTGATTGGGTCGGCGGGGTCGCTGGTGTACGGTCTTGTCTAGGGTGAAGGTTTTGCCTCCGGGGACGGAGGCGTTCGCTGTGATCTGGTTTCCGTTATAGATGAGCACGCCGGGGCTGAGGTGAAAGCTGCCGCCGAACGGGAACCAGTCGTAGTGGGCTTCGGTGGAGCGAAAGCGGAGTTGGCCGGTGTAGGTCACGCCGTCGCTGTTGAAGCTGCGGTCGTAGGTGAACAGATTGAATCCGGCGCGCAAGTTGGAACGGTGCGTCAGCGGGGTGGCGGCTTCGACGCCGGCGCCGAGCAGGGAGATTTTGATGGCGATGCCGAGGCGGGAAAATGGCTTGGATTCGGCTTGGGTGAAGCAGAGGGTCGGAAGCGTTAGGACGGGGACGAACAGCGATGCAAGTAGGGAAGGAGGTGGCATGAGTGGGGCTCCGCTTTCCTCTGGATTCGCTGAGCCAGCGTGGCTTTGGCTCAACTTAAAAGTGGGCTAGGGATAGGGAATCTTGGGGCGTGTGTGTCGAAACGGGAGACTGCCAGAAAGGGACACGTCAGTTTGCATCGAGCTTCGCTCGACTGGACAGCCGAGGCGGCTGCCCCTACGTGGTTCGTGGAAATACGGCCGCGGCTTTGCCACGGCTGGACGGGCGAGTCGTCCGTCCCCACACGGTCTGTGATGCCCTTAGCGCCTTGTTTTGGCTGGCTCTTTTTCTGCTTTGTGGCGGCTTACTTCGAAGGTCATCTTGCCGGCTTTCTTGTCGGCGTCGACGATTACGTGGTCGCCGTTCAGGATTTCGCCGTCCAGAATCTTCAGGGCTAGCTGATCCTGCACTAGCCTTTGGATGGCTCGCTTCAGCGGCCGGGCTCCGAAACTGGGGTCGTAGCCTTGCGCGAAGAGGAGTTCTTTGGCGGCGTCGGTTAGCTCCAGCGAAATCTTGCGGTCGGCTAGCAGACGGCGAACGTCTTCGAGGCGCAGTTCGATGATCTTGACCAACTGCTCTTTGCCTAGCGGGTGGAAGACGATGATGTCGTCGACGCGGTTCAGGAACTCGGGCTTGAAGTGGGCGTGCAGGGCGTTCAGCACCTGCTTGGAGGCTTCCTCGAAATCTCGATCGGAGCGGACGCCTTCGGACTGCAGGAAGGCGGCGCCAATATTCGAGGTCATGATCAGGATCGTGTTCTTGAAATCGACTACGCGACCCTTGCCGTCGGTTAGGCGGCCGTCGTCCATGATTTGCAGCAAGACGTTGAAGACGTCGGGATGCGCTTTTTCGATTTCGTCGAAGAGCACGACGGAGTACGGGCGGCGGCGGACCTGCTCGGTGAGTTGGCCTCCTTCTTCGTAGCCCACGTATCCGGGAGGCGCGCCGATCAGGCGAGCTACTGAGTGCTTCTCCTGGTATTCGGACATATCGATGCGGATCATGGCGTGCTCGTCGTCGAAGAGAAAATCGGCGAGGGCGCGGGCGACTTCGGTTTTTCCTACGCCTGTGGGGCCCAGGAAAATAAACGAACCGATGGGGCGCTTGGGGTCGCTGAGTCCGGCGCGGGAGCGGCGGATGGCGTTGGCTACGCGTTCTAGCGCTTCGTCCTGTCCGACTACGCGGTGGCGCAGGCGATCTTCCATCGTGACCAGCTTTTTGACTTCGCCTTCCAACATTTTCGAGACGGGGATGCCGGTCCACTTGGAGACGATGCGGGCGATGTCCTCTTCGTCAACTTCTTCTTTGAGCATGCGGGACTTGCCCTGGGCCTCCATTTGGGCGGTGAGCTTTTCGAGTTCGGTTTCGGCCTGGCGAATCAGGCTGTAGCGGATCTCGGCGACGCGCTGCAGGTTGCCTTTGCGTTCTTCGGATTGCTCTTCGATCTTCAACTTTTCGATTTGTTCTTTCAGGGCACGGGTGCGGGCGATCAGGTCCTTTTCTTTTTTCCAGTTGGCTTTGAGCGTGTTGGCTTGCTCGCGGATCTCGGCTAGTTCCTTGTCGATGACAGCGAGACGTTCTCTTGAGTTGAGATCGCTCTCCTTCTTCAATGCCTGTTTTTCGATTTCCAGCTGCGTGGCTTTGCGTTCTAGCTGATCGATTTCGGTGGGCAAGGAATCGATCTGGATGCGCAGCGAGGCGGCGGCTTCGTCGATCAGGTCGATCGCTTTGTCGGGCAGGAAGCGGTCGGAGATGTAGCGGCGTAGCGCTCCTTCAGACCACGCAAAATGCTGATGGTATCTTCGACGCTGGGTTCATCTACAAATACAGGTTGGAAGCGGCGTTCGAGGGCAGCGTCTTTTTCGATGTACTTGCGGTACTCGCTGAGCGTGGTGGCGCCGATGGCGCGGAGTTCTCCACGGGCCAGGGCGGGCTTGAGCATGTTGGAGGCGTCGATTGCGCCTTCGGCCGCTCCAGCTCCGACTAGCGTGTGAAGCTCGTCGATGAAGAGGATGATCTTGCCCTGCGAGTCTTCGATTTCCTTCAGGACAGCCTTTAGGCGGTCTTCGAATTCGCCGCGATACTTTGCGCCGGCGAGCATGGCTCCCAGGTCGAGGGCGACTGCGCGCTTGTTCTTCAGAACTTCAGGAACGTCGCCCGAGACGATTCTTTGCGCCAGGCCTTCCACGATGGCGGTTTTACCTACGCCGGGTTCGCCGATCAGTACGGGATTATTTTTCGTGCGGCGGGAAAGAACCTGGACTACGCGGCGGATTTCTTCGTCGCGTCCGATGACTGGGTCGAGCTTGCCGCGGCGGGCTTGCTCGGTGAGGTCGCGGGCGTAGCGCTCTAAGGCTTGATACTTCGCTTCGGGATTCTGGTCGGTAACTTTCTGCGATCCGCGCACGACGGTGAGCGCTTTCAAAATCGCGTCATACGTAGCGCCGTGCGTGGCGAGAAACTGCTGCGCGACGTCGCGCTTGAGATGCGTAATGGCCAGCAGCAGGTGTTCGGTGGAAACGTATTCGTCTTTGAAATTGGCGGCCTCTTTGAAGGCCTGCTCCAGCAGCTTGTTGACTTCGTTGGAGAGCGCGGCCTGGGCGGCTTCTCCGGAGACTTTGGGAAGTTTTTCGAGCTCGCGATAAATCTCGCCGAGCACGGCTTGCGGGCCGATGCCGATTTTTTCCAGCACGGGCGGGACAATGCCTTCCTTGTCTTCGAGCAGCGCGGCCAGCAGGTGGACGGGCCGCAGCTCGGGATTGCCGTGCTCGGAGGCGAGTTGGCTGGCGCGCTGGACGGCTTCCTGCGCTTTGACGGTGAATCTGTCCCAACGGATTGGCATGGTCTTTAGTTCCCTAAATGATGATGGCTTGCTATTTGTTCTGTTGAATGTGCTTTAGAGTAAGGTTAATCTCCTCAATCGCAAGTCGCCCCAGCCAGTTTGGGTCAGGCTCGGTGTCCAACCGTTTCTTGAGGCTTACGAGCATACGTTCCGTGAATTCGTAGTAGAGAGGAAAGTTGCGTAACTCGAAAATAACGGCGGACAGCCTCTCTACCCAGACTTTCCCATCCTCTGGCTGCGAAAGCTCCTTGATAAGCTTGTGAAAAGCCTGGAACTCGCGCTCGCGTGCCTCAGCTTTACGGTGAGAACTGCCGTGTTAGAAAGCCACGCTGCGAGCTGATTCATGGCGGCTCCTTCGGGCCTTACGCAGGCCGTTAACCTTTGCTACTCTTATTTGCCTTTTTGCGGGCATCTCCCGCCGACGAGCCCGCTGGCGGCGAGAGCGAGACTTCGGTCGCGGAGTTTTTCCAGTATCTTGACCTTCTCAGAAAAACTGAGCGACGCCAGCCGCTTGCGCATTTCCTGCTTACTCATTAATGCCTTCCAAGTATTTGACCTCGAACTGTTTCCATTTCTGTGTTTAACTCATGGCGATCGAGGATGCTTCGCAATCGGTTCCCGTCCACCGCGTCCTGCTCGATAAACTGCAGGATGCGGATATGATCTTTGGACCGGCCCGTAGTCAGAGCCATGGCTACCAGGTGTTCAGGTGACATGACCCAGGTGATGACGCCTTCAACCTCCGTCGCGACCGACTCCGCCACCGCTTCCCGCTCTAACTCATTGCGGGTGGGAAGAAACTGGACTGGCCAGCCTCCGACGACCATAGGCTCATCACCGTGCCGCCGCGGGCCTTGAGATAGTCGTAGAGGGGCGCGAGGTGAGCAACAAACTACCGGGGATCGTCGGCAGCGTCACAAAAATATCCACATCGAGCGTTGCTGCGGGCTCCAGGTACAGAGTCGCGCCCACGGCTCCGCCGATGGCGTACTTTTCGATGACCCGCCGGCCTGCATCGGGTTGATAGCTGCTAACGTTGCTTTCACGAGTGCACGGCCTTGCAATCATTGTGAGCCAACGCCCCCTGCTTCGCCAAGTTTTCAAAGAACTTCAATACAAAACGGGAGGCGGTCATCTCCGCCGCCTCCCGCTGACCTCTGGGACTAAAGCCCGCATCGTTATCGGCCTCGTGGCGGTACGACTGAAGTCGTGGCCTTCCCGTTCGTGCCGCTTTTGGCAAAGAGCGAGTCGAGCTTCGCTCGACGGACAGCCGAGGGCGGCTATCCCCACATAAAGCAACTTCGCTTATGCGGCCTTGCTTGGCCCTTTGCCTTCGATGTTCTTGCCGCTGCCTACGTTTACTTTGATCTGTTTGGGCTTGGCTTCGGCTTTCTTGGGCAGCGTGATCTTCAGCACGCCCTTGTCGTAGGTTGCCTGGACGTTCTCGGTGTCTACGGTGTTGGGCAGGGTGAAGGTGCGGGTGAAGCTGCCGTACTGGCGCTCCACGCGGCGATAGTTCTCTTCTCTCTCTTCTTTCTCGATCTTGCGCTCGCCGTGGACGGTGAGCAGGTTGTTTTCGACGCGGATGTCGATGTCCTTTTCGTCGATTCCGGGCACTTCGATCTTCAGCGTGACGTTGTGCTCGTCCTCGTAGACGTCGACGGCGGGGGCAAAGCCCGAGGCGACCAGGGATTCATCCCTGCCAGGCTCGTTGTAGGACTCGCGGAACAGGCGGTTCATGCGGTCCTGCAGGGTGGAAAACTCACGGAATGGTTCCCAACGGGTAAGTACGGTCATGGTTCAGATCCTCCTTCAGAAGTCTGCGTGGTTCAGAACTTGGTATTGCCCGGAAGCTCTGATAGAAGCTTCAGTTCAGCTAATCAGATGCCTGGTTAGCGTAAAGGAAGCATAAAAGTTTAGCGTATTATTGTCAAGTACGACTTTATTTGTAGTTTCAGTTACTTACATGCGCTATCACGCACTTTAGGTACGACGTTTCGGGCACATTTAGCAGGATTGGGTGGTCTCTGGACTGTCCCCTAAGCTCCAGAATTCGCACGGTTTTGTGAGCATCCAAGGCAGCAGCGGCCAAGGTTCCCAACAAGTCGGCTTGGCTGACATGGTAGGAACAGGAGCAAGTGACCAGGATTCCGCCCGGCCGCAGCATCTTGAGGGCGCGGAGGTTGAGTTCCTTGTAGCCGCGGAGTGCGGCATCGAGGTCGCGTTTCGTTTTGGCGAAGGCGGGCGGGTCGAGAACGACGGTGTCGTATTGGTGGCCGGAGGCGGCGTAGTCCTTGAGCAGGTCGAAGGCGTTGGCTTCGATCCATTCGATTTCAGGTTGGGTCGGCTCGCGGCGGTTGAGGATGGCGTTCTGATCGGCGACTTCGAGCGCTGGGCGCGAGCTGTCGACCGCGGTAACTTGAGCACAGGGCGGCGCGAGGTGGAGAGCAAACGCACCCTGATAGCAGAAGACGTCGAGGGCGTCGCCGTGGGCGTATTGCGCGGCGGCGGCGTAGTTTTCGCGTTGATCGAGGAAGGCTCCGGTCTTCTGGCCTTCGAGTCCGTCGTAATGGAATTGGACGCCGTTCATGGTGATGACGGTGGCGGTCTTGCTGCCGTGAACGAGGCCAGAGGGACGCGCAGGAAGTTTTTCCAGTTCGCGAACGCGGGGGTCGACGCGCTCGACGATGGACTCGGGTTTGAGCCGAGCGTTCAGTTCGGAGATTAAGGCTTGGCGCAGTGAATCGGAATCCCACGCTTGGGTGAGGATTTGCAGGGAAAGGATGTCTCGATAACGGTCGACGATGAGGCCGGGGAGGAAGTCGGCTTCGCTGAAGATGAGGCGGTAGGCGTCTGTGTTGTGGACGATTGGTTCGCGGTAGGCGATGGCGTCGGCGATGCGCTGGCGCACGACGCCAGGGAAATCGGTGATGGGCTCTCGAGAAATCAGGCGGATGGCAATTTGGGAGGCGCTGGAATAGAGGGCAGAGCCCAGTGGCTTGCCGCGAGGGTCGGTGACTGTAACCACGGCCCCTGGCGGGATGCCGTCAGCGGAGACAATGTCGGAGCGGTAGACCCAGACGTGGCCTTCTTTGAGGCGGTTTGCTCCCCGGGAGGAAACCTTCATCGTCGGATTCGGGGAGGTTTGGGGCATGCAGCCATCTTAAACTCGGTACTTCAGGAATGCTGCCCACATCGGTCGAGCTTCGCTCGACTGGACAGCCGAGGGCGGCTGTCCCCACATGAGTTTCTTAGTTTTGCCTGTATATCTTAGCTGGCGGCTTGTTCGGTAGGGACGGGAGCTTCGTGTTTGGCGGATGCGCGGTGGGTCATTTCGTAGCGGGCGGCTTCGAGATCGGCTTGCAGGGCGTCGAGCACTACCATAGGGGCTTCGGCGCCCCACGCGTCGAGTTCGGATTCGCCCCAATCGCCGTTCAGGCGGATGGCTCCACTGATGTCTTCGGGGAAGGCGTGGCGGTAGTCGCCTTCGCGGATGAGGATGTCGCCAATCATGCGGCCGGTATGGATTTCGTAGGCGCGGCGGCTGGCTTGTCCACGCCTGTTGGTCAGGCAAATGTAAACTTCGCCGGTGTCGGCGTAATTGTCGCGGAAGTACCAAGCCTGCGCGGCGTCGATCTTGGGA
>QIAM01000028.1 GCA_003225555.1 Acidobacteriota bacterium | reverse complement strand
ATTGACGTGGAGAGCGGAAGCTGACGGTCAAACGACTAGTTCCGTTACGCTCCGAGTGCACGTGAATTACAACGGAGTTCCGCAGTAGCACCGCAGCGGAAGCGGGAACCGTGGCCGGCGCAGTTGAGTCCTTCGTACGCCGCAGCGACGTCGATGTTCTTGACACGAAAGGGCTGCGGGTGTAAAGCTTCCGCGAATAGAGGGGAATCGGAACTTCTGTTGACCGCCGGTCGAGGTAATCGAGTGGTGAGTCTGAGGTTCCGAGGGGGGCCCCGGTGAGGGCTGAACCGAGGCAAGTCGCGCTCTGTTTTTTGTGCTGCATGCTCGCGTTCGAGAGCATCCCGAAAAGCCTCGCTGCGCAGAAAGTAAATCAGTCCGAAATCGAAACCACTTCAAAGCAGGCCCAAGAGGCAATGGCCGCGAAGGATTGGGCCGTGGCCGTGAAGTCCCTCGAAAAGCTTGCAGGGCTGGCCCCCGGTGTCTCCGAAGTTCAGGCAAACCTGGGACTGGCTTACTACTCGGACAATCGAATTTTGGAGGCCAGTAAGGCTTTTGAGCGGGCACTAAAGCTGAATCCGAAGATGACTCAGGCCGAAACGATGTTGGGCCTGTGTTATGCCGAGTTGGGACGCAACCGGCAGTCGGTTGTCATCCTGGCCTCGGCGTTCCGCCACCCGTCCGACATGCAGATGGGACGGCTCATCGGCTTGGACCTTCAGCGCGCCTATGAAGGCCTGCAGCAGCACGATAAAGCCATGGCAGTTGCTGACGAGCTGCTGAAACGCTATCCCAATGACCCCGAGATTCTGTTTCACTCATCGCGCCTGTATGCGGACCGGGCCTACGAACTGATGACGCAACTGATGCAGGTTGCTCCCAGCTCAGTGTGGCTTCATTATGCGACCGCGGAAGTTCATGCAAGCCTGCAGCGCTATGATCTGGCCATCGGGGAGTATAGGAATGTTCTGGCAATGGAACCCAGAATGCCAGGAATTCACTTCCGGTTGGGGCGGGCAATTCTGCAGGGCTCCAAGGAAACGAATGCGGTTGAGCAGGCATTGCATGAATTTGAACTGGAACTTAACATATCGCCGGATAACTCCGACGCCGAATATGAAATCGGTGAGATCTATCGCCAGCGAGGCGAGTTCGAGCCCGCGCTGGCGCACTTCTCGAAGGCGGTTCAACATCATCCCGAGTTCGCTCAGGCTCGCATCGGTTTAGCCAGCACCTTGATCAGCCAGGGAAGATCGCGGGAAGCGCTCGGGCATTTGTTAGAGGCGGTTCGGATCGAGCCGCAAAATGAAGTTGCGCATTATCGTCTGGCCTCGGTGTACAAGGTGCTGGGCGACGCAGCCAACCAGCAAAAGGAGATGGCATTCTTTCAGAAACTCCATTCCGCGGGAGCAAGCAACGCGCTGTCCTTGTCCGGCCCGGCCGTCACCCGGCAGACTATCGAGACGGAGAGTCACATGCCACCATAGGTTGCTGAGAGAGTGAAGATCCAAAAGCCACTGCGGTTGTTCCGGAGTGACAGTGGGCAGTCGATCCAGCATTACAGGTGAAACTCAAGGTTGGGGAGGTTTTCATCATGCATTTCCCGAAAGTGATTATTGAGGGACTGGCTTGGATGTTCCTAGTCTTGGCCTTTTCTGCTGCCGGGGTCGGCCAGGCCGTGTTTGGCAACATCACCGGCACGGTGACGGATCCCACCGGAGCGGCGGTCCCAAACGCGGAGATTGCGATTACAGATCTCGACCGCGGTATCACCCATAGAACCAAGACCACATCAGACGGAAACTTTACCCAGACCCATTTGCTGGCTGGCCACTATCAGGTGAAGGTCACAGCTCCCGGCTTCTCTGAGTTTTCCGCGAGCGCAGAGGTGCAGGTAGATGCGACCACGCGGACAGATGCTCAGCTCCGCGTGGGCAAAGCCGAGACAACCGTTACCGTAGGCGCTGAGGGCCCACTACTGAAGACGGACCGAGCAGACGTCAGCAATACCTTGACCGGTAATGAAGTGGAGCAACTGCCAATGCTCAACCGTAATGTGACCACGCTGGTGCTGGCCCTGCCCGGGTCGCAGTTGAACGGCTTCCAACACGCCTCCAGCGAGAATCCTCAAGGCGGACTGCAGATGAACGTCAACGGGCAGTACTTCTACTCCAATGGATTCGAACTGGACGGCACGGAGAATCACAGCAACATTCTGGGCATCGCCGTCATCAATCCCAACCCCGACGCGCTAGAGGAATTCAAAGTAACCACCGGCAACTACGATGCTGAGTTCGGAAACGTGTCAGGCGCGCTACTTCAAGGCACAACAAAGTCGGGCACCAATGAGATTCACGGTTCACTTTTTGAATATCTTAGGAACGACAAGTTTAACGCGGCCGATCCCTTCACCTCCCTTAAGCCTCCTTTGCGGTGGAATCAATTTGGCGGCTCGGTCGGTGGCCCACTGCGGAAGAACAAACTCTTTGGGTTCTTCGATTATCAGGGAACACGGCGCAGAACCGGGGGAGCCTTAATTACCACCGTCCCTTCCGCCGCGGAGCGCACTGGCAACCTGAGTGCGCTGCTGGGTGATTACATCTGCGCAAACGGAACCACGTCACCCGGCCCGTGTGGCAACCCGGTGAATGTAACCACCACCGAAGGGGCGGTAGTTCCAGCCCGGGCGGGGATGGTTTTTGACCCCACGACCGGCAATCCCGATGGCACCGGGCGTCAAGCGATCTCCTCCGGCGGCCAGGTCAATGTGCTGCCCATCCCGAACGCTTCCATGATGCAACTGCTCGGCTTTTTGCCTGCGCCGAATTTTGGCGGTCCCGGTGATGTAGCTAATAACTTCGCGGCAGGTTTTTCCGAGAAGTTCGATAGCGACCAGTACGACGGCCGCATTGATTACAACCTTTCGGAGGCGCATCACTTTTTTGGGCGTTACAGCATCGCCAACTTCACCAAGGAATCCCCGGGCGCATATGGGGAAGTGGCGGGAGGGCCTTCGGCATTCCACTTCGCTGGCCGCTCGCTGGCCCGCAACCAGAGCCTCGCGTTGGGTTGGACGTACTCATTGAACCCAACGTTAATCACCGACTTTCGATTTGGCACGTATCGATATCGGGTTCGAGTAAGGCCAGGCGGCTTCGGACTCAATCCAGCGAGCGATGCCGGACTGATCGGCCTCAACCGTGGCACAAGCGACACCAGCAGCATGCCAGCCTTTTACGTCACTGGCGACGGCGGATTCAACTTCGGCTACGGGCTGAACGTCAACCAGTGCAATTGTCCGCTCAGCGAAACCGAGAACCACTTTCAATGGGTAAACAATTGGAGCAAACAAACGGGCAATCACACCATCAAGTGGGGCGTTGATATACGCCGCGCGCAAACCACCCGCATTGACAGCGGTAACCACCGCTCAGGGGAGTTGACCTTTGCTGACAGCGTGACGGGCAGTGCCGATGTCGATACCATCGCAGCGGGCAGCGCCACGACAGGTCTTGGCCTTGCGACCTACTTGCTCGGCCAGCCCAGTTTCATCGCGCGCAATTTCACTACTCCTGGCTTTTATCCCAGCATCCGGCAGACACGGCTGTATTTCTTCGGACAGGATTCGTGGCATGCCACCTCGAAGCTGAGTATTGACTATGGGCTTCGCTATGAAAACTACCTGCCGCAGACTGCCGCGAAACCAGGCGGCGGAGGAAGCTTCGATCCCACCACTGGTGAGGTCCTCGTGGCGGGCGTCGGGTCCGTCAATTCAAACTTCGGAGTCAAGCCGTACAATGCCGGGTTTGCGCCGCGGATTGGGCTAGCCTACCGCCTTCGCCTGGGCACGGTCGTTCGCGCCGGATACGGCCGCAGCTTCAACGGGGCGGGCGTGGGCGCCGTTTTCGGCCAGAATCCAGAACTTGATCCGCCAGTGCAGTTCGGCCAGTTCCTGAGTGCGCCGAACAATTATTCACCCGCGGTTCCCACATTTCTCACGACTGGCCCGCCGCTGCCTCCACTGTTCCCGATCGGCTCAAACGGACGCTTTCCGCTTCCCGACGGCGTGGGGGTTTATTTCTACTTTTATCCGCTAGATAGCTACCGCATCCCGCTGGCGGATTTCTGGAACTTGTCGGTACAACATGAAATTCGTTCTGACCTGACGGCTGAGGTCGCGTACGTAGGCAACGTCGGCCGACACCTCTTTGCCAATCGCAATACCAACCAGGCGGTTCCAGGCCCGGGCGATCTTGGTCCGCGTCGCCCGTTCAACAAATTCGGTCTGTCGCAAGGAGTGTACGACGTCTGCAATTGCGACAACTCAAGCTACAACTCGCTGCAGGCAAAACTTCAGAAGAGGACCTCCCACGGGTTGGATTTCCTGCTGACTTACACCTGGTCGAAAGCCATGACCAACTCCGAGGGTGGGTACAACTTCTCGGACAACTACAACATCCGCGGTGACCACGGCCCTGCCAGCTGGGACCATACCCACGCCTTGACGCTGCTCCATACTTGGGATCTTCCTTTCGGCAAGGGGCGCCGTTGGGCTGCTAAGACCAGCAAGGTAGCGGACTCGTTTGTCGGGGGTTGGCGTTTCAGTGGCGTCACTACTCTGCTGTCCGGCGCTGCGTTCACCCCCTTCGTCTCCAACGCGCCGCTGCTGAATACAGATTTCAACAGCGTTCGGCCCGACATCATTGGAAATCCCCATGTCCCGAATCCCAATCGCAACTTGTGGTTTGACCCAGCCGCTTACACCTCCCCACAGCAACCCTTCCGCAACGGTACGGCTTCCAAGGGCTCGCTGCGTGGGCCGCCGCAGTACCTGTTCAACCTTTCGCTGTCTAAAACTTTCGTCATCACGGAAGGAAAGACCCTGGAATTCCGGTGGGAGAATTTCAATGCCTTCAACCACACGAACCTGGGACTTCCGAATTCAACTGTGGACGTGTCCGATGCAGGACGAATTACCTACGCTGCGACCGACATGCGACAGATGCAGTGGGGCTTGCACTTCCGATTTTAGGAATATACGCGTGGGGCGGTTTCGGATCTGCTTCCTGCCGCCCCGCGAGCCCTGCGTCTCTTGGACTTCGAGGAGTGCATGACTTCTCTCCCCGTGCTGATTGCCGCGCTTGCGGCGAGTATCGTCCCTTGCTCGCCACCGCTCGGAGGCAGGCCGCATTACGTCATTCCGGGTGCGCTGCGCGACGTGACCTACCATGATCAACTCACGCTGGATGCTTATGCGCCCGCGGGTGAGCCGCGCCCAGCAGCCATCATCATTCATGGCAGTCAGGGCACTAGAAGCACCCACGTCACGCAGCTCTTCGAAGTGCTCGACCGTGCCGGCTTCGCATGGTTTTCGGTCGCCTACCGCTCTACCGGAGACGTAGCCGAAGCTATCCGTTATGTACGCTGTCCAGGTCGTTTCAACATCACGCCTGAAACAGTTCTGATCGGGGAGGATACAGGCGCAGGAATCGCGCTATCCCTCGGCGCATACGGCGGGTTCAGAGGCGTAGTGACGTTTGGCGCGAAGCCGGGCGAAACCGTACTCTCCCTGTGGAAGGAAAATTCCGGAGCGAAGAGTAAACCTGCGGTATTCATGTTTCATGGCACGGCAGACGAAGAATCGCCGCCCGCCGCGGTGGAGGCTCTCTGCAAGCAGTTACCGGACTGCACCTTTCATCCCGTAGCAGGCGCCATTCACAATTTTGAGAACTGGCATCCCGACCAGTGGGGCTGGAAAGAGGATCTGACCGCCTGGCTGAGGGGCGACCGTCGCGGGCTCTGGAAGGACATTGTCTATGACCGCCCCGACGGCCGGGAGTTGCTCATGGATGCCTACATCCCTCAGGGTCACAAGCCAGTTCCGGCGGTGATCATCGTCCACGGTGGCGGCTGGGAGGCGGGCAACAAGGTCACGTACGTCTCCCCTGTATTCGAGCCGCTAGCCGAAGCCGGATTCGCATGGTTTTCGATTGATTACCGTCTCACGCCCTACCTACACATTCCCCAGCAATTGGAAGATGTTCGCGCCGCAATCCGTTACGTTCGCGCGCATGCAGATCGCTTTCATATTGACCCAACCCGCATCGCCCTGCTCGGTGAATCCGCAAGCGGCCAACTGGTGGCGCAAACTGCTTCTGAACCGTGCGCGGGCTGTGAGGTACAAGCAGTGGTTTCGTTCTACGGTGTGTATGACTTCACGAAGTGGCCCGAAAGTTCGGACTGGGAGAAAGCGGCCGTAAGGCGGCTTTTCGGGGACTGGAAGCGGGAGACGCTGCAACGATACTCCCCCTTGTTTAACTCGCGATCCGACCAACCTCCGATGCTTCTCATCCAAGGGACCCAAGATGAACTCTACGGAGGCACAATGGAATACGCTCGAAAACTCAAAGAAGTCGGCGCCCCATTCAAACTGATTCTGCTTGAAGGTGCTCCCCACGGGATGGAGAACTGGGAAGGGCACACCGAGTGGGCGTTCTACAAGCAGAAGTTTGTGGAGTGGCTTCGTGCGACGCTGAGAGTACAGGAGTCCGCAGCCTCAACCTCCGCTGATCTTAATTAAACGCCCCCTTCATGAACGCGAATCCGAGGCGCAAGCGAAACGGACGTAGTCACATCCGGGACAAATGGCTCGCCGACCTTACGGTCAACGAACAGCGTTTGGGGAATAGCTCCTCATTAGTCGCGAAGGGTAGAGCTATGTTGCAAGGATTCCCCACTTGGCGAGTAACGGGCAAACCTGAAGTAATCCCAAGGTAAGAGTTGCCGACTACTCAGTCGTGCACGGTTTGTTTTTGGCCGCCTGTGGTAGGGCAAGTCGGAAATCGTCCGATCTTCGAATGCCGACCCCCCGAAGATGATGCCCAAAGCGTGTCTTGGAATGCCCTTCGCCATAGTAGTTAGGTCGCGCACCCATGATCGTACCCAAGCTCAAGCCGGTGGCGAATTGGGCCGGTGAATGCGTTGTTGAGAACATTGACCCAGTTTTCCAGAGCGAGCCGACAATTCTGCACGAATGCGGTCGCCGACGTAGAGCGGCTGCCACCCCCGGCTATGTGCGACGAGTGGTCCACTGTTTCATGCTGATCTCAACTCGCGTACTGGTCGGGGCATTCGGCAGAGAAACAGGGTTCCATCTGACCGCGAACATTCCTAGAACTTCAACAGCCGGGCTGACGTACTAACGTTCGAGGGATACGCGCCATATCGGTTCGGGGCCTCTGGAAGGGCCACATCAAGTGGGAGGTTGTCTAATGGCATGGGTCAAAGTCCAACTCAGGCAGGTTCTGCGGAGCCTCGGGCGGGCGCCTCTGTTCACGGCGGTCGCACTCCTCACATTGGCCGTGGGCATCGGTGCAAACACGGCGATCTTCAGTGTGGTCAATGGGATTCTTCTAAAGCCTTTGCCTTATTCCCATCCGGAGGAACTGGTCGCCGTCTGGCTCGCGGCTCCCGGAATCAATATCAAGGACCTGAATCTGGCCCTGTCAGATTACTTCATCTTCCGCGAGCAGAGCCGCACCTTCCAAGACCTTGGGCTGTATATGGGCTACACGGTGAACATCACAGGCTTAGGGGAGCCGGAACATGCATCGGGCCTCTTGGTCACCGATGGCTTGCTTCCCGTTCTCGGGGCCACGCCTCTGCTCGGTCGATCCTTCAGGCAAGCCGACGATCAGCCGGGCAGCCCAGATACAGTGATGTTGACCTACGGCTACTGGCAGCGCAAATTTGGTAGCGACCGCTTCGTGGTCGGGAAAGTAATCACTATAGATGGAACACCGCATCAAGTTCTCGGCGTCCTCCGGCAGGATTTCGGCTTTGGTGGGCCGAATGTTGCCTTGCTCCTTCCAATCAAGTTGGATCGTGGCAAGACCTTTCTCTTGCACTTTAACTATGATGCCATTTACTCAGAAGTTTTTCCCCGCCGCCGGGCTACAGCCTCAAGATGTTTGAAGACGCGCGAATGGGGCCGAACCTACGAACGCTGAAGCAAGATGTGGTGGGCGACCTGGGCAAGCTCTTGTGGGTTCTGATGGGCGGCATCGGCTTGGTGCTGCTGATCGCGTGCGCCAATGTACCCAACCTGCTCCTGGTTCGTGCCCAAGGACGCCAGCAAGAACTGGCCATCCGCGCGGTGCTCGGTGCTACGCCGGGGCGCATGGCCGCGGAATTGCTGTTTGAGACTCTTGTTCTCGCATTGCTTGGCGGTGTGCTTGGCCTCGCACTCGCCTATGCTGGGCTACGAGTTCTTATTGCAATGGCGCCAAGCGGTCTGCCACGCCTCCAAGAAATCGGCATTGATGGGCCCACCTTGTTGTTCTCGCTCGCGGTGTCTTTAGTTGCCTCGCTCCTGTTTGGTTCGGTTCCGGTCTTGAAGTACGCGGGCAAGCACCTCGGAACCGGGCTGCGCCAGGGTGGACGTTCATTGAGCGAAGGCCGCGAGCGGCATCGGTCGCGCAGTGTGCTGGTGGTTGTACAAGTGGCGCTGGCAGTCATCCTGCTGATCAGTTCGGGGCTCATGATTCGGACTTTTCATGCCCTGACCACAGTAGATCCGGGTTTCGCCGCACCCGAGCAACTCCAGACATTCCGCGTCAATATTCCCGACACAGATGCCAAGGATCCCGAGCGAGTCGTCCGCATTCAAGAGGAGATCTTGCGCAAGATCGAGGCCGTTCCCGGGGTCTCGTCAGTTGGCCTCTCCATGAGCGTCCCCATGGACGGTAACGGATGGGAAGATACCGTCTTCATAAAAGACCGAAAATACGCTCCGGGTGAGATTCCGCTTCACCGCTTCAGGTTTGTCGCGCCGGGCTTCTTCAAGACCCTGGGCACGCCGCTCGTCGCCGGTCGCGACTACACCTGGGGCGATATCTACAACAAGGTTCCGCTGGCCATCATCTCGGAAAAGCTGGCGCGAGAAAACTGGCACGATCCCTCGCTTGCCCTCGGCAAACAAATCCGCGCCAACGCAAAAGACGACTGGCGCGAGGTGGTCGGCGTTGTCAGGGACGTGCACGACGATGGCGTGGATAAGGAATCGCCCAGTTCCGTGTATTGGCCAATCTTGGCAGCCCATTTCACGGGCACCGAGCTTGATGTCCGCCGATATGTGACCTACTCAATACGCAGCCGGCGCGCCGGCTCGGAAAGTTTCATGAGCGAGGTTCGGCGGGCCGTGTGGTCGGTGGATCCCAATCTTCCGCTGGCAGATGTCCACACGGTCGACTACTTCTACCGGTCGTCGATGGCGCGGACTTCGTTCACCCTGGTGATGCTTGCGATCGCCGGGAGCATCGCACTGTTGCTCGGCATTGTGGGACTTTACGGCGTGATTGCGTATTCCGTGTCGCAGCGAAGGCGCGAGATTGGCATCCGCAGCGCTCTTGGCGCGCAGCAACGGGAACTGACGGGAATGTTCGTGCGCCACGCTATGTGGCTGACGGGCGCGGGCGTAACCTGCGGGCTCGTTGCAGCGTTGGCGCTGACACGCCTGATGTCATCGCTGCTATTTGGCATCAAACCGACCGACCCCGCAACCTTTGCAGTGGTGTCCATAGGTCTTCTTTCGGCCGCCGCGGTTTCGAGCTATCTGCCGGCACGTCGCGTCGCCGCGGTGAACCCGGTTGAGGCCCTGCGTGCGGAATGAATCACGATACTCGAAGTCTCCATCATCGATGACGATGTCCAAACTGTCTCCTATGCTTTGTTGTGATCAGAGCTACATGGAAATGCAGCTGCGGCATCTGAATCTGGACCTCCTTCACCAGGAGCGACTTTCACTCCGCCCGACCAACTTAAGATTTATTGCTGATATGGCGGACCGTATAGAGGAACCCCGTCCCTGAATCATTCATCATTCGGACTAAATCCCAATCTTCGACTGTTGTCACATGACGGCCAAACCGGGAACTGACCAGGAAGTCGCAGGATTGCTAGCTAAGTCCCAGCGGCCTCTTGTTCTCAACGTCTTCTTCGCGCACCGGATGAAACTTGTTCCAGAAGTAGAGAATCGCAGCCACGACGACCCCGATGCCGACGCTGATGACGAAGAACATCCGGTACGCCGGCAACCAGAGCAGGGTGACGCCTACAATTGCTGCCGCCGCCAGCAAGGCCATGGCCCCGCGGATGGGAATTCTCATAAGCATAGTTTCCAGTTTCCGGTTTCGAGTTTCAAGTGGAACTCGCAGCGGACTGCCAGCTGGAATAGGCCAGCGCGCTTTCCTCTTTTCCGTCCCTTTGTTTTCAATGTGCTAACTGTAAGTTATAAAACCGCGTGCCACCGGCGACGTTCGCATCTGCAATTCGTGGCTTGATGCCCGCTTGGGATGGCCATAGAACGCGTAGAATTGACTGTGGACCAGGACGGAGCACGTGCAGAGGCCCCAAGCTCGTCGGGCTGAACCCGAGGGGCTAGAATCGACCAGGATTCGGTTATTAGCTATTGGCTATAGTAGGAGGATCTGCCCGGCGAAACAAGCGATTTGTGTGGAATCAACAAGTTGCAGTCGATGCCAAGATCCGTCCGCTGATTCCACAGGTACTTAGGATCGTTTTCCCTATGTCCGGGTGAGGAGTGGCCACTGGGTACTGACAACTGGCCACGGCTTTTACTGATGCGTTGCCGGCCCCTCGACTGTGTTCGATGTCATCGGAGGAGCGATGGGCTGAGGAACTGTCTCCTCCAACGACGGTAGAGGCGACTCCAAGGCGATCTGTAATACCTGATCCATGGTGTCAACAAAGTGCATCTTCATCGCATTGCGCAGGTTCTCCGGCACTTCGGCCAGGTCTTTTTCATTGTCCTTGGGCAGGATCACCTCAAACAAACCAGCCCGATGCGCCGCCAGCAGCTTCTCTTTCAATCCGCCGATGGCCAGCACTTTGCCACGTAGCGTGATTTCACCGGTCATGGCGAGGTCGCGCCGCACGGGAATCTTGCTCAGCGCGCTGGAAATGGCCGTAGCGATGGTGATGCCCGCCGAAGGCCCGTCCTTTGGGATCGCGCCCTCGGGCACGTGCACGTGCAGATCAAGGTTACGATAAAAGTCGCGGTTCAAGCCGAGCCTGTGGGCGCGGGAGCGAACGTACGACATCGCGGCCTGCGCCGATTCCTGCATCACGTCGCCGAGCTTGCCGGTTAAAGTCAACTTGCCTTTGCCGTCGACCACGGTTGCCTCGGTGCTGAGAATCGATCCGCCGACTTCGGTCCAGGCCAGGCCGGTTACCAGTCCCACTTCGCTCTTCTCGTGCGCCAGCGTGTCGCGGAACTTGATCACGCCCAGGAAGTCATTGGCGTTCTCACCAGTCACGGCAACCGTGTAACCCTCGCCTTCCTTTACCACCTTGCGCGCAACTTTGCGGCAGACGTTTCCAATCTCGCGCTCCAGGTTGCGAACGCCGGCTTCGCGCGTGTAGGAGCGGATCAAGGTCGTGATCGCCTCATCGGCGAATTTCACGTTCTTGTCCGACAGCCCTGCCTGCTCCATCTGCTTCTTGACCAAGAACAGCTTGGCAATCTCAACCTTCTCCTGCTCGGTGTAACCATGCAGCCGCAAAACTTCCATGCGGTCCTGCAAGGCCGGCGGGATGGTGTGCAACACGTTGGCTGTGGCAATGAAGAACACCTGCGACAGGTCGTATTCCACGTCGAGGTAATGATCGACGAACATGAAGTTCTGCTCGGGATCGAGCACTTCGAGCAGCGCTGCCGACGGATCGCCGCGGAAGTCCATCGACATCTTGTCGACTTCATCCAGCATGAAGACCGGGTTTTTGGTGCCCGCCTTCTTCATCATCTGAATGATCTGTCCCGGCAGCGCCCCAATGTACGTGCGCCGGTGCCCGCGAATCTCGGCCTCATCGCGCACACCGCCCAGCGACATGCGAACGAACTTGCGGCCCGTGGCCTTGGCAATCGACATTCCCAGCGAAGTCTTGCCCACTCCCGGAGGTCCAACAAAACACAGGATCGAGCCCTTGGGATTCTTTACCAACTGCCGCACGGCGAGAAATTCAAGGATGCGCTCCTTGATCTTCTCGAGCCCATAGTGATCTTCGTTCAGAACCTTCTCGGCGCGCGAGATGTTGCGGATTTCCTTCGACCGCTTCTTCCACGGCACCGCCAGCAACCAGTCAAGATAATTGCGCGAGACGGTGGACTCAGCCGACATCGGAGGCATGGCTTCCAGTTTCTTCAGCTCCTGGACGGCCTTGTCCTTCACTTCCTTCGGCATGCCGGCGGATTCGATCTTCTTCTTGAGTTCGTCGAATTCGCTCTTCTCGCCGCGGCCCAGTTCCTTCTGAATCGCCTTAATCTTCTCGTTGAGGTAGTACTCTTTCTGCGCCTTCTCCATCTGCCGCTTCACCCGCGACTGGATGGTGCGGTCGACGTTCAATTTCTCGATCTCGATGTCCAGAACGTCCGCGATGCGGGTCAACCGCTCCGCCGGATCGAAGATCTCTAGCAGTTCCTGTTTTTCTTCAATTGAGAGTTGAAGGTTCGCGGCGATGACGTCGGTCAGCTTGGCGGGATCTTCCATGCGCACGGCCGAGATCATGGTCTCGTAATTCAGCGCCTGGCACAGCTTCACGTACTGCTCGAACAGGGAAGTGACCCGCTGCATGCTGGCTTCAATGGGCTGGCTCATCTCGGTGGTATACCGCGCCACCCGAACTGTCGCCTGCATGTAGCCTTCGCTATCGCTAGCCTGCAGAATCTTGCCACGTTCCACGCCCTCGACCAGAACTTTGATATTGCCGTCAGGCAGCTTCAGGCTTTGCACGATGTTGACGATCGTCCCGACCTGATAGATTTCATTGGGCTTGGGTTCGTCGATGGAGGCATCGTGCTGGGTCGCCAGGAAAATCTTCTTGTCGGCCGCCAGCGCCTCTTCCAGCGCGCGCACGCTCGACTCGCGGCCCACCACGAACGGCGTCATCATGAAAGGAAAGATGACCACGTCCCGAATGGGCATCATCGGCAGCTTCTTGCTTTCGAACTTTTCCTTGGATGTGGTCACTGAATCTCCTGGGCCTTCATTCCACTTATACCCACCGCTGGCAGTGTCTTGCCGACACCCGGCTGAGACGCGCTTACGTCTCTATATTACCTCTAGCTCAGCTCGCCTGCTTCTCAATCATAGCGAAAGAAGCGCTGCGTTTCTCCACCATTTCACGCGTTACTTCAAATTCCCTTAACTTCTTCTGGCTGGGCAGGTTGAACATGAGGTCGAGCATCAGCTCTTCCAGGATCATGCGTAGACCGCGCGCGCCTACCTTACGGGCCATAGCCTGGCGCGCGATGGCTCGCAGCGCCTCGTCGTTAAACTTAAGTCTCACATTCTCAAACTCGAATAACCTCTGGTACTGCTTGATGATAGCGTTCTTAGGACGGGTCAGGATTTCGATCAGGGCGAACTCGTCCAGATCTTCCAGCATGCCCACCACCGGCAACCGGCCCACGAATTCGGGAATTAGTCCGAACTTGATCAGGTCTTCCGGCTGGATCTCGGCGAGCAGCTCATAATTGCGCTTGCGCGAAGCGCCCCCGTCTTCTTTTTCCGAGTTGTCGCCGCCGCGGAAGCCTAGAGACTTTTTACCTATACGGCGGCCAATGATCTTCTCAAGCCCGACAAAAGCGCCGCCGCAAATGAAAAGAATGTTGGTGGTGTCGACCGGCGTGAACTCCTGGTGAGGATGCTTGCGGCCTCCCTGTGGGGGAACGTTCGCGATCGTCCCTTCCAGAATCTTCAAGAGCGCCTGCTGCACGCCCTCACCCGAAACGTCGCGGGTAATCGAGGGATTCTCGTCCTTGCGTCCAATCTTATCTACTTCGTCGATATAGATGATCCCGGTCTGGGTGCGGCTTACGTCCCCGTCTGCAGCTTGCAGCAGTTTGAGGATGATGTTTTCCACATCCTCGCCCACGTATCCAGCCTCGGTGAGCGTGGTCGCATCCACAATGGCAAAGGGCACGTCCAGCATGCGAGCCAAAGTCTGCGCCAGCAGCGTCTTGCCGGTCCCGGTCGGACCGATGAGCATGATGTTCGACTTGCTCAGCTCCACGCCGTCGCCCTTCTGACGGTTCATGAAGATGCGCTTGTAGTGGTTGTAAACCGCGACTGCCAGCTTCTTCTTGGTCTGCTCCTGGCCAATCACGTACTCGTCGAGAAAAGCCTTTACTTCCTGCGGCTTGGGCAGTTGGTTGGGAGTGGTGGCCGCTGGAGTGGCGGTGCGGTCGTCTTCGAGGATCGAGTTGCAGACCGCCACGCATTCGTCGCAAATGTAGGCGCGCGGATAGTCGCTGGGCGACGAGATTAGTTTGGCGACAGCATCCTGCGACTTGTGGCAGAACGAACAGCGCAAAATCTCGTCAGTTCCAGACCTGTTTTTCACCCGGTTCTACTCCTTGTTACGAAGCTTGTGCGTTACGAAGCTTGTGCCGTCCCTACGGGACTTGTTCTTTGTTCCTGCCTTACCCAGGAATTACGTCCTGGGCTAATGAATTGCGCCCCTTCGGGGCTTTGGCCGTTTCCGGCTCAAGCCGGCTTGCTTCTGCGAAGGCAGATCATACCGCTTTTACCGTCTTGTAGATGATATCGTCGATGATTCCATATTCCTTAGCCTGCTGGGCGTTCATGATGAAGTCGCGCTCGACGTCTTTCTCCACTTTGTCCAGCTTCTGGCCGCTGTGCTTGGAGAGTAACTGGTTCGTAATCTCCCGCATACGCAGAATCTCTCGCGCATGGATGTCGATATCAGTTGCCTGACCCGACAACCCTCCCATGGACGGCTGATGTATTAGAATCCGTGAATTCGGAAGTGCCAATCTCTTTTTAGGTTCCCCCGATGCCAAAAGTAACGCCGCCATCGAGGCCGCCTGCCCGACGCACAGCGTCATGACGTCATTTTTGACGTACTGCATGGTGTCATAAATGGCCATGCCAGCCGTGATCGACCCGCCCGGAGAGTTAATGTAAAGCTGGATGTCTTTCTCCGGATCTTCCTGCGCCAGAAACAGCATCTGCGCGATCACCAGGTTGGCGATGTTGTCGTCGATCGGCGTACCGATGAAAATAATGTTATCGCGGAGCAGGCGGGAGTAGATGTCGTAGGCGCGCTCGCCCCGTCCGGTCTGCTCGATGACCATCGGAACCAGCATCATGTGCGCGTCGTTCTTGTGCGGATCATTTGGTTTCACGTTCACCTTCCACACTCCGCCCCGAAACAACCGCTGTCGCTAAGGGGAGGATTCGAAGTGGTCCGCCGTCATTTTTCTGACTCAGGCGGACTGATGATACAGAAAGTCGAGGGTCTTTTCGCTGCGGATTCTGTTTCGAATTCTATCGAGGCCCCCATCCTGTGTCAAACGAGCGCGGACCGCTTCCGAAGTCTGTTTTGTCTGTTTGGCCAGCGCTTCCAGTTCACGATTCAACTCTTCTTCGCTGACCTCGATTTTTTCCAGCTCGGCAACGCGATCCAGTAACAACGACGATTTCACATCCTGCAAAGCCTGGTCCCGCTGCCCGGCACGCAGACGAGGCAGGTCCATTTTCTTCAAGTCCTCCATCTTCATGCCCTGGGCCGCCAGCGCGCGCAGGCCGCGCTCCAGGCGCAAGTCGATTTGCCGTTCCACCAGAGACTCCGGCACTTCGAATTCATTCCGCGTCACCAGTTCTGCAACCAACTTGTCTTTGGCTTCGTGTTCGGCGGAATGCTGCTTCTCCGCCTGCATGTTCTCGCGAATCTGCTTCCGCACCTGGTCGATGTTCGAGAACTCGCCGAGTTCCTTGGCGAAGTCATCGTTCATCTCCGGCAGATTCTTCTGCTTGATGGCATGAATCTTCACCGAGTACACGAACGTCTTGCCCGCAAGCCGCTTGTCCGACGTGTCTTCGGGATACGCCACTTCGAATGTGCGCTCTTCGCCGGCGGATGCGCCGCGCAGGTTCTCGGTGAACTGTGGCACGGTGTTTTTGCCCCCAATCTCGATGAGGACTTCGTCCATGTGCACCGGGTGTGCGTCGGGCGCGTCATTTCCATCCTTCGGCTTGCCATCCATGGAAGCCTGGGCGAAGTCGCCCTCCGCCAGAGGGCGTCCTTCCACCGACGTGAACGTCGCGTGCTGCTCGCGAACACTGGCGAGCGCCTGCTCGACTTCGTCATCGCTGACTGTGATCTCGGGTTTGTCGGCGCGCAATTCCTTGTAGCCTTCGACGGGAATCTCCGGCATCACTTCGAAGCTGGCCTTGAACCGCAGTGGTTCGCCGTCATGAATGTGCAGATCGGTGACTCGCGGCTGCGAAACCGGAATCATGCCGAGCTTCTCGGTCTCTTTGCGGAAGTAGCGCGGAACCAGCGCCTCGACAACATCGCTCTTCAGATCTTCTTTGAACCTCTGCCGGATGATGGACGCCGGCACGTGCCCGCGCCGAAAGCCTGGCAGGCGCGCCATCTTCTGATACTTCTGGATGATGGTCTCAGTCTCGCGAGTGACGGTCTCCGCCGGAATCTCCACGGAGATCTCGCGCTTGACGCCGTCTTTCTTGATCTCGTCTCTCGTTTCTGTAGGACTCACTGATACCTTTCAATGCCCGGCTAACTCCGGGCCGGCAGCACCGTTCCCTCGAGCAAAAGGGAGCGCAGCCGAATTCATTTGCGTTAATCTTGAGTGTAAAGACAGGAGGAGAGCAGCGTCAAACCGCTGGCGGGCACTTAGTGCCAGAGTCGTTTGTCCCGGCCCATAAGCGGAATCTGGCGGAGCCTCTGCTGTGCGAGATGTCGATAGTAGATCTCGAGACGGTTGTAAAACTTTAGAGTAAAGCAAACGGTCCACGTAGCGGCGGACGCATTCGTCCGCCACGCGAAGCGGAGCAAGCGGCCCCGGACGAATGCGTCCGGGGTACGTGATAAATACAAGTCGAATGCCCAACGACCAACGACAAACGACGAACGACAGTTTGCCGCGCTGGCTCACCATTCTCAACCGCGAGGTCGTCGCCTGCACCCTCTGCCCGCGTCTGGTCGCCCATCGCGAGCAAGTTGCCCGCGAGAAGCGCCGCGCCTATCGTGACTGGGAGTACTGGGGCAAGGGCGTCCCCGGCTTCGGCGATCCCAATGCTCGCGTGCTGATCATGGGCCTCGCTCCCGGCGCTCACGGCTCCAATCGTACCGGACGCCCGTTTACCGGCGACGCCTCCGGCAAATTCATGTACCCGGTGCTCTACGAAACTGGATTCGCGAGCCAGCCCACTGCTACCGATCGCAATGATGGCCTTACTCTCACAGACCTCTACATCACCGCCGCCGTGCGCTGCGCCCCGCCTGACAACAAGCCTCTTCCCGAGGAACTCGTCCAATGCTCGCCGTTTCTTGATCGGGAGCTTGCAGGATTAGAGAACGTGAAGGTAATCGTGGCGTTGGGCAAGATCGGCTTCGACGCTTACCTCAACTACCTGAAACGCCGCGGGCTGCTGAAGAGCAAGCAGGGATACCTCTTCGAACACGGCGCCAGTTACCGGTTACCCGACGGTAAGATGCTGCTGGCCTCCTACCATCCCTCGAACCAGAACACGCAAACCGGCAAGCTGACGCGAAAAATGTTTGTCGAAATTTTTAAAGAGGCGGCAAAACTTGCCGATAAGTAAATCGAAGCGCCGCGTGAGCCGGATCGGGAGGACCTCCCCATCATTGGGGTCGCAGCCAAAAAAAGCGGGGTCACGAACCGGAGCGGCGCTTTCTGTGTTTATGTGGGGCGGACACTCCTGTCCGCCAAGAGCTTGCTGTGAGTATGCTGTCCACGGATCAAGGTTATCCCTTCCCCCTAAGATTTGTTGCACACTTTAGGCGGACTAGAGTGTCCGCCCCACACAACCCTACCGCAGTTTCGTCACCGTGATTTCCAGCTGAAACTGTCGCTTCGAGTTGGGATCGTCCACGCTGCCCATCACCGTTGGCTTGCCGACCAGCGCCAAAGTGCTGGCATTGATACTGAATTGGCGCAGCACCGGCCGCCCTTGTTGCTGCTCTTGTTGCTGATCTGGAATGGCAAAGTTACTGATATCCGTCCGTACTTGCACTAGGACATCATTGCCTAGCGAGGCAATGTCGCTTCGATCTCGAAGTCTGCACCAGATGTTGGTTCCCACGTCCAGGTACTGAAAATCCGCTTGTTTGGTCCCCACTGGGACGCGGGTCCCGATCTTGATCTGGTTCTCGTCACTCGAATTCAGGTTCATCGAATATTGTCGCGAGTTGATTTTCTTGCCCCCTTCCATTTCGTCCACGGAGAAGTCAAGACGATAAGCATGCGGGGCCTTGTCTGCCTCTGGCGCTGCCTTGCTCGAACCTGCCTCCTGCGACCAGGCTGGTTTCGATGTACCGGCAAACATCAGGGCCACTGCCAATGCCGTTGCGCTAACAATCTTCTTCATCATTTAGGAGTCTCCTTTGTAATCTGCCGTTACTGGAACTGTTCCGGCGAATGAACTGCGCCGCCTTTCGCTGGCTCCGACTGCCCGTTGACCTCACGCCGCAGCACCTCGGTTCGCGCCTCCGCAATCAACGCCGCATGTTCGGGATAGTTCGCGACATATTCCGCCAGAATCTCTTCCTGCTCGCTGAGAGGCCGCGGTGACGGAAATTGCTCCAACTTGATGGGAGCGGCTACCGTCTGGGTGATTTGCCGCTTGGGCTTTCCTATGGAAGAGCCGCCGGGTTTGTGGCGGTTCGTACTCGTAGCGTTTGCCTCAATCTCGGGCTTGATTTCCTGCGCCGGAGTGGGCGATTGATGGACCACTTGATCCCGAGCAACCTTCCGCACTCTGTCGACCACGAATGTCATCACAATCACCGCCACAGCAACAACTGCTGCCCATCGCCACCAAGGAACCGCAGTTGGAGGGTCTTGCTCTGCTTTCAGCCGGGCAAGAACCCGATTTTCGAGTCCGGCCCTGGGCTCGATCGCGGTGTACTGTGCAAGCGCGGCGTCAAGTTGATCATCCAGAGCGGTCGGCTTTGGACTGTTCCGATTGTGCTCGTGATCGGTCATAGCTGTTTGTTTTCTCCAATTCGTTCCGCCAGCTTTTCCCGCAAAATCTGCCGCGCCCGGAATACCCGCGACCGCACGGCTGCTTCATTGATCCCCAATGTCGCGGCAACTTCTCTGGGCGACATTTCGTCGATCGTCGAGAGCACCAGCGGCTCCCGTAGTTTCCTCGGCAAGGCCGCCATCAATCGCTGCAGCATCGCGCCGATCTGGACACCATGCACCGCTTCGTCGGCCGGCGACTCCGAAGATGTCACCTCTTCCAAAGGCTTTTCCGGATCTTCCAGGGCAACTTCTCCCTTTCGCCCGCGCTGCTTGCTCCGGTCGACTGCCACCCGCCAGGCAATGCGCGCCAGCCACGTCTTGTGGTCCTCCACGGACGCGAGCTTGTTGCTGTATCGCAGCACGCGGAGGAAGGTTTCCTGCGTGGCATCCTCGGCGTCGGGATGATTTCGTAAGGCAGCGTAGGCGATGCGATAAACGAGCCGCGAATGCTGCCTGACCAGCTCCTCGATCAGATCGTCCTGACTTCGCGCCAGCGTTGTGGCTCCGCCCAGAATCGCTTCTCCCGCCACCAATCGTTCATCCTCAATCATGAAGACCGCCGGGGAACCAGGTCTGTTCAGGAATTTTCTCAGAGGAGAACGCTCGGCGAGGTACGGCTTGCAGGGCGAGGCGGCGATCAGTGGTCAGTGGCCAGTGGCCAGTGGCCGCTAGAGCGGCGCGGTTACGGGATTCTATTCAGGAGGCACATGAAGTTTCGAGGAAGACAATTGCCCTCAGGGGCTAAAGCCCGCATTCTTTGTGAACTCTACGGCGGGGCTGGAAGCCGCGCCCTTTCAAAACAGAATCGTAAACTGTAAACACGGATTGGAGCCGCGCACTCCCAAAACGGGTTGTAAGGAGATTCTCTGACCACTGAGCACTGACCAGTGGCCACTGGGTTCTAGAATCCCACCATCACCGGCTCCGGCTCCAGCCGCACGCCCCAGATTTCTTCCACGCGCGTCTGAATCTGCTCTTTGAGGGCGATGACCTCGGCCGCGCTCGCGCCGCCACGATTGACGATGGCCAGGGCATGCTTGCTCGAAATTCCGACATGTCCAAATCCGTGTCCTTTGACGAATCCGGAACGTTCCACCAGCCATGCTGCCGAAACTTTTTTGTGGGTTTCGAGTGCGGGATAGCTCGGCACCGTCAGTCCTCGAATCTTCGCGTGCTTGATGAGCTCCAGGTGCTGTGCCTCGGAGAGTACTGGGTTCTTGAAGAACGACCCGGCACTCTGGCAATCCGCCTCTCCCGGAACGATCAGCATCCCCTTCAACGCCCGAATATGCCTGACCGCCTCGCGCGTTTCCGCGAGATTGGGCGTGGTTTCGCGGCCTTCAAAGTGGCGCTTCAAATCTGCGTACTCCAGGTGAGGCTCGCCTCCGGGTTCGAGCGCATAGGTTACCCGCAAGATGATGAACCGACCGCGCTCCGTGGTGTTGAAGATGCTGGTGCGATAGCTGAAGCCGCAGGCTTCGCGGCAAACCTCGCGCACTTGGCCCTCTTTCAGATCGAAAACTTCCACCGACTCAATCGTCTCTGACACCTCTTGTCCGTACGCTCCGACGTTCTGCACCGGAGTGCCGCCCACGCTGCCCGGAATGCCGCTGAGGCACTCCACGCCCGCGCATCGCGCGATCACTGCGTGGGAGACGAAGCGGTCCCACGATTCGCCGGCGCCCACATCAAACAGGACTTTGCCCTCTTCGTCATGGCCGGAGCATTGTTCAATGCCAGAAATCGCGGTCTTCAGCACGAGCCCCGGCCAGCCCGCATCCGATATTAAGAGGTTGCTACCACCACCGAGAACGAAGAGCGGCAGATCGCGGGAACGCGCCAATGAGACCGCATCCTGCACATCACTGGTCGTGCGAGCTTCAACGTAAAAGCGCGCCGGCCCTCCGATCTTGAAGGTGGTAAGCGGTGAGAGTGGGACATTCTCCTGCAGCAGCATGGATGGCTTTCAAATATACACAGCGGCCGCAGATTCGAATACATTACGGAGGACAAAGCAACTACGCAGTCGTATTAGGGAATGTCATCCTGAGCGCAGTCGAAGGATCTCTACTCGCGTATATGAAGCTGGAAGCAGAGAGGCGTTCTCACGATGCTTGCGGAACCGGATGGGAACCCCTACGAGCGCTGTTGACGGATTTCAGAAGATAGGGATCTTTCGACTGCGTTGCCGTTCGCGATGCGAACGGCAACTTCGCTCAAGATGACAAGCCTTAATACACGCTACAATAGAGATTCATAGCAGCGCGAGAGGAACATAGACATGGCGATGTACCCCGAAATTATGGTGATCCCGATGCGCGAGGAACTCACGCGGCTGGGGATTGAAGAACTGCGCACGCCGGAAGAAGTCGACCGTGCAATGAGTCAGTCCGGTACGACGATGGTGGTCGTAAACTCAATTTGCGGATGCGCTGCCGGACGCATGCGTCCCGCCGTTCGCCTCGCGCTGCAGAATGCCACGACACGGCCGGACAAATCCTTTTCCGTATTCGCCGGGCAGGACAAGGAAGCAACCGATCGAGCCCGCAGCTATTTCACGGATCAGATGCCGTCCTCGCCGTCGATCGCCATCCTGCGCGACGGCAAGCTCGTCTACATGATGCCCCGCCGCGACATCGAAAGCCGGGAAGCGCCCGCAATCGCCGCGGACCTGAAGGCGGCCCTCGATGAGTTCCGTGGCAAGCCGGCTACGGTCTAGCGCACCTCTCAAGCACCGGTTGTCATTCCGAGGAGTGAAGCGAGGAGGAATCTGCCTGCGCCGGCAGCGAGGGGAAAGCCGATTCCAATTTCCCTCCGACCTGAGGCCAGTCCTATTTCTTTACCGGCTTGCTCATCATGAAAGCCTTCACCACAATCCCATTCGGCTGCATGCCCACCGGAATCATGGTCAGCAGCGAATATTCGGTCGGCTCAAGCTTCCGAGGCTTGCGCTTCTGAATCACAGTCACATCTCCAGCCTGCGTGTCGAGCACCAGCAGATAATTCTGGTCGGGCGTCAACGCCAGGCCGTCGGGACGGCTGCCCACCGGCATGGTCGCGATGCGGCGGCCCATGTCGATGTCGTAGACGGCTACACTATCCGACCCGAAATTGGTGACGTAAAGCCGGGAATTGTCCAGCGAAACCACGCCGCGCGAGGGATGCCGCCCGATCAGCGTGCTGCTGCCCACTTCATCGTTGCCAGTTTCGATGATGGAAATACTGTCCGAGTCAAAATCGCATACGATAAGTTCCCCGCCATCGGGCTTGAGTGTGAGACTCACCGGCGTTCGGCCCACGTCGATCAATGCCAGCACGTGATCGTGCTTCAAGTCGATTGACGCCACTTGCGCCGATCCAGAGCAGGCCACGAACGCCTTGCTCGAGTCCGGAAGAATCGCAATATCCTCCGGCTGTTGGCAGACCGGCAGCGTCGAGCGCACCCGCATGAGCTTTGCGTCGAGGAGGGAAACCGTGCTGCTGCCGCGATTGCTCACCACCACGGTAGCACCGTCGGGCGAAACCCGCGCAAGTCCGGGCGACGCGCCAACGCGCACGTTGCCGATCACACTGCGCTTCTCCAGATCAATGAGGGAAACATTGGCCGAGGCCGAGTTCGCCACGTAAGCGCGCTTGCCGTCTGTAGCCACATCGATGAAGTAAGGTTTGCCGTGAACGCCGATCGTCGCCACTACGGCATTCGTCTCGGCATCGATCACGCTGACATTGTTCGAGCCCGTATTGACCGCATAAATCTCATTCTTCTTGCTGTTGGCCGCGACTCCGGTGGGTCCGGTGCCGACGTGAATGGTCTTCGCCAGTTGCAGCGTCCGCAAATCAATCACGCTGACCGTGTTGCTCTTGCCGTTGGTGATGTAAGCGTACTCGCGGTAAGCCGGCCCGTAATCCGGCAACGCTCTCTCGGAGAAGTACCACCATCCGAGCCCAGCCAGAATCGGAATGAAGACAGCGATGAGGAGGAGTTTTCTCAAGATGGACGCCGTACTCGCGGAAGAAGAAAGATTAGCAGAACCCGGGGACATCACACTTTCGGCTTGATTACCTTGAGTCCGCGCACTTGTGAAAAGTGACGTGCGTTAAAGGTCGCAACCGAACTTCCAAATTCCAGCGCGGTGGCCGCCACGATCAGGTCATAGTAACCAATCATTTTGCCGGAGGACTCCAGTTCGGCCCAGATACGGGCATGTTCCAGGGCTGTCGTCTCGGTGTAGGGGAGAATCGGCAAGCCATCGATGATCATCGCGAGATAGGCTTGACGCCTTGGCCCATGAGTCCCTGTCGCACGTTGAACACCATGCCAGAGTTCTGCGATCGTAATAGCGGCGACCTGGGGATCGTTTTCAGCCTGGCTCTCCAGCCAGGCTGGGAGATCAAACCGCCGTCGTTCGCCGGCAATAATGACATCGGCATCGATGATCAAAGCCATCGTTCGCGTGATTCGATCACTCTCGCCACTTGTCGACCGGCGGCTTCAGGATCCGGCGGGCGGCGCGCAAATCGCGCTGCCAGGCTCGCGCTTCCTCTGAGGACAGGTTGAACTCGCGCAAGGCGGCAGCCAACTTACGCACCGAACCAGTCTTCTTCTCAGGTACCAGCCGCGCCACCGCCTCGCCGTTCCTGAGTAGGACAAACGTCACTCCCTGGTAACGAACACGGTTTACGCAATCGGCAAAATTGCGCGCCGCCTCAGTGACCGAAATCGAGGTCGTTTTCATAAAATCATATTATCAGGTTATACACAAAATTGACGAACAATTCTGCAGCAGTGTGTATTCGCCGAATGGATAACGTAAGAAGGAAGATTACTTGCGCCAGCGTGTCACTACTGCTAATAAAGCCGGAAGTCGACTTCTGTTTTCAGGTGCACCGCCACAGGCTTTCCAGCCCTGGTGGCTGGTTCAAATTTCCACGTCCGAACGGCGGCAATTGCCTGTTTGTCGAGACCTGGATCCAAGCTTTTGATTACCTTGACGTCGCGCACCTTGCCCTCTGTCGTGACAATCATCGAGCGTATGACTGCGCTGTTGATCTTCTCCCGGCGTGCTTTGTCGACATACTCCGGGTTGGGCCGGTAGACAGGCTTGGGAGGCGTCACATCGCTCCCCAACCCCACTTCGTACACAACTTCAGCGCCTTTGTCCGGCGCCTCCTGCGCGACTATGCTGCCGCTAAACAAGAAGCCTAGAGCACTTGCCAGCAAACTATTCCTAGCGAAAGCTCTCTTGAGGTTCCTCATAGCCCTGCGGAATCAAATCCTATCGACCGCATCCTACGTGCTGACTCCAACCTTCTCCCTGAGTCCTATCCTAGGAACGGTCCTCCCGACCACACTTGCAATCTGCCGCACCTGCATCATTAACTCATCAAACTGATCAGGGAACAGCGACTGCGGACCGTCCGACAGCGCTTCATCGGGCTGGTGGTGCACTTCGACCATCAATCCGTCCGCGCCTACAGCCACCGCCGCGCGCGACAACGGCGTGACCTTGTTGCGTTTGCCCGTGCCGTGGCTGGGATCGACCAGGATCGGCAGATGACTCAACCGCTGCACCGCGGGCACCACGCTCAGGTCGAGCGTATTGCGGGTGTGATCGGCGAAGGTACGTACGCCGCGCTCGCACAGCGCCACATTGTAGTTGCCTTCGCTCAGGATGTATTCCGCCGCCATCAGAAATTCTTCCAGCGTCGCCGACATGCCGCGCTTGAGCAGCACCGGCTTCTTCGCCCGTCCAGCGCGCTTCAGCAATGAAAAGTTCTGCATGTTTCGCGCCCCAATCTGAATCACGTCGGCATACTCTTCGACCAGGTCGAGCGATTCGTGATCAATCGCCTCGGTGATGATCTTCATCCCAAACTGGTGGCGAATCTCCGCCATGATGCGCAGCCCATCCTCGCCCAAGCCCTGAAACGAGTAGGGAGAAGTGCGCGGCTTATATGCCCCGCCGCGAAAAAACTGCGCTCCCGCCCGATGCACCCGTTCGGCCACGGCGAACGCCTGCTCGCGGCTTTCGATGGCGCAGGGCCCGGCGACGATCGCCAGCCCCGGCCCGCCAATCGTGGCGTCCGTCCCGGCAAAGCGGATCACCGTGTTGTCGTCTTTGACGTCGCGGCTCACCAACTTGTAAGGCTTCGAAACCTGGATGACTTCCTGCACGCCCGGCATCTCTTCCAGCGTGCCCTGTTCGACTTCGCCCTTGTTGCCGGTAATCCCGATGGCAGTACGCGTCGCGCCCGGCATGGGATGCGGCCGGTACCCCAGCTTCTCGATTTTCTGGCAAACCGCGCGCACCTGCTCTTCCGTAGCGTGCGCCTGCATAACGACGAGCATGATTTCCCCTTAAATGTGTTTGCGCACGGACAGCCGCCTCGCTTGCCCTGAGCGAAGTCGAAGGGGCTGTCCAGTCGAGCGAAGCTCGACCTGGTTCACCACGGCCGCAGGAGAAGCCGGAGCACCACAAGTTTACTGTTGCCCATGCCTGCACCGCAAACGAAGCACTCTTGGGGTCTGTTCTTATTGGTCCCTGCGCTGGAACAAATAGAGGCGGGCGTGCTCGCTCCACAGTTGTCCTGGATCCATGCCGGTGTCTGGGGCGGCCACTTGATCCACAAGTTCGTAGCCGGTGTGGGCAAAATTCCAAGCCCGCTCGAAGAATGAGTGATTTCGTGCCAGCGTAGGCCTCCAGCTCCAGGATCGCTCATCGTCCACGTAGACGAGAAATCGCGGTCGTGTCCTCTCAAGTTCGTGCATTACGTCATCCTGCATTTGCTTTGCGAATCGTTGCTCTTCCATCAGCGGATACATATAGAGATAGCTGCTGGCGCAGCGCAGGTGGGTGTAAAAACAGATCTCCGGTTCGGAGCCAATGATGCCAATCTGATCGTGGGGCGTGGAATGGGCCTTGATAAAGTCAGCGATCACCACGGCATCCGCGTAAGGCTGATCGTAGTGGACCTTTCGGCTAAGCGGGACAGGATCCAGACGAAGAAAAGTTGTCCATTGACTCTGTACTGCAATCACGTACACAACCGCAAAGTACAGAACGGGCAACGAAGCCAGTCGCCCCAGGTTGAGATCCCGCAGCTTCTTCTGAGCGGATTCCACAGCAATTCCCATGCACAGGGCAGCGGCCGGAAGCAGCATAATAAAGTAGTGCGGGCGAAAGTATAGCCCAATACAAACCGCCAGACATGAAGTAAAGAAAAAGCCAACGACAAAGCCCCATTGGGCGCGAGCACTGCGGCTCCACAGCGGAGCCGTCAGGCCGATCACGGCGAGTTCCCAGAGCACAAAAGGTCTCAACCCCCAAGGCAGGGTCAGCTGGAGATATCCCCACCCGGCAGGCAGGTTGTTGATCCGACCGTATTCGCGGGCATAGCTCCACGTCCAAAACCAAAACTTTGGAAACACTCCAGCGCGCAGCAACCACAGGCTAGTGAGCACGTAGGGAAGAGCGGTGCCACACACAAAAGCTGCGCCGCGCAATCTGATGTCTCTCCAGTCAGCGGGCCGCTTGCGTTCGCGGTAGAGCCCGTACACTCCTGCGAACACAGCGAAGAGGATTCCTGGCTGTTTCATTAGGAACGCCAACCCGAACAAAAGACCGCTGGCGAAGAACAGGCTCCTCATTCCCCTCTCAATTGCCTGAAAGAGAAGCAGAATCCCGGTGAGTACCATGAGGACGACAAAATGAGTTGCGTGTCCATCGATGCCTAGAACGCCGGGCCGGGCGGCCAGAAAGAGATAGGTGATGCCCGCTATGCTTCCGGTTAGCGGTCCGTAAAGGTGCTTTCCCAGGAAAAAAACCAGGACGGCTGCCGCAGTCGTAACCAGCATCAAGCCGATCCGAATTCCACCGGCCGTCTCCCCGAACACTGCCATGATGGCCGCATACGCAGCGTAAGTCCCCGGCAGTTTCATGTTGGAGGCAAGTTGGTAGGGCGGGATGCCTTGCAACATCAACTGTCCCATGTAGGCATATTCGCCCTCGTCCCGCTCCAAGGGCATGTTGCGAAGTCGCACTCGCACGAAAGCGAAAAACGCGACCGCCAGCAGAAATGCGCCCACGCAGGCGTATCTCACCCCTCTGCTTGTCGGCCGTGCAGGCGTAGTCGCCACAGCAGTTGGTGCAGTCCCGTCATTCACGGACGTTGTCATGCAAACTCGATCCAAGATCGATGGCAAGAATTCATTGTACTGAGATGCACCTTCCTGGGTTTCGAACCTGGGTCTCGAAGCGAAGGCCGATGCCTCCCCTTATACTTCTCGGATGCCCCGCTCCCTCGTTCGCGAACCGGACATCCTCCGCCGTCGTCCGCCAAAACGCCCGCCCCGCCTCACGTCCTGGTGCATTGGCATCCACACTTCTTCCGCCGGCGGAGTGCAAAATGCGGCCGAACGTGCCTACCGCTTGGGATGCAACACTTTCCAGATTTTTTCTTCCAGCCCGCGCCAGTGGGCTCCCTACGAACTCCGAGAACCGGCATGCGCTGAAATGAATCGCCTGCGTGCGCGTTACAACCTTAAGCCGCTGGTCATCCATACGAACTACCTGGTGAATCTGGCCAGTTCCAATGAACTCTTTCTGCAGAAATCCATGAAAGCTTTTCGCGGCGAGGTGGAGCGCGCACTATCACTTTGCGCCGAGTACCTGGTGCTGCACCCCGGTTCGTTCCGTGGCGCCGACCGCGAGCAAGGACTGCTGCGCACCGCCGCGGCGATTGCCGCTGCCACGCAAGGTCTCGATCTCGCGAAAGGCGGCCTTACCATCCTGATCGAGAACACCGCCGGAGCCGAGTTCTCCCTCGGAGGCAGGTTCGAGCAGGTTGCCGAAGTGCTCGATCGCCTGCGCGGCGTGGTGCCCGTGGGCGCCTGCATCGATACCTGCCACACCCACGTCGCCGGATACGACATCGTCAGCGAAGAGGGCCTCTATCAGACGCTGCAGCATCTAGACGCGACCGTTGGCCTGAACAACGTGAAGGTCTGGCACTGCAACGACGCCAAGGCCGCGCGCGGCTCCAAACTCGACCGCCACCAGCACATTGGAAAGGGAATGATCGGCAAAGAGACGTTTCGCATTCTGCTCAATGACTTGCGCCTTGCGCATGCCGCCTTCATCGCCGAAACGCCCATCGACAGCCCAGGTGACGACCGCAGGAACGTGCAGGCGCTAAAGCGTCTGGTGACTTGAGTGTTGTGGCTAATGTGGCGCGGGCGCCTCGCCCGCGCCACACCAGCCTCTCGTTGTAAAATCAAGGTTTATTCAGCACCCAAAGCTCGCCTCCATGCCAGCGCAAGACAAACCGGAAGCTACCACCGTGACCCGCCCCGATCGTCCCGACGACGAGCGCTACGATGCCCAGCGTGTAGAAACCAAATGGTTCGAGCGCTGGCAGCAGGACGCCTCCCTCTACTCTGCCGAAAGCGACTCGACCAAAAAGAAATACTACGTCCTCGAAATGCTGCCCTATCCCTCCGGCGTGCTGCACATGGGACACGTCCGCAACTATGCCATCGGTGATGCGCTAGCCCGTTACATGTGGATGAATGGCTACAACGTTCTACACCCCATGGGATGGGATTCCTTCGGCTTGCCCGCCGAAAACGCCGCCATTTCCGCCAACGTTCCTCCCCGCGAGTGGACGCTGCGCAACATCGCCAAAATGAAGGCGCAGATGAAGCGCCTGGGCTTTGCCTACGACTGGTCGCGCGAGGTCACGACCTGCTTCCCCGAGTACTACCGCTGGAATCAGTGGTTCTTTCTCAAGTTCCACGAAAAGGGGTTGGCTTACCGCAAGAAGAGCAAAGTCAACTGGTGCCCGAAGTGTACCACCGTGCTGGCCAACGAGCAGGTCGTCAACGGCCGCTGCTGGCGCCACGAAGACACACTGGTGGAGCAGCGCGAACTCGAGCAGTGGTTCCTGCGCATCACCAACTACTCTGACGAACTGCTCCGCGATCTCGACAAGCTCGAGCACTGGCCGGAAAAAGTGCGCATCATGCAGCGCAACTGGATCGGCCGCAGCGAAGGTACGCTGGTGGACTTCAAACTCGACGGCCCTGCCGGACCAGCAGGTGCGAAGATCAGCGTCTTCACCACGCGAGTCGATACGATCTACGGTGCGACCTCAGTGCAGCTTGCGCCCGAGCATCCCATCGTCGCTGATCTCACGTCGACGAACTCCGATTTGCGCGCCAAGGTCGATCAACTCATTGCCGAGCAGCGCAAAGCCAAAGAAATCGGCGACATCGGCGAGATCGAAAAGCACGGCGTGCCGACCGGACGCTACGCCATCAATCCGTTCAATGGTGAAAAGATTCCCATCTGGGTAGCGAACTACATCCTCATGGACTACGGGACCGGCGCCATCATGAGCGTCCCCGCGCACGACGAGCGCGACTACGAGTTCGCGAAAAAGTACAGACTCGAAATCCGTCTCGTCGTCCTGCCGATTTCAAATGATCCTGAGGAAACGGTTGCCGAGCCTCCCCTTCCGTTCGTGGCGCACGAAGGCGTCTTGATTAACTCCGTACCTTTCAGCGGCCTTGGGTCTGCCGACGCCATCAAGAAAATGTCCGCCCACGCCGAAAAGCACGGCTTCGGCAAAGCCACAGTCACGTACCGGCTCAAAGATTGGGGCATCTCGCGCCAGCGCTACTGGGGGACGCCCATCCCCATGCTCTATTGCGAGAAGGACGGCATCGTCCCCGTCCCCGAAAAAGATCTGCCCGTGATTTTGCCCGAGAACATCGATGTCACCTTAACCGGTGGCTCACCCTTGGGTCGTGTGCCCGAGTTCGTGAACACAATGTGCCCCAGGTGCGGCGGCCCCGCCCGACGCGAGACCGACACCATGGACACGTTCGTCGATTCGTCCTGGTATTTCTATCGCTACACCGACGCGGGTAACGATCAAGCGCCCTTCGATTCCAAGACCATCGCGTATTGGTTTCCCATCGATCAGTACATTGGCGGCGTCGAACACGCCATCTTGCACCTGATCTACTCGCGCTTCTGGACCAAGGTGATGCGCGACCTGGGATTGATCAAGAACGACGAACCCGTCGGGCGCCTCTTCACGCAGGGGATGGTCACCTACCAGGGCGCGGCCATGTCCAAGAGCCGCGGGAATGTGGTTTCGCCGGATGAAATGATCGCCCGCTACGGCGCCGACAGCGCACGTCTCTACGTGTTGTTCGCCGCTCCCCCGGACCGCGACCTCGATTGGAAGGACACCGGCATCGAGGGCATCCAGCGATTCCTCGGGCGGGTCTATCGTTTTGTCGTGCGCAACGCGCAGCCCAGTCATCCGGATCGGCGCAGACCGGTACCCGCGGAGTTGCCGCCCGCAGCACGTGCCATCCAGCGCAAGCTGCACCAGACCATCAAACGCGTCAGCGACGACTTCCAGGGACGCTGGCATTTCAACACCTGTATCTCGGCCATCATGGAGTTGGTGAACGTACTGTACGGCGCTGAAGAAGCGATTACTCAGAACACAATCCCCACGCCGCTTTTGGCCGAGGTGCAGCGTAACCTTGTACTCTTGCTGGCCCCCTTCGCTCCCTATCTGGCCCACGAACTCTGGGAAATGCTCGGTGAAAAGGGAAATCTGCTGAAGGCTCCATGGCCAAAGTACGACGCCGTGCTCGCCAAGGAAGAAGAGATCGAGATTCCGGTGCAGGTCAATGGCAAGCTGCGCGGCCGCGTTATCGTGCCCGCCGATTCTGCCGAAGAATTCGTTCTCACCCGCGCGCTCCGGGATGAAAAAGTGGCCGCCGCCATTGCAGGCAAGCAGATCATGAAGAAGATCTACGTCCCTGGCAAACTGGTGAACATCGTGGTGAAATAAAGATTCGCCAACCTCTCTCCGATTGGGTGGCGCCATCAAAGCGGACCACTTAGGGAGTGAAATGACATTCACGTGCTGCATCTGTCATGAGGTTGTTCAATTCGGAGAGGCGGACAGCTACACGATTCAAGTTACCCAGCCAGCCGCATTGTCCGTGCAGGCAAGGCCGGAGCTCCTTTGGGCCCATGGCGCATGCCTGA
>QIAM01000027.1 GCA_003225555.1 Acidobacteriota bacterium | reverse complement strand
GGGAAATTTGCGGCCTTCGCGCCGGTTGTGGAAGATGTGTCTCGCGAGTGCGGGCCGCTGGGGGGTATTCACGCGGCTTTACGGGCGTCGTCGACCGAGTTGAATCTTATCCTGGCGGTGGATGTGCCGTTTGTCTCTCTGGCGTTCTCGCAGTATTTGATTCGACGCGCGGAGGGTGCGTCGGCCTTGGCCACAGTGCCGCGGGCTGGCGGGGGATGGCAGCCCTTGTGCGCGGTGTATCGGCGGGAATTTGCTAACGCGGCGGAGGGAGCGTTGCGTGCCGGGCGCTATAAGATTGACGCTTTGTTTGATACGGTTCGAGTGCAGGCGATTGAGGAAGTGGAACTTGCCGATGCGGGATTTTCGCCAAGAATCTTCCGCAACTTGAATACGAAGGAAGAGCTGGAAGCCGCTAGCGCGCAAGGGGTCACTGGTTGAGCGCGATTTCCAGAGCGCAAGCGGCAGTGTAAAAGTCAAGAAGTTGCATAGGTCCTTCGCTTCGCTCAGGATGACAAGTTCGTTTCGGGGAAACTAAGAGCTACCAGACAAAGAGCCAAGAAGCTAGGAGCTAGTAGCTAGAAGCTGAATCATGCTCGATAGCGGACAACCCTACATTCAGTTCAAGGACGTCTCGAAGGCGTTTGGCGATAATGTTGTGCTTAACGACGTCAGCTTTGACGTCATGCCGGGGGAGACTGTGTGCATTCTGGGGCGCAGCGGCGTGGGGAAGTCGGTTTCGCTGCATCACATCATGGGATTTTTGAAGGCGGACGCGGGCCGCGTGATCGTCGCGGGCGAAGACATTACCGACTATAGCGAAGAGCAACTGGAAGGAATCCGCAAGAAAGTCACTATGGTTTTCCAGAACGGCGCGCTCTTTGATTCGCTGACTGTGGGTGAAAATGTGGCTTTTCCACTGCGTGAGGCCCGCGAATTGGGCGAAGAGCAGATTTATCAGGTCGTCGATGGACTGCTCGACATGGTGGGCGTGAAGGAGATGCGCAACTTGCTGCCATCGGATCTGTCGACGGGAATGAAGCGTTCGGTGGCGATTGCGCGGGCGCTGGCGGCGCGTCCGGAATGCGTTCTCTATGACGAGCCGACCACGATGGTCGATCCGCTGATGGCGCAGTTGCTTGGCGACCTGATCAAGCGGCTCAAGATTCAGTTGAGCCTGACCAGCATCGTGGTCACGCACGATATGCGTCTGGCGAAGAAACTAGGTGACCGGATCGTGTTTCTTCACGAGGGTAGAGCCATCTTCTTCGGCACCTACGGGGAAATGGCGAAGTCGCCCGAGGTCATCATTCAGGAGTTTTTGGAGCTGGATGAGCTGAAGATTGAAGCGTGAAAGAACAGTGGCCAGCGGTCAGTGATCAGGGGCCAGGAGTCTTGTATCGTACCGTTTCTTTCGCCCCGCTGGGGCTCGCTCCTGTTTTCACTCCACCCACGGCTTGCGCCGTGGGCTGCATTCTTACGCCGCTTTGCGGCTCACCAGAGAATCGCTGGTCAATCTCTCGCACGACCCTCGAACACTGACACAGACTCCTTAGGTGCATGATGACTGATCACTGGCCACTGACCCCTGACCACTGTCTTAAAACCCTTGCCTTACCAGCTCTTCGATTGTGAGCGAACTTTCCGCCGATTCGGCTTTTATCATCTTTTCGACGTACTTCGCGATCAGGTCGGCTTCGAGATTCGCCGGATCGCCCGGCTTGAGCGAATGGAGATTGGTGTACTTCACCGTATGCGGGATGATGGCAAGAGTGCAGCGGCGATTATCGAGCGTGGCAACGGTGAGGCTGATGCCCTCAATCGAGATCGAGCCTTTTTGTACAGTGTACTTCTCGACTTCGGGCGGTAGTTCGATGTGCAGCCACCAGTTCTCCGAGTCGGCTATGCGTTCCAGGGCGATGACCTTGCCGACGCCATCGACGTGCCCCTGCACGATGTGGCCGCCGAAGCGGCCGTCCGCCTTCATGGGCAGCTCGAGATTCACCTGGGCGCCTTCGTGAATGCGCGAAAAGGAGGTGCGCGCCCAGGTCTCCGGAGCCAGATCGGCGCAGAATGAGCCGGGCTTGATGTCTAGCGCCGTCAGACAGACTCCGCTGACGGAAACGGAATGCCCGGTTCCTAACTCCTTCGGCGCGTGCTCGGCCGCGACGGTGATGCGGCGGTTTTCACCGTGTTGCTCAATGCGAGTGATGCGTCCGACCTCTTCGACGATTCCAGTGAACATCAGAACCTCCGGGACAACCTGACATCATAAACTGGAAACACCCAGCATTCAGCACTCAGCCAGCGATGGATCATGGTGCAGTTTGGACCCCTGGCCCTTTTCGGAGGCGTCATCCCGAAAATCGGCGCAGTTCAGCCGGGTGAGGGATCTCGCCTGGGAACTTAACCGGACGCCTCGTCGGTATGCGCGCGAGATCCTTCCCTCCGCCTGAAAAGCGGCTGCGGTCAGGATGACGCCCCTCAGGGATTTAAGGAGTGGAGACTCTCGAACCTCTTGCAGGATCATTTGTGCCTCAGCGCTGATACTGCTTCACTCCCCGTAGGGATCGCGGAGATAGCCTTCGACGGCGAAGTCCTCGCCGAAGCGGTGGAGATGCAGCGATTTGACCTGTGCGGCCTCGCTGATGCGAGGGAAGCCGGCCCCAGCCGCGAAGGGAATCGAGCCTGTTCCGGCCAGAATCTTCGGGGCATAGTACAGAAACACCTTGTCGACTACTCCGGCCGCGAGGGCAGTCCAATTCACGGTTGCGCCGCCTTCGATCATCACGCTGGTGATTTCTAGTTGTCCCAGTTTGCGCAGGATGGCGGGCATATCGGGGCGCCCGTCGGGCAACGCGGACGGAAGTTTCTCGACGCGTACGCCGCGTTCTTGAAGTTGTGTTCTTTTGTTCTCGTCGTCGGAGGAGCAAAAGACCAGCACATCCTGGGAACCCGCCGCGTTGGTGACGCTCTGCACCAGGCGAGAGTCGAGCGGCAGCCGCAGGCGCGAGTCGAGAATCACGCGCAGCAGTGGCCGTCGGCGCTGGCGCCCGCTGCGATCGGTTAGCAGGGGGTCGTCGGCGAGAATCGTTCCCACGCCGACCAGCAGGGCATCATGCTGATGCCGCAACTCCTGCACGTGGGCACGCGCAACATCGCTGGTAATCCACCCACCGGGAGGTGTGCCGTCCCCGCGTTGCAATGCATCGGCTGGAGGTGGAGCGATCTTTCCGTCCAGCGTCATGGCCGCTTTGAGGGTTACCAGCGGCGTGCCGTGGCGGATGTAGCGGGCGAAGGTCTCGTTCAAGCGGCGCGCCTGCCCTTCGCGGCCGCCGACTTCAACTTGCACACCGGCGGCGCGGAGCCTTTCGAATCCTTGTCCGCATACCAGGGGGTTGGGATCGGGCATCGAGGCAACCACGCGGCGGATTCCTGCCGCGATCACTGCCTCGGTGCATGGCGGCGTGCGGCCGTGATGCGAGCAGGGCTCCAGATTGATGTAGAGGGTTCCACCCTTGGCTTTGTTGCTGGCCTGTGTGAGAGCGCGAACTTCCGCGTGCGTAACACCTTCATAGGTGTGAGTGCCGGTGCCGACGACTGCGCCGTGTGTGTCGACAATTACGACGCCCACTAGCGGATTGGGCGAGGCGAGGCCGACGCCTTGTCGGGCAAGATCGAGAGCCTGGCGGAGCAACTGTTCGTCGGCGGAGTGATCGGGCATCGAGGGAGAATCTACCACGGAGGTGGTTCTCGGAACCTACTTCCAGCGTGGTGGGTAAGCCTGGTAGGAATCGTCTTCGAGGTCGGCAACCGCCGCTCCGCTGCGTCCTTTAGGGCCGCGTCGCACTGGCGCCATCGTGTAGGCGTGCGGATCGCCCGGCGGGGGAGTTGGCTTTTTGCCGAGCAACCGGCGCCATGCACCCAGAACAATTTTCAATCGCGAGCGTTCCTTGCCAGGATCCGCCATGTGCTCTCCTATCAGTTTGCTGAAAAACTCAGTTTAGCTACTCTGGGGCTAAAGCCCTGGCAGAAACGAAAGGCTTGATCGCAGCCTTGAAACGCTGCGCCACCCAAGATCAGCGTTGTTCAACAAACCCCTATTCAGACAGATCTATTCAACCTGATCTATTCAAACAATGAATCGACAAATTCCTTCGGCTTGAACGGCAGCAGGTCGCCCGCCTTTTCGCCTATGCCGACAAATCGCACCGGTAACCCGAGTTCTCGCGAGATGGCGACTACTACTCCGCCCTTCGCGGTGCCGTCGAGCTTGGTGAGCACTATGCCTGTGACTCCCGCCGCCTCGGTGAACAGGCGCGCCTGCTGCAAGCCATTTTGCCCCGTGGTGGCGTCCATCACAAGCAATGTTTCGTGGGGCGCGCCGGGAATGATGCGGTGCGCGGTGCGCCGCATCTTCTCGAGTTCGGCCATCAGGTTGGTCTTGGTGTGCAGGCGCCCGGCTGTGTCGACGATCACGTAGTCGGTTTTGCGGGCGGTGGCGGCTTGCAAAGCGTCGAACAGGACTGCTGCGGGATCTCCGCCGGGCTTGGTCTTGATCACTTCCGTGCCGGTGCGCTGGCCCCAGATTTCCAGCTGCTCAATCGCAGCGGCGCGGAACGTGTCGGCGGCGCACATCAACACGTTCTTTCCTTGGGAGCGAAACACCTGGGCGAGCTTTCCTATGCTTGTTGTTTTGCCGGTGCCGTTCACGCCGACTACGAGGATGACCTCGGGAGTGCTGTCCACTTTCTGGACTGGTCGTGTATTGGCCGCATTGAGGATGGCCAGCAATTCTTCTTTCAGCAGGCGCTTGAGTTCCTGCACGTCCTTGATCTGCTTGCGGTCGGCTTTCTCGCGAAGCTTCCCCAGAACCTCCTGGGTGGTTGTGGTCCCCAGATCGGCGCCGATCAGGATGGCCTCAAGATCATCGAGCGTGTTGCGGTCGATTTCCTTGCCGAAGGCGACCACTTCCTCGATGCGCTCCGCGAGGTTCTCGCGGGTGCGCGTGACCGCCTGCTTCATGCGGTCCAGGAAACCGGTTTTCTTTTCTTCTTCCAGGCTGCCGAACAGAGTTTGAATCATGGAAAGGCCAAAGGTTCATTATAACGGGCAGGTGGGATGGACCTGCGACGAGCGGGTTCCGGACAACTCGCTGAAGTGGCAGCGTCTTGACGACTGCCGGAGGGCGTGCCGCGGTCGGGGCGGCGGGCGATGACGCCCGCCGGACAGCCGCCGGGACGGCGGCGCTACTCAGTGCGGGACAAGACATCGACGGTCTTGTGATGCATATGATGCCGTCATGGTACTGCACGCTTAAACGCGGGTTCGTTCTAGCGCGGTGTCGGGAGCAACTGGCGCAGGGGGCGTGGATGGGGCAGTCGCGAGTGCAGCTGGCGGTACCACCGACGCCGGGGGCGCGCTGGTGACTGGCCGCTTGATCGTGAAGCGTTGAATCCGGATCTCACCGCGCTGGTAGACGGCCATCAAGGCCGCGACGGGCACTGGATCGAGGCGCTTCCCGGCAAGATTCTGAATAATCTTCAATGCCTCTTCCGGCGTGTGCGCGGTCTGGTACGGACGGTTCGTAGTCAGCGCGTCGAAGGTGTCGGCAACGGCGATAACTCGTGCCAGCAGCGGAATCTGGTCGCCTTGCAGGCCGTAAGGATATCCGCGGCCATCGAGAGCTTCGTGATGCAATTCGATGCCGGGCAGCATCTCGGCCAACTGCGTTACTGGACGTAGGATGTTCGCGCCCTTGGTCGTGTGCGTCTTCATCACCTCGAATTCTTCGGCGGTAAGGGCTCCCGGCTTCTTGAGGATATGGTCTTCGATGCCGATTTTGCCGACGTCGTGAAGCTGGGCGGAGATCTGCAAGATCTCCATGAAGGAAGCCGGCAATGCCATTTCTTTGGCAATGAGCAGAGAATAGCGCGTAACGCGATCGGAGTGACCGCGAGTGTAGGGGTCCTTTTCGTCGACCGCTCCGGCCAGCATCTGGATCGACCCCATGAACAGCGCCCGGTTTTCTTCCGCGGCGCGCTTCAGGTCTTCAACAAAATGTTCGAGTTCCTCCGACATGGTGTTGAAGGTCTCTGCCAACTCGCCGATCTCGGTCCGGCTCAGCAGATGAACGCGCTGCGAGAAGTCACCGCGGGCGATTGCCCGGCTGGACTCGGTCAAAACTTCAAGAGGATTGGTGATGCGACGGGCCGCGAAGATGCTGACTCCGATGCTGAGCAGCACGGCCAGCAGAGCGAGCAGGCGGGCAGTCCGTTGCATTTCGTAAACTCCGCGATAGGCCTCGCGTCGTGGCTTTTGTACGACGACCGCCCAGTTCAGCGCCGTGACCGGGCTGTAGGTGCCCAGCATTTCCTCGCCGTTCTTGCTGTCGCCGACCGTGAACTCCTTGGTCGCGGCCAGTTGAGCCTTATTGCCGGTGTCCACAAAGTTCCGCACGATTTCCAGGTTCTTCATGTCCTGCCCGGTGACAAATGCCGGTGCGGCCGTGGCTACCAGGCGCCCTTGGGCGTCGACGACGTAAGGAGTGAGGCCTCCGCCGCTGACTTCCTGCAGGCGACGAATAAGAAACTGAAGATCCACTACCGAGGCGATCATGCCCAGGAAGCGCTGGCCGTACATGACGGGAGAGCTGACCAGGAACACGGTGCGGGCAGACTTTCCTTCTCCAACGACGAGGGCTTGTCCGCTATAGACGCGTCCGTCGCGGGCGGCGGCATAGGCGTGCTCGAGTTCTCGCTGCAGAAAAGCGTCAGGCGCGATGCGGCCGGCTGAGATGCCCTTAGCTTCGGAGTTCAAAAGCGTTGCGTAGGCGACCTCGTCGGATGAGGAAACAAAGTTTTCCAGCAGGGCGCGCAGTTCGGGGGTCTCAATATTTTTCTCGCCGATGTCGCCGCCGCTTGCGACCTGGATGGCCGAAGAAAGGTTCGCCAGCATCATGCGCAATGAACGCTCGTGCTGCGAGAGATCGTCGGCCAGCGACCGCGTGACCGCATTCTGCAGCAGCATCTCGTTTGTCTTCAGGCGGTCCCGGTTAATGGCCTCCACCTGGGCCGAATAGAAGTACATCGGGATGATGCTGATCACGAGAAGCACACCGAGGATTACGTACAGAATCGGAATTCGCGCGGTGCTGGCGATCTTAGAGGACAAGTCTTTCCCTTCACTCCTCGTGGGCGTCGACGACGACGTGGCTGCAGTTTTCAAGCTCTGGAACCTAAATTTTATAGGGCAAACTCAGGGATGCGGGCGGAAACAGCGGCCTGCGGGCATTACCAAAGTACTGCGCAGACTGCACTCTGGGTGCGGGTTTGGCAGGGAAAGTAGAACCTCAGACCTCGGACCTCAAGATCAAATGCCAGAGCCAAGAGCTGAAGTTTCGCTCTTGCCGGTTCGTGTCATGAGCTCATTAATGGCGTCACGAGGAGCCTTGCCCTGCTGCAGAATGGCGTGCATTTGCTCCGTGATCGGCATTTCGACGTTGCGCGCTCGCGCCAGTCCTACCGCGGCGGTGGTGGTAAAGATTCCCTCGGCTACCATGCCGTGCATCGCGGCAAGGATTCCGGGCAGCTTCTTGCCCCGACCCAATTCGACGCCCACGCTGCGGTTGCGCGAAAGGCCGCCAGTGCACGTCAGCACCAGGTCGCCTAGACCCGCCAGCCCGGCCATGGTTTCCGCGCGACCGCCACAAGCTACCACCAGGCGCGTCATTTCGGCCAGGCCGCGTGTGATGAGGGCAGCGACCGAGTTGTGGCCGAGCCCCAGGCCGTCGCTGATGCCGGCCGCGATCGCGATAATGTTTTTCAAGGCTCCGCCGAGTTCCACTCCAATGACGTCTGTGTTGGTGTACACACGAAAGCTGGGGTCGCTGAATTCCTGCTGGATCGTACTGGCGAGTTCGGCGTCGGCGGAGGCGACGGATACAGCCGTAGGATCGCCCCGCGCAACTTCCTGCGCGAATGACGGTCCGCTCAACGCACACACCGGCGGTGCATTCCCGCCCTCGTCCGTAAGAATTTGGGTAATGATTTCGGTCATGCGCAGCAAGGAACCTTCCTCCAGCCCTTTGGTCGCGCTGACGATGATGGTGCCCGGCCCAAGTAGTGGCCGTATCTTTTCGAACAACGGGCGGCAATGTTGCGATGGCATCACGCTGACCACAATATGAGCGCCGTCGAGTGCCGTCTTCAGGTCATTGCCCGCGGTGACGGAGTTGGGGATGGTGCGTCCCGCTAGAAACATCTCGTTGACGCGTCGCTCTCTGATCGATTCGCAGACTTCTTTCTCATGAGCCCACAGACGCACCTGGTGTGAGCCTTTACGGCCCAGGACGATCGACAGACCCGTGCCCCACGCGCCGGCGCCGATCACCGCGATCTCGCTCATGCTCGCCTCGATGCGATTCGATTTTCAGTGCCGGCCAGCAGGCGCCGGATGTTCTCGTGATGCCTGATTACGATCAGCAGGGAAGCCAGGGACATAAGTGCCAGCGCCGCCGGAGCGTCGCCGTCCTCGTGCAGCAAGTAGGCCGAGACAGGAAAGGCGGCCACCGCGATGATCGATCCGAGCGAGACATAGCGGGTGAGGAGCACGACGACGAGGAAGACGCCAGCCGCGACCAGCACCGCTCTCGGAGCAATCACTACGAACGCGCCCAGTCCAGTGGCGACGCCCTTGCCTCCGCGAAATTTCAACCAGACTGGGAACGTGTGGCCCAACACGGCGAACAGGGCTGCTAGTGCTGGCCACCCGGACAGGAGGACTGAGTGTGCAGCCGACAGATTGCCAGACCTGTGCATATGCGAATGGACCGTGTACAAGAGAGTCGGCGGGCTCAACATCATCCCGATCGCCACGGCTGCCGATCCCTTCAAAGCGTCCAACAGCAGCGTCAACACGCCGAGCGCCGGTGACTTGCGCGACACATTCGTGGCGCCAATATTGCCGCTGCCACTCTGCCGCACATCCTCACCGCGAAAGATTCGCACGAGCAGGTAGCCGAAGGGAATCGACCCCAGCAGATAGGCCAGCACGACGGTAAGTAGAAGGGTTCTCATTGGTTCGGTCGGCCGAAATCACTTTAACTCGAATCCAGCCAACTTGGTGTACTTCGATCCTTTCGGGGATAGCTGGCTTTGATATAGAAAGAAATTGCGGGTGGTCATGGTACCAAACTCGGGCGAGGGCATCGCAGATAGTTTTTCCTGCAGCCGCTGGAAGCTTCGGGTCGGGCCATCTCCCTTCTGCCACTTCGGCGATCCTGATCCACCTTTTCCGCGAGCGAGAGTGAGGTGCGGACTGAACGCATGTTCTTCCTTGGGGATTCCCAGCGCCGCCATTCGCTCATCGATCGTGGCCGCCAGAGAAGCGAGTTCTGGTCCTGCCTCGATTCCGATCCAGAGAACTCGCGGCGCCTTCGCACCGGGAAAGAATCCATACCCGCGAGACTGAAGTTCCACCGGGCTTGCTTGGACGCTTCCCAATTCCTTCTTGATCTCTTCCACCGCCGCTTCAGATTTCTCTCCGATGAACTTCAGTGTTACGTGCAGCGACTCGGGCCGTACCCAGCGCGCATCAGGCGCAAACCCGCTTACACCCTCGATGAAGCGGGAGATGTGCTCGCGAATGCCGGCGTCGATGTCGAGAGCGACGAAGATGCGCATGGGGAAGGTTCTAGCTTCTAGCTCCTAGCTTCTAGCGTACAGCCACAAAAACAAACACAAGACCGTGACGAGTCTTGCGCTCCGCCGGGATGGTATTCAAGGACATGGGTTTCTTCCGGGCTAGGAGCTAGAAGCTACCAGCTTCTTACATCAGTTTTCTTCTGACCATATCCAGGGCCATGGTCGTCGCGAGCTGGCGGATGCGCTTGCGGTCTCCCGGGAAATTCCGCTGGATCACCTCGGTTCCACTATCGCTGGCCACGGCGTGAAATACCAGGCCGACTGGTTTTTCGGCAGTTCCCCCGTTCGGCCCTGCGACTCCGGTGATTCCAGCTCCCAGCGTTGACTCGCAACGGTAGCGAATTCCTTCGGCCAGAGCTGCCGCCACTTCGCGGCTTACTGCGCCGTGCCTTTCAATCATTTCTGCGGGCACGCCGGCAAGCTCGGTCTTCAGTTCGTTCGAGTAGACGACTGCGCCGCCCAAAAAATATCTTGAGCTGCCGCTGACCGACGTGATGCGTTCGGACAGCAATCCTCCCGTGCACGACTCGGCGACGGCCAGTGTGGCATTGCGCATCTGTAGCCAGTATCCGACGATCTGCTCCAGGGACTCGCCGGCGCCTGAAAAAACAGCGTCGTCCAGTTCGTCTTCAACCGCGCCCGCCACTTCGTCGACACGCTGCTGTGCCGCTTCCTGCGTCGGCGCGCAGGTCTTGAAGTGGAGCTGAATCTCTCCGGCGCCAGCCAGGATTGTTGTGTCGACGTCGGTGTAGCGCTTGTAGATTGGAGCGACGCGCGCATCAACTTGGGACTCTCCCAGCATCGCCACTTTCAGTACTCGCGTGGCCAGGAACGCGGGAGGAACCTTGGCTTGTAGTTGCTGGCGTACCTCAGCTTCAAACAGCGCCTTCAGTTCATGCGGAGGTCCCGGCAGCAGCACGACGATGCGCTCGCGCCCGTCGAATTTCCCGCTCAACCATTGCCCCGGTGCCGTTCCGTTCGCGTTCGGCAGAACCGTCGCACCCTCGAGAACGTCGGCTTGTTTGGCGTTGTTCGACGCCATCTTCCAGCCGCGCGCGGCGAAGCGTTCTTCCAGGCGCTTCAGAATGTCGGGGTCTCGCTTCAACCCGAGTCCGAGAGCTTCGGCTACAGCTTCTCTTGTCAAATCGTCTTCCGTCGGACCCAGCCCACCGCTGAAGATGACGATATCGGAACGGTGGAGCGCGTGCTGAGCTGCCGCGACCAGGCGCCGCTGATTGTCTCCGACTACGCTCTTGAAAATCACCTCCGCGCCAAGCTGGTTCAGTTGCTCGGTGAGGTAGAGCGAATTGGTATCTATGCGGTAGGGAGTTAGCAGTTCGGACCCTACCGCAATGATCTCGGCATTCACGCGTTAAGAGTCTAAATGAAAAAGGCGAAATGGAAACCACAGGGCACACGGAGGAGGCAGGGAAGAGGCTTGAAGCTTACTCCGGGAGCAGCGGCAGGCCTTGAATATTCCACGACAGATGATGCACGGCATTTGTCGTCGCGAGAATCACGGAACGGCCGGGGGCAAAGGCCAATCCCACGAGTCCCTGGCCCGCGACTTCCAGATTCGCTTTGCCTTCCGGCGTGAGTTTCACAATTCCGCGCTTGCCCGAAAGCGATGCCGCGATGTACAGATTTCCCGCCACATCGAAGGCCAACCCTTGAGGTCTTCCCACCCCGCGAAAGAACGTGGTCACCGTCCCGTGCGGATCAATCTTGTGCACGCTGTCAAAGCTGGACGTCGTCGGACCGGTGACATAAAGATCGCCGGAAGGACTGAATGCCAGGTGATACGCCGACACGCTCGGCTCCAATGTCGCGAACACGAAAACCTGCTGGTCGCGGGCGATCTTGAAGATGGTCCCGCTGCGATCGCCGACATAAAGATTCTGCTCGCGGTCGAAGGCAATTCCCGTGGCTACGCCCATGCCCTCGGCGTAGGTGGTCATGGTTGCGTTGGGCGCAACGCGGTACACGGCGCCGTCGTAGCGCGAGGATACGTACATTTGCCCCTCGCGGTCGAAGGCTATGGACGTCGGATTCATCATCTCGGCCACGAACGGCTTCACACCATAGTTGGTATCAATTTTGAAGATCGCCACCGGCACCTTCTGGCCGCGCGAGCCAGAGAATGTGACGTAAATGTTGCCTTCCGGGTCGAGCGCTGGATTGGTTACGGGATGCAGGTTCTCGGCGATTGGCACGGCAACCTGCACGGGATGGGAATTGCTGACCTGCCCATTGGTGGCGACCACGACCGGGCCTGAGGTCGCTCCCTCGGGTACGCGCGCCACCAGGAACGCGTCCGAGCTCACGACGACCGCGCCTTCGACGTCTCCGAATTGGACGCGGGGCCGCCGCAAATCCTGCGGGCGCAACCGTGAACCGGTGATGCGGATTTCGCCCCCGGCCAAGGCCAAAGCTGGCGCCACGGCCTCGATGTGCGGGCCTCCGTTGACGTTCTTTTTGCCCAGGATGCGATCGGACAATGCCATGAAGAAGTACCGACTATCGAAGAAGTACTGAGTATCGCATGCCCAGCGACCGCCGCGGTCGCTCCTTTAGGTTAGTAGCTTAAAGTGCATCAGAAGATGCAGTACGCCACAAGCGTAGAGTCCGGCTGCAACATCATCCAGCACGATGCCAGTGCCTTCTGGAAGCTTTTCCAGTTGCCGCACCGGCGGTGGCTTGAGGATGTCAAACCCTCGAAAAAGTATAAAACCCGCGAGGAAAGTTTTCCACGCGAACGGAACCGCGATCAACGCGACCAACTGGCCTGCGACCTCGTCGATCACCACGAACTGGGGGTCCTTTACGCCGGAGGAGCGGGACACGCTTGTGGCGGTAGGAATGCCGGTGAGGGTGACCAGAATGGCTAACGCGGCGATAACCGGTGTGCGTAAGGAGGCGGGCAGAGCATATGCCAGCGCCGCCCACAGCACCACGGTCCCTGCCGATGCCCACGTCCCCGGCCCCGGACGCACGCGGCCTATCCCGAAGAACGTCGCGACGAGCATGGGCCATGAAGCCTCACCCTGCTTTGCGCCCGTCGCGATTCTCTCCTCAAAGTGGGGCATTATGACTCGCGTTCGGGATCGTCCGCCGGGTTGCTGTCGCGGATCGAATCGAATGTGTCGGTTACTGGCGAAGAGATGACATAACCTCCGCTTGCCCACTTTCCCAGGTCGATGGTGCGGCAACGGTCGCTGCAGAAAGGGAATTCCGCGTCCGTGTTTTTCACTTCTTTCTTGCAGATCGGACAGCGAAGTTTGAGAGTGCGCGTGCGCGGCATGGCACCTCTTATTTTAGAGGGAAGAGGCTCGATTCGCAGGTAAAACGTATTACACGATCCTTGCCACCAGGTCGTACTCGTGCGCTTCCGTGATCTGGCAGCGATAAAACTGTCCCGGCTCCGGCTCGATCTCTTCGGGGACATCGTTGACAAAGACCTTGCCATCGATTTCGGGGGCGTGCATGGGGGTGCGGCCTTCCAGCAACAGGTCGCTCTCCTCGGATGGGCCCTCCAGCAGCAAGTCGAACTCGCGCCCGACGAGGGCTTTCTTTTTCTTTTTGCTGATTTGCCGCTGGATTCCCATCAAGTGCTTGTGCCGCCGTTCAATCTCGCGGGACGAAAGTTTTTTCTCAAGTTCGTAAGCCGCGGCACCCTCTTGATCGGAGTACGAGAATGCTCCCATCCAGTCGAACTGCACTTCGCTTATAAAGTCGCACATTTCTTCGAATTCTTTCTCGGTCTCTCCGGGAAAGCCAACAATGAACGACGTCCGGAGGGTCAAGTCAGGCACCATGCGCCGCATCTTGGCGATCGATCGCAAGAAAACATCCGCGCCGCCGCCACGCTTCATGCGCTTCAGCACCGAGGCGGAGACGTGCTGCAGCGGCACGTCCATATACGAGCAAATCTTCTCTTGCGTTGCGATCGTCTCCAGCAGCTTGCCGGTCACCTTGTTCGGGTACGCGTACAAGAAGCGAATCCAGCGCAGGTCTTCAATGCCAGCCAGCTTCTCGAGCAGCAGCGCGAGCCCGTCCTTCAGGCCAAAGTCTTCGCCGTAGCAGGTTGTATCCTGGCCGATCAGCGTGATCTCGCGCACGCCTGAGCGCGCCAGGCGCTCAGCCTCAGCCACGACTGACTCAAACCGCCGCGAGCGGAACTGTCCGCGCAACTGCGGAATGATGCAAAACGTGCAGGGATGATCGCAGCCCTCGGCGATCTTGATGTACGCCATGTGCCGCGGCGTGGCCAGAACTCGCGGCGTCGATTCGTCGTAAAGATAATTAGGTAGATCGCTAATTGCGCCGTCCCACGATTCGCGCGAGAAGCGTCCCTGCGCGGCCCTCGCATCGCCCTCCGGGCGCGACTGCAGCACCACAAGCGGTGAATTATTTGGCACAACCGCGGGCGCAATTCCGGTGGCGGCCAGAATCTTCTCCAGCTCTCCGGTACCCACCACCGCGTCGACCTCAGGAATGTCCTTGCGAATCTGATCGCGGAATCTTTCGACCAGACAGCCAGCTACCACCAGTTTCCTGGCCTTGCCAGCGGTCTTGTGTCCGGCCATCTCCAGGATGGTGTTCACCGACTCCTGCTGCGCGCTTTCGATAAACGAGCACGTGTTGACTACGATTACGTCGGCATCTTCGGCGCGTGTGGTCAGTTCGGCGCCACTCCGGGCGAGCAGACCCATCATGACTTCGCTGTCGACCAGATTCTTGGGACAACCCAAGCTGACGAAGCCCACTTTCTGTGGGCGCGTGGACTGCGGAGTTTCTGGAGTATTCTCGTCCGCAGCCGTACTAGTGAGATCCTTCACAGGCATACAATCTTTCTATTTTAGCATCGGAGACCCTAGCGACCAGGTATTGCCGACGACCATCGGTGTTGGCAGGCATCATGAAAGATAGCGCCCTGTGGATTCAAAAGGGCCGTGCTCGTGCTACGCTACTCCTTACCGCCGTACAGCTTAGGATCACTTCTCAGGGGGAGAAATGTCTGAGAGACGATGGTGGATTGCGGTTTTGGCAGCAGTCACTTTTTTCTTGGCGTCGGCGGCGGCGCAGGATGAAAAGAACGAAGTGGCCGCCATCCTCGGCCGCACCTTCATCGCAAAACAGCCGATCCAGGGCGCGACTTTCTTCGACCCCAACATTCGTTTTGGCCGCGGCCTGACGATTGAAGCCAGCTATGCCCGCCGCCTGCTGAGCAAAGAGATCTACTCGGTTTCAGGCGAGGTGCCGGTGCTGTTCAATCCGGACGAGGATCTCCACGCCGGTGGCTCCAGCCTGGTGCCTAAAGACTACAGCGCTCTCTTTGTCACTCCCGGCGTGCGCGTGAATATATTCCCCGCGACGGCCGTCTCACCCTGGGCCAGCTTCGGCGGGGGCTTTGGTCACATCAGCCAGAACGGCGCAACCTTGTATGGAGGGGCGAATCCCGGTAAGGGCACAACGATGGCGGTCCTTCAGTATGGGGTTGGGCTGGATGTCAGAATCAAGCGCCGCCTATTCGTCCGCGGTGAAGGTCGCGACTATTGGGCGGGCGAGCCCGATTTTCCGCTAGCCCCGACCGGTAAGAGTCGCCAGCATAATTATTTCGTGGGCGGCGGCGTCTTCTGGCGCTTCTAGTGGCCTGCTTCGCAACGTCGTGATCAGGCGGGCTCCGCGTTCTCTGCGGAAGTTCTCAGCGTCCTTTGCGCTGGATGCTTCTGGAACTACTTCCTGTTTGCGAGCTCCACTTCCTCATACAGCCCGGGCAATCGCTGCGCGTCCTGCGGAGAATTGCCGAAGCGCGCAGACTCGTAGGCGTCGGTGAATTGCGCCACCCTTGTTCGTAGTGTTTCGTCGTCGATCTTCCGAACAAATTCGCGTGGCGTTTGGGTGGTTGGCTTGGGCACACCTTGCCGTGCCAGGAACCGCGTCATCCGCTCGTACCACATTGACGCCGCCTGTTCGGGCGAGCGCTCGGGGTGCAGCTGCAAGCCTCTTTCCCGTAGCATGCGCAAGATCCGCCTGGCATTGCCCAAGGCCAGGAGCAAAAGTGCAACGACCAGGCCCGTGGCGCCCCATCTGCCGGGTGATTTCTCGACGCGGGCCTGATTCCGTCGCGCCCACTCGAGCATCGCCGCATAGTGATCGCGGGCCCAAAGCCGCGCTCCTTCCCACAACCCACGCGTTCCGTTGAGTGCTGTCTGGCCCAGAACGTACTGATGCGAGGCGTCGTAGCTGATGATCCACTCCCGCCAGAACGAGGCCGCCGCGTCCACGTATAGCGCGACGCGGCTCCATCCCTGGGGCACGCCCCCTGCGCCGCCTGGAGTTGGGTCAAACGTCTGCCAGCCATAGCCGGGGAAATAGGCCTCGACCCAGGAGTGTGCGTCCTTCGCCCGAACTATGTAGTTTCCGGTTAGATCGTTGAACTCGTCGCTGCGGAAGCCGTTCACCACTCGCGAGGGAATTCCGAGCAGGCGAAGCATCACCGCCATCGAGGAAGCGAAATATTCGCAGTGTCCCTGTTTGCGGTCGAACAGGAAGTCGGCGATGGGATCGCGCACCGGTGTCCGCGACATCTGCAGGGTGTAGCCGTATTGTGTCTTCAGATATTGTTCGAGCGCTGCCGCCCGGTCGAAATTATTGGAGGCTGAGGCGGTGATTTGCTCCGCCAGCGGCAGAATGCGCGGATCGAGCCTCGGCAACTGCAGGTACTTGGGTGCGACCTGTGGCGGATAGTTTCTTCCAGCGGCACGCAGACTCTCCGCCAATGGCGACGACACGTCCGATTCCGCCTCGTACCGGCTGATCGCATGCTGGCTGTCCAGGTCGTAAACGGCGGCGCCAGGATCCACTGAAACTCTCTGATAATCTCCGCGAACGGTGCGGGCCCACGGTGCGAGAAAGAACACATTCGTTCCGATCGGTTCCATCAGCACGCGGTAGTGAATCGCACCCTGTCGCGCCCAGCCGCCAAGCGCGCTCGGCATGCCGTTAGCGGCGAGTCTCCAGGTTCCGAACGAAGGTACGCCGAACCTGCCATCGCCTTGCCGTTGCAGCGGAAACTGCTCGCGGGAATTCCACCAGTTCCGTCCGTCAAAGTTCGCCAGCGCTACGCCGCGCCAGCGCAGATCGTAACGGCCCACGGTGTCGCCGTCGATCTGGATGTGCATTACGACCGCGTTTGACTGCTGAATCTGCCCAATCTGCCCCAACTGCACGCGATCGCTGAAGCCGGTGGAAAAGTCGGTTCCAAACGAATAGGCCCCCAAGTATCCGGCCGACATTCGAGGCAGCACAAAGAACACCACCGCTGCTCCGGCCAGGATCATTAACATCAGTGCGGGCGCCACGCGAGCGAGCGAAAAAGCCAGATGCCTGTGCTCCTGCGGATCATCGGACGGCCGGGCTGGGATGGTGGCCGTCTGGCCCGAGCGGCGCATCTCCATCAGCACAAATGTGGCTACCGCCATCAGCATGAAGGTAGCGAAGAAAAGCAGGAACACGCTGTCAACGGTCAGCACAGCTGAGGCCAGCACCATTAAGAACGCCAGGATTGCGAGCATCACCTGGTCGCGCTCCCGCCGCAGAGAGAACATTCGCACCACCACCGCAAACAGCGACAGGTGGACCGTGGCCGTGAGAAAACTCCGCGACAAGAGCAGGAAGTCGATCACGAAGAAGACGAAATAGACCACCGTGAGAGGCGTCGTCCAGCGCTCGGAAATCACGAGGCTTCGGCGTTTGGCGAGCAAGTAGCCGCGAGCAGCCAGGGAAACGCCCACTACAACGATAGTTGGAAGATCGAGTCCGCCGGTACTAGCGAGGGTTCCAAAACCAGTTAATACAAGAAGATAGAGGGATAGATGGAAGTAATGGTCAATGGCCTTCCCCAACGGAATTGCGTCGGTTTGTGAGTGGTATTGCGGCATCGGTACAAGGTGCGAATGGCCGTTCAAGTTTCGGTTGTGGGCGCTCCTATTGTTCGACAAGGCCTCGAAGAAGGGAAGGCCTTCCAGCTTAGTTCTTGCACCAAAAGTCACACGTCTTTTGCAGGGAGACCGGAGGGGCACGGGGGTCCGCGCCCAAGTTCCTTGCTAGAATGATTTTGGTCAGGCATCGGTCTCGCGCGACGTACTCCCGCCAACCCCGCCAGGTCCGGAAGGAAGCAACGGTAACGGGCTCTTACGTGTGCAGTGAGCCCCCGGTGCCTGACTTTTTTGTTTTCCACATACCCTTCACCTGTCCTTTCAGATCGCGCATCACTGCGCGCAATGCGAGGCGTACCTGCGCGTCAAGGGGATAACAGTTTGTTGCAAAACTCTGTCTAGGTACCTCTGGGGCTAAAGCCCTGACAGAAACGAAAGGCTTTATCGCAGCGTTGAAACGCTGCGCCACCCAAAATCCAAGAGTTTTTCAGCGAACTGTGAAGCCACGGTTGATTTTCGGCACTTACGGCGCGGCTTGAAAGCCGCGCCCCTTCAAAACAGAACCGCAATCGAGTTTTGCAGACTGTGAAGCCGCCCGACTATATCTTCTCATCGTGCATTTTCAGCTTCTTACAAATTTTTACCGGGACGTTTGCACGTTTCTATGCAAGAAACCGTTCTCCGCGCATCAAGTGAGAGTGAGGCTCGCGGACCTGTCCACCGCGCAGCCCTTAAAAGGGAGAACATAAATATGCATGGCAGTCGGTCAGAATCGCTTCATCCAGCAGTTACGATTAGAGTTTCCGGCAAATTATTCGTGGGTCATCTTGCGTATTTGGATCAACTCGTGCAGTCAGCCGCCGATTGTAAGTTGTGGCCCATGCTCAATCTGAAGGATCTGGTTGAATTGGACCGTGCTGCCCTCTTTTATCTGATCAATGGCGAGGGCCACGACTTCGGGATCGTTTTCCGGCCTAACTTCATTGAAGAGTGGATGGATCGCGAGAGGTCCGGCAGAGCAGCGTAGATTCGGATCGTGTGGTCCGAGAACCCTTCAACCACCAAGGGCATGAAGTTACACGAGGGCCTGATCCGTCAGGATTTCCTTTGTGCGCCTTCGTGTCCTTGGTGGTGAATACAGAACGTTAACCAGCTCTGCCGTCCGTTAGACATTCTTCACGCAATCCTGCAAAATACTGAGTCTCATACTCAGCACGTCTATTGCAGGAGCAACATTGACCAAGCCCATCCGCGCCAAGATCAGCGCCCTCGGCACCTACGTGCCGCCCCGCCTTCTCACCAATGCCGATCTCGAGAAGATGGTTGACACGACGAACGAATGGATCATGACGCGGGTCGGGATTCGCGAACGGCACGTCGTCGACAAAGGCGTCGCCACCAGCGATCTGGCGGTCGAAGCAGCGAAGCAGGCTTTGGCTCAAGGCGGTCGGGCTCCGACCGACATCGATGCCATCATCGTCGGTACGGTCACTCCGGACATGTTGTTCCCGTCCACCGCCTGCCTGGTGCAGCACAAGCTGGGCGCGAAGGGAGCCTGGGGCTTTGATCTCTCCGCTGCCTGTTCGGCATTTATCTATTCGCTGCAAGTTGGGGCGCAATTCATCGCCGGCGGTTTGCATAAACGGGTGCTGGTGATTGGCGCCGACGTGATGTCCTCGATCATCGACTACACCGACCGCGCCACCTGCGTGATCTTCGGCGATGGTGCCGGGGCCGCACTTCTGGAGCCTGCCGAAGACGACTCCGTGGGCTTGATCGACTACATCCACGAAGTCGACGGCTCGGGGGGGTGCTACTTGTACATGCCCGGTGGCGGCAGTTTGCATCCCTCCACGCGCCAGACCGTCGATCAGAAGATGCACTACGTCCACCAGGATGGGCAGCAGGTCTTCAAGTTCGCGGTCCGCAAACAAACTGAACTCTGCCAGAAGCTGCTTGAACGCAACGGTCTGAAGGGCTCCGATATCGACGCCTTCATTCCTCACCAGGCCAACCTCCGCATCATCAGCGCCACTGCCGATCGTCTCGGACTGCGCCCCGAAAGCGTCATTGTGAATATTGAGCGTTACGGGAACACTACTGCGGGCACGATTCCGCTGGCGATGGGCACTGCCCTCGAGGAAGGGAAGCTGAAGAAGGGAAACCTGGTGATGCTGGCCTCGGTCGGCGCCGGCTTTACCATTGGCGCCACGCTTTTGCGGTGGGCGTACTAGGCCAGTCTTCGGGCTTCGGGCGTCAGGCTTCGGCAAAACCGATCCGAATTTTCAGTACCACGATACCGCGACACTCTTAATTCCAGCTGTGCTGTTCCGTCGAACATCCGGCACCGTCCGAAAGCCGAAGCCCGCAGCCTGAAGGCCGAAGCCCGCCCTTCATGACGCTCGTAACCTCTCCCAGAAGAATTCCATGGCTCCAGCCTGGTGCAGGCTGCTATGTTTTCGCAGCGTCCGCCCCACGTGGGGATGTGGCGGAGCGCGTTAGATTATGATCCGTGGCCTCTGCTGCTGTCTTCTGCTGACCGTAACCCTGGTCGCGACTGCCCAGCAGTCTGGCCCGCGCGAGGCGAAGCTGCTGGTGCTCGAACGCCTGTGGAACGAGGCTCAGGTCAACCGCGATTCCTCTGCCCTCGACGCCCTGGTCTCTGACCGCTTCATCGACACCGAGTGGGACGGCGATGTCAGCGACAAAACCAAATTTCTGGCCGACATCCGCGACCCGCTCTTCAAACCTACGAGCGTCAACATTCGGGAAGCAAAGGTCAATCTCTTCGGGGATACCGCAGTGATCACGGGCATCTATCGCACCAGGGGAACGTACCAGGGCAAATCCTACGATCACCTCGGCCGCTTCACCGATACGTGGATTCAGGAAGGCGGCAAGTGGCAATGCGTCGCTAGTCACACCAGCCTGCTGAAAAAGTAGCTTCTCGCTGACCGAATGTGACCTCAGTGGCTGAAAGCCACAGTTGATTTTGTGGCACTCATGGCGCGGTTAGAGGCCGCGTCCGTTCAAGACAGATACCGCAATCGATTCTTTCAGCAAACTGTGAAGCCACCTTAGTTTTTGGGGCTTACGGCGCGGATGGAAGCCGTACGCTTTGAGTAGTTAGCGGGTGCGGGGCCAGAGATGCCCCCGCGACAGCCGGCGGGACGCCGACGCTACGAAGGTGGAGATTTTATCGCCCAGACTCGAATGCTGGTTCAGAGATGATTCGGAGGGAAAAACTCTCCCCGGCACGCGGGATGCGAAAATGCCGGGGTGAGTGAACGAGATTACGGCAAGTAGTAACGGAACGAAGTGAATACCATTCCGTCGATGCCGTGCGGTTCTATACCCGATCCGGACCAGGTATTGCGGGTTACGTAGGAATACTGCGCACCCCACTGCAGACGGCCATGATTCACTTTGTCCTTGGAGCCGTCGTAGAACTTGTACCAGAATCCGGACGTGCCCTCGATCAGAACTCGTGTATCGGCTGTGCAATTGGAGAGGCCTCCGGGAATGAATCCACCGGGACCGGGAACAGTCTCGGTGAAGCAGCCCTTGTTGGCGAAGAAGGGTGAACCATAGCCCACGAACTTACCGGTAACCGGATCAAAGTCAGCGGTACGGCTGGCATACTCCGCTCCGGCATTCAGGTAAATGTCCCACTTGGGGCTGTGCCACTCGAGCGTACCCAGGCCCTGATAGCTTCTCACCAGATGGAGTCTTCCATCGGCGCGGACGGAAGCGTCGGCCAGGCCACCGGTTCCATAGCGGCCCACGCCGCTGCCGCCGAATCCGTGTAATCCGAAATCGATATGCTTGTTAAACAACGACCAGCGGGCATTGACGCCAACACCACCCCCACCTTTCGAACTGTTGAATGCGCCCATGGCAGAAGGCCCCACGATGCCGTCGCAGGTCCCGGTCGCAGAGATATCAACGCATGGAAACACGCGATCGCGGAAGCGGCTGTACACCCCAAAAACTTCATAGTGTCCGAAGCCGGGCTCAAACACTACCTTCGCGACGATATCGGGTGAGGGATTGAACGCGTAGTTCGCTGCGTTGCTGCAGGTAGTAACCCCGGTGCTGCTGGTGGTGCAACCGGTGACGGCGCCATTGTAGAGGCCACCACCCGATCCGGCAGAGCCGACCAGGAAATTGGCAGCGTTACCGTGGGTTGTAACCGTGGCTTGCGGATTCTCCACCGAGAATGCAAACCAGACCTTGTTGTCAAAGTTCTTCACAACGCGAAATCCGAACTGTCTCGCCCAGGTAAAGCCCACGTTGTACTGGTGGTCGATGGTGAGAGGCGTCGCCTCAGTGCGGTTGTCTACGCCCTTCTTAGTCTCTGTAACCAGGCTCCACATCTGCCCGCCTGTAAAACTCCAGCCGTTGTCCAAGGCCGCCTGGCCGAAAGCCTGACGATGCCGCAAGGTGTAGCTATTGCTCTGGTTGTTGTTAGAGGTGATACCCGCGGATAGAAAATCTGCCTCAACGTAGCCGGACAGCTTGGCAGTCTTTAACCGCCCCTCGGCAAGCAGGGTGATGCGCGAGGACCGGCCTGAGGCAAAGAACTCTGACACAGCGCTTTGCGACGCACCCGGCATGGTCAGACTGTTGAAGGGAGTATTCACATCAGCAGCCAGGGCCCGTGACCGCCGTACGGCTTCAGCCGCTAGAAAGCCGCCGGGTGTGATGGCGATGCCCTTGTAGCGGATTGCGAGCGGGGAGTCCGACGCGCTCTTCTGTGACTCTTGCAGGGTCACAACCGTGTTGCCGACCGTGCCTTTAAGATCGGTCACTTCACTCTTGAGTTCGCCGACCGCTTGCTGTTGCTGGCTGGCCTGCGCCTGGGCAGCGTCTGCCTTGCCC
>QIAM01000007.1 GCA_003225555.1 Acidobacteriota bacterium | reverse complement strand
GCGCGATTCGAGCTTGGCCAGCGGAAACTCCGCCAGCAGCGACACGGGATTGTGATTCAGTTCGCTCCAGCGCGCCGGATCCAGATCAAGAAACAAGTTGGAAGAATCATGATCCCAGCTCCACCAAAGATTCCGAGCCACAGCCCACAGGCGCTCCTGGACAGGAGCGACAAAGCGGTCCAGCGTCCGAGCCACGCTTACCACCGATGCCACCTGAGTGGCAGCCTCGGTCAGCATCCGAATCTCGTTTTCCTTGTAGACGCGGGCTTCCAGCGTCTGAACCACCAGCACTCCCTGCAGCACCCCACGATCAATGAGCGGAACTCCGAGAAACGATTGGTAATCATCCTCCCCGGATTCCTCGAAATACTTAAAGCGGGGATGGGTCTTCACGTGCTCGACGGCGACTGGACGCACCTGCTCGGCCACCAGACCAGCCAATCCTTCGTGGATTGCCATGCGAAGACTGCCGACGCACTCGCGGCGCAAGCCGAGCGTGGCCGCGAGTACGAGGTTGGCGCGATCCGGTTCGAGCAAGTACGCCGAGCACACGTCCGTCCCGAAGCGTTTGGCAATCAATGCCACAACGTTCATCAGCGTCTCGGCCGGCTTGCCACCGTCGCCGGCGAGGTTTGCGATTTCTTCCAACGTGAGCACGTACTTCGCGTCCCGGGAACACTCCGGGTCGGTTGCACCTTCTGCTACTTCATGCTGTGGATTCAATGCCGTACCAGAGCCTCCGTATGAATGCACCTTTTCCTTCGACGCCAACTCCACTCAACGAGGACTCGCGCCTAGGATCAAAATGTTGGATGCACTATTCTAAGGGCTCCGGACCGTTTCGTGACGCTTTTCCGCCTAAGAATATCGTGACGGCAGTGCGTTGCCGGGTCGCGTGCGATTGTGATTCAGCTAGGTGCCTCAGTTCTTGTGCAACCGAAACCCCAATCCCGGCGGCCCAATTGGCCGGCCGGGCCTTCGAACTTTCATTGCGCACGCACACGCGAAAGTAGTAAAATCGCGCCCATTCCAGCCCGCCAATGGTAGGATGCGTCCAATCGACCACTTGGTGTTTTCAAGCGCGCAAGTTGAAGTCCAAGGTCGTGAACGATGTATGATGGTGCGCCTAACTGCGCGAGTGGACGGACGCCTTAGCTAGAACGGCTGTTGCTCCACACCACCTTGAATCCAATGTGTCTCGCAAGCCTCGGAGTCTGAAAATGAATGGGATTGCACCACGGTTCGTCCTGTTTTGTTTTGCTTTGCTGGGACTGGTGACCTTGGGATGGGTGCTGACCGGTCAGGCGGCAAAGCCTACCCACCAACGCTTTCCACTGCCCACCGATTGGACACACTCGCATCTTGTCTTCTCGCAACCCGCCACGATGGAGCAGGCCAGACTGATCGGGAATGAGCCCCGCTTCTGGCAGCAGATGGAGCGGCGTAAGCAGCGACTCATGGTGCGGGACGAACTGTCGGGGGCCAGCGCGCCAGGATTCTTCCCGACTGCGGGCACTGCACAGCGCCCATCAGCGATGCCGCGTGATTGGTCAGAAAGCCTGGGTTCGGGTGGTTCGGTCGGGGCGGGAAACTATCCAGCGAAGTTCTCGTTTAGCAGTACCACGGCGAACTGCACCACGGACTACGTTGTCTTTAGCACAGGTCTGACCGGCTCGTCGACGCAAGCCAGCATTGTTGCGTACAACAATCTCTATTCGGGATGCGGCGGTACCGTGCCCTCCGTCTACTGGGCCTACAATACGTCCCAGATCCTGCCTGCGGTTCCGGGAACGATCAAGACCTCCCCAATTCTGTCGCGGGATGGTTCCCAGATTGCTTTTGTGCAAACAGATGGGTTTGGTGCCACACTCGTCTTGCTGAAGTGGAAAGCCTCGACGATTGAGTCCGTAACCAGCCCGGGTATTCCAGCTCCAGCGACTGCCGCTCTGTACCCCACATGTGTAATACCGTGCATGACCAAGTTCGACCTGCGCGACCGTAACAACGTGATAACGGACGATACGACCTCATCCGTTTTCTATGACTACAGTGCGGATACGGCGTGGGTCGGCGACAGCTTCGGCTATCTCCATAAGTTCAACCCGGTTTTCAACGGAATACCCGCCGAGAGTAGACCTCCGGGCACGTGGCCCCGTCAGGTCAGCGTCGGCCTTCCCCTCAGCAGCCCGGTTCACGATCGGATTACTGGCAACGTGATCGTCGGGGGTGCTGGCGACGGGGTTCTGTATCGAGTCGACTCCGGCACCGGAATAATAACCGCTTCCCAGCAGTTGGACTTTGGTACTGGCCTTGTGGCGGGCCCTGTTGTGGACTCGACGAACGGATCCGTCTACGTCTCGGCCTCGAGCGACGGGAGCTTAGTTTGCAGTGGAGGGACGACTGATTGTGCCGCCGTATACCAGCTCTCGACCAGTTTCGTTGCTGGCGACACCGGGAATAAGGTTACGGTGGGGACGAGCACAGATCCTGCGGTCTCACCACCAAATCCTCTGTACAACGGCGCCTTCGACATCACCTATCTGAATTCTACGAATGGCACGGGAAACTACTACGTTTGTGGCAATACCGGCGCGAACCCAATTCTGTACCAGATACAGATTCAAGCTGGCGTCCCCACTGGCACTGTCCCCGTGGTTTCAGCATTGACTCCAACGGCGCTTTCTCCCGTCTGCTCGCCCGTGACCGACTTTTCCAACCCAAACGCCAGCGGCGGAACTGCCGAGCGGTTGTTCGTCAGCGTGCAAAACAATGGCATAGCCCGGGGCTGCAGCGGGGCGGGATGCGTCATGAGTTTCGTTGACACTCCCTGGCGGCCGTTGACGGCCTACACAGTGGGCCAGGAAATTCTAGTCTTCACAACCGTTAATCCCAACGTGCTCATCGTCAACGTGGTCACCGTGGCCGGGACCACCGCAGCGACTCCTCCGACGCATTGGCCCAACGTTGCTGGGACTGTGACCATCAATGGTACCGCGCGCTTCATGACCCAAGGCGTCATTAACGCGTCCCCGCTCAATTTCTGGGTAGCAAGCAAGGGCTACGCCGCAAAAAACCGTATTATTGACAGCAACGGAAATGTGGAGTTTGTCACAGTGGCCGGAACGTCTGGGTCGCCCACCCACCCGGTTTGGAGTACAACACCGGGCACCAACACCACCGACAACACAGTCACCTGGATGAACCTGGGTGCCTATGCTGTCTCTGCCCTCCGAGCTAACGGCGGATCGAGCGGAATTATTATCGACAACGCGGTGAGCTCGGGCACTGTGCCTGGCGCCTCTCAGGTATACTTCTCCACTCTGGGCGACCAACTCTGTACGGTCGGCGGCACGGGCGGCTGCGCAGTCCAGGCATCACAATCGGCGTTACAATGAACGGGTCCGTATTACAGCCATGAATAACTCATCTTCCGATCAGTCGCGTACTGAAACCACCGCTAAGAAGCCCTACGAGAAACCATCCTTCCGTTTCGAAGAGGTTTTCGTAACCACTGCCCTAGCTTGCGGCAAGGTAGTTGGCGGGGGGGGCGGATGCGCCTTAAACCCGAAGATATCGTGACGCGGTTTCAGAACGCAGCGCCTGACGCCGCGCACTCGGTGAAGTGCGACCTGGCGGGCGAGGTGTTGCGTTCGTCGGGAAGACTGCGCCTCCGCGTTACTGGTTGGAGTATGCTGCCCACCGTGATGCCCGGGGATACGCTCATTGTTGAGAGAGTATCCGGCGAAGTATCCCGCGGAGAAATCGTGTTGTTCAGCCGGAATCAAAGACTCTTCGCACATCGCGTAGTCTCAACCCCTGTTGACGGGCCCGGTCTCATAATCACGCAGGGCGACGGAATGCCGCATCCGGATCCGCCTGTGGCTGCCTCCGAGCTGTTGGGCAAAGTTTCCCGCATCGTGCGCAACGAAAGATGTTTAGAGCCGTCCCCAAAGCTAGGCGTTCCCAGTCGAGCCGTAGCGGAAATTGTGCGGCGCTCCCATTCAGCCGCGCAGATTGTCGTCGGCGTACACGGAATGGGCGCGCAGGTTGCCGAAAGACTAGGATTCTAGCGACGATACTCGCGCGCGATTCTGTATTGAAAGTTCGCAAACGTTTCGCGCTCCGATTCTGTTTTGAAGGGGCGCGGCTTCAAGCCGCGCCGTAAACTGCAACATCAAACGCGGCTTTAGCCGCTGGGGTTACGTGCCAGAGCTAGCGACAGAGATCGAGCAACTCAGCCTCGTCATCGAAATCGGGGGCATGCCCGTCCGCGTGAATACCAGCGACCCCGGCTTTCTTGCCATGCTGCAAAACCGCTATGCCGGATTCATAGGAGCCTCGGATCATGCTGAAGTCGAGTTCGACATCGACCTGACGCGCCCGAAGGCTGGCGATCCCAACGCCGATGTGCGAGTCACGCAGCAATCCGGGCGGTGGTCCCTGGAGCGCGGAGACTTTCGCGCGCAGTGGGAGCCGGCAGCGCACCGCGGCTGGATTCGGCAATCGGCAAATCCCTACTCCATCGACGCGGTCCTGCGAATCGTGCACACGCTTGTGCTGGCAAGGCAAGGCGGCTTCCTGTTGCATTCCGCGAGTGCGATACGAAACGGCAAAGCATTCCTGTTCGCTGGTGTGTCCGAAGCCGGCAAGACCACGATCTCGCGCCTGGCCCCTCCCGACGCCACGCTGCTCACCGATGAAATTTCCTACGTGCGGAAGCTGGAAGACGACTACCTTGCCTTTGGAACCCCGTTCACCGGCGAACTGGCGAAGGTGGGCGAAAATGTTTCGGCGCCGATCGCGGCGCTCTACTTGCTCGCCAAAGGATCCGAAAACCGAATCGAGCCGGTCGCTCCTGCCGAGGCCGCCAGATCTCTTCTTGCGAACCTGCTATTCTTCGCCGAGGACCAGGAACTGGTACAACAGGTTTTTCATCACGCTTTCGAATTCGTAAAGCGCGTGCCGGTTTCACGGCTGGCCTTTGTGCCCGATGCGCGGGTCTGGGAGTTGATTGGATGAGCAAGCTCTACATAGCGCGCAGTCCCAAGCTGGCAGCCCGCGTCCTCGATGGCGAGATGATGATCATGTCGGGTCAGGACTCCACGCTTTTCACACTGAACAAGACTGCCACCGTTATCTGGCAAGCCGCCGACGGGAAGACTACCCTGGAAGAAATTGTCGAGCGCCGTATTGTGCCGGAGTTCGAGATCGACGCGGACGCCGCCCTGCAGGATGCGGAGACCCTGGCGCGAGAACTGGCCAGCCATGGAATCCTGCAAGTTTCTGAAGAGCCGATCGCACCAGCAAATCCAGCCGCCGGAGATGCGCAATGAGCGCGCTAATGCAGGAAATGGGCGACAAGGCGCTTGCTCTGGGTGTTCCGCTCGCCGTCCAGGTAGACCTGACCTATCGCTGCAACGAGCGTTGCGTTCACTGCTATCTCGACCACGACGACCACGGCGAGATGACCACCACCGAAATCAAACATCTGCTGGATGAATTGGCCGACGCCGGCGTCTTTATTCTGACGCTCAGCGGCGGCGAGATTCTGATGCGTCGCGACTTCTTCGAAATCCTTGAGTACGCGCGCCAGTTAACTTTCTGCGTAAAGCTCAAGACCAATGGCGTTCTCATCCGGGAACGCGAGGCGGCGCGCATTCGTGATCTTGGCGTCGAGTCGGTCCAGGTCAGCATTTACTCGCACCGTCCTGAAGTTCACGACGCCATCACGCTGGTCCCGGGCTCGCTCAAGCGGTCGTTGACCGCGATCCGCTTTTTGAAGTCGCAGGGAATCAAGGTCACCATTGCAAATGTTCTGATGACCGAGAACATGCAGGACTATCAAGACGTTCGCGCACTCGCAGACGAGCTTGGGGTCAGGGCCACGCTCGATCCGACGGTCACCCCGATGATGGACGGCAACCGCTCCACTCTAAGGCTTGGCGCCGAGGAGAATGCGCTGAAGCGGCTCTTTCGCGACCAGTCACTGGTCGGGGACGTCGATGAATACTGCGCCGTGCCCTCAAAGCCAAACGAAGACGAACTGCAAGCGTTGCCCTGCAGCGCCGGACACACCGCGGCTTACGTTTCTCCCTACGGCGACGTTTATCCCTGCGTCCAATTTCCGCTTACCTGCGGGAATGTACGACGACAGCGCTTCATCGATATCTGGCGACACTCCGAGCAACTCAAGGAAGTGCGCTCGATCCGCTTGAAAGATTTGACCAGTTGCTCGCAGTGTACCCACGGTTCGACTTGCACGCGGTGCCCCGGCCTTGCGTTCATGGAAGGAAACATGCGCGGACCCTCCACGCAGGATTGCGAAAAGTCGTTCGCCCGAACGGGAATTCCCTCGGCCAACCTCTTATCGCGGAAGCCCGCGGCCGTCAATCTGGTGCAGATTCGAGCGACTCCAAATATTGCTCAAGCAAGCGCATAGTGGGTTTTTCAAAAAATGGGACTTGAAAGGGCACGGCTTTCAGAGGCTGCCGAAAAGGTCGCCGCAACGTCTCTTTGAAAGGGCGCGGCTTCAAGCCGCGCCGCTAAGTTCCAAAGTATCGACACGGCTTTAGCCGCTGAGGAACTCTGGCCAAGTGCAAGGGCTTTAGCTCCTGAGGGTCCGCCAGGCGCTTATGCAACACGCTCGGTACCGCTCCACCACAAACGAAGGACCTTTCCCGAAGCCGGACTCGGTTAGTCTGCACAGAAGGCTGACACATGGCTTCAACTGAGATCACGTCAGGTTCAGGCACCATATTCGGCGCGGAGTGGTCTCTGTTACTGGCGGCCTGTTCGGCACTCTCCAACAACGAAAAGCAGGATCCCATTCGTCAGTTGCTGCGCAACCCAGTTTCTTGGAAATCCGTGCTCGATCTGGCGGACCGCCACGGCACTCTGCTGCTTCTCCATCAGGCTTTAACCACTCGATCGCAGGAGGTTCCAGCAGAGACGAAGCTCCGGTTGAAACAACGCCATCAAATTAATCTTCATAAGAGCCTATTCCTGGCGCGAGAGCTGATTCGAATCATCGACCGGCTGATTCAACTTGGAATTGAAGCGATGCCCTACAAAGGCGTCACCCTGGCGGAGCAAATGTACGGCGATATCTCGCTACGCCCAGCCGGGGACATTGATCTGCTAATTCGTCCCGAAGATCTTTCGCGGATCAAGCAAGCCGTCCGAGAGCTGGACTACACGCCGCACGACGACCTTTCCGCGGCAGAAGAGCGCGCTTACCTGCAATCCGGGTACGAGTGCGCGTTCGACAGTCAGGCCGGGCGCAATCTCCTCGAAGTGCAGTGGGCCATTCAGCCCCGCTTTTACGCGGTTGATTACGATATGCAAGCCCTGTTCCGTCGCGCGGCAACGGTCTCCGTGGCCGGGCATGCCATGAAAACTCCTTCTCCCGAAGACCAGCTCCTGATCTTGTCGATCCATGCCGCCAAGCATGTTTGGGGACGCCTCATCTGGCTCTGCGATATCGCCCGCATCCTGCAGCTGCCGGCTCTGAATTGGAAGTGGATTGACGATGAGGCGAACGTGCTCGGAATCGCGCGCATCTTGCGAGTCACACTGTTGCTGACGAACCGATTCCTGGGCTCTCCCCTCCCCGTTCTTTTGGAAGGCAATGTGGCGGCAGATCACCAAGCTGTAAGGCTGGCCGAAAAAGCGGCTGCACAAATCATCAGCGGAAATTCCTGTGATGTCGAGTCGCTAGCCTACTTCCGTCTCATGATGCATCTCCGCGAACGCGGAGCGGACCAGGTCCGATTCCTGCAGCGTCTTGCCCTTACACCAGGCCCGGGCGAGTGGCAGGCTGTACATCTGCCCGCGCCACTATTCCCCCTGTACCGCTTGGTGCGTCTGTCAAGGCTTGCGGCGCGGTTAGCACGCGCGTGATCCCGAAATTGTAAACGCTTACTTCGCCGGAGTAGGATACCTCGCCAGAGGATTCCAGCTGACTTATGAAGAGATTTCATGCGACGCGAGTTTCAGCCTTTATGTTCTTGGCGGCGTGCCTGACGTTCCTCGTCCCGGCACACGCTCAATGGACGCCCAGAAATCCCGTCACTGCCGTCCAGAAGCAGGCAGACGGTATGGTCTTTACGCAAAAAACCGGCTTCCTCAAAGTACAGCTGTGCTCAGATTCAATCATCCACGTCCTCTACTCTCCGACAGCTCAATTTCAACAGCATCCGAATTTCGTCGTGATCAAGACTGTGTGGAGCACTCCCTCATGGACGAGCGAAGAAACCGCCGACGATGTCACCATCAGCACCGCGCGACTCAAAGTAAACGTGACCCGGATCGATGGCGCCATCACCTACCGCGAAATCGACGGCAAGCCGTTGGTACAAGAAGCCTCAAGATGGCTCACGTCCGTGCATGTGAACGGTGAGGACACTTACCATGCCGAATCCTTCGTGAATGTCTACGGATCCCACGAAGGCCTCTACGGTCTGGGGCAGCACCAGTCCGGAGTCTGGAACTACCGCGGCGAGTCGGTCGACATCTCGCAGGACAACACCAATATTTCCGTTCCGCTTCTGGTGTCGAACAAGGGTTACGGAATTTACTGGAACAACGAGTCCCGCAGCCGCTTCAACAATCGCTTCGCCAACTATCTCTACATCAGTTCCGAAGTCGCCGACGCAGTCGACTACTACTTCTTCTATGGGCCAGAGCTGGACAAGATCGTCGCCGCATACCGCGAATTGACCGGGCAGGCGCCGCTGTTCGGCAAGTGGGCCTACGGCTTCTGGCAGTGCAAGAATCGCTACAAGGCGCAGGCCGAAATTCTCGGCGTCGCTCGAAAGTATCGCGAACTGCACATCCCCGCCGACAACATCGTGCAGGACTGGTTCTGGTGGAACCGTAAGGGCGAATTCGTCTTCAACAAGAACTATCCCGACCCGAAAGGCATGGTCGACCAATTGCACGCCCTGAACTTCCACCTGATGATCTCAATCTGGCCGTTCTTCGAGCCGGGCTCTGCGAATTACGACTACATGGACAAGCGCGGCTGGTTCGTCGACAAGTTCAAATTCGCCAAGCCGCCCTATCACACAGACGGAATGGGCGTGTACGACGCCACAAATCCTGACGCGCGCAAATTTTATTGGGACGAGGTGAACAAGGCGTTGTTCAGCATCGGTCTGGACGCCTGGTGGATGGACACCACCGAACCCGAGACTGAAGGCCAGGAAGAAAATATCCTGCTTGGACACAAGCTGGCAGCGGGAAGCGGCAATCGCTACGTGAATGACTATCCCCTGCTCGACACGGGAACAGTTTATGAAGGTCAACGCAGCGCGTCCGACAAGAAACGCGTCTACATACTGTCCCGTTCCGCCTTCGCAGGTTCGCAGAGAAATTCGGTCACGGCATGGTCAGGAGACATCAACTCCGACTGGTTCAGCTTCCGCCGTCAAATTCCCGCAGGATTGAATTTCGCCCTCTCCGGCATACCGTATTGGACCACGGACATCGGCGGCTTCGTCTTTGGAAGCCCCGCCGATCCTGCGTTTCGCGAGTTGTTTGTGCGCTGGTTTCAGTGGGGCACGTTTAATCCGGTGCTGCGCGTGCACGGAACGCGCAATCCTGACGAGAACGAGCTTTGGTCCTACGGACCCGATGCGCAGAAGATTCTCATCACCTTCGATCGTCTCCGCTACAGGCTGCTACCCTACACTTATTCCCTCGCGTGGAAGACGACCAGCGAAGCCTACACTCCAATGCGTCCGCTGGTCATGGATTTCCGCACCGACGCCCGCGCCGCCGATATCGGCGACCAGTTCATGTACGGACCAGCCTTCCTGGTGAATCCCGTCACCGAACCGGGAGCCACCAGCCGCCGGCTCTATCTGCCGGAAGCGAAGTGGTACGACTTCTGGAGCGGCACTGCGGGGGAGGGATCAAAGGTGGTCGACGCACCCGCACCCATCGACCATTTGCCGTTGTATGTTCGCGCAGGCTCAATCGTCCCCATGGGCCCCGACATCGAGTGGTCCACTCAGAAGCCTGCGGATCCGATTGAGCTGCGCATCTATCGCGGAGCCGACGGAAACTTCGTTCTGTACGAAGACGAGAACGACGGCTACAACTACGAGAAGGGCGTGTACGCCACCATCCCTCTCCATTGGGACGATGCGAAGCAAACCCTGACCATCGGCGACCGCAAGGGACATTTTCCTGGCATGCTGCAGAGTCGCACCTTCCACGTTGTATTCACCAGCGAGAACCACGGCGTGGGAGTGAATCAGGAAGGCGAGCCCGACAAAATCGGGCGATACGAAGGGAAACAGATTACCGTTACGCCGTAGGATTTTCCGCAGTCTACGAATGCATGCACAAGCGTGGAAGAGCGGCCCTTCTAGAGCCGCGTAAGCCTCCATAATCCGAATGGGGGCTTTAGCTCCAGTGGTAATCTCTGTGACTCGCAAACGAATCTGTTCACGTACGGCTCAACATTGCACGGAGGAACCCGTGATCCCACTTCTGCGATTTTGTTTCATCATTGTCCTACTTTTTTCCCGACTCGGCTTCGCCCAGACAACGCCCAACACACCGGCGATCCCCACCCAAATCCCAGGCCACGACGCAATCCTGGTCGGCACAGACTGGTATCCCGAGCAATGGCCGGAGTCCCGTTGGGAGGAGGACTTGCGCCTGATGGAAACCGCTAACCTCAAAGCGGTCCGCATTGCCGAGTTTGCATGGAGCCGCATGGAGCCCTCCGAGGGTCACTACGACTTCGATTGGCTGGAACGCGCGATCAGCCTCGCCGCGAAACACCACATCGTCTCGGTCGTCGGCACTCCTACAGGAGGCCCTCCCGCCTGGCTCACCCAAGAACATCCAGAGACTCTGCGGATCGATGAAGCGGGTCACCGCGCCGTCCACGGCAACCGCGCCCACGGCTCCGTCAATTCTCCTGTCTATCGCAACTATTGCCGCAAGATAGCCGAGGCCATGGCCGTCCGTTTCGGGCACAATCCCGACGTCGTAGGTTGGCAAATCGACAACGAATACGGCTACGCCTGGATGTCGTTCGATGACTTCACTCGCAAACAATTTCAGGGCTGGCTACAGAGCAAGTACAAAACGCTCGACAATCTGAACCGGCAGTGGACAACCACATACTGGAGCCAGACCTACAATCGGTGGGACCAGATTCCTATTCCCGTGGGCGATAGTAACAATCCTGGGCTCGTGCTCGAGTGGCGCCGCTTGGTCACCGACATTTGGAACGACTATCAGAAAAATCAAATCAATGTCATCCGCGCGCATGCTGACACACGCCAGTTCATCACCGGAAACTTCATGGGCTTCTTTGACGGGTTCGATCATTACAAGATGTCAGAACCATTGACCTTCGCCGCTTGGGACGATTATGTCGGCAGTGGACACCTCGACCCAACCTCCAACGGTCTGACCCATGACCTGACGCGCGGCTTCAAGCGCAGTAACTTCTGGGTGATTGAGACTCAGCCCGGCGCCGTCAACTGGGCGGGCGTCAACAACTTCCTGAACAAGGGAGAGGTCCGAGCCATGGCCTGGCAGGCAATTGCGCATGGTGCCGACGACGTGAGCTACTGGCAGTGGCGCAGCGCGCTCAACGGACAGGAAGAGTACCACGGCACTCTGATTGGAGCCGACGGCACTCCCGCCCCGCTCTACTCTGAGGTCGCGCAGATTGGCCGCGAATTTTCCTCCGTCCAGGATGCCTTCCGCGGCACGACCGTAGTTTCCGACGTCGCTCTCCTGAACTCCTACGACAGCCGGTGGGCCATTGACTTCCAGAAACATACTGGGAAGTACGATCAGGTCGAACTGCTCAAGAGCTACTATGCTGCTTTGCGCAAGCTGACCGACTCCGTCGATGTGATCAGCCCCTACGCTCCCCTGGACCGTTACAAACTCGTAGTCGCGCCGGATCTGAACGTCTTGCCGAAGGATCTTGCCGATCACCTGCTCGAATATGCGCACAATGGCGGTTGCCTCGTTCTCGGACCACGCTCCGGAATGAAGGACGACGCCAACGGCCTGCTGCCGCAGCGTCAACCCGGATATCTGGTGGATGCGCTCGGCGGACGCGTGGAACAGTACTACGCGCTCGAGAAAGACTTCCCTGTGTCTGGCACGTGGGGCAGCGGAGAGGTCAAGATATGGGCTGAGCAAATGAAGGCCGGCGCTCCCAACACGGAAGTGCTCATGAAGTATGGTCCGTCCAACGGTTGGCTCGACGATCAACCGGCCGCCATCACAAGCCCTTACGGCAAGGGTCGCATCACCTACATCGGCGCCGTCCTCGATGACAAGCTCATGGCAGCGGCCGGTGAGTGGATGGTCAAGAACAGCAATGTAACGCGAACGTCAATCACCGTGCCCGATGGCGTGGAGGTTTCCCGTCGAACCGGAGGTGGAAAGCAAGTCTTCCTGCTGATCAACTTCACGCGTGAAGATCGCAGTGTATCTCTTCCGCACTCCATGAAGCTCCTGCTCGCACAAAAGGAAGGGAGCAAGGTCACTTTGCCGCCTTATGGGGTTGAGGTCTTAACCGAAGGAAGATGACTTCAACGCTCTTTGGAATATCTTTGTGGCGTGGTGGATTCAAGACTTCCGCTGGCTTCAAGCAATGACTTCCCTTTATGTGTACGTTAACGCCCTGAAGGAGTACCATCAGGGATGATTCAGATTGTCCGTGCCTTCCTGCAAACGCGAGCACGACCCATCCTCCCGCCCTGGCCACATGAAACGTAACGGCATCTATCGCATCGCCGAACTGGCGAAGGTTTCAATCGGCACAGTCGACCGCGCCTTGCATGGACGTTCCGGCATCCGCGAGGCAACCCGCAAGAAAGTCCTCCGCATTGCCCACCAGTTGGCATATTCGCCCAATCCCGCCGCGCGCGCACTCTCCGTGGGACATGCGACTCTGAGCATTGGCGTCTGCATTCCGCGTGAAAACCACCTGTATTACGATCAGATGCGAGCTGGCATTCTCGACGAATCGAATCGAGCGAGCACGGTGAGGGTGGAACTTGTGCACAAGCCCGTGCCGACGCTGGGCATCGATGAGAAGAAACAGATGATGGCATTACTCAAGAGGGGCGTGAAAGGAATCATCACTACCCCCGGAAGTCCTGAGGTTGTTGGGCCGTTGATCGATGTGGCGGAGGAAGCCGGCGTGCGCGTCGTCTGCATCACGACGGATGCGCCTCAAAGTCGCCGCTCCAGCATCGTAGCCGTTGATCCGGAGTTGAGCGGACGCCTCGCGGCGGAATTGATGGCCAAACTGGTGCCCCCAGCATCAAAAGCAGCGGTCGTCACCGGCATGCTGAACACCGAGGAACATCGCCTGAAGGCGAGTGGATTCTGCGCCGGGTTCTGCTCCGATTGTTCCGGTGGTCAGGTTGTTGCGGTCCTGGAGGCGCATGAGTCAGAGGAAGAGAGCTATCACAAAACCTGCGAACTGCTGCAACGCGAGCCGGACTTACGCGGAATTTACGTATGCACAGTGAACTGCCTGCCAGTTTGCCGCGCCTTAAAAGAACACAATTTGGCAGAGGCCGTCGCTCTAATCACGACCGACCTGTTCCCGCAGATGGTGCTCCAACTGCGGGAGGGAACAATTCGAGCGTCGATCTATCAAAATCCTTACCTTCAAGGTCAATTAGCGATGCGGATTCTGTTGGATCATTTTGTGAGCCGTACTCCAATTCCGGCGAGCACTTCCATCGGACCGGCGGTTATATTGCGCAGCAATGTGCATCTTTTCCGGGAGGGGCAAGAGAACATGTCGGCACAGCCGTCAGCTCCCGGAAACCATTGATTCTATGGAGTGAGCGAAAAGCCCCCTGTTGATTCCATTCGACTTAGCTTTGGGTTTGCAGCGTGATTGTTTGGTCGCTTACCGGAACGGCCGCTGCGATCATCGCGAGAGATGCCATTTCCTGGGCCGTAGAAGCCTGTTATACGAGCCATCGAGGTTGAGGATACCCATATGAAGGCCATCCCTCGCAACGAACGCGTGCAGCGGCCCGCAAGGGCACCTGGCGAACGGATATAGCATATAGCTATTTACAGCCAAAACCGGGACGCGGCTAACTTATTGATTCTCTTGAAGTGCGAAAAAGGCCCTCGCCTGCAGCGAACCGGGCTGCGTCCAGCCGAACAGCCGGGGCGGCTGCCCCACAGAATTCCCCACACAGCCTCTGGTCAAGAGTGCTTCTGTGAAACGGAGCCCCACTGAGCGGCGTACAACGCGTACATCGCAACCCCGGCAACCAGCGGAACAGCCAGGCCCAGCTTGAGGCTGCCGAAGCGATCGGAAGAGTAGCCTACCAACCAGGGCAAGGAAGCTCCTCCCAAATTTCCCAGGGTGAACATGATGGATCCTACGCGCGAAGCTGCAGCGCCGAACTCGCGTGACAGCAATGCAATAGTGATCGGATACACGGCGGAGCATCCCAGCCCGGCGATCGCGACGCTGACCGTAACACTCAGGATGGAGTGCGACAGAAGCAGGCTTGCCATACCTGCGCAAGCCACCACCAGTCCGGCGCGCGCGAGCTTGATGTCATCGATGGTGCGCAACAGAAACGGCGCCAGCCACCTTCCCATCAAGAGAGCAAAATAAAAGAACGACGGCGTCATTACGGCGCGGGCGGGGGAAAAACTGGCAAGGCCCTTGGCATAAGATGCGATCCACCCTCCGAAGGCATTTTCCATACCTACGTAGAGAAAGAAAAGCGAGCCCAGAACGCGAAAGGCAGGTACTTTCCAATTGATGGGTGCTGCGTTTTTCCGGTCGGCACCAGTAGGTTCGACGGCCTGCCAGGGCATGGCGGCAATGCCGAGCATCACGATGAGCAGAAATCCCGCGACCACTAGGAGCAGGAGGGCGATGTGGTGGCCCCTCGCGGCGGCCGCAACCAGAAATGGGCAGGCGACTGCTCCCACACTCCACGAGAAGTTCAGTACGTTGAGGGCGGCACTGCGGCGCGTGGGATTTACCTCAGCGACAAGCAGGTTCGCCGCTGGAACTGCGAGTCCGAGTCCTGCTCCGTAGAGCGCAATGCAAGCCAGTCCCGGAAAGTATGAAGTGAGCGGAAGCACCGCCAGCGCCACTGCCATGGCCAGAAGTCCAGCATTGATTGCGAAACGGAATCCCAACCGCGAGACCAGGCCTCCGGACAACAGCACTGCGAATGTTGAGGCTACGAACTGCGCGGTAAACAGCGAACCGGCCTGGCCATAGTTCAGCGACCATCGCGCCGAAAGAATCGGTAGCATGGGCCCCAGAAGGACCGTCACCATGCCAATGGGTACAAAGGCTGCGTTCGCGGCGATGTTCGCAGCTCGAGACGAGTTTGCTGCCTGTGTTGGTTCAGAGAGCGGCATGGATGGTCGATGCACTACTCGCGGAAGATCAAGCCGTTTTCATTCTAAAGCGGATTCGAAGTCTCTGTGTTCAACAGCCGCGTTCAACGCAAGAACCGGGCTGCGCCCGGTCGGACAGCCGGGGGCGGTGGTCCCCACACAACCAGGTTACATAGCCCCGGACGCAATCTGCTGAAGATCTTCCGGTCTTAGGATTTCGGAGCTTTCGCGGTAGATTCACGCACCACGAGCTCGGGTTCAATGGCAATCTCCGAGGGATACTCTTTTTTGCCCTCGATCCGCTCCAGCAGGCTTTGCGCTGCGACCTGGCCCATGCGGCTCAGAGGCTGCCTGACGGTGGTGAGACTCGGAGTATTAAAAGCGGCACCGGCGATGTCGTCAAAGCCAATCACAGAAACATCTTGCGGTACTCGCAATCCTTGCTCCTGAAAGGCGCGGATGGCTCCAATGGCGGAGATGTCGTTGTAGGCGAAGAGTGCGGTGAACGGTTTCTTGCGAGCCAGAAGTTGTTTCGCGAAGGGATAGCCCAGTTTCGGGGTGGCATCGTCGATATCGATCTGTACCGTGAGATCGGGATCGATTTTCATGCCGATCTGTTGCGCCACTTGGCAGATGGCGTCCCAACGATCTTTGGAATCAGAGCTGATTGGGTTCCCCTTCATGAACGCGACGCGCTCGTGCGAGAGGTCTTTCAGATAATTCAGCGCCAGCAGGGCGGCTCGGTGGTGATCCAGAATGATGTTGGTGACTCCCTTGACCTTCTTGTGCCCGGCCACGGCGACCATCGGAAGAGTAGGCTCATCATGAACCGTCGTATCCACGGTGATGATGCCTTCGACGCCGCGCTGCGACAACATCTGGGCATACCGGCTTAGCAAGTCGGGATCATGGCGGTGAGCTACCACGAAGAAGAAGTAGTCTTTCTTGCGCAGGTATTCCTCGATGCCGCTGATGACCATCCCGCCGTAGGAGTCGCCTATTTCCTCTGCGATCACGCCAATGGTAAAGGTGCGTTTGTTGCGTAAGGTGCGCGCGAAAAAGTTGGGGCGGTAGTCGAGCTCCTTGGCAGCAGCATGGATGCGGTTCTTGGTTGACTGTGGGATGGAGCGCGCTGAGGGTGAATCATTGAGGACCGCGGAGACTGTTCCGGGAGTCAGTCCCAGATGCTCGGCCACGGCTCTGAGTGTGACCACGGGCGCTTTTTGGCCTGGTTTTCTGCTCGGGACCATGGATTACTTTCTTCTGGACCCTGGGAATTGGGGGAGTTTCGCGAACGAATGATCTTATAACAAATCTGGTCTCGCGGACCGTCAATGCGGTGGCGGGTGGTGTCCTAATCAACCACCAAGGATACAAAGGGAACTCAAAGGAAACCCTCAGGGTTCACGTCTTCGTGTTACTTCGTGTCCTTGGTGGTTGATGAATTTAGGGACGACGCAGCAAATTGCGAATCTCTGTTATGTCTTCGCGGGCCGTTGGCTGTTGGGTTTTGAGCCGCTTAGAGCGAAGAACAGAATGTAGAGGTAGCAGATCACGGGCAGAAAAAACGCATGATGGATGCCAATGCGATCGGCTATGGCTCCCTGCAGCACGGGGATGATGGCTCCGCCGACGATGGCCATGATCATGATTCCGGAACCGTCTCCAGTAAGAGGACCGAGTTCCGCCACCCCCAGCGTGAAAATGCTGGGGAACATGATCGAGTTAAAGAAGCCGACGAGGATGATGCTCCACATGGCGAAGCCGCCAGTGCTTAGCATGGAGATTGCCACGAGAGCAGCGGCGCAGACTGCACAAATGCCCAGGAGCAAGCCGGTTGTTAGGGATAAAAGGCCACCGCGTGCAGCTGCGCTTATTGCGAGCACAGCGGCCGCAATTGCTGCGAGGGCAAAAAGCGGACGGGCGGCGAGAAGGACCGCTACGATCATCCACAAGATGCCTAAAAGACCATGGTGCCCCTGCGTTATGACGTGACCACTCACCCACTGCGCAATCCCAAACAGCAGGGCGCCGCCAACTGACGCTAAAGCCATGCGGGATGCTTTCGCTCCGCCCAAGATCGCCGACCCGAAAAAGCGCCCGACCATCGCACCACCCCAATAAAGTGCCACGAAGCCGGCCGCAACTTTTTCCGTTAATCCGCCGATTTCAGGCTGACTGAAGTAGTTCACCAGAAAGCTTCCGATGGAAACCTCGGCGCCGACGTAGACGAAGATGGCGATGGCGCCAAAAATCAAATTGGGATGCTTCCAGATCGAGTCGTTTACCTTTTCGCCGACTTTATGTTGAGCGTGCTCGATCTTTGGCAACTTAAAACTACCGATGGCCACCGCCAACACTACCAGCGCAATGCCCAGGCCCACATAGGGCGTCTTGACGGTTGCCGCTTCATGCAGGCGATAGGCCTGCAGAGCATCGGGTGCCAACGCTCGTATCTCTTCCATTGTCTTAGGGGCGGCGCTCAGGATGAACAGGCTGCCGAAAAAAGGTGCCAGGAAGGTTCCTAGCGAATTGAACGCCTGCGTCAAGTTCAGGCGGCTCGACGCGGTCTCGGGTTTCCCCAATACCGTGACATAGGGATTCGCTGCCACCTGCAGGCACGTAATACCAGCGGCAAGAACGATGAGTGCAAACAGGAATAACGGGTAGGACGGAACACTGGCTGCAGGCACGAAAAGAAATGCGCCCAGGCCCATGGTGAGCAGTCCCACCACCATCGAGCGTTGGTAGCCGATCCAATCAATGATCCACGCGGAAGGTATTGAAAACAGGAAGTAGGCTCCAAAGAACGCGAACTGAATCAGCATGATCCGCTTGTAATCCAGGTCGAAGATCGGTTTCAGGTGTGGGACAAGAATGTCATTCAGACAGGTGAGGAACCCCCACATAAAAAACAGAGTGGTGACTACCATCAGCGGAACTGTGTAGGAGGAAGAGGCGTCGGAAGAAGCCGCTGTGAGAGTAGTGGAGGAATTCGGAGGTGCGATCGCCATAAATTTCGTATCCGCCTTTGACGAGCGATGGATGAGGCTGTCTCCGCGCATCATAGCACCAAGGAGCGAGGATTCCGCACAACAAATCAGAAGCTCGCACATACGAGGCGACCTCAGCTTGCTATAAGAAAAACGGTTTTCTAGAAGTTCCCGCTTAGTTCCTCCGCAGCCGCTGAAGCCGCGTTTTATTGGCAGCACTTACGGCGCGGCTCGAAGCCGCGCCCTTTCAAAACAAGCCCGCCACCCAGTTTTTCAGCAGACTGGTACTGCCGGTCGGACCGCCGAGGGCGACTGTCCCCACATAGCAACTCACTCTTAGGCCGCTTCTCCGCTGGGGGATTTTGCTTTCACGGTTTCCGGCTTGCCGTGGGCGGGCTTGTGGATTTCCTGGGCGGGAGTGGGGCGGGGCTGCTTGGAGAATGGTGGCAGGGACACAACGCTGCCGGTCCGGGCTGACTCGTAGATGGCTTCGATGACTCTTACGTCGGCCAGGCCTTCGTATCCGTTCGGTTCGGGTTCTTTGTTTTGCAAGATGCAGTCGGAAAAATAGGTGATCTCGGCGGCGAACTGGTCGCGCTTGGGAAACTTTCGGACCTTCGTCTTTTCGTTGATCGTGATGCGGTAGGAGAGGCCTTCCGCGTATTCGTAGGCGGGGTCAGCGACGAGCGTTCCTTTTGTTCCCACCAGCGTGTAGTGCCCTATGTCGGCTGCGCCAAAACTGCAGGTGAATGTGGCCAGGCGGTCTCCGGGGAAGCGCATCAGGACGGAGGTCATCTCTTCGGATTGCTTGAACCTGGGCTCGCCATTGCTCTCGCTCAAGGCGGATATGCCAATCGGTTCAGACTGGAACAGATGGCGGGCGGCGTTGATGCAATACACTCCCATGTCGTAGACGGGACCGCCGCCTTGCGCCACGGGCATCAGGCGAACATTTTCGGGGTCTACGTTTTGGGCGAACTCGGAGCTGAAGAATCTTGTGCCTCCGAGCTTGCCGCTCTCGACCAGGCGGATCGCCTCCAGATTCGCTTTTTCGAAATGCAGGCGATAGGCGGCCATCACCTTCACGCCGTTTGATTCCGCGGCGTCGATCATGGCCTGGCATTCCTCGGAGGTCACGGCCAGCGGCTTTTCGCAAAGCACGTGCACTCCGGCTTCGGCAGCGCGGACGGCGTACTCGCGATGCAGATGATTGGGCAGCGTGATGTAGACGGCATCGACGCCGTCGCTGAGGCACTCGTCATACTCATCGTAGGAAGCGGGGCGGTCCACCTTGTACTTGCGACCTAGCTTCTTGCGTTTTTCAGCATCATCGGAGATGAGGGCCACGAGCTCGGCGTTGCGCGCGGTCCGGAAGGCCGGCAGGACAGCGACTTGGGCGATGTGTCCCAGACCGACGACGGCGTAGCGGATTTTTCGGCTGGGTTTCGTTCCCTTCTTCATAGATCCTCCGGCTGCTTACAGTGTCGCGTAACCTCGCGCAAAAGCGCATCTTTGCAGCGGGATTTGCAATGTGTCCATACAGCGTTCGGGGTATTGTTCCGCGTCGAACGAAAGCACTACTTTGCAGAAAAGGACGACGGATGAAAACGGGAATTTTCATCTCGCCGAGAGTTCACTTACCAAGGAGGAGAATAGCGATGCAGGAATCATTGCGGGAGCTGTACATCAATGAACTGAAGGATCTCTATAGCGCGGAAACGCAGATGGTGAAAACGCTTCCGAAGATGGCGAAAGCGGCCTCAAGCAACGAGCTTCGGCAGGCTTTTGAGGAACACGTACGGCAGACCTCGGAGCAGGTTTCGCGCCTGGAGCAGATCTTCGAGCAACTCGACGAAAAGCCGACTGGCAAGAAGTGCCTGGGCATGGAGGGCCTGGTGAAAGAGGGGGCCGAAGTCATGAAGGAAGATTACGAGGACAGCGTGAAGGATGCGGCCATCATCGGCGCTGCGCAGAGGGTGGAGCACTACGAGATTGCCGCCTATGGAACCTTAAGGACGTTCGCAGAAATCCTGGGCGAGGACGAGCACGTTCCGCTGCTGGAGCAGACTCTCAACGAAGAAAAGGAAGCAGACCAGAAGCTGACCCGGATAGCGGAAGAAGTCAATGCCAGCGCGGAGGAAGGCGAAACCACGACATCTGCTCGTGAGGAGACGAGCCGGATGAGAACCCGCCGGGCTGCATAGCGATTCCCAGGGGTGGAATATTGTCTCCACCCCCCTTTGTTTTGTTCTTATTGCCCTTCGAACGGTTGAAGCTAGCCTTTCGTGTTACGCCCTTTTTGGTCACTGTCTACGGTGTTCACCTGATGGGATTTTCACAGAATGGGAATACTACTGTGCATTGCGGATCTCCCAGACCCCGTAAGACCAGTTGGTTTTTCTGAGGTGTGACCATGAGCAGTGGTACTGCTGCTTACTTCCCCCGTGTGCCGCGGTGGCACGAACTGTATAAGGCGGCGCTGTTTGAAACCGACCGGGATAAGATTCCCCAGCGCATCGCCGAGGCGGAGAAGTCAATCGTGGCGCGCGCACGAGAACTCTTCGCCACCAATACCGACAACATCGAAGAGGATCAGGCCCTGGATGATGCGCTTTATGCTTTGCGGGCGTTGCAAAGCTGCCTGGGGCTGCAGGCGTCGGCTGCCTGAGCTGATTTCGAGATCAAGTTTCAAGCTTTCCGGCTAACAGGCATCCCTCATACTCCTGTTCCGAGGGGCATGGAGCAGTACAGGAAAAGTTCCGAAGCGAGATCCCTTCGGCTTCGCTCAGGGCGGGCTCTTCCCTCCGCCAGAAAAGCGCGCAGTGAGGATGACGCCATTGGGGATAGACAGGGTTCAACCGTAACCACAACATTGAGCCACATCAAGGCTCATCGCGAATTCTCCGGAATCTTAGGGAAGGTCAGCTAGGCAGAATAGGGAACGATCGCCGCACGAGTTAGGGCCGCGCTGTATTGTTGTCGAGCCCGGTCCGTCTTAGAGTCGCACTGTAAGCATTTCTCACAAATGATAAACAAGAATGCCGCCCCCAAACTGCCTTCCTCCGTGGATCTTCGCCGGGTATTTGAAACCGCCGTGGAGGAAATTCAGCAGCCAGGAAAGTTGACGTCACGCGTAAGGTATGGCGCGCCGATCGTAGCGCGCAGCCTGGCTGCACCCAACCACGCCGGTGGAGAGAAACGCGCCCTGTCCGATGCGGCGCGGGCCCTGGCTGTGCTCTGGAAGCTTCCCGCAACCTCACGTTAGGCGGCATTTGTTTCGACGCAAGTCGATTCCCATCCGCCCGCTTCGTCCGTAAAGAAAAAGGGTGAAGGATCGAAATCCCTCACCCGCTTTCTGGTTCCATATAGGCAATGAGTCTAGCTGGCTTCGCGGCGCAGGCGGGCAGCTTCTTCCTCGTCAGCTTCAGCGTTTTCTTCGGCAGGGCGGGCCTGGGCTTCGTCATTCTTCTTTACTGTGTCTTTCGCAGCGTCCTTGGCCTTGCCCCAGGCGTTCTGCACCTTGCCTTCAGCCTGCTTCAAGGCGCCCTTGGCCTGGGTTTCGGTGTCGCCAGTCCACTCGCCAGCCTGGCGTTCCACGCTGCCTGCAATATCCTTTACCTTACCTTCGGCTCGATCCTTATCCATGAATCCTCCTGTGTCACCTTGAATGGTCTCCGAACGCTCCGGAAGCACTTTATGAGGCGATCTTGCGTTCGTCGCCGCCGCGATCCCGTTCAGCCAGCGGATCTTTCTGGGCTTGCCTATCGCTGGAATGAGAGTTCTGCTGATGTTCCTGAAGCTCCCGGTCGGAGTTGAAGGCTTGATTGCATACATTACAACGGTTCTCTGCCATGGTCTCAGTCCTCCTTAGTATTGAGGGCATCCCGCACCCCAATCTTGCTGAGCCGCCGTCAGGCTACTGGACTTCTGCCCTGAATGAGGCGAATCAGCACGGCAACGACAGCCAACACCAGCAGGATATGAATGAATCCGCCCATGGTGTAGGAACTGACCAGTCCCAACAGCCAAAGAATCAGAAGCACTACGGCGATAGTCCAGAGCATGTTCACACTCCTTATGCCTTGACGTGGCGCGAAGTTTTAGAGTACCGAACCCGAGAAAACTCAAGTATCCGGTAGATTGCGTAGCAAGTCGTACAGAGCGCGGCAAGCGGGTACCAAGCACAGTGGGCGTACTACGGTCTAAACCCTAATCAGAACGTCGTCAGTAAATCTGCACGATTCCGTTGCGCACAGCGTAGAGCGTCAGGTCAGCTACAGAGTGGAGATCGAGTTTCCGCATCAGGTTGGTGCGATGCGTTTCGGCTGTCTTCACGCTGAGATTCAGAGCGACTGCGACTTCCTTGCTTGTCTTGCCTTCGGCCAGCAGTTGGATCACTTCCCGCTCACGCGGGGTCAAGACATGTTTCGCCGGGTGTTCGGCTTCGGCATCCGGGTGGAGGAAGCCCTCCAGGACCATCTGGGCGACTTTGGTGGTGAAGAAGGTGCGGTGATGTTGCAAGGCTTCGACGGCGGCAACCAGATCGCGTCCAGCGTCGGATTTGAGCAGGAAGCCTCGAGCGCCGGCGGAGAGCACCTCGCGCACGACCTGTTCGGTGTCGTGCATGGTCAGAATGAGAATCCTGGTATCGGGCGCGGTGGAGAGGATTTGTCGGGCGGCGTCGAGCCCGTTCAGATTGGGCATGCCGATGTCCATCAGAACCAGATCGGGTTTCATCTGGTTCGCGAATTCGACAGCTTCGCGCCCATCCTTGGCCTCGGCGCAGACTTCCCAGCCGGGATGGCCATCCAGTAGGGTACGAATACCACGGCGCGCGACTTCGTGGTCGTCAGCGATCAGGATCCGGAGAACGTTGGTGCTCACGATTCACCTCCATAGATCGGAACATGAATCAGATCGGAACATAAATCGGAATCGTGATTCCGCAGTGCCAGGAGTTGAACACAACAAGTGCCAAACCTGAAACCTCATGCATGGCATAACCTTTGTTGCCGGAGGCCGCATTGGCGTTGATGTAAGTTTTTCGCTAGTGGTATTGCTCGCTCCGCTATTGCAATCGGGTTTTTCCTTACGGGCCATACAGCGTGTCTGGTATCCCCAATTGTCGTGGGTGCAATTCTCCGTTCGGCCTCAAAGTGGCATCTAAAAGGGCTTGGAGGATCTACATGCGTTCTGCCAACGTTTCGTGGGTCGCAGTGTTCGCGACAACGTTTTTAATTCTTGCTTTGGGTTCGACGCTATGCGGGCAGAATCCCACGGCTGCGCCCGGTTCTCAAGCCGCTCCGGCTGCCACGGGCCAACAGCCTGCTGGCTCCGCAGGTGCGCCGGCCAATCAGACTCCGCCGACAGGAAACGAAACTTCCTCCCCCACAAACCAGGCTCCGGCGGGATCTTCGGCAGTGCCCGACAACGGCACCAATGGGAACAATGGCCAGTCCCTCGGATCGGGACAAGAGCCTCCCATTGCGCAAGAACCGACTGCGAACGACCAAGGCAGCATGTTTGTCTTCAGAAAGCAGGTGGAAGAGGTCGTGCTGCACGCCACGGTGATGGATGAGCAGCGACGGCCGGTTCCATATCTTGACCGCAACGCATTCACGGTGTATGAGGACGGAGTGCCGCAAATGATTACCTCATTCCGTCGCGAGGACGTTCCTGTCGCCATGGGAATTGTGATTGATAATTCCGGCTCCATGCGTGACAAGCGGGCGGAAGTGAATCGCGCGGTCATGAATCTGGTGCGGGCCAGCAATCCGCAGGACGAGATCTTCGTGGTGAACTTCAGCCAGAATTACTATCTGGACCAGGATTTCACTTCAGATGCGAATCTGCTGCAAGCCTCGCTGCGGCAGGTTTCAACCCGGGGGAGCACTGCTCTCTATGACGCCATCGTGGCTTCGGCTGTGCACCTCAACAACAACGCGCACCTGGACAAGAAGATTCTTCTGGTGGTTACCGATGGGCAGGACAACATGAGCCAGCTCAACCTACAGGAGGCGACTCGCCGCCTGCAGCAGGTGAATGGACCCATGCTCTTCACCATCGGACTGTCGGGGAATGGGCTGCAGGCTACCGGACGGCAGGCATTGCAGGGACTGGCTGACGGGACCGGCGGGGTGGCGTATTTTCCGGACTCGCTGGCTCAGGTTAATGATATTACGCGCACGGTGGCGCATGACATCCGGAGCCAGTACATTGTGGCTTACAAACCGCGGAAGCAGGGAGGGAAGCCTGCTTATCAGTCCATTAAGGTGGAAGCGCGGGCTCCGGGATACGGCCGGTTGACGGTGCGCACGCGGACAGGGTTCTATCAGCCTGAGAACAATCGGTAGGAGTGGCACGCTTCAGCGGCTAAGAGCCACCTTGATTTTGCGGCTTACGGCTGGAGGCCGTACGATCTGAGTAGCTTGCGGGTGCGGGGGCAGGGATGCCCCCGCGACAGCCGGCGGGGCGCCGGCGCTACGAAACGTGGACGCTTTCTTTCAAGACGGGATCGCAATCGGATTTTCGCGAACTGTTACGCCGCGGTCTATTCTGCGAGGGTTTTACGGCGCGGCTGGATGCCGCGCCGTTTCAAATCTCACTTGCCCGCCGAGAGGTTCGGCGGCCTGCTAGACGGCCGAAGTGCCTGTTGGCGTCTTCAATTGGGGTGGCACGTCGATCTGAATGATGTTGTTCTTGATGGCGTAGACCACCAGGTCACGAATCGAGTGGAAGCTGAGCTTCCGCATGATGTTGCTGCGATGCGTCTCCACGGTCTTGGTGCTCAGGTTGAGAAGAGATGCCACTTCTTTCGAGCTCTTTCCCTCCGCCAGGAGTTGCGTGATCTCGCGTTCGCGAGCCGTGAGCGTGGGCAGGCTCGGTGGCTCGCTGCGGGAGATCGCATGGCCCTTGTCCAGGAATCCGGCGAGCACAAGATCATTCACGCGGGGCGTGAAAAACATACGTTTGCGCTGCAGGGCTTCGACGGCCGAGACCAGATCCCGGGCGGCATCCGACTTCAAGACAAAACCGCGCGCGCCCGCGTCCAACGCTTCGCGGATGACCTGATCGGAGTCGGTGATGGTCAGCACGATGACCTTGAAATTGGGATCGTACTGCATCAGTTGACGAGTCGCATCGAGGCCGTTCAGGTTCGGCATGCCGACATCCAGAATGACGACGTCGGGCCTTAGCTGTTTGGCCTTCTCGACGGCCTCACGGCCATCGGTGGCTTCTCCGCAGACTTCCCACCCTTCGTGATTCTGCAGAAGCGCGCACAGTCCACGGCGGACAATCTCATGATCGTCAGCCAGCAGAATTCGCAATTTCATGGGTCACTCCTTCCAGAGCTCCTGGTCGAACCAAGACATTCAGTACGAGTTAACCGAATCTCGACGGTTCAGGGCTGTAAACACGCGATGCTGGCTTACAGCTTCGACCGCTTCCAACAGATCACGGGCGGCATTGGACTTCACCACGTAACCCCGGGCTCCCGCCTCCAGCGCTTCCCGCATCATCTGGGGCGAGTCATGCTGAGTCACAAAGAGAATCTCAAGGCCGGGAGCTTTCTCGCGGATCAGCCGGCAGGCTTCCAAGCCGTTCATCCTGGGCATGGTGACATCGAGCACCATGACGTCGGGATGCAGGCGGTCCGCCTTATCCACCGCCTCCACTCCGTCTGCCGCCTCGCCGATAACCTCCCAGCCGGAATGAGCCTCCAAAAGGGTCTTAAGTCCCTGCCTCACAATAGGATGGTCATCAACCAGTAGAATGCGAACTGTCATGATCGGTGCGCAGTTTGCAGCGGGAGTTTGTGAGCTCGCGCTTCGCCATAGTCTAACGTTTTTCACGCCTTCTCACAGGTCTTTAAAGCGCCTAACGACACCCCATCCCTGTGCAAGCTAGCATCAGCACAAGGTCCGACGTATACAGCGAATCCTGTATTCATCCAGTGAGAAGCATTCAAGCCGTACTGATCGACGGAAAGTAAGTTTGCTCGTGCAAGAGAGCGTCGACGGCTTGGACGATGGAGCCTACATCGGACTTCGCGCACGCTCCCCGGACTCCCACGCGCTTGGCAGCCTCCGCCAGTTGCGACGAAAGATGAATGGTGACCATCAGGATTGGGATGCGGGGGAACAGCTCGGAAATCTGCTGGGCCACGTCCAATCCGTTCAAGTCGGGCATCTGGAAGTCCAATAGAATCAAGTCGGGAGGGGCTTTCTTTACGCGTTGCAAGGCCTCTCCCCCGGTGCGGGCTTCGTCGCAAACCTGCCAGGTGGTCTGCTGCTCCAGGATGGCACGAAGATAGTGCCGTACCGCCGGATTATCATCGACAACCAAAATCCGCACCAAGGAAATCTCCGCAAGTCTTGATTAAGAGATTGAGTCCAACCTACCCGTTGCGTTCCTACAATAGGGTCGTCGCTCTAACAGCAACAATCCGGTAAAGCACGTAGCCTCTCAGTAACAACTACCAGATGCCTTTGTCGCTACCTGTCAGCTTCAACTCGATGGCTGCAGCCGCAGCCAATCCCGGAAGCAAACTCAAGCGGAGGGTGTTCGTGATCTCGCCATTGAGCAAAAGCCGGGTCAATTCCGTTGCGTAGAGATTCGCCGCCTGGGGTACGAGCGGGATGCGGATAAAATTCCGCTTGAAGGAAACCTGCTCTCCTCCGAAGCGAGCGGCGGAGGTGACTAGCGGAGGCAGTGCCAGATACCTACCGCGGTAAAGCTGCACGTAGTCCGAAATAATCGCCATGTAGGTCGCCAGGCCGTCCCACAGACCGGCTTGCCGTGCGAGAGACCGGAGATCGGTGTAATCCACATCGCCGTTCTCGATCATCTGCGCGTTGTCGACGATGTCGCACAGACGAACGTAAAAGTGACGGTACATGCGCTGCAGCGTGCTGATCACAAGGCGGTCTTCTGGAGCCGGGACTGGAAACGTATGTCCCACGAACTCGGCAGGCCGGGACCGGTGAATCAGAGAGTCGACGACTGCGAGTTGTTCGCCGGTCTGACCGAGGCGTTGCACGTGGACCTCGACCAGTTCTGGCAAACCAGGAACTTCGAAGTTCCATTTGTTTGCCAGACGGTCTCCCCAGCTGCGTTCCGCAACCTTTGCCTCGAAACGCTGTTTCATGATGGACACAACGTCGGAGGGTTCCGCGTTGGTGAAAAGGTCGAGGTCGCTGCCCAGGTCAGGCCAGTGGTCGAGAGACTTGATCACGATTACTTTGCCCGCCCGCGCCAACGCCTCGCAAATGGGCTCGAGGCATGCCAGAGCGCGGCCGATGCGGGCACGCTCCTGCTCCAGTTCTTCCTCAGCCCAATCTGCCGAGAGGGAATCGTTCTCGTCCGCCGCTATCTGTTGGAGGGCGGGAAATGCGCGCATGACGACGTGATGGGAATGAGCCAGCGAGCGAAATTCCGGCAGGCTCTCGGAGAGCGGACGCGAGGTTGCGCTGTAGGCTCGCTTGACACCTTCCTGATCAGCGGAAGACCCGGCAGGTGTGGCCCCCAGATTCTTCAGCAAAATCTGGGAGAGCAGTGTAAGACACTCAGTCGAGTTCTTCACAGCATTCATTACCGAGCCTCGTGACAAGCAACTTGCCTTTGATGTGCGAACCGGGGGGCCAGGTTGTCACCTCAGCGGCTAAAGCCGCGGTTGATCTTGCGACGCTTACGGCGCGGCTGGAAGCCGCGCCCTTTCAAAACAGAACCGTCATCGAGTTTTTCACCAGACTCTAAAGGCGCGCCCTTTTCACGACAATGAGACGCACGCGTTTCCACTGGCGCTTAGATTGAGCGGTCATTGCAACGACGACCGCTCCGCGTCATTGCGTCCATCGCTGCAATCCGCGGTTGTGCGGCGCTCGATAGCGGTTCCTTCCTCGTAGTCGTTCCAGGTCTCGATCAGGAGAAACGGAGGCGGGTTGGAGGCATCGTAGTAGCGACGGTACAGAGTCAGTGTGTCGTCGAATGTCTTGCCGCATCGGCTTTGCATGTGGCGGTTGAGTCCCCACTTCGCTTTTGAATCGTCGAAACCCGGCCACGCGGCGCCGATCACCACTTTGTCGGGATGTTTGTCCTTCATGTTCTTGTAGAAGCCTTCCAGATACTGCTCGCCCCAGTTGCTGCCGTCGGGGGACCATCCTCCGTGGCCGGGCTGCACCCAGGCGTAGTAGCCGGCAAAGTTGTTGGCAAACTGCGGCGGGGCTTCGTCCTTGTAGAGAAAGAATGGCGCCGCTTCCCAACTGTTGCAATGCTCGCGAACGCGGTTCCAGTCAACCTTACCGTGCTTGGGGAAAATGAAGATCATGGGGTGGCCGTTGTACGTCAGGTAGGCATCGCGGGGCGGAGCCTCGGGGCCGATGTAGGCCTTGTACGCCTTGTCCAGAGCGGCGATTGCGGCGTCGGTCTCCTGAGCATTTTCGTCTTCGGCTTCGTTGTAGAGGAGCGCGACATGGAAGTGGTTCTCGCTGGCCGCTTCCTCGAGAAGACCGAAATTGTGGTCGGAGTAGGGACGGCTCTCGCCGTACCAGTCGACTACGAATCCAGAGATGCCCATGCGGCGGGCTTGTTGAATTTGCTTTCTCAGGACAGCGGGATCCTGGCTGGAGTAGCCGACGTCGACGTGGCTACGCTCGCCGAACCACGGCATGTAGACAGCGAGGAGCTGCGGGGCGGCCGACGGCGCTTGCGCGTTCTGGCGCAGAGGACGATGACTCCCCGGCGTCGTGCACCCGGTGACAATCACGAAGCAAGCTATGGTGAAGCACAGCAGCGCCTTCGACAAATGCACGCTCCATTCCTGAACCTTTCTTTTGTAGATTTGGATGCCGTCATGGACTCGACGGTTGCGAGTGCAGGGTCGCGGATGAGCACTCAGGAAAAACCTGTAGATGCTCAAAACTGCGGAACGGCTTGCAGTTGGCGGATGACCCATCGGTCTGCGGCAGGGGTCATCAACACCACGTAGTGGACGATCATATGCTGCTCCTGAATTGATTTGCCGCCATCAGAGACCTGCAGTTGATACTCGGCGGTGTCGTGCAGTTCGATGACGTCTCCTTCTGGAGCGTAGAAGACGGCTTCCAGCTTGTGATTCTGATCCGAATAGCGCGAGCTGAGGCCAGTGCTGCGCTGGCTGGTTACAGAGTCGGTCAGCCATTTCTTTGCGGTGCCGACGAAGGGTCCCTCGAGGGGGTCGAGCGTGTTGAACTCGAGAGCTTGGGCGAGGCTGGTCCAGGCGGCGCGATAGTCTCGCAGAATGACTTGCTCGGTTTGGGCTTCGACGGCTCGAGGACCGGCCTTGTCCACGTTGAGCTGCACTTTGGCGGAGGAATCGGCGGCGCGCAGTGGAGATGCGCTTACCGCAACAAGCACGACCATTGCTGCCATCGGGTTGCGGGGGAGCCTCATGGTTGCGCTCCGATTCTCAGGTCGTTGCCCATGACCACACCAGACGCGGCAGAGATCGTTGTCGCTCCCGGAGCTTCCATCTGAGCCCGGGCAATGCCGCGCTTGATAGGGGCGTCGACGCTGCTCTTGGTATTCTCGCTGCTGGCGGTAAACGTCACGATCGTGCCGTCGGGCACGGGATTGCCGGAGCAATCGCGCACCGGTTCAGTTTCAACCATGATGCCTTTGGAGGTGCGCTGGCCCTTGATGCGCAGATTGCATGGATCGGATGCGACCTGCTGTACGGCGCGGCGGGAAGTCACAGCATTGAGAGCCGCGTTCACCTGCAGGATGCCGGTGTTTTTCCCGGAACTTGTGCGAAACCACGCAATTCCACTTAGCGTTCGAACGGCCCGGGACATGACGCTGGAATTCCCGGAGGTGAGTTGGAAGTTAACCTCGTACGGAGCTATCACCAGGTTGTGGAATTGATCGAACGGGAGCGCGACGCCGCTGACGGCGTCGTTCTGGCCTACGGGAACGCGTGAGGGATGAACTCGCAACGTGAGGGTCGCGGGCTGCGCTGGCGTCACGTAGAACGTGGCGCTGCGGCAGGTGTCGGAGCAAAGGATCGCCAGATAGTTGCCGGCGTTGCGCACGCTCTGCGCAGGAATGCGGACTCCCTGCGCCAGTTCTACGTCACTCTTCGAGGAAACGCCGGGGCCTACTAGATAGAAAGTCGCTTTGTCGCTGCCGGTGGTGGTGAAGTGCGTGTCTTCTCCGGCGGGAACGGAAGTCGGCGCGTGAATGTCCTGGGCTGCGCACACTTGGCCGAGATTCGCTCCGAGAACCCAGACTAAAAGCCAAGGCTGCATTCTAGTCGCTGCCAAAATGCGACCGCAGCGGCTAAGGCCGCGGTCGATTTTGCGATACTTACGGCGCGGCTTGAAGCCGCGCCCTTTCAAAGCAAAGTCCTCTTTCAAGACAGAATCTTTCAAAACGGCGTCGGCAGAAACGGAGTCATCCAAAACAGAGGCCGGTTGGGCAGCGGGGGCTAGTACAGACTTGTCTAAGACAGAGTGGTCGCTTAAGTTTTTCGGCTGCATTCTAGGACTTCCCCAGACTGTATTGGTTGACCACGACATGGAAGTTCTGAACCTTGGAGGCAAGAGTCTTTGGAATCTCGACGGCGAAGGGCTCTGAGGTCTGCGGGAGCAGGGCGCGATCGACGTATCCATCCGAGACCCAGATGACTCTGCCGTTGTTGTCGTAAAAGCTGGCAATCACGTGGGGGATGTTGACCGTCTGGCCGCTTTCGTTGAGCAGTTGTCCTCGCAGCACGCTCTTGCCTTGCGCGTCAGGATCAACCTTCTGATCCATGACGCCGATCACCGGGTCCGCGGAAGCGGGAACCAGCGTGGCTTTGACGTCCATGCGAACGTTCTTCACGTTCTTCAAACCGATGTTGGGGAAATCGATGCGGTATGCGGAGACCTGCTTGGGCAGGAGGACATGTGCGATCTTGTCGAAGCTGCTCTCGTCGTCGATGGCCTTGCCGGCGCCGTCCACGAGTGTGGCATTGACGTTCACGAAGGCGGGGATTGTGTCCTCGTTGACGACCTCGCCCATTACCACCGCGCCTTCGGAGGAGTCTACTGCGTTCATGGAAATGATTCTCACCCGGGGGGCGTCGACATTGCGCGAGCCCCATCCGTCGTCGGCGCCGCCATTCACGAGATCCCAGCGCAGATAGTTCACGGGGATAACCTGGGCGGGAACGGTGGGCGCAGTAAACTTGGGCCAAACTACTTTCCAGACGTCGCCTTCGTGCTTGAGGTTGAGGTCGCGAACATCCTCAACCGGACCGACGGGTGTGGTCCAGCGCATGCGAACGCGCATTTGGGCGTCGTCGGATGTGGCATGAAGCGGGCGGGCCTCATAGGTTTCGAGCGTCGAGAACGTGCGCAGGCTGCCGTTCGAACCGGTCCACTCCTGAATGAACGATGGCTCGTCGACACTACTGGTCTTCGATAGGGCAGAATAGGCGCGATCCCAGTTGCGGCGCCGAATGTCTGTCAGGAAACTGCCGAGGGCCTGCTCGGAAGTGTCGGCTTTGGAACCGAGGCCGGGAACCGCAGATCCTGTAGCAATGCCGACGGTTCCTGCGCTTTGACCCACGCCGAATATGGCGAGCGCCATCAGTACTAGGGTTGCGGCGACGAGAATAATTGGCAGAACAAATTTCATCTCGATCTCTCAGGCAACGTAAGGTTGTTCGGCGCGAGCTGGAACCTCGACGGGCACAGGTATGCGGCGTCGCACGGGCAACAACAACTCCAGGAAGATCGCAAGCAAGCTAACAGCCATGGGCACTGTCCCCCACAACAGGCCTTCCCAAGGCGCTGGGACGGCATCGGACTCCATCTTGTGGGCGGGCGGGACATCGTCTTTCGACCACGCGGTAATTTGTCCGCTGCCGAATGTCTCAATCTTTCTCCATCCCACAAATGTCAGCAGCGGTTCGTAGTACGGGTCGTGGACGAAGATGTATTTCAAACCGTAGCGGTTGGCGTGCGAGAGCATTGCTCTCAGGGCCGCCATGCCGGATGAACCATAGAACTTCGCGTTAGTAAGCTGCGCTGAGCCGTAGTGGGTCATTTCAGGCAGCAGGCGGGCGGAGTTGTAATCGCCATCGACACTGCCGGCGTTGGCATAGGTTGAGACTTTCGCGAGTTCACTTCCAAAGCCGAGGGTGATGTAGCGAAATGCGTCATGGCCATCACGGTTGAGGAAGGCAATCACGGGGTCCACGTCGGTGGTTCCGGCGGGCCGAAATGGATTGGCGGCAAGCCACCACAATGCCGCGCCCAGAGTCGTGACGGCCGCGAGCGCGAGTCCGGCGGCGGCTTTCGCATGGAAGCGATCCATCAGCTCGACCACGAGCACGCCGACGATCGGCATGGCCATGAGCGTGGCCCAAAAGGTGAAGCGTTCGAACGTCAAAATTTCGTAGGCACGGCCCAGCAGCAGGCGCGGTAACGGCGTAGTGCCGCCCAGTCCGAAGATGAACGTGATCCAGAAGCCGATCAACAGAGGGCGCAAGCGGGGAGACGAAGCGCCGCGGATCACGATGAACGGCAGAGCCAGGATCAATGCTCCGTAGGGGATCACGAAATAGTTGATCCCGGTTATCGAGTTCAGCAGGAAGTTGGCGCGGCTATCGTGAGGAATCGGAATCTGGTGGATGGGGTGTTGAATTAACGCGAGCCAATAAGGCGCGAGGACCATGGCAACGCCTGCACCCACGAGCAGCGCGAAAATCATCGCCCGTGAGATAACGCCTGCAACCGAGCCGGGCACGCGTTCGTCGCGAGCATCGAGCCAGGCCACCCAGAGAACCGGCCCGGCGAACAGCACGAGGCCGAAAATCAGGGTGACGTGATGGGCCGCTGCCGCCGTCCAGCTGACTACGATTCCCTTGATCAGGGAGCCGCCGGACGCCTCTGTCATCCATTCGTAAAAGTACGGGAGCGCGTTGAGATACAGGGCGGCGGAGGTTACGGTTGCCAACTGCCCTGCCTGGTAGACCAGAAATGCAAGTGCTCCCAGGAACACGCTACCCAGTGCGGCATGACTGGCGGAGCGGTCATCGACCCAAATCCTGGCAAAACGAAACACTCCGACCGGCAAGAGCAGAACCCCGATTAACTGCACGACCATGTACGCCATCTTCAGACCGAAGACATTTGATAACAGGGCGATCCACTGGTGGGTCAATGGCGGATACGTGGTTTGCGAGAAGCCAGCAAACCACTTTTCGTTCCAGGGATCGAACCAGTGATGGGCGTAGTGCGACGCAAAGAAAATGTGGAAGTTCGTGTCGAAGGAGCCGGCGGGAAGCTGCATGAGCAGCAACGGCCCATGTACCGCCAGCGCGACCAAAACGATTGCGAACAGCGGAATGGGGCGAGAGTAACCTTCCCGAGGGTAACTTACGGCGGTGCTCAAGGATGCAGGCTCCAGTGCCAGTTGCATCGAGCTTCGATTCAGAATCTGTCTACAGGGTTTACTTGAAATGTATGTGGCAATTGGCCTCCAGTTCCCCCTTTCGGGCAGGCCAAGGCGTCCCAAGCCTACGGTTAAGGCAGCCATAAAGCTCGGAGTGGCATCTGAAGGGCACCGCAGAAATCAGTGTGATGCGGGAGGTTCCCCGAAATCTTGCATGAAGTGGTGACAACTTGAAAAGCCGATTTCCGCTCACGAGCTTTTGCTTGATCATTCTGGTCAGTTGCGCTCTCGGTCAGACATACGAGATCAACGATCAGAATTCGTCCAAGACATCCGGCCAGAAACAGAAATCTTCTTCGAACGACAACTCCCAGAACCTGGGATGGGGCTCGAGCATCGAGGTTTCGCGCCAGGCCCGCGCCGCTCAGGATGCGTTGAAGAGAAACGACTATGCCGCCGCCGTGTCATTTGCCGAGCGGGCGGCGAAGTCGGCTCCGCAAAATGCAGACCTGTGGTTCCTGCTGGGCTACGCGGCCCGCCTGAGCGAGCGCTACCCGCTTTCGGTAGATGCGTTTAATCGCGGCCTGCAGCTTCGGCCTAATTCCGTCAGCGGATTGGCTGGGTTGGCGCAGACTTACGCGAAGATGGGACGCGACGCGGAGGCGGAACAGCTGCTGCGGCGCGTCGTCGAAGCAAATCCCAAGGATGCGAACAGTCTGCAGTTAGCGGGAGAGCTGCGGCTCAATACTGACCCAAAACGCTCGCTCGAGCTGCTGCAGGGTGCGGATGTGATCCAGCCTTCTGCCCATACTGATCTGCTTATCGCTCACGCTTACGAGCGGCTTGGCCAGAATGAGGACGCTAAACGCTACCTGGAACGAGCGAAAACCCGTGCGCCGAAGGATCAGGAAGTTCTGCGTGCAGTCGCCGGCCAATATCGCGAGCAGGGCCAGTACGACCTGGCGCTCTCGACTCTGCTGGTGGTTCGTTCCAAGTCGCCGGACGTGCAGGCGGAGCTCGCCTATACCTACCAGCTTGCGGGCAAGCAACAGGAAGCTGCGAATCTTTACAGCCGGCTGGCGAAATCCGCAAAGGGAAATATTGGTCTCGACCTCAGTGCGGCGCAAGCCTGGGTCAATCTCGGCCAGGGCGATGCGGCCCGCGCCTTCCTGGAAGACGCGCGGCAGATTGACCCCAACCACTACCGGCTGCATGCCATTCAAGGCGCCATTGCAGAGTCGGAGGAGCGCCTTGCCGATGCGAGCGCGGAGTGTGAACTGGCGCTCCGCAATCTTCCGGGACGTGTGCCCGAGGGGCCGCTGTACCCAATCCAGCTGCGCCTGAACCTTTACGAGCTAGCGGTGCGGCAGGATGACCAGGCCGCGAAACAGCAGTTGGAGACGGCGAAGGCGGAGATTGATCGGATCCAGGTTCAAGGTCCGGCGCGAGCTGAGATGCTGCGGCTGCGGGCCGCGATGGAAGCGGCATCGGGCGATCTCGACGCGGCGAACCGGGATTTGAAAGAAGCCCTGGCACTCGTTCCTGCCAATGTGAGCTCGTTGTTGAACTATGGCAATCTGCAGTGGAAGCTGGGGCAGAAAGACGCGGCGCGAGATACTTTTGCCAAAGTTCTGGAGCTGGATCGTAACAATCGAACGGCCCTTTCGTCGCTCGGTTATCTCGCGCGCGACAAGGGCGACGTCAAGCTGGCAGAAACTTATTTCACCCGGGCCGCGAGCGCGCATCCCAAGGACTTCGCCCCTTACCTTGCTCTCGGAGATTTGTACACCGCGGAAAGAAACTTCAAATTGGCGGAAACGAACTACGGGGCTGCTTATCAGCGAATGCCGACGAATGCCATGACCGTGGCCGGCGGAGCGAATGCTGCACTGGAATCCCACAATCTGGACCTGGCGAAGAAATGGCTTGATCGCGCGCATGACAAGATGAACGACAGCCCGCAAGTCAGCCGCGAACGCGAGCGCTATCTCACGCTGAAGGGCGACTACGCAGAGTCAGCGAAGCTCGGTTATAAAGTGCTGGAGAAGCTCCCCAACGACCGTGAAGGGGTTGTCTACCTGGCCTACGACCTGTATTACCTGGGCCGGTATGCCGACGCGGCGGCCCTGGTCGAAAAGTACGAGCCGATTTTTTCTAACGACAAGGATCTCGCATTGATTGCCGGCTACCTGCACGTTCGTGACAGGCAGCTGCGCGAGGCGCTTAGCGACTTCACTCGGGCGCTGGAACGCGATCCGAAAATGGCCACCGGGTACGTGAATCGCGGGTTCGTGCTGAATGATCTCATAGAGCCGGACAAAGCGGTCAAGGACTTCCAGATGGCGCTCCAACTGCAGCCGAACTACGGCGAGGCTCATCTCGGATTGGCTTACGCCGATCTGCAGTTGCATCGCCCGAAAGCGGCGCTGAATCAGCTCGATGCCGCGCAGAAGACGCTGGGGAAGTCCCATTCCTGGCATCTCGCACGCGCGGAGGCCTACCGGCAGGAGCAGGACTTCGTGCACGCGGAACCTGAATACAGGATCGCGCTAGAACAGACTCCCAATGATCTAGCCACGCAACTGGCGTACGCGGACACGCTTTACCACATGCGGCGGTATCCGCAGGCCATTGGTGCTCTGGAGACTGCGCAGAAGTTGTCCTCTATTGATCCACGTATCTATGCCCTCAAGGCGCAGGTACACGCGAAGGCTGGAGATCGGGAAGCCGCGCTGCATGACATCCAACTGGCGGAACAATACGGCAATGGTCAGGTGGACATCCTGATGGCAACCGGCGACGCGCTGCTGAGCCTGGGCGATCGCGACGGCGCGATGCAGCGCTTCTCCCGCGCTCTGGACACTCCGAACGGCGACCGCATCGCCGTGCGGCTGGCTGTTGCCCAGGTGTTCATGCGTCAGGGTCGTTTTGACGACGCACGACGGCAGATTGCGCTTGGGTTCGCTGAAGCTCGTGTCGACGACTCCGCCAAGGTTACCGGAGAGGACATCCTTGAGGCGGCAAACATTTTCCTGGCCATGCACGACTTCGATCTGGCTGCGACTTATTTCGACAAAGCGCGGCTCGCCGGTGCGAATCCACGCATGGTTGCAATTGGTCTGACCAATACTTATCTCGCTCAGGGTCAGACGCGCAGGGCAGCGACGGAACTTGCCAGCCTCGGCTCACCCAACGATTTTCGCGACGACTACGACTACATGATGGCGTCGGCCAACCTGTATCGACAGCAGCAGGATACCGTGCACGCTCTTTCTGCCTTCGCGCAGGCCAGCACCGTGGCCGGTCAGGATGACAAGGGAACGGCGCAAATCGCGGAGTACGAGCTTGCCGGAGAGGAGGGGCGGCAGATCAATCAGACGTTGAGCATCCTGCCGGAAGCTTCGTTTGCCCCGGCACTGGAAGACATCAATGTCTACACGTTGGATGCGAAGCTTTTGAGAATCGCCGATCCTGCGTTATTGCCGCCGCCTCGGCATTCATTTCAGAGTCTCGCCTTGTCGCACTTTCGCTTACACCTGGGTAACCTGCCGGTCATCTCGGGATTCGCAGGTGAGAGCATGACTCGCGGCCGCCTCCTGTTTCCCAG
>QIAM01000114.1 GCA_003225555.1 Acidobacteriota bacterium | reverse complement strand
GGTCTTGATCCCGAAGCCTATCTGCGCCAGGTGCTGACCCGCACCGCCGATCATCCCATCAACCGCATCGACGAACTTCTGCCGTGGAATATCAGCTCCACACCTACCGAAGTGTCCACTTAACCGATTCGTGGACACTTAGCAATACGGTGCAACTCAGACGCTTACGATTGTGAGCTGATGTTCGCCCATCTCCGCCAGCATGGTGCCAACCGAATGCCGAAACGTGTGCCAGCCCACACCCGTGATACCGATCCGTCTGAATGCAGGCTGAATCTTCTTCTTCAACACTGAAGTTAGATCTAGCGGCTTGCTGCCTCGCAGTCCTTCGGAAGGGAACACGAAATCTTCCGGCTTGTTGTAGAGGCTTTGCGACCTCCACTCCTGCAAGGAATTTTTCAGGCTTGGATGCATTGGCAACAGTTTTGCAAACGCTTCCGTTTTTGTGCTCTTCAGGTTCCCACCTCGACGCCAGTAGTACGAGTGTAGAACGCTGAAGCTCATGTTCTCGAAGTCGCACTCCAGCCAGCGGAGCGCCCCGAGTTCGCCTTGACGAATTCCCAAGGCCCCTTCTAGAAACACTAGAAGCTGATCCCGAAACTCCAGTTCTACTAGACCCAGCTTGACCTGCTTCGGTGACAGAACCAAAGGCGATCTCTGACGCTTGGCGCTGATCCGCACGCCAGTGCTCGGGCCTCGCTTGCCTCCAGACCCAACCGGTATGCCTGAAGAGATGGGATTGTGGCCACAGAACTCCCACCGAACGGCGTGCGAAAACAAAGCCGACATCATTTTTGCAACAGTTCCGGTGCGGAAGGGGACAATGTGGAGCGCGGCTAAGCGGCCAGCCCCACTTTGGGCTTCGTTCATCACTCCAATTTCACACCCCTCATCCCGGTAGTAGCTAAAACGTATTCAAATTCTTTGAACAGTTCTTTGCCGCATATAGCCTCACCGTTTGGGTCGCACATAAGAACATTCAACGTGCGGCCGTCGAGTGACAGATGACAATTTTTGGGACCAAAACACTTGGCCATGCCATAGACGCTCCCAACCGACACAAAATTGTTGTGCTCTCCGCAAGCCATTTGAATGATTAATACTGCGTCCAATTTGCCATGGTCGCTCAGATCTGGAACCAATTCATATCGCTGCGAGGTCGAGATTGCTTCTTTGAAAGAAGAAAACAAAACTGACGCGAGTTTTCCTTCACAGGTAGCTTCGAGAGATATGGGTCTGAGGCGTTTTGCTTGCGGCTGAGGGGTGTTCTTGCTGGCGGTCTGGTGGTTGTCCCTGTGGCTGGTCCTGTGCGCCGACTGCTAACGAAGTTAGTGTGAGCGACAAAATCAAAAGTGGGTGCCTCACCGGGGTAACCTCCTGTGCGCTCAACGCCTGCCACGCGAGGGTACTTTTGTATCACAACTCCAGTTCGCGGCGAACCCAGATTTCCTCCAACCGAAGAAAGCAATTTGTGACTGTTGCAATCAGGCGTGGGTGTTGAAAGAGTAGGACAGGAAGGTGATTTCTTTCCCGCGCTCCTTGCGGTGCGGCTCTGCAGTTTGTTCTGCGATCTCTGTAAACATTATCCCGGCCATTCCGTCCATGGCAATGGGAACAAACAGTTGAATGAGCCTGGCGACCCACGAAGGAAAAAGACAGTCCAAGTGCGTCTCCACCTAGACCGATACCGTTGAGCGCACCAACAGGGAGTCAGTAGCTGAACTGGCTCATGTGGTTGTTTTGTTCCGGAGCTGACGCTCCGTTATAAACTCCATTCACGGCGTTGTGCACGTAGTGCACATACGCTCGACTGCTATTAGCTGTTCCTCGCGCGCTCACGCCAATTCGGTTTCCGATGAATGTATCCCTCAGGAAAAAATCGCCGGAAGGCTCCATCCCAACTGTGGTCAATGTTTGAGCCGCTCCTACTGGGTCAGGGGTTGCAGGACCCGGTGCGATTTGAACCAGCAGCACCCTGGGACGATGATTCATTGAATCTCCGGTAGTGCTGTAGTACGCCACATTCACAATGTTGGTGGAGGCATCGGTTACGATCCACGGGAAATACTGATCTCCGGCTTTTATGTCCACATCTCCGAAAGTCCAGCTCTGCCCATTGTTGCTGGAGGCCGCCAGAGATATGTCGGCATCCGGGCAGATGCCGCCACCTGCAATCAATCCCACCTTGCAGCGGTCCCACACGACGTAAGTCTCCACACCATTCTGATCCTGCCGATGATCGTGCTTGGGGAAGGTTGCAAATGTAAATCCCGTAGCGGCGAGACTACCGTTTCCAAGTCCTCCTCCCCTCAAGGATATCGGCTGGGTTTCGCTCTTGATCAGGGTCGGAAACGAACAACTCGGGGCGACCCGTGCACCAGCCGGAGTGCAGGTCACATACTTAATGTCGTAGACCGGAATGAAATCAGGGGGCGGACCCTCACTCACGTTGACATAGGTTACAGTGACACTTCCGTTCGGCTTAGTAGCGACATCCGGACGTACGCGCACGTGCGATTCGTCAGTATTGCTGTCCGAGCCGCTGACAATCGCACCCGGAGAACACGAAGAAAGATCATTCTTGCAAGCAGCAAGGAAAATCAGGTTTCCGGAAAGGGGCGTAGCAATCGTGCCTGAAATGTATACGTCCCCAGCGCCTATACCGCTGCCGGTCGTCCGGGGATCAACGGCAAGATGTGGCATTACTTCCAGACTACCGTCCTGTTTGGGGTTGACTTCGACTTTGACCGGCCAGCAGGTTTGTGACTGGCTCGCGGTGTGGGTTCCATTCGGGCATGTCGTGGTGCTGTTGAGATTTGATGCGGTGCCGCGGAAGAGCGCAATGGCAGTGGACTGAAAACCAATGCGAATGTCCGCGACATAGATCGCGTTGCGGGCGGGATCAGCTTCAACTACAGGATCCCCTCCTCCCAAGAGAACCTCTCCAGTCGCACTATCCAGAATCTGCGGCAGACCGCCTTCAAATTGCGACGTGCAGGGATTGGGATCTGCTCCATTGCGGTGAACGTAGTAGCCCGTGCCACTATCTCCCAAACCACCAAAGAACCCGCGAAAATCGTTGGCTGCTCCCACCACCAGATCGCTGCCTTGCAGGCCCGACCCGAGGAGGAAATCTACGGCGGGACTGTTCTGCGGCAAGGCATCAGGCGGAGTGCGGGGTTCTTGATTGAAGCGGGTTCCGGTGGCTGTTCCGCAGCCGATCGAAGCCGCAGGTGGTTGACCGCTGGACGACAGACTCGTCTGCCGAACGGGATGAGACACCGGCGCAGTAGCCTGCGATTCCTCTCCAAGCCGCCGCATCAGTGACCGAGCCATGGGATGGTTCGATGCCCGAACAATCTGTCGGCCTCGTGGCGATAGCAGGAAGGCAACAATCCCCGTGCGAGGACCGGACGTATCGATCTGTTGAACACGTCCGACAGCCCGCAGTGATTCGGCTCCTGCAGCCATAACGGTTCGGTGAGTGCTCTGAAACACCGCAATGACGACAAGACTCACCAGCAGCATCAAGCCAGGCGTTTTGAGTGTCATGGTTCCTCCAGCAACACAGCAGCTGCCTCCACCTGAACCCGTCAGTAGTCGAACCGGCTTAGATGGTTGTTCTGCTCAGGGTCCCTTGCTCCGTTGTAGATGCCCGCAATGGCGCTGTGCGTGTAGTGAATGTATGCCCGGCTCCCACCAAGGCCGGCCCGCGCCGACAAGCCGATATAGTCACCCATGTAGATTCCCTGCAGGAAAGGATCAGCGGCGGGATCCATGCCTACGGTCGTGATTGTCTGCGCGGCGCCCACCGGATCTGGGGTAGAACTGCCCGGCGCAATCTGACGCAGCAGTACTTTCGATCGATGCTGAAAAGCGTCAGCTTGCGAACTGTAATACACAATGTTCACAATGTTCGTGGAGGCGTCTGTACCAATCCAGGGTTGGAACTGGTCCTGAACTGCAGTGTCTACGTCGGCCACTGTCCACGTTTGGCCGTTGTTGTTGGAAGCGGCCATCCTAAGATCAGCATCTGCGCATACGTTGGTGAACGTTATTCCTGGGTAGGTGACTGAAGTGGAAACCTTGCAACGGTCCCAGACCACATACGTTTCGGTTCCATTCGAGTCCTGACGATGAGTGTGCTTGGGGAAAGTTCGGATCACGAACTGTGCGGCCGCTAGACCTGGCCCGCCACCGAACGGATTGTAGGGCAGTATCTGAGACTCGCTGGTAATACGAGTAGCCGCCATGCAAGTCGGTGCGTTGGGCGCACCATTCGGAGTGCACGTCACCCACTTGATGTCCAGCCCCGTGGAAGTACTGACCGTGTAGGTTGCTGTGATTCCACCGTCGGGACGAACGGCGATGTGCGGATTGTCCGCGATGTCGCTTCCACTGATCTTGATCGACGATGAGCAAGCCGAAAGGTTATTGCGACAGACGGCGATGAATACCGAGGATGCCGACGCCCTGGCGGCGGAAACGTAGAGGTCCCCCGCTCCAACTCCACCTCCGTCGGCACGTTCGTCCAGTGCAAGATTTGGGCGGATATCCAAAGTCGAAAAGATGGTGCCGATATCCAGCAGAATCGAGGTGGGCCAGCACGATCGTGCTGCGGCTTCACTATGCGTCCCGTTAGGACAGGACGTAGAGTTATTCAATGTGGCAGCAGTCGTGCGAAACACGGCGACGGCCGAGTCAAAGGTTTCGCCGAGTCCAGCGCGCTCATCCGCAAAGAAGAAGGCTTGGCGCGCGGGATCTGCCACGACGGCCGGATCGCCGACGCCCACCAGCGTGCCATTGCTGTTGGGATTCTTCAGCGAGGGAAAACCGCCTTCAAAATCTGCAGAACAGGGATTCGCGGCCGATCCGTTGCGGTGGACGTAGTACCCGGTTTGATTGGTCATTCCGAATACGCCACGGAAATCGCCAGGTGTTCCCGTCCCCGAGGTCAACAGGCGGAAATCATTAGCTCCGCCCACAACCAGATCACCGCCGGAAAGCCCCGAACCTGGCAAGAAATCCACGGCCGTTTCGTTCTGCGGGACGGGGTCGGTACGCGGCTCCAGGTTGAATCGAGTACCGCTGGCAGCTCCACAGGTGGGCAACACCGTACCGCTCGACGACGGCCCGGTCTCTTGCTGCGTCGCCGTCGAACCCTCAGCTGCGGGATCGACAACCGCATAAACAAGCCCAATTGCGAGCAGTGTAGAAAAAAGACCGGCAGACGCGGACACAAGAAATCTGGCGATTCGGGATCTCATAGCAAAGCTCTCCTCCTCACCTAGTTACACGGTCGTTGGTACCTGTAGCACAGCTCCAGAGACACTTTGTCAAGGAAATGCAAAATGCTGTTGACATTGCCCCGTCGCCAGCCCGGAAGTGCTTCGAAGGATTCGATTTTGTCTCTGCGGGGGCGGTGAGCGTTTCAACCCGCCAAAAGCCTTGTCGGGGAACTTCATCGGGTGCAAAGCGCATTTGTCTCGTTCCGCAAGTCAGAACGGCAGGAAGAACTTCGCCCGAGATGTTGCGGAGTCACGGCTCGTATCTGCGAAAGGCGATTCCTGTCGTCGGTGAAGAGACACCCAAGTGAGCAGCGTCAGGCTAATTGGCGTAATAGTGCGCCGTGCGAAAGGCGCTGGACTTCAGCGGGTGAAACTCGCGCCCGGGAACTGGTTCGCTCCACCCGGTAGCAATCGAAGCGGCAGCGGAGGCAACGAAGCTGTCGGAGCTTCGGGTATAGAGGGTCGCTTAGGCGACTTGGCGAGCGTGCAGGCCATAACGTGAGTGAATGCTGAGCAGGCCTCGAAACGATTAACGCAGGAGCCCTCCCCCCGTGTTTTGTGGGCGGGCCGCCGTTGATGGGACAGTACGAGCGAACGAGTTCCATCAGACCTGCCGGGGTAATGGCGACGGCAAGCAGGCAAAGTTGACCAGTAGCAACACGGGAAGCCCCAGCGGTGATCGCGGATGCGATCAACCGGCATCTCGTGAGAGACAGGCCGGGCCGTATGGGGTGACAGAGAGGCCCGTAGGGTGCGCTGAGCAGCGCGTTGTTCGGGAGGGTTGAAGTCCCTCTGGCGCTCGAATGAGGGGCGCCATATCCAAAGATGGCGGTAACGACGTCGTCGGCCGGAGGAGTAATCCTTCGGAGGGCAGGGTGTTCATCGTGAGATGGAATCCGAAGGGCATGAGGAGAAGTACCGGGCTGTAATCGATGGGGGCCACAACACCGATGAAGCCGGGTAACTCCGGCGGAGGGAAGGGACCTCAGTTAAAGACGGACGCATGAAGCAACGAAGGACATGGGGAATTGACGATGAGTCTAGCCACCCCAGGTTGTGTTCAGGAGTTGCAGACGGCGTCACACGGAACATCGTGTGTCTTTTCCGAGAGCCGGATGCGGGAAATCTGCCAGTCCGGTTCGATGAGCGGGGACAGGAAACAGAACCAAGCCAAACCGGACTGAGGTGACGGGGCGAAAGCCCAGTCAAATATCCACGGGGAGACTACAGTTACTGCGCCTGTTCTCGACTCTACTCTCGATTACGCTTAAGTACCCACTCCCATGTCGGCGCCAACCTCCTATCTGTATTGGAGCTTGTGCTCCTCCAGCCAGCTACGTGCGATCTCTGCCAGAGCTTCGTCCCTAAACTGGTACCAGCTTTGTTCCAAGCCAAGTCGTCGGATTGCACTCCGGAATGCACGAAAGGCTCCCGCTCCGCGAATGGCATTCAACAGCTCGCCCCGGATTTGCTCGATGTTCTGTGCTCGCGAGAATCGCTCCATGATTGACCACTCGTGAATGTCGAAACGATCCGGCAACTCCAAGAACCGATCGCTTTCCAAGGCGGCACGAATCTTCGGCATCATCTCACGCTGCCAGGCGGGGACCTCTTCCCCGCGTGTGTCTTCCGCCAGAGCTCGCTCCTCTTCCGTTACAACGACGATTTCACCTGTTTCCGGATCCAAGTACGACGCACAGTCGTCAACCGCCGCTTCCAACGCAGCGATGATTTCACTGAGAGAGATGACCTTTGACATAGCGTCGAACACCTCCGGTGAAGGACACGAAAGTCGGCCAGACGGAGATTATAAGGCGGGCTAGGCGCGAAGAGCGCATGAGGTTGCTCATTGGCGCGTTCTGAGCGTAAACGCCTGTGGGTGTTGAAAAAGGGCTGCGTGGAATCGGAAGTTGGTGGGCGCGAGTACTGCAGCTCTTGCGAGAG
>QIAM01000113.1 GCA_003225555.1 Acidobacteriota bacterium | reverse complement strand
AACAAAACGGGTCAGGAGCATGCGAACTTAGAGTCGCACAGCCCGGTGGGGATTGGCCAGATCGTTCTGGCGCCACACAGGAAAAGGATGGCATTTGCACTGAGATTTATGCACTTCTGAGCCGGACGAGGTTTTTGCGGAGCACAACTCTTGCAAATCTTGTAGGTTGTGTATTCAAGCGAAAGTCGTCCGAATCTCTTGTATCGAAGTTTCGATAGGAAAACCAAACAGCATGCTCGCGCGAGATCAGTTTGCAGTTCTTACTGAGGATTGCTCAGACAATTCGCGATGCAGGCACCGTCTACAATTTCGACACCATCGATGTAGACGGAAAACCAGAAGCAGCGTTTAAGTGCTTGGAAAGATTGGTCGGGGAGAGAGGATTTGAACCTCCGACCCCCTGGTCCCGAACCAGGTGCTCTACCAGGCTGAGCCACTCCCCGACGGCGTGACGGGCGTAGAGGAACTACTGGACGCCCTTCGCTACGACTGCGAATTTGCTAGGAAATTATAACACTCACGTTTTCAGCCGGCACCGCCGACTCTTTCCCGGCATTGTCTGAAACTGTTGGCGCGCATACCATCACTCTTGACTCTGCGGCCACCATTGCCCATGAAGACCGTATTCACTGCCGGCAGCCTCTACACGCCTCTTGAGGAAATCGAGCGTCCTCTTCTTATCGTTGAAGACGGGACGATCACCGCTATCTCCTCACGATCTCACGGAAATATTCCGGGCAACGTTTCCGTGATTGACTTCGGCGACGCGGTGATCGTTCCCGGATTCGTCGACATCCACATACACGGTGGCACCGGACTCGATGTCATGCTGGCCTCTGCTGCCGAGTTGCCGCGCCTGGGAAAGTTTTTGGCGAGTCACGGCGTGACCGGATACTTTCCGACGACCGTCGCGGCATCACTGGATAACACTTACGCGTCGCTGGAGCGTCTGGCCAACGCGATCGAGACCGCAAAGTACGCGGCCAACGGTGACGGTGCGCAGGCCCGCCCGCTTGGCATTCACCTGGAGGGGCCGTTCCTCAGTCACAAGCGGCGTGGTGTGCATCCGTCGGAATATCTGGTCGCGCCGACTATCGAGATTTTTGACCGCCTATGGCAAGCCGCACGCGGCCACGTGCGCATGATGACCATCGCGCCGGAGATTTCGGGAGCGATGGAAGTGATTGCCGAAGCGGCGCGCAGAAATGTCTGCGTGAGCATAGGTCACTCCGATGCCGAGTTGCCGGTCGCCCAAAGTGCAGTCCAGGCAGGGGCGCGTCATGCGACTCACACATTCAATGCCATGCGTCCGCTCGATCATCGCGATCCCGGCATCATCGCCGAGGTGCTTACCGACAACCGGCTCAGTGCCGACATCATTGCCGACGGCATTCACGTTGCACCTCCGGTCGTTCAGCTTTTTATGCAGGCCAAGGGCACCGACCGCGCCGTGCTGATCACCGATGCCATCTCCGCGACCGGCATGCCCGACGGACGCTACAAGCTCGGACCAATCGAGGTCGAAGTCAAGGATGGAAAGTGCACCAGCGGCGGCAGTCTTGCCGGAAGCGTGCTCACCATGGATCGCGCCGTGCGCAATGTGACTCAGTTCGCGCACTGGAGCTTGAAAAATGCCGTGCGCGCTGCGACGCTGAATCCGGCGCGGGCGGCGGGACTCAATCATCAAGGCCGGCTCGAAGTAGGTGCCGAGGCGAATTTCACAGTCTTGAGTGCAGATGGAGAAGTTCGGAAGACGATCGTTAAGGGCCTGGGCTATCACTAGAGTTGTCCGGGGCTGTAAAGGCGTAGTTGTCACAATTCAATCTGTCAGGGGAGTAGCTATGAGGAAAGCGTGTACCGCCGTCGTTTGGTTCCTGCTCTTTTCCGCGCTGACAGCCGAGAGCCGCGCCCAACGAACTTCCGGCGATCTACAACCCGATCTGCAAAGCGCTCCCACTGCTGCTTCCGCGAATATTGATCCGGCCAAGGAAGCTGACATTCGCCGTCTTATGGATCTGGCCGGGGCTAAGGCACTCGGTTCTCAAATGATGGAAGGCATGGGAAAGAACATCAAGCCGATGATGACAAATGCTCTTCCCCCTGGAGAATATCGGGAGAAGCTGATTGATCTGTTCTTTGTCAAATTCCAGACTAAAGCAGACATGCAGAAGCTGTTGGATTTGATTCCCAATCTACGACAAGTATTTTTCGGATGCCTGATTCAGTTCTATCAGACGCCTCTCGGACAGAAGACCTTACGAGTATTGCCCCAGTTGATGGCTGAGTCGCAGGAAGCAGGCCGCAAATGGGGCGAGGGACTGGGGCGACAATCGATGTTGGATGTGCTTCCTGAGCATCCTGAGCTTGCGAAGGCAGTGGAAGATGCGCAAAAAGGGGCCCACCGAGGGTAGCGCGTCTAGTTCGGCTTTCGTTGCTTCGCTTCCGCGAGATATTGCAGCAGCATGGCTTCGTCGGCGCGTGAGAGGCGTTCGAGGAACGTGCTCTCGATCTGCGGCTTCTCATCGCTTGCGGTTTTTGCCGGGACGGACTGCCGCAATTTGTCTCCCAATTCCGGCTCGGTGGTCATCACCTGATCATAGAACCAGAGAAAATGGCGCATCTGATCGAGAGCGGAGCGCAGGGTTTCGATCGGCTCGGTCTCGGACAGTGAGTTTAGCGCTTCCATCAGTTCCGGATCGCTCGGAGCCTGCATAGCCGCGCAGTTGAGTTCCCGTTGAATCGTGCGCAAGTCCTCGGTGACGCGTGCGATGCGGCGGTGGAGGTCGTCCATGTTGTCTTGGGCCATGGGGTCTTTATGCCGTTCCAACATTCTCATCGGCAGCCCAGAGCCAGTAGATGTCCCACGTGCATTGCGCTTTGGTAATTCGCTCATTACTTTGGTATGAGAGATCGCATGCATTTGTCAGGTCGGCGAAAGACCGCACGGGGAGCGGATTTTCACGCGTGTGCGGCGCGACTCGCAAGCACTCCGACGATCCGTGATCTTCCACTGCCGGGAAGTCGCAACGGACCATGTGGCGACAGCCGCCTCGGCTGTCCAAGCGTGGGCGAAGCCCAAGCGCCGCCAGTGATTGTCCCGCTCGTTGCCATTTGTGATACAAACGCGCGATGCCCGAAGCCTCCTCATCAACCTCATCGCGCCCGCAACTGGTCCGCGCCATCGGCCGCTGGAGCCTGGTCGCGCTAACTGTCAATTGCGTGATCGGCAGCGGCGTCTTTGGACTCCCCTCAGAGTTGGCACGCCTGATCGGGGGAGCGAGCGTGCCGGCCGTTGTGCTCGCCGCAGCTGTAATGGCCGTAGTCATGGCGTGCTTCGCCGAGGTGTCGTCCCAGTTTACCGAGACAGGCGGGCCCTACCTGTACGTTCGGGCCGCCTTCGGACGCCTGATGGGAATTGAAGTGGGCTGGCTCACCTGGGTCGTGCGCATCGCCTCGTGTGCAGCCAACGCCAACTTGTTTGTCATCTACCTGGCGGAATTCTGGCCACGGGCAACTCAGCCCATTTCCAAATCCGTGATCCTCACGCTGCTCGTGGGGATTCTGGCAGCCGTCAACTATCGCGGTGTGCGCACGGGGGCCCATGTGAGCAACGCGTTCACCGTAGGCAAACTTGTGCCGCTCGTGCTGGTGTGCGCGGCCGGCGCATTCTACCTGCTCGCAACTCGCCATGCGCTCCCGGTGCTCACCGTTTCCGGGAGTACGAAAGACTGGTCCCGTGCCATCGTGCTGCTCATTTTTGCCTACGGAGGTTTCGAAGCTGCCTTGATTTCGGGGGGCGAGGCCAAGGATCCCCGAAGAGATACCGTCTTCGGATTGTTCTCAACCCTCGTGATTTGCGCCGTGATCTACTCGCTCATTCAGTGGGTCGTGGTGGGTGTTCTTCCCGACCCGGCGCACAGTACTCGTCCACTGGCGGACGTGGCCCGCATTATTCTGGGACACAGCGGAGCGGTCGTGGTTGCGCTGGGCGCGCTGGTTTCGGTCTACGGATATCTCAGCGCGAACATCCTTGCCACTCCCCGCATTACCTTCGCGCTGGCCGAACGCGGCGACTTTCCTTCCTGGTTTGCAGCTGTGCATCCCACATTCCGCACTCCGTATTTCTCCATTCTGCTTTTTGTGGTCGCAGTGTGGCTGCTCGGCATGTTCGGCAGCTTCGCAGGAAATGCGACGCTTTCGGCGGGAGCGCGATTGTTCTCCTACGCGCTGGTGTGCGCATCCGTGCCGGTGTTGCGCAAGAAACAACCCGCAGCAGCCACCTTCCGTCTGCCGGCTGGGCCGCTGTTCGCAGTCCTGGGAGTTCTGATCTGCATCGGCTTGCTGTTCGGGATCGACTTCAATAAGTCGCTGCTTCTCGGGGCCACTGTGCTCGTGGGACTGGTGAACTGGTTGGTCGTACGAAACCGCAATATCGCTGCAGGATAGTGGACAGCTCTCTGCTGACTCCTGGTGACCTGCGTGCGACGTCTCCCGGTGCATTTGAGTGATGGCCGACAGAAGTATGCCGACGCAAACCCATTCATTGTCATTCCGAGGAGCGAAGCGACGAGGAATCTAGGTCTCCTTGGCGCCCGGCAGAACCCCAGATCCCTCGCTTCGCTCGGGATGACCGCGGAGAGGCGGTTGTTCGCTAGTTTTCCGCCGATGCGCGCTCTATCTCCAGCAGGGCCTTCTTCCGTTCCATGCCCCAGCGATAGCCGCCCATGCTGCCGTCTTCGCGAACGACGCGATGGCAAGGTATCGCGACGGCGATCCGGTTCGTCGCGCAGGCGCGAGCCACGGCGCGGCAGGCGCGAGGACGGCCGATAGCTTTCGCGACCTGGCTGTAGGATCGCGTGGCGCCGAAGGGAATCGACTGCAGGTATCTCCACACGCGGCGCTGGAAGGCGGTAGCGCGGATGTCCAGGGGCAGTGAAGCATGGCCTTCGCGGCCACGCATCTGGCTGAGCAGGGCGCTGACCCAGGATTTCAATCCTCCATCGTCGGGTTTGCGCTGGGCGAAGGGGAATTCGTGCTTCAACCCTTCGAGCAGTTCCTCGTCGGACTGTGCGAACTGAATCGCGCAGATACCTCGCTCCGTCGCTGCCACCAGCATGCGGCCGAGAGGTGAATCGGCGCACGTGTAGCGAATGGCAGCGGCAATCGCGCCGCGGCGATACTTGTCGGGCGTCATGCCGAGCTGCGAGGCGGTGCGCTCGTAGAGGCGGCTGCTGGAGCCGTATCCCGCGTCGTACATGGCGCGGGTGACGTTGTCCCCGGCCTGCAGGTTGCGTTTGAGCAGGCGCAGACGGCAGGAGTCGGCGTATTCCCGGGGCGTGATTCCCACGGCTGCCTTGAAGCGCCGTTGCAGATGGAATGGGCTCTGGTGAAAAGCTTTGCCCAGGCCCTGCAAAGTGATGGGCTCGTCGAGATGCTGTTCGATGTAGCGGCAAATCTCCTTGACTCCGTCTGATTGCGGATTGCCGCTCAGAGACTTCGGGCGGCAACGCAAACAGGCGCGGTAGCCGGCTTTTTCCGCATGTTCGGCGCGCGCAAAGAATTGGACGTTCTCCCGGCGCGGACGGCGCGCGGGACACGACGGTCGGCAATAAACTCCGGTCGTCGAGACGGCGAAGACGAACTCGCCGTCGTGGGCGGAGTCGCGCGCGACAACGGCGCCCCAGAATTGGTCGTCGGCACCCGACGCTTTGCTTTGCCGTGAGGGCATGTCGCTCTCGGGATTCATTGCGAGTATGGCATTGGTAGTCATGGTAGGGAAAGCTTATGTCGGGGTGCTCGTAGTGGACTATCCGAATCTTGCGGGCAAAGCGAGAAAGGCAGTGGGCAGTGATCAGTGGGCAGTGGTCAGAGACAGACGTCAGGCCTCAGGGTGTGCGTGAGACTGATTTCCGGGGGAGAAGGTGGAACGTAGCCTTATGAAGATACAGCCCCGTAGGGGGTGAGATATGATAGCCCGGCACGGCAGTGCCCGGTTGGCGGAAAAGAAGACATATCGAGTCCCGGAGGGACGACACGAGTTCTCTCGCACTCTGTCGGAGGTGTGACAACTCCGCACTTCCCGCTGCCGCTGCGACCCCGCGCTAGCCTTAGCCAGAAGCAATTGCTGCACGGGGGTAGGAATCTCTCGGTTCAATTCCGAAAGCAGGGGCTGGTGCTCGGCCAGATGCCCGCCAGGGCCATTTGCGGCCCCGTAGGACGCAGCGACGGACCGCGGACATGGTTGACCCTCATGAAGTCAGGCGAATCGCGCTAGCGGTAAGGCAAATCGATTTACCTGCGGAGTCGAAATTTGAGGCTGTGGGTTCAATGGTTTAGGGTGAATCTGCTTAAAGCTTTCAGCTATAACCTAGAGACTCTGCCTGTCGTCATACCTAGAATCAACGACTTAGCCGGCCAAAGTGGTCCGGGACCGGTGGCGGTTCGCAAAACTCGAATTTTCTGGTCACTGACCAGTGGCCACCGCATCCCGATTTGCGCCCGTCCTTCGGAAGCGAGTAGATTGCCGGGGAGAACTTTTCCACTCTCATCCTGTCTGGGAGGTAGTCCATGAAGAAGCTACGTCTTGCGAGTCTCGGCGTTCTGACGGTTGCGATCGTGGTTTCGGTTTTCGCGCAGCAGGTTACAAAGCACGTGCTCAGCAGCGATGAGCTGAAGAAGGTCGTTCCCGCGGAATATTTCTATCGCGGGCAGAAGGCGCCGGTGCAGGTGCGCAACGCGGGTGGCTTTCAACTGGCGGACGGCAAGATGACGCTGGCGGCCCTGGTCGACGCGTCTGGCTATTCCACGGCCATTCAGCAGAAGTATCAGGGAATGCTGATCACTGAGGGCAAGTTGAACATCGGGGGATCAGAGCTGTCTCCGGGACAGTACGGCTTCGGCTTTACCGCTGACGGCAAGTTCGTAGTGATGAACGTGGCCAACGACGATGTGCTCAACGTGGCATATCAGACTGATTCGGAATTGAAGCGCGCGGTGCCTCTTAAGGTCGCCGAAGACGGTGGCGGCTACAAGCTGTATGCGGGCAAGAAGTGGGTTGGGATTCAGGTGAAGTAGATGTGAGGAAAGCATGGCATGAGGTTTCGCCGCCGGGCTTCGTCCAGGGCGGCGGGACAGCCGAGGCGGCTGTCTCTACTGTGAGTTTGTTGGTTCAGTCAGCTAACGGCTGGAAGGGACCGAGCAGCGTAGACAGGCCGGCACGCTTGCGCAGTTCGGTCATGAGCGCGTTGGCGGCGTTGGTGTAGGTTTTGCTGGGGTCGGAGGGATCCGCCCATACTGCGTCGTAAATGATCTGCGAGGCTTCCTTCAGGTCCATGTGCAGGGCGCCTTCGCAGACGTCCATGCGTTCCTGCAGGCGCTCGTAGCAGTGCTTGCAGACTTCGGCGTTTTCGGGCTGTGCCGGGTGATTCTCCTCCAGATTACATAACAGCGCGGGAGCGCGGGCGACCTGGGCGTGTGCGGCGAAGAGCTGCGACTTGAACTGCCGCAGGAATTCTTCGCGCTCCTGCTCGATTACTTCGGCGTCGGGCGTGGGATCTGCGTCGGACTGTGCCATCTTGGGCGGCGCGGTGGGCACTACCGGAGAGACGCGCTCCTTGCTGTTGCAGATTGGGCAGACGTCGAGGTCGCCCGGATAGTAGAGGTGACACTTGGCGCAGGGCAGTCCATAGCCGGCAGGCTTGCGAGCACCGACTGGGCCGCTATGGGCGGACGCTGGGTCCATGCGGCGAGTCCCACCTTCCGGGGGGGGTACGGGGCGGGCGCTCTTGCCGGTCGCGGCTGCGGATTGATTCGGTGTCATATCCACGATCTAGTGTAAGTACGGTGGCCGCGCTGGCGTACACACCGGTAGTACATTGTGCGGCATTGTCCGAAGGTGCAAGAAAGCTCCTCATCGGCCCTGCGCCCAGCAGCTGAAAGCCGCAGTCATTATCTCGGCTGTTATGGCGCGGCTAGAAGCCGCACCCTTTCAAAACAGAACCGAGTTTTTCAGCAACTGCAAAAGCCGCTCATTTGTTCGCACCAATAACGGCGCGGCTTGGAAGCCGCGCCCTTTCAAATCAACATCAAGCCGCGTCCCAGCGTATCGACTAGCGGGCGTTGGAGCCTTTCATCAGCTTCAAAAGTTCTTCGCGGCGGGCGCGGTAGAGCTGACGTTCGGGATCGAGGCGCGATGCCAGCTCTAACTCTGACAGGGCTTCTTCGTAGCGATCCAGGCTCATCAGGCACGCGGCCAGAGAGTAGTGATTGTCGGCTGACGGTTTCAGGCGCAGCGCCTCTCGGAATTCTTTTTCCGCCGCTTGCAGTTGTTGTTGCTGGAAGAGCACGGTGCCGAGGAAATGATGGGACACGTCCGAATCGGGATTGAGTGAGACGGCGAGGCGAAATTCGCGGAGCGCGTCTTCGGGACGGTTATCGAGCAGCAAAGCCTGGCCCAGCACGCGGTGCTCGGTGGATCCCGTGGGATTCTGGCGCAATGCGATCTGCAACTCGCTGACTGCGTCGTCGTAATTCTTCTTTGCCATGTAGGCGCTGGCCAGGCAGCCGTGTCCCTGCTGCCATTCCGGGTGCTGGCGATAAAGATCCTTCAATTCGACGATGGCGGCTTCATACTCGCCCTGGTCGCAGTAGGTATTGCCCAGATTGTTGCGGACGGAAGCCTGTTCGGGAGCGATGCGCTTGGCTTCGCGATATTCGGCGACAGCCTCGGGGAGCTTGCCCTGTTCATGAAAGACCAGCGCGAGATTGGAGTGCGCCTCCCAGAAATCGGGGCGCAGGTGGATCGCTTTGCTGTAGGCAGTAACGGCGCCGCGAAGATTGCCGTCGGCGTGCAGGGCGATGCCCATATCGTAGTAAGTGTCGGGGTTGTCGCCTTCGCGTGCGAGAGACTCGGCGAACGCGTGGACCGCGGGGCGATACTGCCCACTGGAGTACAGGCCTAGGCCGAGGAATTGATAGGCTTCGGCATTCTGCGGGTCCATGCTGAGCGCGGTGCGGGCTTCGGCGATTGCGTTGGGGCCGTCATCGAGGCGGTAGAAAATATAGGCGAAGGCGCTGTGGTTCTCGGGGAGATCGGGCATCAGCCGGGCGGATTGCGTGATCTCGTCGAAGGCATCGTCCCATTGGCTTTGCTGCCGAAGCATCGCGGCCAGGGCGAAGTGCAGGGCGGCGTTTTGCGGATCGCCGCGCAGGGCTTCGCGGAGATGCAGTTCGGCTTCGTGATAATGCTGCCGTCGGTTTTCGTCGGCGGCCTTGAGCAGAGCCGGTGGAATCTGAGTTGCCGGACTCGCGGGCGCTTTCATGGCGCTCAATGTCTGAATCAGATTCGCGGTCGCACCGGCAGACTCCAACTGGTGGAGTTGCTCCTGAGTTGGGACGCTGGCCAGGCCATGCTGCTGCACCAACTGAGCCACGCGGTAGCTGGGTATGCCGGCGGTGAGCCAGGCGATGATCTGGGTCTGATTGATCTGAGTCTGACCGGCCGGTTTGCTGTCGATGGAATCGGCGGCGGCGATGGCCACCCAAAGCGCGAACAACCAGAACAACAAAGACTTCAGCTTCACCGGACTCCCCTACCGTGGATTGGCTTGCTGGTGGCGCTGTTTTGGGTACCTGGAACGCCTTGGGCAACCTTAAAACGGGGAAGCATCCGGAAGTAAGATCACGGAAGTAACGTGCCGGGTGACAGGGAGTTTCAGGTTGGGAGGCGGGCCGATCAGGGCTTAAAAGCGCTGCATCAGTGCCGCCGGATTTGGAAAGTCAGAGCGTGTAATCGTGTTAACGCCAGCTACTTCCGGTTAGTACGACCTCAGCTCGCCACTACAGCCAACTCTAAAACGTGGCTTTTCTGTGAACAGTGCATCCTGCGGCTCAGTGTTCCAGAATCGAAGTGATGAAATCGAGGGCACGCGGATCCTCGGACTGTCCCAGCCAGAAGACTGCTTCTTTACGGACGACGGGATTGCGATTCTTGCGCGCTTGATCGATGAGTAGCGGGACGCCTTCCTCCTTCGGCATCTCGCTCAGCGCGAAAACCGCCTTTTTCTTCACATCGGTATCTGGATCGTTCTCGATGGCGTCAGTGATCGTGCCTGCTGCCTTCTGACCCGCTTCTTGCGCCAGCCAGAAGAGGGAGTGCTCGCGGACCTCATGCCGGGGATCCTGACGCGCCAGGCGGATCAGTTCGTTAAATGCCCGCTCGTGTTCTTGGTTCTGCGACACCGCGAAGATTGCCTGCTCAAGAAATTGCCGGTCCTGATCCGATTTAATCAACGCGAGCAGGATATCGAGGCCGTGGGCTCCGCGAGTGCTGCCAATCCAAAAGGCAGCCTGACCACGCAGTTTGGAGGGCTGCCCCGGTTGGATCAGTCTCTCAAGAACCGCATCGGCTGTAGCCCCGGCGTGCAGCGCGATCGCGCTGACGATCTCATCACTTCCTCCCCGGAGCGAGTCCCCCTGTTTCAAGACCGACTCCAAGTACGCGATGCTCTGTGATGGTTCAACGTCTTGCAGCCAATATATTGTGGAACCGGGAGCATCGATCGCGCATTCGGGCGAGAATGCCCGGACTTGCCGGATGCTTCCGGTTTCAAACCGCATGAAGACGAAAAAGATGGAAGCCAGCGTTGCTTTGCACCCGCCGACCTGATTGCCGAAGGAGACATCGTGATCGCGACCTTCCAGGCGGCACGACCCGCAGCATGCCGAATTGCCCATGATTCGCGCCGAACCGTAGCAGCACATGTGATGCTCGCCCGTTATCACCGGCACGCTGTACGCCATCCACGCCGGACCTTTCTCCGCCTTGATTATTTCCTGGACGGCTGTCTGAACTCCTGTCTTGGCAGAACGCTCGACCACCCTGGCGCCGGTGAGTTGAGGCTGCTGGGCATTCGCGCACCCTGTGACTGCAACAGCCGCCAAAAACGTAATCATCAGGATGTTCCGAAGTCGCATAACTCACCTCACTTGTTCAGAATCTCGAGCATGTAATCCTTTGCCTCACGGTCATCCATAACCGAGAGCTGTTGTACCAGGTGCCTACGCAACTGCGGATCAGACTCCTTGCGGGCCAGCTGAATCAGGTCGTGCGCATCATCCTGAATAAAGAGTCCCTCGATCAGTGCTCGCTTGATCTCCAGATCTTTTTCATTGCTGTACATCTGCAGCAGCGTGGTCTTGGACCCTTCGCCTCCAACCGCGCCCAGTGCTCGAATGGCGGCGGACTTGACTCGCGCTTCGGTTGCCGTCTTCGCCACTTCCGTCAACCCCTGAACGTCATCTCCCGCGATAAAGCCTTGGATAATGGCTTCCTTTTCGTCCGCCGACGCTGCTGATTTGTACAACTGGCGCAATTCCTCTTGCCCGCCAGCCGCGCCCAATCGCTGAATAGCGTCGCGCCGCAAATCCGGATCGTGTTCCTGTTGTGCCGCAGCCAGCAGTTCCTTGCGGCAGTCGCAGGCGACGTAAGCATCCAGCACAGCCCTTCGCACGTCGTGACTATTCGACGTGCGATAAATCTCGCCGAGAGCCGCCACATTCTCGGACGACTCCTGGGTGGCAAGAAATTGGATTGCCTTCCTCTGCAATTCGGGATTCGACTGTCCGCGCGCAACCTGGATCAACGTCTGTCGAGCTTCCTGGGAGTCGCTCTGCGCCAGCACAAACAGAGCCTGCTCCTTCAGCCGTGACGAGTTGTTTGAGGACAGGAACTTCTGCAGGATAGGCAGAGCACGCTTCGGGTCGCTGTTCATCAAACTGTTGAGTGCCAGCAGCTTGGTCTCTTCATCGTTTTGTTCCTGAGGATTGACCGGCTGGCCGGAGGCCTGACGTAGTTCTACCTCCAATGCTCCCGCATCCTTTAGCCATGTGCTGCGCGGGTACTGCTTCCGGAGTTCGGCAATCGTGACCAGCGCATCTTGACGGTGGCCGCCCTTGTTCAGCGCATAGGCTTTCCAGTAAAGGGCGCTGTCGGCTCGCTTCCCATGCAACTCTGCGACCTGGTTGAACTTGGTTGCTGCGGCATCCCACTTGCTTTCGTTTAGAGCGTCGGTGCCGTCTTTATGCAGTTCGTCTTCGCGGGTCGATGCTGCCGATCCCTGCTCAAGGAAACCGTTCATGAGCAGAGGGGCCTGCGCCCACGCTGGGAGATATGTTGCAAGTAAGATGAGGAGGATCCCTAAGCTAATCGGTTTTGCTGACACGTTCATGTTGTTTGTCCCTTCTTTGGGCTCGACGCGGTTCGCGGCCGCTGAGCAGACTCTTTCCGTACGTTGGCGCGAACCACGCGCACTTTGAACAGAATTCCTTGGGATTGGATGCTGTCCTGAATTCTCTTCAGGTCGCGAGCGGTGAGGCGGCTGGGCTGATGCCCTACCTGCAGCAGCACTCGTTCAAGTTCGTCAAGTAACGTCACGATGCTCGGATCGCCGACCTTCTGCGCCGTTGTCCGATAGAGACGATTTGCATCGGCAAGTTCGATCGCTCGTTGTCGTCCCCCCGAGACATCAAGGTCTCTAAGTCCGGAGGCGTGAGATAGCTCCAGCAACAGCATTTGGCTGCGGTCCAAGTGATCCCCGACGGCCAACAGCAAGACACGCTCTCGCACCTGCTGAGCAGGAGTTGCAGTGGAAACGCCGGCATCGGTAGCTACATTCATGAGGGATTGCCTCTCAGAGCTGTAGCGGCCCAGTAGAAACACGCCTACCAACAGCACGGCTACAGCGCCCGCCCACGCCCAACGTGGTATTGCCGGCCACCAATGCTCTCGTGTGGCTAACTCTGGAAGTTCCGCGCGAATCCGATTCCAGACTTCGGAGCCGTAATCGGGACCACGCGCTGGGACCGAAGGCGCCACGACCAGCTTCAGCACTTCCTCGATAGCTGCGAGGCGAGACCGGCACTCCGCGCAGGAAGTCAGGTGCCACCCTGCCACCTCGATGTCGTCGCCATCGCGATAGTGGTAAAGGGCGAGTTGGTCATCGGATAAATGCTTCATCGGAATGCCCTCAGCGGCTGCAATTCCTGCCGCAACTTCTTCACAGCTCGGTGCACCCTATTCTTCGCTAGTCCCGGCCGCACGTTCAGCGCCCGCGCAATTTCCTCAATAGATCGGCCTTCATAGTGGCGAAGGACGAATGCGATGCGTTCGCCGGCCGTGAGTTGCTCCATGGCTGACCGCACCCGGACCTCGATCTCCTGGCTCAACAGCCTTCGCTCCGGGCTGGGATTCTTCGTGGGCAGCTGGTCGATGGCAGCCGGGGCGTCGGGATCTTCTTGTGGCTGCATCATGGGGCGCGATTTTCGCTGGGCGAGAAGGTCGTAACAGCGGTTCAGCGCGATGCGGTAGATCCACGTCCCGAAATTGGCCCGCGATTCGAAGCCATCGAGGCCTCGATAAGCCCGCAGGAACGTTTCCTGCACTACTTCTTCCGCGTCCTGTTCGTTTTCCATCATGCGGAAAGCCAGCCGGAAGATGATTTGACTGTGGCGCTCTACCAGCAGGCGAAAGGTATCCTCGTCGCCCGACCTGACTCTCGCCACGGCCGCCGCATCGTCCATCTCCATTCGCCCATTAGACCGGAAACAGCGCCATTGGTTACGCTTTTGGAGTACGGTCCGGGTATGCGATGAAAACAAAGGGGGATAGCGTTAAGTTCTCTAGCGTGGCACCTATAGAATCAATCAAGAATTAAGCTCGGGGGGAGAAAGCAATGACGAAAGACGAAGCGTGGAATCTGGCCAACCTTTGGGTCGCGGCGTGGAACGCTCATGATTTGGATTTGTTCATGACGCATTATGAGGATGCGGTCGAGTTAACTTCGCCAATTGCCGCCCAGCTATTAGGGATACCTGGCGGCAAAGTTGTCGGAAAGGCGAGCTTGAGAGCCTACTTTGGACGAGGGTTGGAAGCCTATCCGGAACTCCACTTTCGGCTTGCGGACGTGCTGTGCGGCATAAACAGTTTGGTGCTCTACTACACAAACCAAAAGGGGACGCGCACGGCGGAATTTATGGAGTTGTCAGCGATGGGGAAAGGTAGCAAGAGTTGTGGCGAACTGTGGCGAACTAAGGTACGTAGAGAGCAGCCATATCCTCCCATCGGCCAATTGGTCATGGCCAATCACCGAAGCAACTGTTGAGATCACGTTGACGATCAGTCGTTGATGGCTTGATAGGCGAGCTCGTGGACTTGCCGATCCAGCGTTAAGGCTCCTGTGGGGTGAAGCTGGGCCATGAAGATTACGATCATCTGCTCTTTCGGGTCGATGGAGAATCCGGTGTAGAAGAAGCCTCCCCAGTTGAATTCGCCGGGGGTGCCGAGTTCGGAAAGCGGGGCTTTTACGCCGTCGACGCCGAAGCCAAGACCGAACCCTTGGTCTGGACCAATTTTCCCAAGTTGATCGTGCGTCATCAGCTCAACCGACTTGCGGCTAAGCAGGCGCGTGTTTCCGGTTTTGCCTTCGTCGAGCATCATCTGGCAGAAGCGCAGGTAATCGGCTGTGGTGGAGACTAAGCCGGCGCCTCCGGCGAAAAGTTTCTTGGGGCCGTGATAGGGATAGTCGGCGGAGTAGCTGGTCGAGCCTTCGGTGATCGGCGTATCGGGAAAGCGATTGAGGCCTTTGTCGGCGTAATAGGTGTAAGCGGTGGCTAGGCGATCGAGTTTGTTGTCTGGCGGGTAGAAGTAAGTGTCCTTCATACCAAGTGGCTCGAAGATGCGGGTGCGGAAAAATTCGTCGAGGGGCTTGCCGGAGACTACTTCGACGAGGCGTCCGAGCACGTCGACGCCGAGACTGTATTCCCAACGATCTCCGGGATTGAAGAGAAGCGGAACTGCGGCGAGACGCTTGACGTTGTCTTCGATGGTGCCGTCGTAAGGTAGCAGGCCGTGCGCGACGTTGGCCTTGACGTAGAGAGGACCGAGGTCGGAATTCCAGTGGTAGGTGAGTCCGGAGGTGTGGCGCAGGAGATCGCGGATGGTGAGCTCGTGGGTGGCGGGGATCGAATACGGCTCGCCGGTCGCGGGTTTCACCAGAACCTTCGGGTTCTTGAATTCAGGTAAGTATTTCGAGACTGGATCTTCGAGGAGGAAGCGGCCTTCTTCGTAGAGCATCATGACAGCGACACTGGTGATGGGCTTGGTCATGGAGCAGATACGGAACATGGCGTCGGGGCGCATGGGTTTCGCGGTCTCGCGGTCCATCATGCCTTGCGGCTTGAACCAGACGACTTTGCCGCGGCGGTAGACGAGGGTGACCGCTCCGGCGATTCGTTTGTCGTCGATGTTGCGCTGGACGGTTGTGGCTATGCGCTCCAGGCGGTCGGAGGAGAGGCCTACGGATTCGGGCTTGGCTTGGGGGAGATCCTGGGCGCAGGCCGAGGCGGTGAGGATAAGGGCGCAATAAATCGAAATGACTAACTTGCGTGACACGGCATTAGCAGCGTTCAGCATCGTGGTGGTTCCTCAGAAAAATCTGATCGTCTCACAGAACTAGGAATGCGTCTGCAGCATCTTGCTTGTTGAATTTTCGCGGGCGAGGCGCCCGCGCCACATTTTTCATATCCAAGCGGCGTCACTTTGCGGTGAAGTCGGCGAAGGAGGCGCTCTTCCCGAAATAAATCCGGAGTGTACACCTTGGGCCTACGTGGGCGAAAGCGACTTCGAGCGCGTCGGAGGGCTGCGGGATTTGCGCGGTCTCCATGGGGGCGCGGGCGAGGTCTTGCTTTTCGTCGTAGGCGGCGCTGGCGCTGACGTTCCTGTTGACGGCCAGCGTCCAGTGATCTTTCCCTGGAATGGGATAGACGGTGTAGGCGCCGATCGGAATCTTGGATGTGCCGAGACTGAGTTGAGCTTCGGTAAAGAGAGTCATCGGGGCTCCTCCGGGAGACCACGGTTTGCCGTTGGCGATTTTTTCTTTGTTCGAGGCGACGGGATTGTAGCGAATGTAGATCTGGCGGCCGTCGTCGAGGTTACAGGTTGTGGTCGACGAAGGTGGATCCGCCGACTGCGCGGCCAGAAATGGAGTCAACAATAACGTTATGAGCATTGCTCTGCAGACGAATGGGGACATGGCGCTATCCTCCGGCCAAAAAGTGTAGCGCTCTAAGAGACAAAGGGGAAGGGATTTGTGGGACTGGCCATGGATTCGAGTGTGCGGCAAGCGCCGCTTCTGCCCTCGAGTGCCGTTCGATGCTGGTCTTCGGTGACGTTCTCAGCGGTGGGGGCGGTTGCTACCGTCAATCTGAGTACCGGGTCATTTACCGCGTACCGAGCGAGGACAGGGCCGATGGCTAAGGCTGGGAAACTGAAGATTCTTTATGGCGAAGGGGATGCGGAAGTGCTTACGCCACAAGCCGCTTCCATGGAAAAGGCGGGACATGCGGTGCAGCAGGCTCTAGGCCGCAAAAGTGTGCAGGAGGCTTTGGACAAGGGGACTTTCGACCTGGTCGTGCTGGGGCCGACTTTGAGCCGGAATGACCGGCATCACTTGCCTTACATGGTGAAGAAGGCGAACAAGACCACCAGCGTGCTGGTGTTGCATGCGGATGGGAGCAGGCATCCTTATGTGGATGCGTGCACGGATACGGGTGCCGATACGGAGCATGTGCTGGCTCGGATCGAGGCGATGAAGATTGCGGGCAGCGTGCCTGCGGCGGCAGCGGCAGCAGCGGGGAAGTAAGGAAGTAACTTGTTAAGCGTTTTTGAGGGGCAGCCTTAGGGCTGCCCCTTTCGTTTGTACGCCGTGCATGTTCGACAGCTTGCGGGTGCAAGTCCCGTCCCAACCTGCCCTGAAAATTTCGGTCAGACGGTGACGTTAGGTTCGAGTACGACCTTATGACCAAGCTTTTGGAGGCGATTGACGTAATAACGCGTAAGGCGTTGGGGTTCGAGGCGGTCAAAAAAGTCGGTGCCCAGATCCGCATACTGCCT
>QIAM01000112.1 GCA_003225555.1 Acidobacteriota bacterium | reverse complement strand
TCGGCGAGGTCTGCTTTGCCCCCATAAACGGACTTCGTCAGTCCGGCCTGTCAGGTCCGAAAAGTGCCATATGCGGAAGTGGCATAGGTCGCGAAACGGCATTGTGCGACCCGTGAACGGCTCCACTAAGCCATGTATGCGCGAAAATCCGTTGTGGTGGAGGTCACTTTGAATTCCGCCGCTCATTCCTGGCACGCGGCGGATAGCTCCGCGCTGCCCCCAGCTTTTGTAGGCTGCGCTGAACCGTGGTAATCGCCTTCACTGAAAGACGATCCGCCAGCCTGCGTAGCGTTGGGACATTCCCGAACCACACTCGGCTCTGACGGCCTCAAGGCATTGCCTTTGTTTTTGGAGTGAGGACAATCATGTTGATGCCAATCTCGCTGAATGGCTGCGCCCAAGCAGCTTCTCATCGCGCCTCGGCAATAACCCGCGCTCATAAGCAAGTTTGTAGGCGTATGCGGCCGTTAGTCCGTTGCTCATCGCAAGTTCGGTTCCTTTGATGGGATCGCCTAGATAAGCATACAGGATTTGCTCGCGAGTTTCTTTGGTGATCCTGTTGCGGCTATTCCATCTTCCAGTTGTCATTTGGTGCCTCCTTATGCGAAGCAATACACGGCATCGGACGAGCTGGAGCTAGTGGGCGGGAGCTGCTGATCGCCCTGCGCTCGCGGTCAGCCCATGTCCCCCGGCATGAAGCAGCGTGCCTTCGGGTGACCATTTAGGTAGTAAGGCCAGACCATCGTACGGCCAGCGCGGTTCGGTCCATCCACGACAGCGTCGTTCGGAACATCAACCCACTCGCCATCAATGCGTACGCGATAGTGACCATCCTTAGTTTCCCAATCGGCGTCATCAACGCGCTTCGCATCGCTGCCATCGCAGCAGGGCCCTTTGCCGCTGTGCAAGCTCTCATACCAACTGTTCAACTCAGGGTGCTGATAATCGTGGGCGCGGGCGTGACCGATTGTAGAAATCGGCGGCATGACAGTGAATACAACAAGCGTTGCATGCCAAAAGTGATTGTTCATCTCACACCCAATCCCGGAATCTCTCTGTGCCGTCAGGAAATTCTTCCATCCGATCAACATGCGAAGCTTTCTCAGCTCGCCGCTGGTAGTCGTCGGCAAGGGCCTTAAGCTGACCCGCAATCGCTGAGTCGGTCATGGTTTGGCAGCGCGGAGCAAAGTCTGTGCCGTCTCTAAATATTCCTTGCCTCGTTGTGAGATCTGGACCGTCATAAAGCCCTCGCGCGGTTCTCGGGCAGCTGGTCGAAGGCGACTTGAAGCCAGCCCATCCAATTGCGGTCACTATCCCTGCGAGTTCTGAAGCGATCGACGCACTTCTTGGAACAAAGCGGCGTTCGCCACGAGTAGTGCCGGACGAGACCAAACTTGCCATCACAAACTGCGCATCGCGCGGCACTGCCAGATCTAAGACTTTCGGAGCAGTCGGGCATTGGAGTCTCCTCTTGGTACTATCCTCGCTGTTCGTCGATCGTCCTTTTTTCACCGTCGCACTTCATAAGCCTGTGCGCTTTTCCAACGCATGCAGCCTAAGACGATCGCGATCAGCGGCTCAATTGAACGTAGGTAATCGTCCGGCATGTAAAGGGGTAACGGAACCATACGAAGGTTTGTGGGGCTCGCCGTTAAAGCCGACAACTCCCGCAACGGGTCAAAACCGGCAATACTCTGATTGAGCGGAAAGCTTCTGCTTACTCTCCCAAAGCCGACATATGTGCATTCGTGTATAAGCACCGAGAGCCCCCAGCTCCGGGACGTGAAGCTGAGGCCCCTGGAGGGCCAGCCCTTCACCCACAAAGGGCCACGCGGAAATCACAGCGCCGGACAGCCCCGTTTCTCGCTACAACAATAGTTAATCGCGGACTGAAAGTCGGAACGCAATGACTGCGCCGACATTGGTTTTCCATTGCTAGCGGGCGGAATTCGATGCGGTACTGTCCTCGGTGCGACAACACTCGGTGGGGTTTGTGAAAATCACCTTGATCGGCCGTTCTTGGGAGAAAGGGCCTGTGGTTGCGGCGGCGCCGGCGCACCTTGCCCGGACTGCAACAAAACAGATCCGGCCGATCCCGATGAGTCCCCGCAATGCCGGGCGGCTTCATCCCCGATCTTAGTTAGGCACTTTTCGGGGTTCGGGAGGTTAGAATAACCCGTGTTGTGAAGCGCCCTTCTCCTGCGCGGTAAGGCCCGACGGTAGGCTCTTCCGTCGACTTCTCAGCCCCCGTCGGGCGCTTGCAGCGGGCCGCACTAGGCGATGCCGACCGCGAGCACGGATTATCTCTGCACCGCTGACGCGCTTGCCGG
>QIAM01000111.1 GCA_003225555.1 Acidobacteriota bacterium | reverse complement strand
TAATCCGCGACCGGATGCTATAATCTTTTCTCAATCCTTCCTCTGACGATCCCCAACGGGCGCGTAGCTCAATTGGCAGAGCAACTGACTCTTAATCAGTAGGTTGAAGGTTCGATTCCTTCCGCGCTCACCATCTTTTCAATCACTTACCGGAGTCGATGTTTTGGGTGTGCCGTAAGGTGTGCCGTAACTCAATCCGGCTGCGCCCGTTTCTCAACTGCTGCGTCTATCGAGCGCTGCGCGCACGATCTCTAGTTCTGGATGCTGATACTGCATGGCAGTCTTCACATCCTTGTGGCCCATGGTTCTCATGACGGCAGCCAGGTTTCGGTTCTCTTTTAAGAATCCGGGTGCCGTAATCATGCCGTCCACAATAGAGGACAAGATCTTCGGGAAGGCCAGCTTTGACCCTGGCTTCGCGAAATCTCTTCGCCATTGTGGTGAGGTGACAAGACTCGGCGCGTTTCGATGGGAAAAAAGTGGCCCGCGCGTGGTTATCAGCCATAATGCACCGGTCATCAATCCCAATTCCAAATACAAGGGCGGCCCTCTCACGCCGGCATTTAATTCCCTTGACATGGTGGAGATCATTGAGACCCACCAGCCGGCCCTCTGGGTGTATGGCCACACGCACGAATGCGACGATCAGACGATCGGCCAAACCCGGATCATTTCAAATCAACTCGGATATCCCGGCAACCTTGGCGGCTTTGAATGCAAGGATTTTGATGGAGCGGCTCTGCCAGTCGAGGTAGGCGTTTAGCCCCGAGCGGGAAAAGAAAATCGCTTGGTGAAGGCAAACGACATGCTGTGCTCGTGCTGCTCTTTCTACTTATCGCGCTGCGAGAGCCGCTTTCAGATCATCATGCTCAAATGCCGATGCCATGCGGTCGATCTCGCCTTTGGCGAGACCATGTCGTGCGGCTTCGGCGCGCCACTTAGAGACGGCCTTACCGACCTGTTTTGCTATGTCGCGCGCTTTGCCATCGTCCAGTTCGAAATACCCCGCAACCTCCGCTGCCAGCGTGAGCGAGGCCGTGTTGTCGTCTTCGTTGATCGCGGTACTGAGGATGCGCGGCTTGATGTCGGTCGGCACCGGGTTGAGGTCGTAAGCGGGCGACAGGCGCCAGCCTGCCTGGCCTTCGTACAGAAAGCCGTGATTCCGCAGGTGGTCGTCGGTGTTGGAGATCAGTATGTTGAAAACCAGCCGCCGCCACAGCGCTTCCATGTCGGCTTGCGGCGCAGCACCGTGCTGGCGCAGCGCGTCAACAATTTCCAGATAGCTTCGGATTTCTCTGTCTTTCGATCCGAGCATGCTCATCGCGGAGAGGAACGGGATACGTCGTTCGCCGTCGCGGTCGAAGCGTCGCAGGAGGAGTACAGACTTGCCGGCGATGTTTTCGACACGGGATTGGGGAACAGGGATGCCAGATTTCTGCGCGAGGGACAGTGCGACTGCTTCCCAGACCACCATGTTGATTTCATCGTCCTTGCGTGGGAATTTCGCGATGGCGAGATGGCCGTCCTTTTCCCTCACGGAAGCCTTGGGCCTGGCGCCGCCAAGAGAGGAGCCGGGCGCGAACAGCATGCGCAATTCCTCCTCGGTGTCTTTCTCTTCCATCACATGTTCGGCTGCGGAGAGCAGTTTCGGGAGCTCGATCAGCGGGGGGATGCGCTTGACGCCCTCCTCCCGCAGGAACGGTCCGCCTTCTTTTTCCGCAAAGCGAAGCGCGCCCTGACGGGCCTCGTCGTCCACCAGCAGCAGGAAGTCGATTTCCTGGAGCGTGCGCGGCGCCCCGCCCTCGCGCTCCGCGCGCCTCCGTTCCATGCGACGCATGAGCGCACGCCCCCAACGGTCGGGCGCAGAGTCGCCGATGGCGCCAAACATGGGCGTGTCTGCAGGCGTATGAAACGGACCGGGACCAACCTGCAGGGCTGGCTCCAGAGAGAATCGCGCAGGATTTTCCAGCCATGTCTTGTCGTATTCCAAGGTGGCGCTTTCCTTGTTCTTGCGCGTACGGGCCCACAGACGCCCCATGAGGTGCAGGACGCCGTCGAGATCCACGTATACGAGAGCCTCTCTGTCCATCACTTGTCTTTCGTGGGTTTCGGCCTGCGCGCGACTCGAATGCGTTGCGGCAGGTTTTCTTCTTCGAGCTGCAGGCCCACGGGATCGTTCCTCGGCGCGGCGAGATCGCCCAGCCGATCCGCCATACCCAGCACAAAAAGGACCGTGGCGTAGATCCCGAGCGCGACGCCGGGATCGCCCTTTTCAATCTTGACGAGGGTGGTGCGGCTGATCGAGGCGCGCTGCGCCGCGATGGCCGCCGGGATGCGCCGCCGCCGCCTGGCATCACGGATGTCGCGTCCAAGCTTGCGTAGAGCGTGCCTTACTGGGAGTGGCATTACGACGGATGATCGGCTGGTCCTCATGTTTAATGTCCAGAGTAATGGTCACTAACAGCTTTAATGTACATGATTATGAACGGTAGGTCAACCTTGTGATGGGGGACGCCCGCCTATCCTTTCCCCGCAAATCGCAGCCCATCGCCGATCCCCGCCCGGTCGGAAGTGCAGTTCCGCACACCTACGTCGCATCGAGGGTGGTCACAATGAAATCGGCTCGACCAACTTCAGCGCAACCGCAAAAGGGATCGTCTCCGGGATCGGGCGAGATGTGGAAGAGCAGAGGCTGGGACGAGTTCCGCCTCCTCTCGCAGCAGATTGATTATCTTCCCAATGAGTGGACGCCGGACTCCTAGCCTTCCCAAGACTCGCTTGTATTCCAGGAGGATCTCATCGCTAACCAGCCAGACAAACGTATCCGCTTCGATCCAGTCCCGGAGCAGCTTGGCGCTTGGATTCTTGGGAGCGATCTCCGGAGACTTGAGTCCCGCGATTCCTGCTACCAGGACGGACGTATCGACAAGGCCTCTAGGCCGTTTGCTTTTTTGAGCGGGCAACGACGGTGATCTCCGGCAGCTTCTTTCGTCCCGAGCGGTGTTCACGAACGGTTTTCAGAATCTCTTCCTCTGAGATGTTGCCCAGATCAGCGGCGGCCTTCTGGACGCTCCGCAAGAAATCCTTCTTCCACCCAGCCCTCTTTCGGCCCTTGGGGAGGTCCTTGTAAGCCGAGGCAAGGGGAATCTGTTCTTCGAGTTCCTGAGCCAACGAGCGAACCGGGATCTTGATTTCTACGGCATCTGTGCCGTTGACCGGACGAGAGCGGAGGCAGATGTCTC
>QIAM01000026.1 GCA_003225555.1 Acidobacteriota bacterium | reverse complement strand
GCTATCTGAAGACCGGCCTGGACGGCCAAGGCGGAGGTCGCAGTCGCCAGAACGCGAGTTGGCAATGAACTTAGCAAAACGGTGGTGCTCCTGTATCCCCTCCGTACTGCGATGGAGGATCTCCTGCCCGGTGGGGAAAATCTCTATTTCTACAAAGTCTGTTTGTTCTTACGATGAAGCCGCAGTGCCGGGCGCCGAGATCGCTTCCGGAAAGGGCTGGTAGTTCTGTCCGGTCCGCCACAAGTGATGCAGCAGCACCGCGAGTTTGCGGGCCACCGCGACCACGGCGCGCTTTTTAGCGCGTTGTCCGCCCGCAGCCAGCTTCAATCCCCACCGCCGCAGCGCAGAATCCGGTCCAAATCGGCCCAGCACATAATGCGCCGCTTGCACCAGCAGTCGACGCAGATAAACATTTCCCGTCTTGCTGATGTTGTGTTCGGGATCGGAGTCGCCCGACTGGCTCTGTTTGGGACGCAAGCCCAGAAACCCGCCCACCGACCGGCTGTGGGCCACCGCCTCGACTCCGTCCAGCGTCAAAACATAGGCCGCCGCGATCACCGGTCCCACTCCGGGCACGGTGCGCAAAATATGGATTTCCGGGTAGCGCTCTGCCAGTTTCTCAATCGTGTGGTCCAGTCCCCGAATCTGGATCGTCAGCCCCGCAATCTGCTGCAACAAGGGCTGCGTGGCCGCCCCCAACTCCGCCGGCACCGCCGCCGACACGCGCCTTACAAAACCTTCTGACGTGGCTGCCGGTAAACGTCGGCCCGCACTCTTGACCAAGCCGCGCACCGAGTTGATTAGCATGGTCCGGGCCCGCACCAGAGTGTCCCGCGCCCGCAGCAGATTCAGATCACATTGCCGCTCCACGCTGCGATGCCGGATGGGCCGCAACAACTTTGGATTGCAATAGCCCAGGCGCGCCAGCATCTCCGCATCCTGACGGTCGTTCTTGGATTCGTTTTCGCTGATGGCCCGCACTTTGCGCGCATTGGCCACGATCACCTCATGGCCCAAACTCTGCAACAACCGGCTGATCCAGGGCGAGTGGGTTCCGGTTTCCAGCACTCCGCGCTGTCGCGCTTCGCCTTCCCAGTGTCGCCGAAATTCCTCTTCGTTGGTCCGTATCCGGCCCTCTTCGATCACTTCCCCCTCGCCGTTCAACACACAGTAGCGGCTGAACCGGTCTCCCAAGTCCACCCCCACCGTGCGATATGGTCGCTGCTTCCACTCCCCTTCTCTGCTAATCTTTTTCATCGGCTGGTCTCCTTTTGCACTTCGAGTGCGCTGCGGACAGCATCTTATGCTCGTTCCGCGAGACCAGCCGTCTCATCCCATCGGAAAAGCGGCTGCGGTCAGGAGGTCGCCGGGTTTGGGGATGGTTGGAGTTCCTGCAATCGTGCGGCTGCCGTGAACCCATGGAACAACCGGCGAAACTGATAAAATCGAATCGATGGCCGGACCTACGCAGCTGATCCAGATTGAACTTGCGCCGCCGCTTCGGGTGCCGAAGCCGCAGTGGCTGCGGGCCAAGGCTCCCGTTGGCGATAATTTCCACAACTTGAAAAAGCTGGCGCGTAGGTTGGGCCTGCACACAGTGTGCGAGTCGGCGCAGTGCCCCAATATTGGCGAGTGCTGGAATCACAAGACTGCGACCTTCATGTTACTGGGCGATATCTGCACGCGACGTTGCGGCTTTTGCGCGGTGCCCAAGGGAAGGCCGGAGGCGATTGATTGGGATGAGCCCCGGCGCGTGGCCGAGGCCGTGGCGACGCTGGGGCTGAAGCACGCGGTCGTCACCAGCGTGAATCGCGACGATGACAACATCGGCGGCGCGCGTGTCTTTGCTGAAACCATCCGCGAGATTCGCGCGCTAATACCCGAATGCCGGGTCGAAGTGCTGATCCCCGACTTCCAGGGTCTGGAAGAATCGCTGAAGATTGTCCTTGATGCTCGGCCGGACGTGCTCAACCACAACACCGAAACGGTACCGCGTCTCTACCGCGCGGTGCGCTCCGGCGCTCGCTACGAGCGGACCTTAACCCTGCTGGAGAATGCGAAGAAGTTCTCTCCTGGCATGGTGACCAAGAGCGGCGTCATGGTGGGCCTGGGCGAGACGTGCGAAGAGTTGGTGGAAGTTTTTCGCGATCTGGGCAGCCGCGGCGTCGATATTCTTACGGTTGGTCAGTATCTGCGTCCTTCGAAGGATCACTTGCCCATCGCGCGCTTCTATACTCCGGATGAGTTCACTTATCTGCGAGACGAGGCTATGCGCTGCGGCTTTCGCCACGTCGAATCTGGTCCGCTGGTGCGGTCCAGCTATCACGCGCACGAGCAAGCGGATGCGACCGCTACGTCGCGGGTGATATCCTAGCCCGCTCATGTTGATTCGCAACTCATCGAACTGTAATTCCAGCCTCAAGTCTGCCTGCTGGAGGTTCTTCCTCACTTGGTAAGTGTTCTTCTGCTCGTGCTCGGCTTCTTTGCGGGATTGCTTGGCGCGCTTACCGGCATCGGTGGCGGTGTGATTCTGACGCCCATTCTTGCTCTGTATTTCGGCATTCCGATCCGTCAGGCGATCGGCACCAGCCTGGTGGCAGTCATCACTACCTCGGCTGCGAGTTCCTCCGTTCATTTGCAACGCCACACGACCGACATTCGGCTCGGTATGACGCTTGAACTGGCGACGGCGTTGGGCGCGGCCGCTACTGCCTATATGGTCGGATACTTTAATCGCAGTGTGCTGGAAGGCCTGTTCGCTGGATTCCTGCTGTACAGCGCGATTACGATCCTGTGGCGTGGCGGCAAGGTGAAGCCGGAGGACGAATCGTCTCCTAACACCGTCAACGGCGAGTTCGTGATTCCTCCCTACGAGCCGAAGCGTTACCCGCTTGGACTGGGCGCTTCTCTGGTGGCAGGCGGGCTCTCCGGCTTGCTGGGAATCGGCGGCGGTCCCATTAAAGTCCCGGTGATGTATCTCTTTATGGGTGTCCCGCTGATGGTTGCCACGGCCACGTCGAACTTCATGATTGGCGTAACTGCAGCGGCCAGTGCAATTGTTTACTACCGCCGCGGAGACATCCTGGTGCAGTATGCCGCCCCACTCGCTGTCGGAGTCTTTCTCGGCTCGCTGCTCGGTGCACGCCTGGCGCCGCGCATTCACGCACGCCACGTCGTCTTCCTGCTGGTCGCAATCATGCTCTATCTGGCGGGACATTTGCTGGTGCATCTGGCGACTGGGGGCACCGCGTGAGTCAAGTCCGCGAGCCGGAGTTCGATCGGGCGGTCGCCCTGGTCCTTCGCATCGGGGCTTTCGGATGCTTCTTCATCATGCTCGCCGGGCTTCTTGGGGGCCTGTTCATACCCGGACGCATCCCGTTGGAGATCGAACGCGCTGGCGTGCTGTTGATGCTTGCCACTCCTGTGGTGCGTGTGGTGGTCGCCTGCTTCCTGTTTTTCCGCGAGAAGGACGGGAGGTATGGGTGGATTTCTTTGGGTGTGCTGGTGATTTTGCTGCTGGGGGCTGTTTTTGGGATTGGCGAGCATTAGGGGCTTTCTGAAGCGTCCCTCGGCGGCTAAAGCCGCCACTGATTGACAAGGCTTATCGGCGCGGCTGAAGCCGCGCCCTTTCAAAACCGGAGCCATGCGTGGTCAAAACATCAGCACAGGCTTAGTTTTTCAGCACCTGCTAGAAATTCACTGCAACGTCGGAGACCACGGCGATCCCGGCGGGGTTGGCGGCTTCGGGAATTTTTTCTCCTTCGAGCAGCAAACATTTGCCGGCATCGAGCGCCAGGCATGTTGCGCCTGCGGTTCGCATCACTTCGATCGTCTTCACTCCAACTACTGGGACATCAAATCGCATGTCCTGTGCGGGCTTGGCGATCTTAACCACGGTTAAGGCACGGCTGAGCGTTGAAGCGTCGCCATGCAGGGAGCGCATGATCTGGCCAGCTCGTTCGATGGTGGCGTCGGTACCCTCCATCGCTTCGACCGCCACGCATGCCGATTCAGCGATCACGACGGTCTGTCCGATGTCGTGCTGCGCGAGTTGGCGGCCAACGTTGCGGCCATAGTCAATATTCTTGCGCTCCTGTTCGGTTGGGCTGCGATGGGTCAGGACGCCGGGTTTGACCAGAAGCGGGTTCAGGAGCCAGGTGGAGTTCTCGAGCGTGATGCCTTCGTCCGCCAAAACCTTGGCGACCGCGCCCAGCAGGGAATCAGTGTTGCGCGTAGCGAGCGATAGCAAGAGTTTCGCGAGGCGCCAATCCGGTTGAATGGCAGAGAAGATCTGTTTGTGCTTTACCTGCCCGGCCATGATGGCGCGGTGTACGCCTTCGCGCTTGAAGGTTTCGATGAGCTTGGAGAGTTCCCCGAGTGAGAGCCAGTGCACCGCGCTCGCTCCGTGGGATTCGATCTCGGGAGAAGTTTCTTCTCTGATGGCTGCGACGACAACTTCGTAACCTTGTGCGCGCGCTGCCTCGAGCACGAGGAAGGGGAATTTGCCGTTGCCGGCGATGAGGCCAATGCGTTGCATGTCAATAGTCACATGTCAATAGTCAGTGGCTAGTGATCAGGGGCCAGGGGCCAGGGGCCAGGGGCCAGCAAAAATTGTTTGCTGTAGCGTCACGAATACCTTGTCCCGCGTTTGTCGCTCGCCTCAGGGGCTCAAGCCCTGATTCCTTCTGGCTCTTTGCGGCCCGACTGGAAGCCGTGCCCTTTCAAATCTATTCATGCTTTCATCTATCTACGAAAGATGCTCTTGTGCCTTGACCACTGCCAACTCTTACTTAATCACTCCGCGTTCCGACGCCTCTATAAAGCGAATCAACATCGCTACATCTTTGCCGCGGTCGGCTTCGGACTTCAGCTTTTCCAGCGCTTGCGAGGTATTCATCTTGGAGGCTAAGAGAACCTTGTAGGCGTGCTGGATTTTGCGAATGCGCTCTTTGGAAAAACCGCGGCGCTCCAGTCCAACTTTGTTCATCCCGTAGGCGTGGGTGTCGCGGGCGGCGGAAGTCATCGAGAAAGGTAGAACGTCCTGCGTGATCGTGGTGCCGCCGCCTACGTAGGAGTGGGCGCCGATCCGCACGAACTGATGTACGGGACACAGGGCTCCGACAACGGCCCATTCTTCTACCGTTACATGTCCCCCAAGCGTGGCGCCGTTTACGAGCATGGCATGGTCGCCAATCACAGAATCGTGTCCGATGTGCGTGTAGGCCATGATTAGGATATGGCTGCCAACCTTCGTCAGGCCACCGCCCTTGAGGGTGCCGCGATTGATGGTCACGCACTCGCGGATTTCGTTGTGATCACCGATTTCGAGGCGGGTCGGTTCGCCCTTGTAGGTCACGTCCTGCGGGTCCATGCCGATTGCGCAAAATGGGAAGAAAGCGTTGTCCGCGCCGATTTTCGTGGGACCTTCGATTGTGACGTGCGAGACCAAGTGGCAGCCTTCGCCCATTTGCACGTCTGGACCGATTATGCAGTACGGGCCGACCTTGCAGGATGCGGGAATTTTTGCGCCTGGATCAACGATTGCCATGGGGTGAACATTCATCATTGGGTCATGGAGTGTGGCGCCCGGCCCTGCAAGGGTCACTCAGTCGCTTGGTCCTCGCCGCCGCGTCCACGCGAGCTGTCGATCAGTTGGCAGGATACCGTGGCTTCGGCCACCTTCTTTCCATTCACGAGAGCCTGGCCGTACATCTTGGCGGCGATCATGCGCGCCGAGGGTCTCCATCCGGTGACTTGAACCTCGAGCCGCAACTGATCCCCTGGACTTACGGGACGGCGGAAGCGAGCGCGTTCGATCCCCGTGAAGACGATCACTTTGTCGGTGCGGTCTTCCACCTCTGTCAGCAATAGTGCGCCGCCGGCCTGGGCAATAGCCTCGACCACCAGGACGCCGGGCATGATGGGCAATCCAGGGAAGTGGCCGTTGAAGAACGGTTCATTGATGGTTACGTTCTTGAGGGCAACGATGCGCTCGCGGCGTTTCAGTTCTAGGACTCGATCGATCAAGAGCAGCGGATAGCGATGCGGCAGAATTTTCAGAATCTCGTGGATATCGAGCGCGGCCTTAGCCGGGGTAGACGGCGCGGCCGCCGCAGGATGAGTGCTCTCAGTCATGGAATTTGTCTCGAACGGCCTGAAGATTATACTGTACGGCACTGCGCGGAGATTGCATCGCAGAATCCTGCCAGAAAGAGAAGAGATTTAGTGTCTGCGAAGAAATCAAAACCTTCCATGAGAGCTGCAGCGGGAACTGACTGGCGTGAGCGCCTGCGCTACTTCGAAGCGAAACAGTCGCAAATGGTCGAGACCATCCGGGAGTTCGTCGAGATTGAATCGCCGAGCGACCACAAGGTGGCCGCCGACCGCATGGGGATGTTTTTGGCGGAAAAATTCCGGACGTTAGGCGGAACTGCGCGCTTTCATCATGCCGAGCGCTACGGCGACAATTTGCAAATTAACTTTTCCGGGAACAATTATGCGAAACCTGTGTTGCTGCTAGGCCATTTCGATACGGTGTACCCATTGGGCACCTTGGAGACCATGCTGTGCGGGCTGGCTGGCGACCGCTTGCACGGGCCGGGCGTGCTCGACATGAAGTCGGGCATCGCGCTGATGTTGTATGCGATCGAAGGGCTGCGGAGTTGGCATAAGGAGTTGCCGCGACCGGTCACAGTATTTCTGGTGTCGGACGAAGAGGTCGGCAGCAGATCTTCGCGGAAGATCACAGAGGCTCTGGCACGGGATTCGGATGCCGTGCTGGTGCTGGAAGCGGGCGCGAGACGTGCCGTGAAGACTGCACGCAAAGGTGTCGGCGAATACTCGCTCAAGGTGAGGGGTGTGGCGGCGCACGCTGGTCTTGATCCGGGAAAAGGGCACAGCGCCATACTGGAACTGGCACGGCAAGTGGCGGCGGTGTCGAAGCTGAACGATTTGCGGAAAGGTCTTTCGGTGAACGTAGGCTTGATCCAAGGCGGGACGCGGACCAATGTGATTGCGGCGCAGGCTAGCGCGGGCATCGATGTGCGCATCAAGAGCGCGAGGCAAGCTGCCACCATGGACCGGCGCATACGATCTCTTAAGACTTTCGACAAGCGCTGCCAACTTGAGATCACCGGCGGCATCAACCGCATGCCCATGGAGCGTACCGCCGGAGTCGCGGCCCTGTACGGCAAGGCTCAGGAGATCGCAAAAGAAATTGGTTGGAAGCTTGAAGAGGCCGCTGTGGGCGGAGGTTCGGATGGCAACTTCACTGCCGGCATCGGAATTCCCACACTCGATGGCATGGGCGGTGTCGGAGAGGGAGCGCACGCGGTACACGAGCACATCCTGATCTCAGAGTTGCCACGCCGCGCCTTGCTGCTGGCGGGAATGATTGAGAACGCGTGAATACGATGAGACTCCCATGGTCAAGTTCATGGTCGTGATCTACAAGCGTCCAGACCTGACGGCAAAGCAATTTCGTCAACATCTGCAGAACATTCATGGACCGCTTGCAAAGAATCTGCCGGGCCTGAGGAAATACGTCCAGAACTATGTTTGTGCTGATCCCACGCGAAAGGCACCGGGATGGGAGGCGGTGATCGAGCTTTACTTCGACGATTGGGCAAGCATGGAGTCGGCATGGGCAAGCCCGCAGGGAGCAGCTTCCGATGTTGACCTGCCGGCGTTTGCGGACTTAACTCGTACGACCTGGTCAGCGGTCGACGAGATTATTTGTCTGCAATGAAGACCAGGAAATAATCCATGTTGTCGCCCTTCACGAAATCGTATTGTTCGGCCAACTTGTAGCCGGCCTGTTTTGCTTCACGGATGACCACATCCTTCCCTACTCCGTGATTCTCGCCATTTCCGTTACGATCGATAATCCCAACTTTCGCTCCTGGGCGAAGAGACGCTCGCAGATTCCTCAAAAGAATGATGGGCTCCGCAACCTCGTGATAGGTCTTCAGCAGGAGCACCGAGTCCACTGAAGCGGCCAGCAGCATAGGGTCGTCTGCCTTGCTGAGGATCGTCTTCACGTTACTCAGATGCTCTTTCCGCGCTCGATTCGCGATGTAGCGGATGGCCTCAGGATTGATGTCGACGGCATACACGACTCCGGTGGCTCCCGTTTTTTGGGCGGCCCGCACTGCGAACCAGCCCGAGCCCGCTCCGATGTCGGCTACATTCTTGCCCAGCGTAATGCCTAGGATGTCCATCACTCGGTTGATCTGCAGCCTCTGGTCTCGCCCCTCGGATTCGAAAATTGAAAGATCTCCGGTATAGGGTTCGCTGGTTTTGCGGTGCTCGCCAGTGGACCGGGATGGGGCCTGCGTAGAACTTTGGGAATAGACCCACGTTGGAGTGCAAAGGGAGACCACGAGTGCCACTGCAAAAACGTAACGCCTCAGCATGATGAACCGACCTCCGCGAACCGGCTCTTCTGAGGATAGACTCCGCGGGCATGCCTGAGTTAGCAAGTGGCAGAAAGTCGAGATTGGCCCATAGCAACGCGGTTTCTTTGACTCCCACCGGGCAGCGGCCTAGAATTTAATGGGTTGAGTTGGAACTCGAACACACAGTCCGCATCGACAGGGGAGGTCTTGAAACATGGGCACTAAATTGGGATTACCGGAAATCCTTCTCATCGTTGGCATCGCTCTTCTGTTGTTCGGACCTAGCAAGTTCGCCACTCTTGGAAAGAGTCTTGGGGACGGGCTGCGAAACTTCAAGTCTGCGATGAAAGAGGGCGAGGAACAGAAGAAGGAAGAAGAAGGAAAGAAGTCGTAATCCGACCTCAGAGTTGTTCCCGTTTGCGCAGCATCCGGTAGACCAAAGCTACAGGCAATCCCACCACATTGCTGTAGTCGCCTTGGATTCGCGGAATCCAGCGTGAGGCCATTCCCTGGATCGCGTAGGCGCCCGCTTTGTCCATGGGCTCGCCGGTCGAGACGTATTCGTGAATTTCCTCGTCGCACAACTCGGCCATCGTTACCAGCGTGGTTTCGGAAGCAGTTTTCAGTTCTCGGTTCTCCGTTCTCAGCTTTTCGTTCCAGCGGTTTACTGGTCTCGTCTGATGTGCTTCGGTTTGACTGGCAACAGGCGCCTGGTTGTTGGCGACTGGTCCAACCAAGCTCACACCGGTGATCACCTCGTGCGTGCGGCCTGATAGAAGACGTAGCATGCGGGCGGCATCGGCAGCGTCGCTGGGTTTGCCGAGGATAATTTCGTCGATCACAACAATCGTGTCTGCACCGAGGACGCATTCGCGAGGCCGAGCGCGGGCGACCGCCAACGCTTTTTCCCGAGCCAGCCGCACGGCATATTCGCGTGGAGCTTCGCCGTTTTTCGGCGTTTCATCGATGTCAGCGGGCTGGACCTCGAACGGAATTCCGGCGTTGCGTAGAAGCTCCTGGCGACGTGGCGAAGCGGAGGCGAGAATCAGCATGGGATAGATTTTGGCGAACGGCCTAACGGCTGCCTACAACTCCTCGTACCGAGTCGATGAGCTTCGCCGAGTCGTAGCCGATTCCGTCTTTGAAGACGGTTTCAACATTCTCGATGTCTTCGATCTTTGTCGATGGGTCGCCCTTGATCACCACCAAGTCTGCTTGTTTGCCGGGTGCGATCGTGCCGATGCGGTCGAGTTCTCCCAGAAACTGTGCGCCATTCGCGGTCGCGATGTGGATCGCCTCTACGGGGGTGAAGCCTGCCTCGACCAGCAATTCGACTTCGCGCTGGTCGCCGAAACCGGCAATCACTGCGCCCATGCCCGTGGGGTCGAGTCCCGCCAGCAATAAGCCGCCGGCCTGCGAGAAAGCATGCTCGAATTCCATTTCCTTCTTGAAGGCAGCCGGCCAGGGCGAAACGTCGCTCCCGTATTGCTGTCGGATACTGGCGGAGTCGCTGGCTCGGACTCTTCTTTCCAGGACTGCGCTGCGAGCATCGGGGGAGAGCACATCGAGGACGCGTTTCTGGAGGGTTGGGCGTCCGGGGAAGCTCCCCATCTCGAATACGGGCAGAGTGGAGGTGACCGCGACGTGGTGGTGCACTAGGTCGAGAATCATGTCGTGTAACGGGCCTGCGTTCACCTCCAGCTTGGAGATCAGATCTGGGTTCTCGGGTTCATCGGGGCATACGCCGGGTTTTTTCCCGGGGAGGAATTCTGTATCTACCAGGAGGCCATGCTCGAGGTTGTCGATGCCGAGTTCGGCGGCCTCGCGAAAACCGATGGAGCATAGATGGCCTGTGACCTTGGCGCCGCGTTTGTGCGCGGCAGCGATCGCGGCGGAAAGCTCGGCCGGCGTGATGAACATATAGGCCTTGAAATTGTCGACGCCCTCGTCCAGCCAGTAATCCACGGTTTTCGTGGCGTCCTCGGGACCGGTGAGCTGGTGCAATTGGAGAGCCCAGGAGCCGGCGCCTTCGAGATACGGCCCGGTGACATGCATCTTGGGACCCGGAATCTTGTGGGCATCAATCGCCTTCTTGAGTTCGAGGTCGGTGTAGGGCTCGAGCGAACCCGTGGTGCGGATCGTGGTTACACCTCCGGCCAGATAAAGACGCGGGAAGCTGAAGCCCATTTCTCCGAAAATAGCGTTGCCCATGGGATAAAACATGTGGTCGTGCATGCCGACTAGACCTGGGATCACGCTGTAACCGTGGAGGTCGAGGACTTGGGCATCGCTGGGGACATTCGCCGCGGAAGCATTGGTGACGTGCTGGATCTTGCCCTTGCTGATAACGATAGTTTGATCTTCAAGCGCAGCCTCGCCCGTGCCCGCAATCACGCGCACGTGGGTAAGGGCGACTACAGGCGCGTTCACTTTGATGAACGGCTGCACCTGCGGTGAAACAGACTGTGCCCAGTTGAAACAGGTACACACAGTAAACAGCGCGACGACAGGGAGTTTTCGCATCGACGTTCCTCCGCGAACTTTCCGCAGGATTGTATCCGAGATGGCGGACTTCCGCTGAGGGCCTAGGTCCGAAGCCCTGTTAGAATCAAGGATTAGCACACATTTCATGGACGCAGCCTCCATCCGCAACTTTGCGATCATCGCGCACATCGACCACGGGAAATCAACCTTGGCTGACCGGCTGCTGGAGCTCACCGGCTCGCTTAGCGCTCGCGAAATGCAGGCGCAGGTGCTCGACTCCATGGATCTGGAGCGTGAGCGCGGCATCACGATCAAGGCGCACGCGGTGCGCATGATGTACACCGCGCAGGATGGCCAGACCTACCAACTCAATCTGATCGACACGCCGGGCCACGTGGATTTTTCCTATGAAGTTTCGCGTTCGCTGGCTTCGTGCGAAGGAGCGCTGCTGGTAGTCGACGCGTCGCAGGGCGTCGAAGCGCAGACGCTGGCGAACTCGTATCTCGCGATTAATCACGGGCTGGAGATCATCCCGGTCATCAACAAGATTGACTTGCAAAGTGCGGACATCCCGCGCACGAAAGAGATGATCGAGGGCGCGGTTGGGCTGGATGCGTCGAATGCCGTCCTGATCAGCGCGAAGACAGGGCAGGGCGTACCGGACGTTCTGGAAGCGATTGTGAAGCGGGTGCCGCAGCCGAAGGGCGATCCCAACAACCGGCTGCAGGCCTTGGTTTTCGATTCCTGGTTCGATCCCTATCGCGGCGTGGTGGTTTTGACCCGTGTCTTCCAGGGGACTTTGCGCAAAGGTCAGAGAATTCGCCTGTGGTGGAACGGCACTACCTTTGACGCGGAAACGCTTGGGGTCCTCACGCCCAAGCCGGTGGAAGTTGACGAACTAAAAGCGGGCGAGGTCGGCTTCCTCATCGCGAACATCAAGAACGTCGCGGACACGAAAATTGGCGACACCATTACGGATGACGCCAACCCGGCTTTCCAAGCGCTACCTGGCTTTGAAGAGATCAAGCCGATGGTATTCGCCGGACTCTACACGGTGGACTCGCACGAGCATACCCGCCTGCGCGAGGCGCTGGAAAAACTGCGGCTGAATGATTCGTCGTTCTTTTTCGAGCCGGAGAGTTCCGTCGCTCTTGGATTCGGTTTCCGCTGTGGTTTCCTCGGGCTGCTGCACATGGAAATCATTCAGGAGCGTCTGGAGCGCGAGTTCGCGCTGGAACTCATCACCACCGCGCCCGGCGTCCGCTACAAAATTACCAAGACTGACGGCGAGTTGATTGAGGTTGACAATCCCTCGCGCTGGCCCGACCCTAGCGAGATTGCCAAGGTGGACGAGCCCGTGATTCTGGCGACGATTCTGACCAACGAAGAGTACGTTGGGGGGATCCTGAAGCTGGTCGAGGACAAGCGCGGCAAGCAGAAAACCTTCGAGTACGTGAGTTCTTCGCGTGTGATGCTGCACTACGAGTTGCCCCTGAATGAAATCGTGCTGGATTTCTATGATCGGCTGAAGTCAGTTTCGCGGGGCTACGCCTCGCTGGACTACCACCTGGCGGATTATTGGGAGTCTCCCATGGTGAAGCTCGATATCCTGGTCGCGGGAGAGTCCGTCGATGCACTTTCCGTCATTGTGCATCGGGACTTTGCCTACGAACGCGGCAAAGCGCTGGTTTCCAAAATGAGGGAACTAATTCCCCGGCAAATGTTCGAAGTGCCGATCCAGGCTTCCATCGGCGCGAAAATCATTGCGCGCGAAACCGTTTCCGCCATCCGTAAAAACGTCTTGGCCAAGTGCTATGGAGGGGACATCACCCGCAAGCGAAAACTCCTGGAGAAGCAAAAAGAAGGCAAGAAGCGCATGAAACGGATCGGCCGCGTGGACATTCCGCAGGAAGCCTTCCTGGCGGTACTCAAGGTCGGCGAAGGCAGCGACTAACCGATAATTACTATTTGATAAACTATTAGCGGTACCAACTGCCGGCGAAGGATCGAGCCAGCACTCGCAAAATCGCGCTTAGAGCGCGATCGTTTTGCTTAGCCAAGCAGGGGCGGATTGGGAAGGACTAGAACGGGAAATGTGCAAATCTCCAAAATCCCGCTGCCTCGCGGTGATCTTGGTGCTGTCTCGTGTTACTGTCCGATGAATTACATAACTGGTTACTATTCAGGGATTTAAAGAACAAATAGCCAGTGGCAATAAACCGACCAAGCGGTCTTTATTTCCTCCGCAGTACGCGAGCGGTTTTCAATTCCACAAGCTTTTCCACAGGCTGAGCGTGACGAAAGTGATCCAACGCAACTCATGGCCTGTAAGGTACTTACCGTAGGAGAGTACAGGAATTCGTGTAGTATTTCGGCATTAGTCTTCAGGCGGCAGGCCAGCCTCGGCCAAAGACTCAAACCTGGTGCAACTCTTCAGAAAAGCGAGATGTAGCCTGCCCGTCGGTCCATTGCGCTGTTTCCCGATAATGATCTCAGCGCGGCCCTGCAATTCGGGGTCGTCCTGCTTGTAAACCTCTTCGCGAAAAATAAACATGACAACGTCAGCGTCCTGCTCGATGGAGCCGGACTCACGCAAATCGGCCAATTGAGGACGATGATCACCGCCGCGACTTTCGGGCGCGCGGCTCAACTGCGAGAGCGCAATCACGGGGACGCTGAGTTCCTTCGCCAGTGCCTTGAGGCCGCGCGAAATCGCGGAGACTTCCTGCGTGCGATTCTCGTAGCGCTTGCCGCCGCCAGACATCAACTGCAAGTAATCGACGATGATCAGGTCCAGTTTGCCCGCGGATTGCTTCAGGCGGCGGGCCTTGGCGCGCATCTCGCTGAGTGAAATGCCGGGAGTATCGTCGATGTAAATGGGAGCGTGCGCGAGTTGTTCCATGGCGCGGACGACTTTTCTGGTGTCGTCCTGCCACAGGGAGCCGGTGCGCATCTTGTGGGCGTCGACTCGAGCTTGCGAGCAAAGCAGACGCAAGAGCAAGGCCTCGCGCGACATTTCGAGGGAGAACACACCGACCACTTGCTGATCTTCGATGGCGGCGTTCTCGGCGATGTTCATCGCGAAAGCCGTCTTGCCCATGGAAGGACGCGCCGCAATGATCACGAGATCGGAACGCTGCAGGCCGCTCGTCATTTCGTCGAGATCCGTATAGTGCGTGGCCAGGCCGGTGATGCGCTGGCCACGTTGCAGCAGGGCATCGACTGAGCCAAAGGATTCGCGGACAATCTCCTGCACTCCCATAAAGCCGCGGCCAATCCGCTTTTCCGAAAGCTGGAAGATAGCAGCTTCGGCATCGCTGAGAACATCTTCGGCGGCGTCAGACTGGTCGGAGGCGCGCGCAATGGCGGAATTGGCGGCGTGAATCAGGCCGCGCAGCAGAGCCTTGTCGCGGACAATCTTGACGTAATGCTCGATGCTGGGGCGGTCGGGAACGCCGTCGACCAGGCTCGACACGTAGGCAACGTCTCCGATGGCCTGCAGATCCTTATGGCGATCAAGCTCCTCGATCAGCGTGATCATGTCGATCGGGCGCGAAGACTCGGCCAGATCGACCATGCGCGAATAGATGCGGCGGTGGGAGTCGAGCGAGAAGTCTTCGGTCCGGAGATGTTCGGCCGCCTGGTTGTAGGCGAAGTTGTCGAGGAGGATCGCGCCCAAGATGGAGCGTTCGGCTTCTACGTTTGCGGGAAGACTGCTGATTGTGTAATCGGAGGTTGCCATGGATTCTGTAACGGCACTTTGTCGCATTTGCCCGTCCAGCATAAGCGAATGTAAAGCGAAAATCAAAATGAGCTGTGCACAAGCTGTGCAGGTCGAGCAAGTTATTGTGGAAACCCTTCCAAAAAGGGTCCTATACTCGGGCGCCGCGACTAGATCCTCAAGGATCGAAACAATGTTTGACGCCCGTACTCCCTTGATTTTCAATGATGAGCACCCCATGCCTTTGCATTCCGGGCGCACACAAAATTCCGAACCCGCGGGATTGATCCGGCCTTTTATGCCGGAACTGGATACTCTGCGCGGCATCGCTGTCCTCGGAGTGTTGCTTCTGCACGGTTTCTATTGGCAATACGCGGGCTTCTCGTTCGGGCGATTGGGACGAATCTTTGTGGTGCTCACAGGACCGGGCTGGCTCGGCGTCAACCTGTTCTTTGTTCTTTCTGGTTTCCTGATCACGGGCATCCTCCTGGACTCGAAAAACAGGCCCAACTTTTACCGGCGCTTCTATACACGCCGGGCACTGCGCATCCTGCCTGCCTACTACGGGCTGCTCGTTCTCCTTCTTGTTCTTCGCAGTTCCTCTCCAGCGTTTGTAGGACTGAGTTTTGTTTATTTGGCGAACATGACCGGTTTTTTCGGTGTTGCCTGCGACTATGGTCCGTTATGGTCGCTGGCTGTGGAGGAGCACTTCTACATCTGTGGCCGACGGTGGTGCGTAAGGTGACAATGCAACGACTTGGGGTTTCGGCATCGATCGTAGTGTTGGTTCCCGTCCTTCGAGCCGTCGCGTTCTCTGTGGGTTGGGGAGGATTGGACTGGTATACCTGGTTTGTCGCCGACGGTTTGGCGGCTGGAAGCCTGCTCGCGATCCTCTTACGGACCAACGTCAGCAGAAAGCAGATGAAGCAAATGTGTTGGCTGCTGCTGGCTTCGTCGGTTCTGCTGGCAGGGGCGGGGCAGCCGTTCGGCATGCTTACGCGAAATCGGCTGTTGGGCGCGAGTCTGCAATGGACGACTATCAATGTTTTTTTCTCAGGGGTTTTGTTGCTCTTTCTGGTTGCCGGAAGCGGTGCGGCCAAGCGTTTCGTAGACATCCCCGCGCTTCGGTTTCTCGGGTACATCAGTTACGGTCTTTATCTTGACCACCTGCTCGCCTTTCGCCTGTACGACAGAATCTTCCGGCACTACGGGCCGGGGCTCATGCCTTCAAACGGTCATTTCGAGCTGGCGCTGCTGAGATTCGCAGTTGGAGGTGGCGCTGCAATTGGAGTTGCCTACCTCTCGCGGAGATTCTATGAGGAACGGTTCCTGCGCCTGAAGGATTCCCTTGTGCCTGATTCATCCCGCGGGAATGAGACCTCAATTCCCGTTGGCGATACGCAGGCGGCCTAAGAGGGATGCGGTCTTCGCGAGGGAAAAATCTGGATTGAGTGGTTTCGGCGGGCAAAACAAATGCGGCTTGGGCCAGCCACCCAAGCCGCATCGTTTCGTGGATTTCCTGTCTTGCACTTCCGCCGCATGGCGGCGGGATGATGCTTGTGGCCCGACAGCGCTCAAGGAGTGCCGCATTTGCCAAAGCTAGCCCACAGGTCATGATCCGGAGATCACGAATCTGCGGTCACCGCGGTGGCCAGCGGCCCAATCCTGCTCCGTGAGCGGGATGGGGGAGGAGGCCGCAACGCCCGGGCAACCAGCGCGCGCTTTCGCGCGCTTCCGGAGTGTCCCCCGGCAATTCACCCTCGAGAATCGCCGGTCTGCCGCTGGCTCTGCCGCAATCATCAGGCAAGCTCAGGAAAATCTCACGTTTGCTGCACACACTCTGTGACGGATTGCTGCGTCTCGCAACAAGAAAAATCCACCAGCTTGTGCAGAACCTGTGGACGAATCCACTTCCCTGTGGAAGGCATTGGAAAACTTAGAATGTCAAGGTGGCGATCTTGATGACCAGTTGCAAATTCAATATCTTAGACGCCGTGAAAATTTCGGGCGGTTTTCGCGGGTTCGGCTTGCGGTATTAAAGCCATCGAGTCCTTCACTCGAGATGACGAGGGTCAGACCGCGATTTTCAGCACTAGCTTTCCGTAGTTTTTACCGTCGTCCAACAGCTTGTAGGCTTCGACAGCACGATGAAGCGGGAACTCCTGCCCGATTACCGGATCGAGCTTCCGCTGCTCGAGCCAGGCGGATAGCTGTCGCCAAGCTGGTTCCATGAGTTCGGGTTTTTGCGAAAGATAAGTCAGCCAGAGACCCTGGAGGCTGGCGGATTTGGCATGAAGCGCGCGGACATCCAACTGAGGCGGCTTACCGGTCGCGGTGCCGTATTGAATGACGCGCCCGAAGTCACACAGGCAGCGCAGACTTTTCGCCGTGTGCTCTCCGCCGAGCATTTCGAAGACGGCGTCGACGCCTTCGCCGTGAGTGGATTCCTTCACGACTTCTTCATAGTCGCGTTGCTTGTAGTTGATGCCACGTTGCAGGCCGAGTTCTATCACACGTGCGAGTTTCTCGTCGGAGGACGAGGTTCCGTACATCTCGACGCCGAGGAGCCCTCCGATCTGGACAGCGGCGGTTCCGACCCCGCCAGCGACGGCGTGAATCAGGACACGAGGTTTGCGGCCGGAAGGCGGAGCTTTGCTCCGCCGGACAGCCGAGGGCGGCTCTCCCCACATGTTGTCGGTCATGCCCGCTTGCCAATAGAGCAGATACGCGGTGAAGAAGTTTACCGGGAAGGCAGCGGCTTGTTCGTCGTTCCAGTGATCGGGGACGGGCCACAACAGGTTGGAGTAACCAGCGACCTTTTCGGCGAAGGCTCCCCACTGGATGTAGCCCATGACTCGCCGTCCACTGCCCTCTTCGACTCCGGCGAACTCACGACCGGCTACAAGCGGCGGCGCAGGAGTTCCAGGATAGCCTCCACGGGCAGTGAGGACATCAGCGAAGTTCAGGCCCCCGGCAGTGACGCGGACCAGGGTTTGCTCAGATTTCGGTTGCGGCTCAGGGACGTCTTGAACGGCGAGTACATCGGGACCGTTCAGGCGGGTAATGACAAGGGCTTTCATGCAGGGAAGTGTAGCTGTTCCAGTACCGACACGGCATGATCTCCGGTGGCTCGTGATGTCAGACAGACCGGACTGAAAAGCGAAGGTCCCCGCAGCGGAATTGGGATCGGCCAATTCTCTCCGCGGGGACCACGTGCCCGGACAAACTCTTCCGCGGCCAGGGCTACATCAGCGCACCAACTACATCACGACGAAGAGGGCCACGCGAACGCCAGGGTGCAGAACATCGAAAAGGAAATAGTCTCCGTCGATGTACTCGATGTAGCAGTCATCGGTATATACCCACTCGACTGGCCACGGATCCACGAACACGAACGTGTAGCCTCCGTAGACGAACTGCGGCTGTCCCTGGACGACGACTGGGCGGTTGACGACAAACGTGTGCTGCCGGCCGAAATTCGCACGGAACTTCTCGTTGGGAATGTGGGCGCTCTTTCCGGCGGGGCGTGCGTGTTGGGCCCGCGGGCCGGAACGCTCAGGTTGTTCACGCGACGGCCTTGCTTGCTCTTCCGGCCGCTGTTCGTGGGATGGTTTCGCCTGCTCTTCCCGTTGTTGCTCGTGTTTGGGAGGCTTGACCTCGTCCTGTCTTGGCGGTTTCGCTTCCTCTTGCCGGGGCGGCTTGGCCTCGTCCTGTCTTGGCGGCCTTGCCTCTTGTTGGCGCGGCGGTTTGACCTCGTCACGACGCTCTTCTTGCTGCTGTGCGAAAACAGCTATTGAACTTCCAAGCAGGAAGGACAAAACAGCAGTGCTAAGAAATCGGGTAGGGTGCATATCGTCCTCCGAAATTGGTTTTCGTTCTTCTGTTGGGCTCGGTAGTGGAGCTTTCTGCATACTTAAAACGGGGTAGTACGAATCGCAACTTATTTCTGATGCCAGGCCTCGGTTTGGTTGATATCGGAGAAAACCCTGAAGGCACCGGGTTGTGGGCTGTATTCTAGCGGCTCGGGCTGATGCCTCAGCCGGGCATCCCGCGTCAGTTCAGGTTCCTGGGTTGATCTAGACCGGCGGGTATATACTTTTGCCGTAGCTTTACTGATCTCCCGGCTGAGCCCCCGTTGGGCCGGGACGGGGCGCACCTTTCATTCCCCTGATTCTTGCGCGCCCCGCATACCGTAATGCCGATTCCCGCCCGGGGCGGCGCGGAGAGGGCACGGGCGTCAAGTGTGCCGGGTCTCCGGCGGCAGTGCGCCCGGGGAGGTCCTTCGGTGGACATTATTTTTGTACGTCTTCTTTTTGTGGTAGTGGTTGCCGTTACCTGCTTCTTTCTTGAGCCTTTCGGACTGCGTCCCAGTCTGAATGCTGCTGCGGGTTCGCTGGTTGGACTGGCGATCGTTTTCTTCGAATGGAAGTTGAGAGGAGTGAGTCTGAAGCGGCTGATCGGGGCCGCCACCGGGAGCATCCTCGGGATCTGCGGGGCCTACCTCTTTTCCCTCGTTATTCGCAGCGCTGTGCCCGCCGGGCGCATGCAGAGCTTCCTGCAAATTCTGGTCATGCTGCTGATGGCCTATGTGGGCCTGATCGTGGGCGCGAACAAGGGCGATCTGCTGAACCTGGCGGCGCTGGGCGGGATTTTTGGCGGCGAGAAGCAATCGAAGAGGAGCTACAAGATCCTCGACACCAGCGTCATCATTGACGGACGCATCGCCGATATTGCCGAGACCGGGTTCCTGGACGGCGTCATCGTCACTCCGCAGTTTGTGTTGCGCGAGCTGCAACTGGTTGCCGACTCCGCGGATTCGCTCAAGCGTAACCGCGGGCGGCGTGGGCTCGACATTCTGCAGCGCCTGCAGAAAACGGCAAACCTGACGATCCAAATCGTCGAGGATGACTTTCCGGCGGTTCGGGAAGTCGATTTGAAACTAATTGAGTTGGCGAAGCTTTACGAAGGAAAGATCATTACCAACGACTTCAACCTGAACAAGGTCGCGCAGCTGCAGGGAGTTGAAGTGCTGAACATCAACGAGCTGGCGAATTCACTGAAGCCGATCGTGCTGCCGGGCGAGACCATGCGGGTATTCATCCTGAAGGAAGGAAAAGAATATAACCAGGGCGTTGCCTATCTGGACGATGGCACCATGGTCGTGGTCGACAACGCACGCAAGATGATTGGCAAGACGATTGATGTGTCGGTCACCTCTGTGTTGCAGACGACCGCGGGCAAGATGATCTTTGGCAAATGGGACGAGCGTGCGGCTTACGCGCGGCCGGGTGGACAAGTGTCATCGACGACAGCGCCCGTGGCTGTGCCGGTGGTAACGTCGGCGGCGCCGGCTGTAGTTCCGAGCACTGTGGTGGAGACGAAGACAAGCCCTTCCTAGGACGAAGCTTGGGCCATTCGGGAAGAACAGGAAGCGTGCCGTTGCTATTCGTCTGGAGCAATCGATGACACGGTGATTGTATTTCCGTTGAGTGAGCCGACTATCCGGGCACGCCGTCCAGCGATCCTTTTCAGAACCGCCAGGTCTCCATCGAGGACATACGCCTTTTCGCCGTCGATCAGGGCGAACTGGGCGCCCCCATGAACGCATACCCGTGCACAGTCGGCTGCGCTCTTGGCGATCGAAGCCTTGTGTTTAGCCCCGCAGCGCGTGTCGGTGATCAATCCTTCGTAAGTCTGCCCGGCAGAGGAAGCGTCCGGAGCCTGGCCACCGCCCGTGGCGACACTCGCGGCGGCACCCAGCGTGGCGATGAGCAGGGCGAGCCCGCAGGCGCTGGCGGTACCGAGCGCAACAATCTGAATCCAGAAGCGGTTCGCTTTCGTTTTCATGGCGATGGATACCCGCTTTCAGGGGAAGCATTGCTGTTGCTGCGGCCCAGACATTGGTAGGAGCAAGCCGGCTGCCACGGGGATGAGGTGCATCACCCGTCGCTCAAGTTGCTCGTAGGAAACAGCTTGCGAAGAAGCGAGGCTAGGTCAGTTTGTTGTTTCTATCCGCTTCGACCCGTCGTGCCGTGAAAAAAGTGCCGCCTCCGAAGTTGGCGCCCTTGGCTACAGCGTTTGCTGTACTTACCGGAGAGAAGCAGCGGTGTCACGTTGCGGGTGACCTTTTCACCACGATTGATCGACGACGCACGGATTTGAACTGTATCCGGCAGGCTCGTATACTTGCAGCCCGCCATGAAGGTCATCGTGATCATTCCGGCAGCGGGGCTTGGGACGCGCATGGCGCCGGTGCCCGGCAAGACCGCAAAAGGTAAGAAACCGCCGCCTTCGAAGCAATTCACCGAGCTGGCTGGGACGCCGATTCTCATCCACACCCTGCGGAAGTTCGCGGCCGTGCATGCCGTCAGCGAAATTTGGATTGTGCTGCGGGAGAATGAAATCGAGGGACTTCGCGAGCGGCTGCGGAGCGATGGCAGGGATGTTGGGAGGAAGAAAGTCGAACTGGTCGTTGGGGGCGAGCATCGCCAGCAGTCGGTGGAGAACGCGCTGAAAGCGATCACAGCTTCGCCCGATGATATTGTTCTGGTGCATGATGCGGTGCGGCCGCTTGTGACTTCCGAGATTATTCAGCAAGTGATCGAGGCGGCAAAGAAGTATGGCGCGGCGATTGCCGGATTGCCGGCGGTCGACACGGTGAAGCAGGTGGAACGGACTTCCGAGGGCGCGGTGATCAAGAGCACGATTCCTCGCGCGGGCGTCGTGATGGCGCAAACGCCGCAGGGATTCCGCTATAGCGTGATCAAGAAAGTATTCGACGAAGCTGCGGCAGATGGCTTTCTGGGCACGGACGAGGCTTCGCTGGCGGAACGCGCTGGGCATGAAGTTGCGGTGGTGATGGGCTCGCCGCGGAACATCAAGATCACCACGCCTGCGGACATGGAGCTGGCGGAGTTCTATTTGAAGAAATAGGCCGGCTGACTAATTCGATGAACGCAGGTCCATCAATTTCTTGAAAAACTTGAAGCCGAAACCTGGAAGTTCGAAACCGGCGGTTCGCATCGGATACGGCTTTGACTCGCACGAATTTCGTCCGGGCATTCCCTTGAGGATCGGAGGAGTCGCGCTCGCCCACGACAAGGGGCTGGGGGGGCACTCGGACGGCGATGTGCTGTTACACGGCATCACGGACGCTCTGCTAGGGGCTGTTGCCGCACCGGACATCGGGGCTTTGTTTCCGCCGTCTGATCCGAGGTGGAAGGGTGCAGACTCGGTAATCTTTCTACGTGAAGCGCTGAAGCGGGTGCGGGTCGCCGGCTATAAGGTGGCGAATATCGACGCCAGCCTGATTCTGACTGCGCCAAAAATCGGACCTCATGCGGCTGCAATTCGCGTGCGAGTGGCGGAGTTGCTGGGTGTGCACCGCGATTGCGTGGGGTTGAAGGCCAAGACGCCGGAGGGACTCAATCTCGACCATGCCGCCGTGGCGCACGTCGCGGTCCTGCTGGAGCGAGTGCGTGGGAGAAAGAAATAGGCGTCGGACCTCGAACCTCGGGCGTCAGACCTCAGGCATCGGACCTCGGACCTCAGGAGTCGGAGCGCGAAGAGATTGAATCAGCGCACAGCTCGAGAACGGGCTCGCTAAGGTCTGAAGTCCGAAGTCTGAGGTCTCCCGTTCTCACCGTCTGCCTTCGAGTTCCCCGGTCAGTTGCCGGTGTCGTTCTGCCGCTGCTTCGACCAGCGCGCGGAAGATCGCCCGGGACGCCTCGTCGTTATCCACAGAGCGCTCCGGGTGCCACTGCACGGCCAGCACAAAGTGATCGGGAGAAGTTCCTTCCAGGGCTTCGATGACGCCGTCTTCGCGGCAGCGGGCGCCGATGCGCAGGCCATCGCCGACGACATCCGCGGATTGGTGGTGGGAGGAATTGACGGGCAGCACGAGTTTCCTGTCTAGAATTTCTGCCAGCCTGGAATCCGGCGAAACTTCAACCTCGTGAGCGATCGCAACTTTTCCTCCGACTGCGTGGTCCACCTTGGTTCGCAATGCCTCCGGCAGGAAATCTGGGATGTGCTGGACCAGCGAGCCGGTGTGGTAGACGTTCAAGCTCTGCAAACCATAGCAAATGCCGAGGACGGGCTTCCTCATGTTATAGGCGTCTTGCAGCAGGAGTTCGTCGACAATGTCGCGACGCGGATCGGCGGCCTTGGTGTGAGGAGAGCGCTCTGCGGCGCCAAATCTGGCGGGATCGACGTCAGCTTTACTGCCGGGCAGAAGCACGCCGTCGCAATGTTCGATGATTTTCATGACCTGTGCGGCCGTCTGGTCAAGGGCCACTCGTACCGGCTCTCCGCCCGCAAGCTCGACCGCACGTTCATACTGTGGCATGGCGCGGTCCGCAAATTCCGGATCGGTAGAGTGCAGTATGGGAATGGCAATGCGTGGCGTCATGGTGTTAGCCCATCCTTTCGATGCGGGCGAGCGTCTTCACCTGCCGGTCGTGGCGAATCTCGGCAACGAGAATCACCACAAAGATGATACTTCCTGCGCCTACGGCGGCAGGCATTGCAAACTGACGGTAGGCGACGGTCATATCCGGATGAACGCCTCGCACGCGGGCCACAATGACTGTCCCGACGATTGCGAGTAGCAGACTGACCGCGAAACTAATCAGCGTTCCGATAAAGGTCACCAGCAAGACGCGGACGGGAATGCTGTACCAGCGAGGTTGGCGGGATGTTGGGTTGGGTGCCATGAGTTCTGACATTCTCCCGGTTGGCCTTAACCTGCGGACTGCACCATTTATCTCTCGACGCGGTTCGCTCGGTGTCCGCCGAACGCGTGGATTGTTCTGGTTCCAGCAACGACTTCACCGCCATGCAGTACGCCTCGAGGCATGAAGTACTCCTCTCCCGCTCTAACCGGAACCCTCTTGGTATCAATGATCAAGGCCTAACAGCCTTGCACCACAAGCATGTATTCGTCGTAATCGTGAACCTGGGCGGCGGACGAGGCCGTCTCGCGGCAGGTCCAGAAGGCCATCTGGCTCTCATCTGCACCGTCGAAGATGTAGCCTTCTACTCCCCGGGTCGCTTGGCAGGTGTTAGCAATTCTGTTTGCAGGATGCTTCATGAACTCCGGAAATTCATTCATGGCCACGGAAGACCGACTCCTTCTGAAGGTCTCTCGCGTCTACGCACCTTCGCGAAACCTGATCTTGCCTAGTGTATAAGATAGTAAGAATGTCGCAGGCGGCACCAGCGATTACGCGGAGCCCCGCAGAAGTGGTGCGGCAGACGCCCGTCTCCCAGGCGGCAAACGGGATCTGCTACGCCGTGGCAGGGGAAACGGCCGTAAACTCATTCGACCTGGAGCGTATGGTCGCTGCCGTTCCAGCCAAGGTAGCTGGCGCTCTGGAGCGCAATGCGTACTATTTTGTGCCGCTGACAGTAAACCAGGGCGAAGAGACGGTGATTGCTGACCGCTACGACGTGGCCCTCAGCGACAATGCGGTTTGCCATCGCAATCTGAATCTGGGCGATTCGCAGTGCGTTTTCATTTCGACGCGGTTGATGGACGACAAGTTTTCGGTCGCCTTTGAGTTCTACATCAATGTGGGGCATGCGCTAGTAGAACGTGGGGGAGTATCCGGAGAGTTCAGCGAGTTGGCTTGGAATCAGGTACAGGCTGGGACTCGCGGAGAAACTTCGCTCGATGCCTGGGAGGCGCGCAAACTGGCCACTGCCGGTGGGCCTGACGCTGAGCGCTACAAGACCGAGTATTTCGAGGCCACGTTCTCCGACACGATCTCGATTTATCTGCTTTCGATGTATCTCGACGTGGACTACTACGATCTGCGCGAGCGGGACTATCCGCTGCTGGCTCCTTCGGCACTGGCTGAGAGGCTGCGCAAGGTGGCCGAGTTGTTTCCTCCGAACTCAGGGTTCGAGTTCTCCGTTCTCTACAAGCGGCGATAGAATCTGCCCCAGATTCCGCCGATCGACGCAGAGCAATCTTCTACTTTGCTGCAATCAAGAAGTTAACGGTGCTCGCCTGGTTCGCGCCGACTGTGACCGCCTTCTCCCAGGTCCGGGGTTCGGTGAAAAGCGGCCTCTCGACTCTGTGTTCGGTAAGGACGTCATGGGCGTGCTCTTTTCCGGCGACGCCCCAGCCTTCGTGCCAGGCCACAATCTGGTAGCTGCCCGGGGGCACATCGGTAAATTCGAAGTGTCCGCTTTCGTCGGTCACGGCATAGTAGGGATGCGAGACCACCATCATCTCGGCGCTCATCCATACATGGCCGCCATTGCAACGAAGATGAACCAAGCCGGGGTTGCCCATGATTCGCGAACTCACCTGATTCTGGAACGGGAATGGCAGGTTGAAGCTGGCCGCGCCCTCCATGTGGATGATGTGCAACGTAGCGTCTGAACTTTGCATGCTCAGGGCGGTATTCTTCGGAACGAGCAGAATGTGGGGGATATAGTGGCAACGCCTCTGGTCGAGATGGCGCCGCTGTTCCGGCAGGTCAATCGCCTTGCCGCTGGAAATGTTCTTGAGGTAGACCACGGTGTTGGCTACACCGCCCTCCGGTCCGACGATCAGGCGGTCTAAGTCCGCGGTTTTCTTGGAGTCCGGGTCGCAGATTTGGGGATCTTTGGTGACGGGGGAATCGAGCCCGCGGGGGACGGGACCTGACCACTTGACGGTACCTGAAACTGTGCCGCCGTCGGTGACGGCGACCACGCGGTAGTCTCCCTGGCCGAAAGCCCCAGCAGCCATGGCTAGGACGCACGTCAACGAGAAAATAGACATGACGGTCGGGCGCATACTCACTCCTGGCTGGCAAGCGACCATTAGGTCGGGGGAAGCTGCCAACAACACTAAACTTTGCCTTGCTTCTTGCGATTCCAGCAGGGAGGGGCGCAGGTGCTGCGATTCCTAATGGAGTCACATCTAGGGTGCGCCTTGGAGGTCGGGCAGTCGAGATAACCATCGTGCCACGACGCGTGGGGTTTACAAGCTCCGTGCTTAGTTGGTCGCCACGGTCCAGATGCGTGATTTTCGATGTATGAGAAATCAATCATCGAAAATCGGCTATTGAAACTCTACAATCATCGATCCATGCCTGTCACCGTCCGATCCTTCGCCAAAGTCAATCTGGGGTTGCGTATCGGCGCGCCTCGGGCGGACGGATTTCATGAACTGCTGACGGTCTACCAGACCATCGGATTGCATGATGTCACTCAAGTAACGGTTGCGCGTGGCTCCGGGATCGAAATTCGCTGCGCCGACCCGCGTGTGCCTCGGGATGAATCAAATACGTGCTTTCGCATCGTCGAGAAAGCCATGCAGGCCCTCGGGACAAAGGGCCGCATCGTGATCGAGCTCGATAAGCGGTTGCCGGTACAAGGTGGCATGGCAGGCGCTTCGTCGAATGCTGTGGCTGTGCTGCTGGGGCTGGAGCGGGCGCTGAAGAAGAGTTTGCCTGTCGCTGAGAAGCTGCGGATTGCGGCAGAGGTGGGGTCGGACTTGCCTCTGTTTCTTGTTGGCGGCACCGTGCTGGGAATTGGTCGAGGGGAGCAGGTGTATCCGCTGCGGGATCTTCCTGCTACGGCATGTGTCCTGGTCACGCCCGGAGTTGGGGTTTCAACCCCGCAGGCATTTGCCGCGTGGGATCAGTTATCTGGGGCGGGCGGCTTCGCCCGGGAGACGGCGTCTCAGCTAAGTACTGCCGGGCGACCGCAAGAGCCATCCGGGCTTCGCCCGGCCGGACAGCCGAGGGCGGCTGTCGCCACACAGTCACCGAACACGAGCCTCGCAAAATTGACGCTCTCTCTCCCATCCGATAGAATGAATGGGCTTAGTCGTACGCTGTCGGCGTGGCTGAGTGAGCCTTACTCCGGTGCTCCTTTTGGAAGGGGCCGGGCCGAGAATCCGCTTCTCGCGCTTGTCCGGGCCGGGATCAAGAACGACTTCGAAGAGGTCGTCTTTCCTGAGTATCCCGAACTAGGTGAAGCAAAACGTGCGCTGGAGCGCGCGGGCGCGAAATATGCGTCTCTGTCAGGTTCCGGCTCGACGCTGTACGGGCTGTTTGCGTCGCGGCAGGCGGCAGTGAAGGCTGCAGGTGGGCTTCGTAAGCAGGGGTGGACGGCGCAGGTGACGGTTACGCTCACGCGACGCCAGTACTGGAAGCAGGTCATCGGATAGTGGCGTCCCGGCCTCGGCAAATTTTTGATTGTTGATTTCTGATTGTTGATTGAAAATCTAAGTGTGCCCCGCCGTTAGGGGTTCAATCAACACTCGACCATCGGGCAATCAACAATTGTTCGTACTGGGCCGTCGACTAATGGTAGGTCAAGTGCCTTTGGAGCACTTTGTCTAGGTTCGAATCCTAGCGGCCCAGCCAGAAAAACACGCCTCTGGCTGTTAGCTTTTAGCCCTTGACTCATTACGATGAGTGCTCGGGACAAGGGCTTCACGCTAAGAGCTAACGGCTAAGAGCCAACACCTGAAACCTATGGCCACTTTGGTGACACCGACGGAGAAAGCCGAGAAGAAGGCCTCGCTCGTGCCCGAAGAGAAGCCCGAGCGGAAGGCACGCGGCCGCGTGGACGAGAAGTTCAAGATCTTCAGCGGCACGGCAAATGAGGCCCTGGCCGACGAGGTCTGCCACTTTCTGGGAATGAGTCGCGGGCAGGCGCAAGTGATCCGGTTCAGGGACGGCGAGTGCTACGTCCAGATCCAGGAAAATGTGCGGGGCTGCGATGTGTTCGTGGTTCAGCCGACCTGCCGTCCGGTGGACGAGCATCTGATGGAGTTGCTGTTGATGATCGACGCGCTCAAGCGTGCTTCGGCGCGGCGCATCACGGCGGTAATTCCCTACTTCGGATATGCCCGGCAGGACCGCAAGGACAAGCCCCGCAGCCCGATTTCCTCGAAGCTAGTGGCGGACCTGCTGACGACGGCGGGGGCTAACCGGGCCTTGATCGTTGACTTGCACACGCCGCAGTTGCAGGGATTTTTCAATATTCCGGTGGACCATCTGTTTGCTTCGCCGGTGCTGGTGGATCACTTCCGGAAGCTGAACCTTCCGAACCTGACGGTGGTTTCTCCGGACGCAGGTGGTGTGGAGCGCGCGCGATTCTTTGCTAAGAAGGTCGACGCGGCGCTGGCTATCGTGGATAAACGCCGCGTGGAAATGAATGTGGCGGAAGTGATGCACGTGATCGGCGACGTCAAGGGCCGGACTTGCTTGGTCATCGACGACTTGATCGATACGGCGAGCACGCTGGTGAAGACGGCTCAGGCCCTCCTCGATAACGGGGGATTGGAAGTGTATGCCTGTGCGTCGCACGCGGTGTTGTCGGGTCCGGCGGTGGAAAACATTCACAACTCGGTCATCAAAGAGGTCGTGGTTACGAACACGATTCCTCTGACGGCCGAGGCTGACGCCGCGCGCACGGAAAAGGGTGGCAAGATTACCGTCCTTTCGATCGCGGGATTGATTGGCCGCGCGATTCAGGCCAATCACGAAGAGACTTCAGTGAGTAAGTTATTTACCTAGATTAGGAATCGAAGACAGGATACGAATTTATGGCAACTGCGTTGGAAACGAACATTCTGGAAGCGCATCCGCGCGAGGCGGGAACCAAGAACGACGCGCGGCGCGTGCGCCGTGAAGGCAAAGTCCCCGGCGTGGTGTACGGGGCGGGCAAGGACTCCCTGTCCGTAGCGGTGGATCCGCGGCAGGTGCTGCGCATTCTGCACTCGGAGACCGGCCACAACACCATTTTCGATCTCACGCTGAATGGCGGTGAGCGGACCAAGGCCATGATCGTGGACTGGCAGTACGAACCGATCAAGGGCAAGCTACTTCACATCGACGTGAAGCGCATCGCCATGGACAAGGCGCTGAGAGTTTCCGTGCCCATCTTCCTGAAGGGTGAAGCGGAAGGGGTGAAGACGCAGGGTGGCATTCTCGAGCAGATTCTGCGCGAAGTCGAGATTGAATGCTTGCCGGCTGCCATTCCCAGCCACATCGACGCGGACATCAGCCACCTGGTTTTTGGCACTGTGTTGCGCGTGTCGGATTTGCCGCATAGCGAGAAATTGAAATTTCTCACGGACCCGAATCAGCCGGTCGCGCACGTGACGTCGGTGAAGGAAGAGGTCGTGGCCACGCCGGAAGTGGCGGCGGCGGAAGCGGCGGCGGTCCCGGCGGAGCCCGAGGTTATCAAGAAGGGCAAGCTGGAGACCGATGAGGAAGGCGCCGAGGCTCCCGCGGAGAAGCCGGAGAAGGCCGAGAAGAAGGAGAAGAAATAGCGTGCGTAGGGACGGGCGCATTCGCCCGTCCGGCCGGGCGCGAAGCGCGGCCGCCGGCCCGAGGGCGTCGCACTACGAAACAGGGCGGACGAATGCGTCCGCCGCCACGCGGTTCGGGATGGTGGCTTGAAACTGATCGTCGGTCTCGGTAACCCGGGTATCGAGTATCAATTTACGCCGCATAACCTGGGCTTCCTGGCGATTGATCGCATCGCCGGCGACCTGGGGATTGAAGTACGAAACCGGCAATGCCGGGCGCTGACGGCCCGCGCGGAAGTTGAAAGTGTGCCGGTGCTGCTGGCCAAGCCTGAGACCTACATGAACCTGAGTGGTCTGTCGGTCGGCGAATTGGTCAGGAAGCACGAAGTGAAACCAGAGTCGGGCCTGATCGTGATTCAGGACGAGCTGGATTTCCCGCTGGGCATGCTGCGGATTCACACGCGGCGCAGTTCGGCGGGGCATAACGGCATCGAGTCGATTATCGGGGCGCTGGGAACGAAAGACTTCCTGCGCATCCGGATCGGCGTAGCGCCGGAGCGCAAGGTGGAAGACGGCCAGCGCTACTTGCTGGCGCCGCTGCGTAAGGCGCAGCTGAAGGTTGTCGATGGGATGCTCGACGCGGTGGAAGAAGCAGTGAAAGTGATTTTGAAAGAAGGTCCGGCGGCGGCGATGAACCGCTTCAACCGGAAAGAAGAAAGTGGTCAGTGATCAGTGGCCAGTGGCCAGTAAACACGCGCGATTTTGTGGTCACTGACCACCGATGACTGGCCACTGCTAAAGATTTGGAGATAGCGAATGAATCGTACTTATGAGCTGATGTTTATCGTTCGTCCCGATATGACGGACGAGGATTTGGACAAACTGATTGCCACCCTGGGGTCGACGGTGACGCCTGCCGGTGGCTCGGTGAAGAGCGTGGAGAAGATGGGCAAGCGCCGTCTCGCCTACACGGTCCGCAAGTTTCACGATGGTGTGTACATCTTGATGACGGTCGAGGGTGGGGGGGCGGTGATTCACGAACTGGAGCGCCGTTTGCGCGTAACTGAGCCGGTGATCAAGTTCCTCACCGTCCGCATCGACGAGGAGCAGAAGCGGCTCGACAAGATCAAGGCTTTGCGCGATGCACGCAAGAAGGTCAGCGCGCAACCTGCTGCTGCCGCGGAAGCTCCTGCGGCACCGGCGGCGGAAACTCCAGCGACGGCGTGAAGAGCAGTGGCCAGTGGTCAGTGGCCAGTCAAATTGAATTTATGTGCGCAAGAACTGGCCACTGGTCACTGGCCACTGAACGAAGGAGACTTATGGCTGACGAAATCAGAACGCCAGCGGCCGAACGGCCAGCCGGCGACGCACCTCGCGAGGGACAACGATCGGGTGGGGATGGCCCACGCGGCGATCGTCCGGGCGGAGACCGTCCGCGTTCTGGAGGCCGCTCGGGCCCCGGCGGACCTCCGCGTGAAGGCGGACGCAAGTTTTTCCGGCGCAAGAAAGTCTGCAAGTTCTGCGTCGAGAAAATCGAGAACATCAACTACAAGGATTACCGGCTGCTCGGTCAGTTCGTTGCCGAGAGCGGCAAGATCGTGCCCCGGCGGCTGACGGGCGTGTGCTCGCCGCACCAGCATCGCCTCTCAGCGGCGATCAAGCGGGCGCGCAATATCGCACTGCTGCCGTTTGCCGGACGCGCATCGTAAGAAAACAAGCTGTCAGCTATTAGCCTTCAGCTCGCAGCTTGTTCTCTCTGAGGGTTTGGAATTTGCTGATAGCTGAAGGCTGACGGCTGAGAGCTCAAAATCGGAGTCATACTATGGAAGTCATTCTCAAAGAAGATGTAGCCAAGTTGGGATCACGGGGCGAGGTGGTGAAGGTCGCCGAAGGTTACGGGCGGAATTTCCTTTTGCCGCGCAAGCTGGCTATTGAGGCCAGCGAGGGCAACAAAGCCGTGATCGCGCAGATGAAGGCGGCCTCTGTGCGTCGCTCCGCAAAGGAGAAGGCGCAGGCCGAAGAACTCGCCAAGCAGTTTGACGGCGTGTCGGTGACGTTCCAGCGCCATTCGGGCGAGCACGATCAGCTTTTCGGCTCTGTTACCTCGAGCGATATCGGCGACGCCCTCACCAAGAAGGGATTCAATGTGGATCGCCGCAAGATCCAACTGCATGAGCCGCTGAAGACCCTGGGCGAATTCACCGTGCCGATGAAGTTGCACAAGGACGTGACCGCGCACTTGAAGGTTGTGATCGAGAAAGAAGCAGTAGCTGAGTAGCTTTCAACATCCATGGGCCCGAGTTCTAGGCTCGGGCTGCGCAGCCCGCGAGTCGCGGCAGCATGCGGAAAGCGGGGTTGCATCTTAAACAGGGCATTTCCTATGCCAAACCCTTGAGTTGCCCTGTCCTCAATTGTTCTGTTTCACCCTAAATCCTTGCACAAGAAGCACCTAGGCTCCCCGAAAATCCCTCTCACCCTCTATAATTTCTGCTCACGGTTCTGCTGACAACCCGTCTATTCCTGTGCAAGCCCGGATACGGCATAAATACCGGGCAGGTAGAGGACACAATAAATGCCGGCCGATGCATGGGTAGTGCCATTTGCGGTTGGCCAACGGGCCCACTCGGGAACGAAGAGCGAGAGAGATAGAGTCAGCGGTAACCAGAGTACTGGTATACGGGACCGCATGGCTGGGCAAGAACGCCGCATAGACGACACGATGCTGATCCGCGAGGCGCAGCGCGGTAACCGCGCTGCCTTCGAGGAGCTCGTGCGTCACTATGACCAGGCGGTTTTGCGACTGGCTCTTCATCTCACCGGCAATGAGCCCGAGGCCCAGGACGTCTACCAGGACGCCTTTCTCAAGGCCTACAAGAGCATCGGCAGCTTCCGCTTCGAGTGTTCCTTCTACACCTGGATCTACCGGATCGTGACCAACCTGTGTCTGGATCATCTGCGCAAGAAGCAGGTGCGCAAGGAAGATGCGCCGGTGGTGAAAGACGCGTCGGGTGGGGAGTACGACCTGCTCGACCAGGTGCCGGACGGGCGGGCGGGAGCGAATCCGGAGCGCGATTTGATGCGGCGTCAGCTGGGGGCGCGGATCTCCGGGGCCCTGGAAAAGTTAACGCCGCGCGAGCGCATGGTTTTCGAGCTGAAGCATTATCACGGGTTGAAGTTGCGGACTGTGGGTGAGATTTTGCATACGACGGAAGAGACCGCCAAGAATACCCTCTTCCGCGCCACGCAGAAGTTGCGCGGGGCGCTGGCGGACATGAGATGACGGCAAGCCGAGCTTTGCTCGACCGGACAGCCGAGGGCGGCTGTCCCCACATGGTTCGTATGATGAAGGTGCGACGATGAAATGTGAATGGGTACGAGAAAATATCGTGCTGCAGGTTTATGGCGAGCTTGCCGATGATGCTCGTCACGAACTGGAACAGCACGTGGTTCGCTGTGCGGATTGCGCAGCGGAACTGAAGGCGGAGCAGGAGTTTCACGCCCTACTCTCACAGACTCCGGCGCTGGAGCCGACACCCAATTTGCTGGCAGCCTCGCGGATGGGTTTGCAGGAAGGGCTCGAAACCGTTGAGCAGGGCCACTTCTGGCACAAGCTGGCTTTCGATCCGGCCAACTGGCTGCGGCAGGTGCGATTCTCGCCGGCGCTGGCTTCGGCGATTCTCATCCTGGGCTTTGCTGGCGGAATTGGAGCAGCTTACAGAGTAATACAGCGTCCAACAACGGACGGCGGCCGGATCGTAGGTCCCCCTGCTTCCGAAGCCGCGATCACCGGTATTCAATCTGTTACTCAAGACCCTTCCACGAACCAGATCAACATCAAGTACAACACAGTCTCCACGCAGGAAGCACAGGGCTCGCTGAATGATCAGCGCATCCAGCAACTGCTGCTATATGCGGCGCGGAATAACTACAACTCCGGCGTGCGCATGGATTCGGTGGATGTGCTGACGCGCAAGCCGAACGATATCCAGATTCGCGAACTTCTGATTGACCGGCTGCAGAACGACTCGAACCCGGGCGTGCGTCTGAAGGTGATGGATGCGCTGGGTGGATTCGTCAAGGATGACACTCGCGTCCGTGACGCAGTTCTCTCCGCGCTGGTAAATGACACCAATGCGGGTGTGCGCACCGAGGCGATGCGGCTGATTGAACCTGTAAAAGCGGACGGCAGCGTACGCGGCGTGCTGATGACGCTGGCCGCCAAAGACTCGAGCCAGTACATCCGCTCACAGGCCCGTACGATGCTCGCCCAGTTGCCGGAAATTGACTGATGAAGTTTCTGTAGATCTGACAGATTGAAGCGAGGTGTTTACTTTGAAACGTTCGCCACAATTCGTCGGGCTCACCTTCGCGGTGGCCCTGCTTGTGCCGCTGGCCCTGGCACAAGAGTCACACATATCCCGCGATGGCGGCGCCTGGAGCCAGGAAATCACAGGCACGCTGGCCGCGGTGAAGAACTTGCGGGTCAAAGTCGATGCGGGATCGGTCATTCTGCGAGGCGGGCAGCAGCAAGCCATTAATTACATGGTTCATACACGTGCCAAGACCTCCTCCGAGCAGGATGCCCGCCGGCAGTTCGAAAACTTCAAAGTCAGTGCCTGGGTCAAAGGAGATACCGCCTGGATCACGGGGGACTGGCAGGGCAAGCCACCACGTCATTTTTCCGGCGAGTTTACGATCAACGTTCCGCGCGAAATGGCCTGGGTGAAACTTGAGACCGACGGCGGTGGCATCGACGCCATGGGCGTAACTGGGAAAGTCGACGCGGCGAGCGGCGGCGGCGCTATGCGTCTGGACGACATAGGCGGAGGCGTAAGTGCCGAGACCGGCGGCGGATCGATCGAGGTAGGGACTATCACCGGAGATATCGGGCTGCGCACTGGCGGTGGGCCGATTGAGGTTCATCACGCCAACGGCAAGATAGTCGCAGAAACTGGCGGCGGCGGCGTGGAGATTCAGTCTGCGGGGCAAGATGCCACGATCGAGACTGGCGGCGGCAGCATCGAGCTCAGGCAGTGCAACGGCAAAGCGAAGGTTTCGACCGGTGGCGGCAGTATTGATCTGGGCGACATTAACGGGCCAGTCGATGTCGACACTGGCGGCGGCAGCATCCATCTTGCCTCTGCCAAGGGCCACGTTCGCGCCCAGACCGGCGGTGGAGGCATTGAACTTTACGGCGTGCCGTCCGCTCACGTGGAGACTGGAGCTGGCGGAATTGTCGTGAAGCTGGTCAACACTGGGGGCGAGCGCAGCGATTCGATGATCGAGACTGGGGCGGGGGATATCACCGTTTACATTGCGCCTGACGTTGCAGTGACCGTGCGCGCTAGCGTCGAACTGGGCAATGGGCACCGCATCACTTCAGATTTCCCTGATATTCACATCAGTAGCGAAGGTGGGCCTTATGGTCCGAAGACGCTTACCGCGGATGGCAAACTGAACGGTGGCGGTCCAGTGGTGAAGATACATACGGCGACGGGCGATATCTGCCTGAAGCGCGCCGGGCGCTGACGACTTCGTTCGAAGGCAGCGGTTGACTGGGTCGCTGCTTTGACAGGTCGTAGCAAACATCAAGACCACAGTGTCGAGGGAATGACCCATGCGTAGATACGTTCTCACGAGCCTTGCTCTATTGCCTTTGCTGTTCAGTTTCTCCCAGGCCGCACAAAACTGGTCCGTCGATCCGCCCTCGCCTCTGCTCGGAATTCCCAGCGAGGAATCTGGCACCGGCGCCTACCTTGGGGTGGATGTCAGCGACGTAACCACCGAACGCCTGAGCGCCTTGAAGTTGAAGGATGAGAAGGGTGTCGAGGTGACCATGGTCGACCAGGATGCACCGGCAGGCAAGGCGGGCATCAAGGAGCACGACGTTATCTTGACATTGAACGGCGCGGCACTCGAGAGTGGAGCGCAATTGCGCCGCATGATTCGCGAAACCCCTCCGGGGCGGGTGGTGACCCTGGGCCTGAGCCGTGATGGTCAGCCGGTCACCGTGAAAGTACAGCTAGGGGATCGCCGCAAGGAATTCGCGTATTCGCCCAAGGCCAAGGATTTCCACTTCGAAATGCCGGCGATGCCGAACATGCCTGACATGGAGATCCCAGAGATTAATGTCGTGGTGGTTCGGTCCTCGGCCCGGAGTGGATTGATGGTAGAAAATCTTACCCCGCAGCTTGGCGAGTTCTTTGGCGTGAAGGGGGGCAAGGGTGTGCTGATCCGGTCGGTCGAGAAGGGCAGCCGCGCGGAGAAAGCGGGATTCCATGCGGGCGACGTGATTGTGAAGGTCAACAATCAGGTTGTCCAGGATACCAGCGACTTCACGCATGCTTTGCGTCCACACAGCGGATCGATCAGCGTCGGGGTGGTTCGCGACAAGAAAGAACAGAACCTGAACCTGACTCTGCCCGAGCGCAAGGATTCCGGCGAACTTTTCGAAGAAGAAAGCTTTGAAGGACCGCTGCTTGACGCGGATTCCTATGTCCGGTTAAGCGAAGTGCAGGACGAAATTGCGCGGCTCCGGCCGGCGATTGAAATGGCGTCTGAAGAGGCAGGGAAGGCTTCGCAGCTGCAAAAGTCCACGTGCTCGCAAAAGAGACTGATGCGAGAGCAGGCGGAGAAACTGAAACGAGAGTTGCAGCCGCAGCAGGAAAAGATGAAGAAGGAGCAGGAAAAGCTGCGCAACGAGATGCTCAGGTTACAGATGGAAATGCAGCGCTACTGGCTGAATATCTGACGAGTCGGGCGTCCCCTCAGCGGCTAAAGCCGGGCTGATTGTGCAGCTTGACGGCGCGGCTTGAAGCCCCGCCCTTTCAAAGCGTCAGCCTCTTCGAAGCGTTCGGAAAGGGCGCGCGCCGCTGCCAAAAGGACGCCGCCCAACACAGATCAGCACGAGGCTAGTTCCCCGCTGAAGCAGCGCGTGCCAAATGGGACGAGCACACGCGATTCCGGCCGGATTGCTTCGCGGCGTACAGGCCGGTGTCGGCGGCGCGCACCAGTTCATCTCGCGTGGTGCCATGATCAGGGAAAGCTGCGATTCCTGCGCTGATCGTCACTCTTCGCGGCACGCCGGGAAATTGCCAGGTTTCCACTATCTTCCGCAGCTTCTCGGCCACAGCCACCGCGTGTTGTGCGCTGGTTTGGCTGAGCAGGATCGCGAATTCCTCTCCCCCATAGCGACATACCACATCAATCTTTCGCAGCTGTTGGTGGAACAACGACGAAACCTGTCGCAGTACTTCGTCTCCCAGCAGGTGCCCGAACTCATCGTTCAGCGGCTTGAACGTGTCAATGTCAGCCATGATGACGGCCATGCCCATTCCATAGCGGCGGGCGCGTTCGATTTCTTCCATGATCCGCAGCTCGAAGAACCGCCGGTTAAAGATGCCGGTCAGGCCATCGAGATAGGCGAGTTGCTTCATCCGCTCGACGTAGTTCGCGTTCTGGATGGAAGTCGCGCAAATGTCGGCTACGGATTCCAGAGAACTCAGCTCACTCTCCCGGAACGCATTCGGCGTAGAACTGTCGAGAGTGAGTACGCCCAGCGTCTGCCCGAACGAAACCAGCGGGATGCTCAACCGCGATGCTGATTCTACGAAGAACTTGAGATGCTCCGGGGTACCTCCCAGATCTTTCTCGATGAATGTGCCGCTGGTCGCGAGAATGCTTGACCAGGGCTCCTGACCGGCAGGGAAGCGCATGTTCTCGGGCGCCGCACGCGGCGTCAGAGTTCCGTGGTGCGCACGCAGCACTAGTTCCCCTTCGTCGCGCAAGAACAACGAGACGTGCGAGACCTGAAATGCCTGCTGGATCAGGCAACACACCCGTGAAAGCAGTTCCTCAAGATCGAGAACGGCCGTACTCTGCTGCGCAATGGCATTGATCGCTTCCAACTGCCGGGCACGCTGCCGTTCCAGCGTGTACAGGCGCGCGTTCTGCAGTGCCATCGAGGCCTGCGTCGAAAACAAGGTGAGGAGCTCGATCGTGTCCTTATCGAAAGGGTCGAGCTGGTCACTTTGACAGTCCAGTACGCCTACCACTTCGTCCCGCACCATCAGGGGAATCGCCAGCTCCGAGCATGTGGACTGGGCGGTGCATATATAACGTGAGTCCTTAGTGACGTCGGGAGCGTAGACTGGCTGCTTCTTCACCGCGGCGGCTCCCGTAAGCCCCTGGCCTAGCCCCAGACGAATCTGATCCTGTCCCTGATCCCAGCCAATCTGCGAACGGACGCACAGCTGCTGAGCCTCCTTGTCGAGCAACAAGATGGCTACGTTCTGCAGATGGAAATAATCACGGGCGATGCCCAGAATGCGCTGCAGCACTTCATCCGGATCAAAAGTGGAAAGCACAGCCTGGCCAGCGTCGTAAAGGACCGCGATCTTGGCCATTCAAACGGATTGTATCGTCGGAAGTAAGAGTTGGGAGGTTCCGAAAGTAACTTCATCGCCTCGAAGTGTGCCCGGGTTAACGCCACCTTCTGGCGGTACGGATCAGCCCATATGCCACCAGGCAGAACCAGAAATCCACGATGATTCCCAGATCCAGGTGGAGCGGTCGGTGCCGAGCCATGGGTGGCAGAGACGGCGCCAAAACGAAATAGACCAGATTCCCCAGCACGACGGCGACGAAGGCCTGGAGCAAATTGACCATCATCGATGATTTAGACACCGTCGCACCTCTCCCCCGTTGCCGGGCGACTGGCCCCTAATCCTGCTAACATTTGTGCGGAACCCTTGCCGCATGCTTGAGCTCTCCACGCCGGTGCAGTACATCAAGGGGGTGGGTCCGCGCATCGCCGAGATTCTGGCCACCAAGGGCATCTCGACCGTCGACGAACTTCTTCATTATCTGCCCTTTCGGTACGAAGACCGCCTGAACCCGCGCGGGATTGCTGAGTTGCGTGCCGGGGAGATGGCAACAGTGATCGGCGAAGTGCGTAACTCAGGCCTGTTCCGCACCCGTCGCATGCCGATTTTCCAGCTCACGGTTGGGCAAGGACGCGCGCGGCTGCGCTGCCTTTGGTTTCACGGCGCCTACCTGCAGGGTAAGTTCACACCCGGCCAGATGATCGCGCTGTATGGCAAGGTGGAACAGGACCGTGACGGAGAGTTGCAGATTGTGCAGCCGCAGTTTGAAATTCTGGGCCATGCCAACGACGGAGCGAATGGCGCCGAAAAGAAGGCATCTGAATCACTGGAAATTGGCCGCATCGTGCCGATTTACGAATCGGCTGGACAGGGACATCTTACCTCCCGCTGGTTTCGCCGCATCATTCGGACTGCCCTTGAGAATCTGAATCCCGATTTGCCGGAGCCGATCCCCGCTATTGTGCGCTCTCGCCTGAGGCTGGTCTCGCCGCGGGAGGCTCTGTGGAGAGTACATTGGCCGGAAGCCGGCGAGAGCTTTGAGGACTTGCAGTCTTCGCGCACTCCAGCTCACATCCGGTTGATTTTTGACGAGCTTTTCTTTGTTGAGCTGGGACTGGAGCTTAAACGCCGGCAGCAGAAGGCGCAGACTGGAATCGCGTTCCGCCTGGATGGTGGCGTTCGTGCTGCGATCAAGAAAATCCTGCCGTTTCATCCTACGGCTGCCCAGAAGCGTGTGCTTCAGGAGATTGCCGCGGATATGGAGAAGCCTTATCCCATGCGGCGTTTGCTGCAGGGCGATGTGGGATCGGGCAAGACGATTGTAAGTTTCGAAGCGGCGATTATCGCGATCGAGAACGGGTACCAGGTCGCGCTGATGGCTCCGACTGAGATTCTGGCTCAGCAGCATTACTTTTCGGCGCGGAGGATTCTGGAGAATGCCGGATACAAGATCGTGCTGCTGACCGGCTCACTGGAGTCCGATCGCAAGCGTGAAATTCACCGCCACATTGCGCAGGGGAATGCTCAGCTGGTGATTGGCACCCATGCTTTGTTGGAAGAGAAGGTCGAATTCTCAAAGCCGGGGTTGGTGATCGTGGATGAGCAACATCGATTCGGGGTGATGCAGCGGTTGAGGCTGATGAAGAAATCTGGTGATGGACAAGAAGGCAGCCGAGCTTTGCTCGGCACGACCGGGTCACACACCCCGTCCCAAAAAGGCACTCGTGTCCACACAGCTGTTGCTGAGCCTGATGTACTGGTTATGACTGCGACGCCTATTCCCCGCACGCTTGCCCTCACTTTGTATGGTGACCTTGACCTGAGCGTACTTGACGAGTTGCCTCCGGGGCGGACGCCGATCGTCACGCGGCGTGTGGCTGATGACCGCTCGCCTGAAGTATGGGAATTTGTTCGTAAGCAAGTGGCGGCAGGGCATCAGGTGTATGTGGTCTACCCCGTCATCGAGGAGAACGAAGAGCGCGAACTCAAGGCCGCCATCAAGATGTACCGTGAGCTGAGCGGCCACATCTTCGCGGACTTTAAGGTCGGGCTGCTGCATGGGCGGCTCGACCCCGACCTTAAAGAGCAAGTCATGCGTATGTTTCAGAAAGGCGAATTGCACATCCTGGTGGCCACGACCGTCATTGAGGTCGGGGTCGACGTGCCCAATGCGACGGTGATGGTGATTGAGCACGCTGAGCGATTCGGTCTTGCCCAACTGCACCAGCTGCGCGGCCGCATCGGACGTGGGGCCGCCAAGTCGTATTGTGTGCTCATGACTGGCGGGAAGGTGAGCGAGGAAGGCGAGCGCCGCCTCGATGCCATGGTGCGCACCAACGACGGCTTCCAGATTGCCGAACTCGATCTCGAACTGCGCGGGCCGGGAGAATTCTTCGGTACGCGCCAGGCGGGAATGCCCAGCTTCCGGGTTGCAAACCTTATCCGCGATCGCCCACTGCTGGAGCCTGCAAGACGCGAGGCCGCTGCCGTGGTTGCGGGACCCAACGCCGAAGTCTCACCCGAGGAACTCCGTCGCGCCCTCGTCCACATGCGCGGGCGCTGGCAGCGGACCTACGGCCTGGTGGAAGTGGGATAGGCCTACAGCGCAGGTAAGGATTTTTAGAACAAAATTGGATTCCCTGTTTCAATGCTGGCCTGGCACAGGAGCTTCATGTTGCCAAAGAATTCCTTCTCCGACTCGGCCAGAATGTCGCTGGAGTGGAGCACGATGTCGACCTCCTTCATCAGTTTCGGCACAAGTCCGGTGGCGATCGAGTCGCCGCTGTGAGTGCCGTCGTAAATGACCTTTTTCAGAAGAAGCGGGAATCGCGGTCCAGGATTCCCTTCCAGGCTCCGCAGGAATGTACGCAGGTGTCCGATCCGCGTGATGTTCCCCAAAGGTAGCGAGAGAAGAAATCCGCCATGCTCGCACGATTCACCCACAGGTCGTGCGCTTCCCAGTCTTCGTCCGCAGAGTCGTCGGCGAGCACGGGTTCCCCGGTCTCGTCGAAGATCAGGCTGTCTGGAAAGGGGTGCGGCTTGGCGCGGCCCTCTCGTATGCATTTACAGCGAACATGTCCGTCGAGCGCCATGTCGTACGTGGATCTTATTGGGTAACCGTAGCCTGATAGCTCACCGTTTGCCAATGCCCATTCCGGCGGACCCAGATTCGGGTATAGCGATAGGGCCCGCTGAAATCTTCACCGAGCTGGTGGCCCTTGACGTCGGCACGGGCGGTGACGACCGCGGTATCGCCATAGATACGAACGACCATGTCGGTCACGTTCATGGCTTCATAGCGAAGCTGGCTACTCCTGCGCGCGGAGACGGCGTCTTCTTTGGTTGTGACCTGACCCAGCGGAGTGATGGCGACATAGTCTTCGGCGAGGATGCGCCTGGTAAACTCGGCATCGCGGTGAAGCGTCGCCTCCTTGGACTGGCGCTCCATATCGACAATCTCGCGAATCGTGTCCTGGTCGGCCGACTGGAAGTTGGGCCGGGGGTGAACGGCCACATGTTGGGCAGCGAAGGCGGGCAGGGCCGTGAGGGCTGACCACAACAACACTAAACACTTGTTCGTCACCATGAGACCTCCCGCGGTTTGCGAGGAGACAGAGATCTGCCTGGCCCGAGTTACGCAATCTTCGATGCAACCGTTCCGTGGAAAAGTTCAGTACTTACAAGATTGAAGAAAAGCGCTAAACAGCCCTGCCACAAGTTACGAGAAAGCGATCCTTGCTGTAAAGACGGAAGCCCTGTCTCCTTTGTTTCAAGTTTTCTCCATTCAGAGTTCCTGGGTTTCGGTCTCATAATGATTCATGGAGGCTCGCTGAGAGACTTAATCGACCGCTTCTAGTAGAATCAACCGTCCCATTCAGACATGGCTGACGTCCGTCGCGGTCTCATCATCGTCAACACCGGGCCCGGCAAGGGCAAGACAACTGCGGCCATGGGCACGGCCTTGCGGGCGGTGGGTCAGGGGATGCGCGTACTGATGCTGCAGTTCCTGAAGGGCTCGTGGCACTATGGCGAACTGGATGCAGTGAAGGCATTCGGCGACAAGTTCGTCATGAAACAGATGGGCCGCGGCTTTGTGAAAGTGGGGACAGAAAAGCCCGATCTGGAAGATGTGCGGATGGTCGAGGAAGCCTGGGCAGAAGCCGAGAAGGCGATCCAGTCGGGTGAATGGGACCTCGTCGTTCTCGATGAGATCAACTACGCCATCAGCTACGGGATGCTGGACCCGGCCAAGGTGGTCGGGAGCCTGAGGCAGAAGCCGGAAATGGTGCACATCATCTTGACGGGCCGAAACGCGCACCCCACAATTGTCGAGGTCGCCGACACCGTGACCGAGATGCGCCAGGTCAAGCATGCCTACGAAAAGGGCGTGATGGCGCAGAGAGGAATCGAGTACTAGTTCTCAGTTCGCAGCTCTTAGTAAGAGCGTCGACCCGGTTTTGCTGAAAACTGAGAACTGCCCCTATGGCTTGGTTCAAACGCGAATCCGGCGAGCTGGATACCTCGGGCGAGAAAAAAGTCCGCACCGAAGGGTTGTGGGTGAAGTGTGAAGGTTGCCGCCAGATCATCTGGAAGAAAGATCTGGAGGAGAACATGAATGTCTGTCCGAAGTGCGAAAAGCACTTTCGGATTGACGCCCGCACCCGGTTGGCGCAACTCCTCGACGACGGCAAATACGAAACCTTGGATGACAACCTTGTCTCGACCGATCCACTGAAATTCGTGGACCTGAAGCCCTATTCGAGGCGCCTGCGGCAGGCACAAGAGGAGACGGGGCTTAACGATGCGGTAATCAACGCGCACGGCAAGCTGATGGGGCGGCCGGTGGTCGCCAGCGTCATGGAGTATGCATTCATCGGCGGCAGCATGGGCGCGGTGGTTGGCGAGGCCATCACGCGCGCGGTGGAACGCGCGGTTGAGTCGAAAAATCCCTTGATTATTGTCTCCGCGTCAGGCGGCGCGCGCATGATGGAGGGCGTCGTCAGCCTCATGCAGCTGGCAAAAATTTCAGCGGCACTGGCCCGCCTTGATGAGTCGAGGATCCCTTATATCTCGCTGATGACCGATCCGACGACCGGGGGAGTAACCGCGTCGTTTGCCATGCTGGGCGACTTGAACATTGCCGAGCCTGGGGCGCTGATCGGATTCGCGGGCCCGCGCGTGATCGAACAGACTATCCGCCAAAAGCTACCGGCAGGCTTCCAGAGAAGCGAATTCCTGCTCGAACATGGGATGCTCGATGCCGTCGTCCATCGCAAGCAGCTGAGACCCTACATCGCGAGGGCGCTGGACTTTATGGCGGCGTAAGCAAGCTCTCAGCTCTCAGCCGTCAGCTATCAGCTCTCAGCCAAACCCTAGCGAACTTTTTCAGCAGCCTCAGCGGCTGGTAATCTGAGGTTCAAGCTGATAGCTGATAGCTGACGGCTGATGGCTGTTTTTATGTCCTACGAAACCGCAGTTGCGAGCATGTTTGCGCTTGGTCATGAACTGGCGCAGACGCCTTCGCACAAGTTCGACCTGGCGCACATGAAGGTGCTGCTTGCGGCGATCTCGCACCCTGAAGCGCGGTTTCCGAGCGTGCTCATTGCGGGCACAAACGGCAAAGGGTCGACTGCGGCGACGCTGGCTTCGATCTTTCGTGCGTCCGGCTTGAAGACGGGTCTTTATACGTCACCACACTTGATGCGCATCAACGAGCGCATTCGGGTAAACGGACAAGAAATCGGCGACGACGATTTCGCAGCGATACATGGCGAAGTGGATCGCGTGGCCGACCGCCTTGTTGAGCGGGGGGAGTTGCCTTGGCATCCCAGCTTTTTCGAGATGATGACTGCCATAGCCTTTGAGCGCTTCGCTCGTGAGAAGGTGGATATTGCTGTCCTCGAAGTGGGGATGGGCGGGCGTCTGGACGCCACGAATGTCGTCCAACCGCTAGTCAGTGTCATCACCGACATCGCTCTCGATCACCAGAAGTTTCTTGGTAATTCCGTGGGCGAGATCGCGCGAGAGAAGGTTGGAATTATTCGTCCCGGAGGTGTCGTCGTCACGCTGCCGCAGCAGCCCGAGGCGAATGATGTCATCGGAAACACGATTCTTGACTTAGGGGCTCGGGGTGTAAGCGCCGTTCCTTATGTGCCGCCAGTTTCGCCGGGCAGTACCCAGTACCTGGTACCGAGTTCCGAGAAAAAGCATTTCACCGTCGAGAACGCAGAGAACGTCGAGGAGAACAGAAGCTGTTCGTTCTATCGCTACCCGCTGTTGGTGATGGGACGCGAGATTCTGGTGGAGACTCCGCTTGTTGGGCGCCACCAGTTGCGCAACGTGGCGCTTGCCATCGCAACGGCTGACGAGTTGAGCAAGCTAGGCTATGCCGACATCACAGCTTCATCGATCGAGCAGGGCATCCGCGAAACGCGCTGGCCCGGGCGGTTCCAAATTATCCCTGCTCACCAAGGTTGGCCCGAGATCGTGCTGGATGTAGCGCACAATCCCGCCGGCGCATGGGGGCTGCGTTCCGCCCTCTCGGAGGGGTACGAAGACCGTCGGCTGGTTTTCGTTTTCGGCGCCATGCGGGACAAGGCCATCTCGGAGATAACTGAGATTCTGTTTCCGCTGGCGGACCGGGTAATTGCCACCCGAGCAGAAAATCCGCGATCAGCCTCGCCCCAGGAAATTGAGCAGGCGGCAGGGCGAACCGGGGCAGAGATTGAGACGGCGGCAGATGTACCTGACGCTCTACAGCGGGCTAAGTCTCTGTCGAAACAAGATGCCGTGATTGTAATTACCGGGTCCATCTACGTGGTGGGCGAAGCAATGCGTCTCCTCGGGACGAGAGTCTAAGCATTCCTGACCGGATTTCCCCTAGAATGGAAGTGTGACGGAAGTGAACTCATCGGTGGATCAGGTGGAAGAGGGCGCCACTGGCGCGACCGCGGTTTCTACCTCTCGCCCGAGCCCGCATGCGATTTCCGGAGCCAAGTACGGCTGGCCGAGTCGTCTGCGGTCCTACTTTATCTTCGATCCGTTGATCTGGCTGTACACGCTGGTCATGGGGTTGTTGGCTCTACCTGGTGGATTTCTCGACCGCAGCGGACGCCGGTTGCACTGGTTTTCACGAGCGTGGTCGTGGCTGATTATGAGGACGATCTTTGCGCCGGTGAAGATAACTGGCTTGGAGAAGATTGACACTTCGAAAGCGCACGTCTATGCGGTCAATCACGCGTCCGCGCTCGACATCCCCGTTCTCTACGTCTACCTGCCATTTCAGTTTCGCATCGCATTTAAGAAGGAGTTGTTGTCGTACCCCGTGGTGGGCTGGCAACTGAAGCGCTCGGGGCAGGTGTGTATCGATCAGCAGAATCCGTCGCATTCGATCAGCAGCATCCGCGCGGCATGGAAGGGACTAAAGGCTGGGCTGCCCCTGGTGATTTTCCCGGAGGGTGGACGAACGTCCGACGGGGAGATCAAGCCGTTCCTGTCCGGGGCATTCTTTCTGGCCATCAAGGCACAGGTGGATATCGTTCCCGTGGCACTGGTGGGGACCTATGAATTGCTGCCGATGGATACCTACCACATCAAGTGCCGGCCGCTGGAAATGCGGGTGGGCGAGCCGATTTCGACCGCTGGACTGACGCTGCGTGATCTGGAAGCCTTGTCGGACAAGGTTCAGAAGGCAGTTGAAGACTTATACTACCCGGTGTGACGCCGCGCGAGTCTCACTGATCGGAGCCGGAAGTTCACTTGGACCGTAGTCAGAACTTCCACAGGTTCCCCCATGAGGAAGTAAGGCCGGTAGCGCCACTGCTGTACCGCGCCGACGGCCGCCGGGGCCAATTCTTTAGGACCTGAGATGACCTTTAGATCGGAAATCCGGCCGTCCTTGCTGATTGTGGCCTGCAACACGACGGTACCTTCAATGCGGGCATGCCTGGCGGCGTCCGGGTACACGGGAGCAACTTGGCGAGTCAACATCCCTCGAGAAACGTTGCTGGCTACGCGGACTCTTTTTGCGACCCCTTCAGGAACAGCCGCTCCGTCGGGTAGGGCGGGGGAGGCCGCGGACGTTTGCGGTGTTTTCGAGTCCGATGTCGCACTGCCATCAGCCGAAACCCCCTTTTCCATGATTTTGTCACGGAAGGCGAAATCGATCGGCAGCGTCGTTGAAACCTTGACTGCTTTTCCATTCTTGATGAAGGGCTTGAACTTCCATTTTTTTACCGCCTCCATCGCAGACTTGCCTAGAATCGGATCGCCACTGACTACCTCGGCGCTTTCTACATCTCCGTCTCGGAAACAAGAATCTTTAGCACGACCTCTCCCTGAATCTTCTTGTCCCGCGCCTCATACGGATAGAACGCCTTTTCAGTCTTGATCGCTACCAACGTCGTCGAGTCTGGCTGGCTTGATGCAGGAGGAGCTTGGTCAGTTGACAAGTTCTTGGCGCAATCGGGCGCAGTTTGCGGAGTCTGGGTTGCCGATTTGCCAGGATCCTCTCCTTGAGCCGGAGTAGAACCCTTTTGCGTCCAAGCCGGGGCGCTGACGAGAACAAGAAAGAAAACCAGCTTTCGTGGAGCCGGCATAGCAGCCCGGAATTCTACCTCAGAATTCCAGCTTTGCCGCTCGATTTGAAAAAAGGTAGTAAGCCCAGATTGTGCCGTAACCTTTTCATGAGCATGTCCGTTACCCTTATGTACTCCAACCCGCGGAGATCTCGTTGAAGGTTCTGAAGAAAGAGGCGGACGAGCGGCTTCTGATTGAGGCTGCGCAAAAGGATCCGTCCCGCTTTGCCGAACTCTATGAGAATAACTTCGCGCGTGTTTACGCCTACGTGGTGCGGCGCGTGGGAAACCGGACGGAAACGGAAGATCTGACTTCGGAGGTCTTTCATCAGGCGTTGGCGAATTTGAAGCGATTCGAGTGGCGGGGGATTCCGTTCTCGGCGTGGCTGTTTCGGATTGCGGCAAATTTGATCTCCGATCGCTGGCAGCGGTCGGGGCGCGAGCAGATGGCCGACGATCCGCAGCAGATCGAGTCGGCGCAAGCCAGTCCTGCGGAAATCGAAGAGGTCGAGCGGAAAGCTACATTGTTCCGCCTGGTGGAGAGCCTGCCCGCCGAGCAGCGTCGGGTAGTGGTTCTGAGGTTTGTGGAGCAGAAAAGTATCAAGGAAGTGGCGCGGGAAACCCGCAAGAGTGAGGGCGCGGTGAAACAGTTACAGTTCCGCGCGCTCAGCAGCCTGCGGGAGCGCATGGAGGGTGCCGATGCCTAAGCACTCTCTGAATCCGGGAAGGAACAACGCACGCAGGATGGAGCAACTAAACCGGGCTGTCGACGCGATGCTGGCCCGGGTCGACGGCAGGCTTCCCAAAGTGGATGCCACCGTCGAGCCGCTGGTGCGTGTGGCGGCGAACTTGCGCGATCTGCCGCGTGAAGATTTCAAGACCAGACTGAAAGCCAGATTACTGGAAGGGAGAAAGACTATGAGCACCGTTGCTGAACCGATTGCAGCCGTTCGTACCGTCGCAAGCCCGAGATTGACCTTCAAAGATGCGGCCAAGGCCATTGAGTTCTATAAGAATGCTTTCGGCGCGCAAGAAGTTATGCGCTTCGAAGTTGGCGGGAAAATTCCGCACGCCCAAATCAAGATTGGAGACTCCCCCGTCATGCTGACCGAAGAGTGGCCGGAAGGCGGCCGGTTCAGTCCGGAGACGCTGGGAAATTCACCCGTCATGATGGCGCTGAATGTACCTGACGTGGACGGTTTTGTCTCCCGTGCCATTGGTGCCGGCGCCAAGATCGTGATTCCGATTGCGGATCAGTTTTACGGACGCCGCGAAGGAACGATTCAGGATCCGTTCGGGTACTCGTGGTCTGTGTCCACGATCCAGGAAGAGATGTCGGTCGAGGAGATGCACCGGCGCATGGATGCGATGACGGGGGGCGATGCAGCGGCGAAGAAACCTGCGGTGAACCCGGTTCCGCGCGGCTTCCATACTGTGACGCCTTACATGATTGCGCCCGACGCGGATGCGATACTGGCGTTCGCGAAAAATGCGTTTGGCGCGGAAGAGACTTTCCGGATCGCTGGTGGAGCGGGAGGAATCCACGCCGAGACTCGCATCGGCGACGCCATGCTAATGATGGGCGGAGGAATTCCGGGCAAGCCGTTCCACGGCAAGCCGAACACGACGGCATTGCACATTTATGTGGAGGACACGGATGCGGCCTATCAGAAGGCTCTGCAAGCCGGAGCAACTTCGATCGGCGAGCCCCAGGATCACGAATACGGCGAGCGGGGCGCGGGGGTCAAGGATCCCTTCGGCAACTACTGGTACATCGCTACGCACACGGGCGAACGGTATATCCCGAAGGGGTTGCACAACGTGAATGTGTACATGCATCCGCTGCGGGCGGAGCCGGTAATCGGCTTCCTGAAGCGTGCCTTCGGCGCGCAGGAACTTGCGAAGTACGCTTCGCCCGATGGAGTGGTTCATCACGCCGAGATTCGCGTCGGCGATTCGGTGGTCGAAATGGGCGAGGCGCACGGGATTTACCAACCCATGCAATCGATGTTCTATGTGTACGTGCCCGAGTGCGACGCGGTTTATAAGCGGGCTCTGGCGGCGGGAGCGAAGTCGATCCAGGAGCCGGCAGAGCAGACTTATGGAGACCGCAGCGCGGGGGTTACCGATTCGTTCGGGAATACGTGGTACATCGCGACCCATATCAAGGACGTAGCGCACCAAAAGTAAAAGAGGGGACTAAGAGGCGGGTCCGGGCTAGTTACCCGTAGTGGCGGTGGTGGCCCGCACCGCACTACACCCCCCTCGCTCTAGGCAGCGGTTTCCTTCATACGCCCAAGACGACCAGCTAAGCCTCGCTTAATCGCGGAAATCAACAGCCCCTATGCGACACGACTGCCGCGGTGAGGACGCACAACGCAGTTGCTGCAAGAGAGCCTCTCCGCTGCGAGCTCACGCTCGCTCGCCAGCTTTCCGTGCCCCGCTGTTTGATCATTTGTCACTTGGGGTGCAAGGTTGAAACTCTGCGACCTCTTCTGTTTGACCCTCCCGTATCCCTTCAATAAACTGAAAGATTCAATCCACCTGCGGGTTTTCGGCTTATGGCAGACAGCATTCATGTGAAGCTCCCCGATGGGAGCGTGAAGGAAGTTCCCAAGGGCACGACCGCGCTCGATATTGCAAAGTCTATTAGTCCGCGGCTGGCGGATGCGGCGCTCGCCGCCAAGGACAATGGGAATCTTATTGATCTGACCCGCCCCTTGGAGAGGGACGCCGAACTCCGCATTCTGACTGACAAGGATCCGGAGGCGCTGGAAGTTTACCGGCACTCCTCGGCTCACCTGCTGGCAGCAGCTGTTCTGGAACTCTTCCCTGAGACCAAGCTCGGCCATGGACCGTCTACCGAAAACGGATTCTTCTACGACTTCTACCGGCCGACTCCATTCACCCCGGAGGATCTCGAGAAAATCGAGAAGAAGATGCAGGAACTGGTGCAGCAGAACATCCCCTATGCGCGGGAGTTTCTGCCACGCGAGCAGGGGCTGGCGGAGTTTAAAAAAGAAGGCGACTTCATGAAGTGCCATTTCATCGAGCAGTTCACCAAGTCCGATGAAAAGATTTCGATCTACCGCACCGGGAAATTCACGGACTTCTGCCGCGGTCCGCACATCCCGTCGACCGGCAAGATCAAGGCGTTCAAGCTGCTCAACATTGCCGGAGCCTATTGGCTGGGGGATGAGAAGAATCCGCAGCTGCAGCGCATTTACGGGACGTCGTTCTTCTCGAAGAAAGATCTCGACGATTATCTGAAGCAGGTCGACGAAGCGAAGAAGCGCGACCATCGTGTGTTGGGCAAGCAGCTGGATCTGTTTTCGATTCAGGAGCTAGCGGGGCCGGGACTGATTTTTTGGCATCCCAAGGGCGGGATCATCCGCAAAGAGATGGAAGACTGGATGCGTGCCGAGTATCTGAAGCGCGGCTACGCTCTGGTCTCTACTCCACATGTGGCTAGGCGGCAGTTGTTCTTCACGTCGGGACACGAAGGCTACTACTCGCAGAATATGTTCGACGCCATGGAGCTCGATGACGCGGAATATCGCCTGAAGCCCATGAATTGTCCCGGCCACATACTGATCTACCGGGATTCGCTGAAGTCATATCGCGATCTGCCGGTGCGTTTGGGCGAACTGGGAACGGTTTATCGCTACGAGCGCTCCGGCGTGATGCACGGCCTGCTGCGCGTGCGTGGCTTCACCCAAGACGACGCCCACATCTTCTGTACTCCGGAGCAGATCGAGGGCGAGATTGCGGCCTGCCTGGAGTTTGCTCTGGACGTGCTGAAAGATTTTGGTTTCGACAAGTTTCAGACCGAGCTATCGACGTGGAATCCGGACGACCGCAAGAATTTCGTGGGCAGCGAAGATCAGTGGAACCACGCGACCCAGTCTCTGGAGAAGGTGCTGAAACAGCAAGGGATCGAATACAAGACCATGCCTGGCGAAGCGGCGTTCTACGGGCCGAAAATCGACATCAAGCTGGTGGATGCGATCGGGCGGCTATGGCAACTCTCGACAGTGCAGTTCGACTTCAATCTGCCGCAGCGATTCGGCCTGGAATACGTGGCGGAAGATGGCTCACGCAAGCAGCCGGTGATGGTGCATCGCGCCCTCTACGGTTCGGTGGAGCGCTTCTTCGGCGTGCTGATCGAGCACTATGCGGGCGCGTTCCCGGTGTGGCTGTCGCCGGTGCAGGCGGTCATGATTCCGATTAGCGAACGGCATGCGGAGTACGCGAATAAGGTAGCTGCGCAACTGAAGTCAGTAGGAGTACGTGTGGAAGTGGATGCGCGCAACGAGAAGATGAATGCGAAGATCCGCGAGCATGCGATGCAGAAAGTGCCCTTCCTGCTGGTGGTCGGGGACAAAGAGGCGGAGGCGGGGAAGGTGAATGTCCGCAGCCGGGGAAAAGAGAAGACGGAAGACATGGCGGCAGTGGAATTCGTAGAGAAGATCAAGAAGCTAATTTCGGAGAAGAGCCCGGGGTTGTAACAAGTCACGTAGAGACAGCCGCCTCAGCTGTTCCGAGCCGTGAGTCCCACTGGCTGCCCATACCCGGAACCTCCAATATTTTCCCGCGGGCAGATTTGAATCGCGAGGTCGTTTCACCGGAGTGAGTTCCTTACGCGGCTGAATACCCGGCCCGTACTCTCCCCTGTCAATGCTTCGTCGCCGCCCTCGCGGGCGGCTCCGCATGACTCGGGGCCGTTGTGGTTCGCTAGTCCTTCAACGTATGAAACTTTCATTCACAACACCTCGCCGGTTTTGACCGGCGCACAAGGAGTAGAAGCATGAGCATTGGACATTATGGGTGGGTTCCGGATTTACCGGACCAGCGCGACCTCGTTTATTCGGCTCCTGCGCCGTTTATCATGGCGCTTCCAACGGCGGTGGATCTTCGTCCGCAGTGTCCACCCGTTTACGATCAAGGACAGCTGGGAAGCTGCGCTGGCAATGCGATCGCCGGGGCCATCGAGTTTGAGCGGCTCAAGCAAAAGCTCACTGACTTTGTTCCGTCGCGGTTGTTCATTTACTACAACGAACGCGTCATCGAGCATTCCGTCAACTCCGATGCCGGGGCCCAGATTCGTGACGGGATCAAAGTTGTGGCCAAGCTGGGGGCTCCGCCGGAGGCTGACTGGCCTTACGACATCAACAAATTTACGGAGAAGCCACCCACAGCTGCTTTCACCGACGCCTCGAAGAACAGAGTGACCTCGTATCACCGGGTTAGCCGTGTGCTCAATCAGTTCAAGGGATGTCTGGCTTCGGGCTATCCGTTTGTGCTTGGCTTTACCGTGTATGACGGCTTTGAAAGCACGCAGGTAGCAAATTCCGGACACCTCTCGATGCCGCAACCGGGCGAAAAGGTGGTTGGAGGACACGCGGTCACCGCCGTCGGCTACGACGACAAGAATCAATGGTTCATTATCCGTAACTCCTGGGGGCCGCATTGGGGTTTGAAGGGCTACTTCACCATGCCGTACCAGTACCTCATGGAGCCGAATCTCTCGGATGATCTCTGGACGATCCGGCTGGTCGACGCTGGAGGTGGGGGCAAGCCTCCGAAGAAGGCAGCAGCCAAGAAGAAAAAACACTAACCACGAGACGCCGACGAGTGCGGTCCGTTGCTCAAGACCGGACGCGGAGCTTTAAAGTATAGGTCCGCGCCGGTTGCGAGCTGTCCTCCCAAGAACGTTTGTACTCCAACGCAATGGAGCAGACTCCAGGGGTGGAGGCACGAAAGCGCCAGGAGTGCGTGCCGCTGCCTCCGACCTGTCCAGGGGGGGATTGAGAGGACTCGTTCAACAGGGCGCAGGCGGGATCGCCGCCGCTCTTGAGCGTCCAGCGATAGCCAGCGGTCCGGGTCTCGGGCAGTGAAAGCTCGAACTCTTCCCCGGCGGCGACTTCAACCTCGGTTCCGTTGGCGCTCTCGTCGTATCGCATCTTCAAGTGCGACCTTCAGCTGGGCGCTCCTCTTCCCGTACTGGTTGTACCATGTTTCCGTGCATTCACTGGCAGAGCGGCTCATCGCATACATCCGGCATCAGGAGTTGCTGAAGGCGGGAGACCGTGTGGGCGTGGCGGTCTCCGGCGGAATTGATTCCGTTGCCCTGCTGCGCCTTCTGCTCGAGGTGAGGAGCGAACTTGGGATTGTCCTCTTCGTTGTGCACTTCAACCACAAGCTGCGCGGGGCTGAGTCAGACGAAGATCAGGAGTTCGTTGTAAACCTGGCGCGTGAACACGACTTGGAATTCCATACCGAGAGCGGCGATGTGGCGCAGCATGCGGCAGGGGGGCAGGTTGGCGTGGAATCCGCCGCCCGGGAGCTGCGCTATGGATTCTTTCGCCGGCTCATGGGTGAAGGTCCAGAGATTAGTGTCAGTCTCGACAAGGTGGCGACTGGCCATACACTAGACGATCAGGCCGAGACGGTTCTGATGAGGCTGATTCGTGGCACCGGGCTACGAGGCCTCGGTGGAATTTATCCCCGACTCTTGGTGGATGATGTCGAAGAGGAAACTTCCGGAGAGATCGTTCGGCCCTTGCTTGAAATTCGTAGGCCTCGGCTGGAGCAATACCTCAGGGACCTCAAGCAGCCTTGGCATGAGGATCCGACCAATCTCGATGTAAGATTCACGCGCAATCGCATGCGGCAGCGAGTCCTGCCCTTACTTGAGAGCGACTTCAATCCCTCAACGGCGGAGAACCTAGCGGAATTGGCGGAGATCGCGCGCGGAGAACAAGACTACTGGGAGAACGAGATCGCAGGATGGTTGGGGACTACAGTGCAGTGGTCCGAACCGGAGTGGGCGAAAGCTCATACTTCGGGCAGTCCGGAGTCGTCATTGGTGCAGATCGCGCCGGTGAAATCTGACCTGGAACGTCGCCTGGAGGAACCGGGGCCTCTGGTCATGAATGCTTCGGTAAGCCGGGCCTGGCTTCTCACCGAACCTCTAGCGGTCCAGCGCCGGCTCGTAAAGGCCGTGGGTGACCATGCGGGGATTCCGCTCGAGTTTAAACATGTGCAGCAAATCTTGCGATTTGCGGCGGAAGACGGCGCCTCGGGCAAGGAGCTTTCGTTGCCTTTGGGATGGAAGCTGGTTCGCGAGACTGATTCACTGGTTTTCGTGACCCCCGACCTCCGACGGCAAGAGCGAGTCCCGCATGATTACGCCTATGAATTGCCCCTGCCGGGACGCGTCACCATCCCTGAAACGGGCACCGTGATTGAAGCGGTACGCGTACGGGCTGAATCGGAGTTGCCGGGGTATAATCGCGAGCACCTCCTCGACGCAGAGTCGCTTCCCGGGCCGTTAAGGGTGCGAAACTGGCGTCCCGGAGAGCGGTTCTGGCCGGCCCATACTAAGTCCCCCAAGAAGATTAAGGAATTGCTGCAAGAGCACCACATTACGGGCCAGCCTCGGAGGCTTTGGCCGGTAGTCGCAAGCGGGGACGAGATCGTGTGGGTACGGGGATTTCCAGCTCCTGCTGGCCTACAGGCAAAACCGGGCCGGGAGGGGGTATTGATCCGGGAGATGCCTCTGGAGGCGGATTCCACCTTTTAGTATCGAGCCGATCAGGCATTTCAGGCAACGAGGAGCGCCACTTCATGACTGGTTCGAAAGCCGAGCCACTGCGGCAAGTCATCTCCGCTGACCAGATTCAGAAGCGCGTGAAAGAGTTGGGGCGGCAGATTTCCGACGACTACCAGGGAGAGACCGTCCAGGCCCTCGCGGTGCTCGAGAACTCGTTTATGTTTCTGGCTGACCTAGTGAGGGCCTTGGACGTGCCGGTGGTTTGCCAGTTCGTAAAGCCGAAATATACCCGGCCACGGAAGGACAGCTCGAGCGACATCATGGAAATCTTCTTCAGTCATGAGCCGGAGATTCGCGGAAACCACGTCCTTCTGGTGGAAGGGCTGGTGCACTCCGGCATAACCAGCGAGTTCCTGATGAACGACCTGCGTGCCCGGGGTGCGGCGTCGGTGAAGCTGGTCACCCTGCTGGACCGCCAGTCTGCCCGCCGTGTGGCCTTGCAGCCGGATTATTTCGGTTTTTTGGTCGATGAAACCTTTCTCGTGGGATATGGGTTGGGCGCGGTCGAGCAGACCAACAGGAACCTGCCGTATCTGGGAGCGGGCTTGGTACTCCCGTGACCTGGGTCACCCAATCGTAAACGCACCTTTTTCTCGGAGAAAAGGTAGAATAAGAGTCTTAGGGAATTTCGCCTATCCAAAAGCCCAGATTGGTCATCCAATTAACGGCGAAGACCTCGGGGCTACGTGTAAGTGATTGTCCCGTTTTTTGCGTAGGAGCCTTTTAGGTGAATTCAACTGTTAAGACCGTCGTTTTCTGGTTGGTAATCGGCCTTTCCGCCCTGCTGTTGTGGCAGGTGATTCAGGCGGGCCGCAGCGGCCAGAAAGTTCAAGATATCAATTTCACCCAGTTCATGAGTGACGTGGACCAGGGCAAAGTGCGGGAAGTCACCGTGGATGGGATGCAGGTCTCAGGCAAGCATGTGGATAATTCCGCCTTCCACACCACGGCCCCCTCTAACTATCCCGACATGATCAAGGTCCTGCGGGACAAGGGTGTGAACATCACGTTCAAAGACGCCAGCAATGGCAGCTGGCCGCTGCAGCTTCTGGGGACGTGGGCGCCGCTGATCCTGCTGGGTGCGTTGTGGTTCTTCATGATCCGCCAGATGCAGACGGGCGGGAACAAGGCGCTGTCGTTCGGCAAGAGCCGGGCGCGGCTGCTCTCCATGCAGCAGAAGAAGGTCACGTTCAAGGACGTGGCGGGCGTGGATGAGGCCAAGGAAGAGCTGCGCGAGATTATCGAATTCCTGCGCGAGGCGCAGAAATTCCAGAAGCTGGGTGGGCGGATTCCGAAAGGCGTGTTGCTGGTCGGACCTCCGGGCACCGGCAAGACTTTGCTGGCTCGAGCGGTTGCCGGCGAGGCGAATGTGCCATTCTTTTCGATCTCAGGTTCGGACTTTGTGGAGATGTTTGTGGGCGTCGGCGCCAGCCGCGTCCGTGACCTGTTTGAGCAGGGCAAAAAGAATGCACCCTGCATTATCTTCATCGACGAAATCGACGCCGTCGGGCGTCACCGCGGCGCGGGTCTGGGCGGCGGACACGATGAGCGCGAGCAGACTTTGAACCAGTTGCTGGTTGAGATGGACGGCTTCGAATCCAACGAAGGCGTGATCCTCATGGCGGCGACTAATCGCCCGGACGTGCTCGATCCCGCATTACTCCGGCCGGGACGCTTTGACCGGCGCGTGGTCGTGAGCCGTCCTGATGTTCGCGGGCGCGAAGAGATTCTGCGCGTTCATACCCGCAAGATTCCTCTTGCCGAGGATGTCGATCTTTCCGTACTAGCCCGCGGCACTCCGGGATTCTCCGGCGCTGACCTCGCTAACATGGTCAACGAGGCGGCACTGGCAGCAGCGCGGCAGAATCGCAAGGCCGTGCTGATGTATGACTTCGAAGTCGCCAAAGACAAAGTCCTGATGGGCGTGGAACGCAAGTCGATGATCCTTTCCGACGAGGAAAAGAAAGTCACTGCATACCACGAGGCCGGTCATGCGCTGGTCGCGGCGAAGTTGCCGAATTCCGACCCTGTGCATAAGGTCACTATCATTCCGCGCGGCATGGCGCTGGGTGTCACTCAGCAGTTGCCCATCGATGATCGCCACAACTACACCAAAGAATATCTGCAGACCGATATCTCCATTCTCATGGGCGGACGGTTGGCGGAAGAAATTTTCCTGACGCAGATGAGCACCGGGGCCGGCAACGACATTGAGAGAGCGACGGAGCTGGCTCGCAAGATGGTTTGCGAGTGGGGTATGAGCGATCTGGGTCCGCTGACCTTCGGCAAGAAGGAAGAGCAAATATTCCTGGGCCGTGAAATCGCTCAGCACCGCGACTACAGCGAGGACACCGCTATCAAGATCGACGGGGAAGTCCGCAAGCTGGTCAGCCAGGGCTACGAAACGGCCAAGAAGATACTGGAAGTGAATCGCGACGCGCTGCAGAGAATTGCCGTTGCCCTGCTCGAGCGCGAAGTGCTGGATGCTTCCGAGATCCGCCTGCTGGTGGAAGGAAGAGAACTGCCGGCCAAGCCGCCTTCACCGGGGAAATCCGATGATGGCGTTCAGCAAGTGCTGAAGCCGGAGCCGGGACGTCCGGGAATCGTCAAGGGCGGAGAGAGTCCGGCTCGGGCGTAAGAGCCAGTTCTCGGTAGGCATTTCTCAGTTAGGGCGGCTTTTAAGGCCGCCCTTGATTTTTGTGTTTCGCAGTGGTTATCTGGCTTACGCTTGTGCAGCAGCTTGAGCGGCGAGCCCGCGATAGATACAGTAGAGCGCATAGGCGTGAAACGCAACGCTCAGATAGTCCTGTGCCATCAGCAGAAGCAGGCCATCGAGCGCGTACAACGCCATCCCGACAAGGAACGCCCACTTCTGGGACTTACTGGCACAGTAGCCGAACAAGCAGAACACGCCGGCCACGACGCTGTTGATGATCAAGTCGAGCACGATCCCCGCGCTTCCCAATTGCTTGGCCACCGCGTCGACCACGCTGGTGACGCCGAGTCCGACCACAAAGTGAAATTGTCCGCCGAAGATCACCACGGCTGAGTTGACCAGTGAAAGAGCTGCGATCCAATAAAACCAGCGCGCGCTAACGTGCACGCGTGCGAGGGTGGCTGCCTGCACCACCGCCTCCCGATTGTCGAGTGTTGCCGGAGCCGAGCCTGCGCTTGCCATAGGAACTCCTGGATATGGGTTCGTCCGCGGGGGAAGCTGGCGCTTCGTGGACTCCAGAGAGGGTAGCTTCGGGTAGGTGATGCGGACAGATACCTTCGGGCCAGTGTCCTTCGGACAACAGGCTCGCAAACTATTGATTCCAGGGATGAACGTTGCGTGGGTGTCTCTAGCCGTTCACCACTTTCATCATATGCTCGGGATAACGGGTTCCCGCGGCAGCGCCTGTGGGGAAGACTTCCTCGATCCGTTGCAGCTCTTCAGGACTGAGCTTGACGTCCAACGCGCCCAGGTTCTCCTCTAGATATTTGCGGCGCTTGGTGCCTGGAATGGGGACGATGTCGTCGCCTTGCGCCAGCACCCAGGCGAGCGAGAGTTGTGACGGCTTGCAGCGTTTTTCTTCGGCGATCGCTTCCACGCGATGGACGAGGTCAAGATTTTTCTGGAAGTTCTCTCCCTGAAAGCGCGGGGTGTTGCGGCGGTAGTCGTCTGCCGGAAGATCTTCGAAGCGCTGAAACTGGCCGGTGAGAAAGCCGCGTCCGAGCGGGCTGTAGGCGACAAAGGCGACGCCAAGTTCCCGGCATGTCGGCAGGATTTCATCTTCAGGATCGCGGCTCCAAAGCGAATACTCAGTCTGTAGTGCGGTGATGGGATGAATTTTCACCGCTCGCCGCAGAGTTTGCGGCGAGGCCTCGGACAGGCCCAGATAGCGCACCTTGCCTTCTTTCACGAGCTGCGCCATCGCCCCAACGGTTTCTTCAATTGGTGTGTTGGGATCGACGCGGTGCTGGTAGTAGAGGTCGATGGGCTCAACGCCGAGGCGACGAAGGCTACCCTCACAGGAGTTGCGCACATAGTCGGGCTTGCCGTTCACGGCGCGAACCATCGGATTGTTAGGGTCGCGCACGATGCCGAATTTCGTGGCCAGAACAACTTTGTCCCGCTTGCCCTTAATGGCGCGGCCCACGAGTTCTTCGTTCGTGTAGGGTCCGTAGATGTCGGCGGTATCGAGAAAGGTGACGCCCAGCTCCAGAGCGTGGTGGATGGTGGCGACGGACTCGTTGTCGTCGCGTCCACCATAAAACTCTGACATTCCCATGCAGCCTAATCCGAGGGCTGAGACTTTGGGGCCGGTACGTCCTAGTTGGCGAAATTGCATGATTGCTCCTTAGACTCGGATGAAGTTTGCGCCGTGACGGCCACGAGCAGCACCCGGCGCACATGGTATAGAGATGCGCGAGGTGTCGTCCAAGCTGCCGAATTCGTGAATCATCCTGCGTAGACTCGACATCTTGTTTTCTGGGTAATGCGGAATGGATCGAGTCCCACGCTGGTTTGAACGAAAGTTTGACTTCTCCTTCCCCATAGAACTGCATCCGAATCTGTGCGCGCGTTTGCGGGGGACTCCTGCTCGCCTGGAAGAACTCCTGCAGATTCCCGGCCAAGTGCTGGTTAGAAAACGGGGAGACAAGTGGTCGATTCAGGAACATGCCGGGCATTTACTGGATCTCGAGTTCCTCTGGACGGCACGCGTTGACGATTACGCGTCGAACAAGACCGAACTCACGGTTGCGGATCTGAGCAACCGCAAGACGCACGAGGCTCGTCATAATGACCGCCCCGTCGCGGAGATTCTAGCCGAATTCCGGAAGGCGAGATTGCAGCTGGTGAGTCGAGTGGAGCAACTCGATTCCGCGCCGTTTGGCAGCACCAGGCTGCATCCTCGATTGAAGCAGCCGATGAGGCTCGTAGATCATTTGTACTTTGTGGCCGAGCACGACGATCATCATCTGGCGCGAATCTGGGAACTGATTCGCGAAGATTAGCGCGTGACTCTGATCAAGGGCTTGGTCCGGGGCACGACCCTGCCGACCTCGACCGCAGGCACGTCAGCGGCAGCTAGAGATCGCATGAGCTCAGCAGCGTCGTTGGATGCGACCGCCATCAGCAGCCCGCCTGCGGTCTGAGAATCAAACAGCAGAGCCCGGACGTCCTCCGGGATTCCGGCTTCGTAGTCGACGGCGCAGTCCGCAAAGTCGCGGTTATTGTTGAGCCCTCCAGGAATGTATCCGGCACGGACGCACTCGAGCGCCCCGTCGAGAAGCGGAATTCGAGTGGCATGGAGTTCGACGGACACGTCGGACGCTATCGCCATCTCTCGTGTATGGCCGATCAAGCCGAAACCGGTTACATCGGTCATGGCGTGAACGGTGAAAGCCGAGCTGTGCTCGGCGGGACGGCCGGGGACGGCTGTCCCCACCTGTTCCTTGGTAATGACTTCGGCAGCCGTTTTGTTCAGCGTTGTCATCGAGCGCACGGCGGAGTCAATCCACGCCGGCTCAGCTTTGCCTTTCTTGATCGCCGTGGAAATCACTCCAGTACCAAGAGCCTTGGTGAGAACAAGCGAATCTCCCGGCTTGGCGCCCCGGTTGGCGAGGATCCTTCTGGGATGAATGAGGCCGGTTACCGAGTATCCGAACTTCGTCTCTTCATCGCGGATGCTATGCCCGCCGATCACGGTGCATCCGGCTTCGACCATTTTTGAGAGCCCGCCCGCAAGGATCTGCTGGAGAATTTCGAGATCCGCTTTCTCCGGGAAGCAGACCAGAGCCAGCGCGGTGAGCGGCTTGCCGCCCATGGCATAGACGTCGCTGAGCGAATTCGTGGCCGCAATCTGCCCGAAGGTGTAGGGATCGTCCACGATCGGCGTGAAGAAATCCACGGTCTGAACCAGCGCCTGGTCGGGCGCGATTTGATACACGCCGGCGTCGTCGGCGTAGTCGAAGCCGACCAGAACGTTGGGGTCATGCTGCCGGGCTAATTTCCCAAGCACCGTGTCCAGCGCCGCTGGACTCAGCTTGGACGCTCAACCCGCAGCTTTTACCGACTCCGTCAGGCGGAATGGTTTCGTCACTGTCACGGAGACATTGTAGCGGAGGGGAAGGTTAGCCGATTATTTTGATGCAAGTCTCGCTGTGCGGCGTTTGTCGTTTACCACGCCGTATTCGCTTGCGGATGCGATGCACTCGCTTAGCCCATTAGTTTGTTCGCTTTCGTACAGAAGCACCTCAAGGTGCACATGAACGCCCCTCGGTATGAGACGACGGTAATGCATATTTCGTGCGCAGTCATTGCAGCCCTAACGACGTGCATAATGAGGTGTGTCTCTCATCCCGCCTTATTGCAGTCTTCAAACAGAAAGGACTTCTCACATGCAATTTGTCGATAAGGCATTGGCTCGCCGATTTGAGTCGGGGGAAGAGATGCCGCAGGTGTTCTACGCGCGGGTGTTCCAGAAGACGCGGCCGGGAATCGGTGCCGCCGAGGAAGAGTTCTGTGGCGGGCACATGATCTTCGCGGGGCTGGAGTCGCCGATCGGAAGAGCAACTGGCATGGGGCTGGACCGGCCATTCACCGCGCAGGATCTGGACCGGGTCGAGCAGTTCTACCGCTCGCACCGGGCTCCGTCTCAAGTCGATTTATGTCCGCTGCATGATGCTGCCGTGTTCGAGATGTTCAAGGAGCGCGGTTACGGCATCGCCGAGCTGAACAATGTGCTCTACCGGAAACTGGATCCCACGGAGGAGTTTTCTCCTGCTCCGGACGGATGCGAGATTCGGCGTGGTCTTCGCGAGCAGGCCGAGGCGACGTCCGCCATCGTGGAGCGGGCGTTCTTTCCCGACGGCGCTCCCGAAGCCTTTGCTGGATTGCTTACGCCTCTGTACCAGATGGATGGGGCTGTGACTTTCACTGCCAGCATCGAAGGCAAAATAGTGGCTTGCGGCGCGGGTCTTGTCATTCCGGAGCACCGGATCTTCGCAGTGTGCGGAGCTGGAACGCTGTCCGAGTTTCGTGGGCGCGGCCTGCAGACGGCGCTGCTGCGAGCGCGTCTAGCGTCTGCCGCGGCGGCCGGATGCGAATACGCAGTGATCGTGACCCAAGGCGGCACTACCTCGCAGCGGAATTGTGAGCGGCTGGGCTTTCGGGTGGCGTACAGCAAAGTCACGGTGCTCAAGAAGCTGGAAGGCAATTAACCGCCGAGAGCGCCGAGCACGCCGAGGGACAGCCAGCTCGAGGGTCCAAGGCCAGGCGGTCGTTTTCTCTGCGTTCCCGGCGTGCTCGGCGCTAAATTGGTCACCATGGATGTGGATTCCATTCGCGCTTACTGCATGTCGTTCCCGCGGGCGACGGAGAACTTGCAGTGGGAGGAAGACCTCTGCTTCAAGGTGAGAGGGAAAATCTTTGTGATCGTCAGCCTGGACAGACTACGGCTGTGCTTCAAGTGCACGCCGGAAACCTTTGCCGAATTGATCGAGCGTGAGGACATTCGTCCCGCGCCGTACGTTGGACGGTACAAGTGGGTGATGCTTGATCGGCTCCACGCGTTACCCAACGACGAGTTGGAGGATTTGATCCGGCAGTCGTACAACATGGTGGCTGCTAAGGTCCCGAAGAAGAAGGCTCAGAAGTCGAATTCCAGGAAAAAGATTAGTAGAAAAGGAGCAATCCGGCGCAAGACTCGTGCGAGAAAACGATAACTCCTTCGTCTGCATGTTAGCCTTCTCGATGGAGTCGGACCATGCCAGTAACCTACGTCATCGACGCCAGCAGAAGAGTAATTCGCACCACGTGCACCACTCCGCTGACCTTCGCGGACGTGATTGGCCACTTTCGAACGCTGAAGGATGATCCGGCCTGCACCGGGCACCTTAACGTCCTCTTAGACGTCAGTGAAGCAGACGCTCTGCCGGAAAGCCGCCAGTTGCGAGCCGTCAGCGCAGAGCTCGACGGCATCCGAAAAAAGGTTCAATTCGGGGTTTGCGCCATCGTGGCCACCCGCGATGCCATGTTCGGCATGATGCGAGTGTTCGAGGTCGCTACCGGTCAGTATTTTCGGGAGACTCGGGTTTTCAGAGACTTCGAAGCGGCAGAAGCGTGGCTGGCTTCGGAGCAAGGAGCTAGTGAACTGAAGTAATAGAAAGTTCATGTCGAGCCATCCGCTGGATTTGACTCTCTTCGTGGCGGTCGGCTAGCCTCAAGAGTCGCCCCCAATTCCGGACCGTCTTCTACTCTAAATGCGATCCCGGCATAAATTATTGATTTTGCTGCTGATGGCGGCTCTGGGGCTGTGTACGGCGGGTCCCGCCAGGGGCTCAATCAGTCCCCTACACGCCCAGCATGCCATTGTTGTGAGCGTTCATGAACTGGCCTCACGAGCCGGGGTCGAGGCAATGCAGGCTGGGGGCAATGCGGTTGACGCGGCCGTGGCCACCGGGTTTGCGCTGGCGGTGGTGCATCCGCCCGCGGGAAATTTGGGTGGCGGCGGATTCATGCTGATCCGGATGGCCGATGGCAAGACACATTTTCTCGACTACCGGGAAAAGGCTCCCGCGGCCGCAACCCGCGATATGTATCTGGACCCGCAGGGCAATGTGGTCGCGGGGGCTAGCGAGTACGGCTACAAAGCGATTGCCGTGCCTGGATCGGTTGCGGGCATGGTGTATGCCGAGCAGAAGCACGGGAAGTTGACTCTTAAGCAGGTGATGGCCCCGGCCATCAAGCTGGCGCGAGAAGGGTACGCGCTGACTTGGGAAGAAGCCCGGGACATGCAGGACGACGAGTATCTGGCGAAGTTTCCGGAGTCGCGGCGGGTGTTTCAGCGTAATGGTGACTACTACAAGCCCGGAGAAGTTTTCCGGCAGCCGGACCTGGCGCGCACGCTGGAGCGGATCGCGGACAATCCAGACGATTTCTATCATGGTGCGTTGGCAAAGGAAGTGGCCGCAGCCTTACAAAAAGGCGGAGGGCTGATCACCGCGGACGATCTGGCGCATTACGAGGTGAAGGAACGCGAGCCGGTTCGAGGAACCTATCGCGGGTATGAAGTCATCAGCGCGCCGCCGCCGTCGTCGGGGGGAACGGTGCTGCTTGAGTCGCTGAATATTCTGGAAGGGTACGATCTGGGTAAACTGGGGAACCGGTCGGCGCAGTCCATTCACTTCACGGTTGAGGCCTTCCGGCGGGCATTTTTCGATCGGGCGGAGTTTCTGGGCGATCCGGATTTCTCGAAGATTCCGGTGGCGCAACTGATCGACAAGAAATACGCGACGGCGTGGCGTGAGTCGATTCAGCCGACGCGTGCGAGCCCGAGCAAGGAATTGAAGCGGCCGGCGATCTTCAGCCAACTGGAACAGTATGCGGCGACGCATCCGAAACCCCAGTGGCACGAGTCACCGCACACGACGCATTACTCTGTGGTGGACGCGGAGGGCAACGCGGTGGCAGTGACTACCACGATCAACGACTGGTTTGGATCGCGGGTCACAGCCGAGGGCTTAGGATTCCTGCTGAACGATGAAATGGATGACTTCTCGGCAAAGCCCGGCGTACCGAATGCCGATGGCCTGATTCAAGGTGCGGCCAACGCGATTGGGCGGGAGAAGCGTCCGCTATCATCGATGACGCCGACTATTGTCGTTCACAACGGCAAAGCCGTGCTCGTGCTGGGCTCGCCGGGAAGCTCGAAGATCATTACGACCGTGGCGAACGTGTTGATGGGAGTCGTGGACTACGGGATGAATATCCAGGAGGCGGTCAATGCGCCTCGTTTTCATAACCAGTGGTTGCCGGACGTGGTGAGCGTCGAGCGCTCGTTCTCTCCCGATACGGTGAATTTGTTGAAGCAGATGGGATACAACGTGCAGATCGGGTTGCATGATGGCGCGAAGGTCGCGACCTACTGGAGTGATGCGGAGTGCGTTGCGATCGATGAGAAAACCGGGGAGCGGCTGGGCGGGAGCGATGGCCGGAACAGTGGGAAAGCAGTTGGATACTGAAAAGCATTCTTGATTGTTGGTTTTGCTTGTTGATTGAAGGTCAAATGCGTGTGGCTTGAATGTTTGATCAAGAATCAACAATCATCAATCAACAATTCTTAAGGACATGCATGCTGAGAGCGGTTTCAACCTATGTCTACGTGAAGGAGCGGCTGCACCCAGGGATCCTGGATGGACTGGTCCGCAGTGGTGTGCAGGCGATCGAGATTTTCGCGGCGCGGCAGCATCTGGACTATGCCAACCGCAAGGCTCACGTTAAAGAAATTGCCGAGTGGTTCCGGGGGAGTGGGGTGCCGCTGAACTCGGTGCACGCGCCTCTGTATGCCGACTATGAGTGGGGACGCGCGGGATCGCCTCCGGTGAACGTTGCCTCGACTGACCGTGCGGGTCGCATTGAGGCGATGGATGAGATCAAGCGTGCCCTGGAGATCGCGGAGCAGATTCCGTTTCGTTTTCTGGTACAGCATCTGGGCACTCCCAACGAAAGTTTCGATGAGAAGAAGTTCGAGGCGGCGATGACCTCAGTCGAGCACTTGCGGGCCTTCGCTAAGCCGCTAGGGGTGCGCATTCTGCTCGAGAACATCCCCAACGAGCTTTCGACGCCCGATCGTCTGGTCGAAATGATTCGAGGCGCGCATTTCGACGACGTGGGGGTGTGCTTCGATTTTGGGCACGCGCACATCATGAGCTCGGTACGCGATGCTTTCGAGATCCTGCGAAATTACATCCGGTCGACGCATGTGCACGACAACAAGCGGGACAAAGACTCACACCTGTGGCCGGGAGCGGGAACCATCGACTGGAAAGAAGCGATGGAATTGCTGCGTTCCGCCCCGCACACTCCGGCGTTGCTCCTGGAACTCGAAGACGACGAAAAGGTAACTACGCTGGAAAAGCTGGGAACAACGTTCGATAAGTTGGAATCAGCGTAACCGTAGCGCCGCCGCCTCGGTGGCTGTCCTGCGGGCTTACATTGACGTCGCCTCCGCTAAAGAGATTATGTCCTCACCTGTAACTACCATTGCAGAAGTCGGCAAACATGAAGGCCAGAGCGTTACCATTCGCGGCTGGCTCTATAACCTGCGCGAAAGCGGGAAGCTGCTGTTTCCGCAGTTTCGCGACGGGTCGGGCGTGATCCAGGGAGTCGTGCCTAAGAACGTGGTCCCCCCCGAAGTATTCGACGCAATTAAGACATTGACGCAGGAGTCGAGCGTGATCGTCGAAGGCAAGGTCCGTGCCGACAAGCGCGCTCCCGGCGGCTATGAGCTGGATGTGGCGAACGTCGAGGTCGTCCAGCGTGTGGCTGAATCCGATCCTTATCCGATCACGCCCAAAGAGCATGGCACCGACTTTCTGATGGAGCACCGGCATCTGTGGGTGCGGTCGCAGCGGCAGGCGGCGATTTTGCGGGTGCGGGCGGAGATCATCAAGGCGGCGCGCGATTTCTTCGACGACCGCGGATTCACCCTGACCGATCCCCCGATTATTACTCCGGCGGCTTGTGAGGGCACCACTACACTTTTTCCAGTCGACTATTTTGATGACCAGGCCTATCTGACACAGTCGGGCCAGCTCTACATCGAGGCCACGGCGATGGCGTTGGGCAAGGTGTACTCGTTCGGTCCGACGTTTCGCGCGGAAAAGTCGAAGACGCGACGGCATCTGACCGAGTTCTGGATGGTCGAACCCGAGGTTGCTTACGGACAGCTTGACGATCTCATGGAACTGGCGGAGGGATTGATCAGCTTCATCGTGAAGCGCTGTCTGCAGCGGCGGCGGGTTGATCTACAAACGATTGGACGCGACATTTCTAAGCTCGAGAAAATTACTCCTCCGTTCCCTCGGATCAGCTATGACGAGGCTGTTAAGAATCTGCAGGAAGGGCATGCGAAGGGCGCGCTGGAATCGAAATTCGAGTGGGGCGGGGATCTCGGCTCGCCGGATGAGACTTACCTGTCGGTGCAGTTCGACAAGCCGGTGATGGTGCATCGTTATCCGGCCAAGGTGAAGGCGTTTTATATGGAGCCTGATCCGGAGCGCCCGGAACTGGCGTTGTGCGTCGACGTGCTTGCGCCTGAGGGTTACGGTGAGATCATCGGCGGCTCGCAGCGTATGGCTTCACACGAACTGCTGGTGCAGCGGATTCGCGAGCATGGGCTGCCGGAAGAGGCCTTCAAGTGGTATCTCGACCTGCGGAAGTATGGCAGCGTGCCGCATGGCGGATTTGGGATGGGGATTGAGCGGGCCGTGGCCTGGATCTGCGGGCTGGAGCATGTGCGGGAGACGATCCCGTTTCCTAGGATGTTGTACCGGCTGTATCCGTAGGAATTAGGTAATTGGGATATCGGGTAACTGCGCAATTGAAATCTGGCGATGCGCCTTTCCAATTGGCCAATTACACAATGGCAAATCTCTATGACGATCACAACTTCCACCAACATTATTCCGAAGAAGATCCGTGTGATTGGCGTTCCCCTGGACCTTGGCCAGTCGCGTCGCGGCGTTGACATGGGCCCGTCGGCCGTGCGGGTGGCTGGACTTGAAGCGCGCCTCGAAGAGCTCGGGCACGAGGTCGAGGACGGGGGCAATGTGGCGGTTGCGATCCCCGAGCAGAAAAAGGAAGGCGACACTCACGCGAAGTATTTGAAGGAGATTACTGCCACCTGTACTAAGCATGCGGAGCTGGTCATCAAGACGCTCGAGGCGGAAAAGATTCCTTTGACCCTGGGGGGTGACCACTCGGTCGCGGCGGGAACTGTGGCTGGTGTTGCCGAGTATTACCGGCGGCAGAACCAGCGGATCGGGCTGATCTGGATCGACGCGCATACCGACATCAACACGCCGGAGACTTCGCCCAGCGGCAACGTGCACGGGATGCCATTGGCGGCGCTGATGGGGCTGGGTCCCGCGGAGCTCTCGAATATTTTTGATTTCTCTCCCAAGGTGAAGCCGGAGAATTGTGTGCTGGTCGGAGTGCGCGACATCGATGCGATTGAGAAAGAAAACGTACGGAAAGCGGGCATTGGCGTCTTCACCATGCGCGATATCGACGAGCGTGGCATGCGCACTGTAATGGAGGAGGCCCTAGGCATGGCTGGCCGCGGTACTGCGGGCTATCACATTTCATTGGACATGGATTGGATTGATCCCGAGGACGCGCCGGGGGTCGGTACTCCGGTGCGCGGAGGCGCAACCTATCGCGAGGCTCACCTCGCCATGGAGATCATTGCCGATCACGGGCGCATGCTGAGCTTTGAAATCGTGGAAGTGAATCCGGTGATCGACGAGCACAACCGGACGGCTGATCTGGCGGTGGAGCTGGCGCTTTCGGCGTTTGGGAAGAAGATTCTGTAGTTTCTACCCGGAACCAACCCTGCGATTGACTCCGCAGTTGGGGCGCGTCCACACTGAAAGGTCATGAAAAAGCTTCGCATTGGGGTTCTGTTTGGCGGTCGTAGCGGGGAGCACGAGGTTTCGCTGCTGTCAGCTGCGTCGGTAGTCAACGCTATTGATAAGAACAAGTACGAGGTGGTGCCGATTGGTATCACGAAGGAAGGACGCTGGCTGACGGCCGAGCATGCGGAGAATCTGCTGCTTGGCAATGCGGCGGACAAGAGTGTCCGCTCCACACAGGCACATTTGCGGGCGGGGGATCCCGACGCGACTCCTGGCGCCGCCTTGCTGGCTCAGGGCGAGTCCGTGGTAGTGCCTCCCGAGCCGGTGCATCGTCAAAGTGGGCTGGTACCGTTCCAGAGTGATGCTGGACTCACTCGTCGCGCCAGTGATCGCGCGATTAATGTGGACGTGATCTTCCCTGTGTTGCACGGGACGTTTGGCGAAGATGGAACCATTCAGGGTCTGCTCGAATTGGCGGACATCCCCTACGTCGGCGCTGGTGTGCTGGGCTCTGCGGCCGGAATGGACAAGGACATCATGAAGTCTCTGTTCATCGCGGCGGGAATCCCGATTGTGAAGCACGTCACGATTTTGCGCGGCGCGTGGGAAAGGGATCCGAAGAAAGTTCGGAAAGTGGTCGAGAGCAAGCTAAAGTATCCCGTGTTCGTGAAGCCGGCGAACCTGGGATCGTCGGTTGGCATCAGCAAGGCGCGCGACCGCAAAGAGCTTGGACCGGCCATTGAGGAGGCTGCGAAGTTCGACCGCAAGATCGTGATCGAGCAGGGCGTGGGAGGGAAGAAGAACAAGGCTCGCGAGATTGAATGTTCGGTGCTGGGGAATGACGAGCCCGTGGCCTCGGTGCCGGGAGAGATTGTGCCGGGTAAGGAGTTCTACGACTATACGGCGAAGTATCTCGACGAAGGGTCGCAGCTGATCATTCCGGCGAAGCTCAGCAAGGCGGAAACGAAGAAGGTACAGCAGTTGGCGGTGCAGGCCTTTCAGGCTGTGGACTGCTCAGGCCTGGCTCGCGTCGACTTTCTCATGGATCCGAAGATTCGCAGGATCTATCTGAACGAGATCAATACCATGCCGGGATTTACTGCGATCAGTATGTATCCGAAGCTGTGGGCGGCGTCGGGACTGGCTTACGCCGACTTGATTGACCGGCTGCTTGAGTTGGGGCTCGAACGACACGCGGACAAGAAGAAGAATCAGTACAGCCGGTGAGAGTGCATTGTTGATTGTTGATTTCCTGATTGTTGATTGAAGATCCGGATCACCACGGCTTAACCACCAAAGGGCACCCTTCGGCTACGCTCAGGACAAGCTGCGGTACACGAAGGGAACCTGAGACTAAACCTTCGTATAACTTCGCGTCCTTCGTGGTTCATTGGTTCTTCTTTGTGTTTTAGCGAGTTTGCTGGATTCGTTCCGGCAATGTGAAAATACATTTATGCAGAAATCTTTGATTCCTATGCTCACGGCAGCGATGGCACTCGTGTTCGGCGGCGCCTTCGCTCTTGGCCAGCAGACTCCTGCGGCCTCAACTCAAGCTGCTCCTTCGACGAAGGCTCAAACTCCGGCCGCGAAGCCAAAGACGGGGACTGCGGCGAAGAGCCAGGCTCCTCTCGCGCTCAAGACGCAGAAAGAGAAATTCAGTTACGCCCTGGGAATGAATCTGGGGAAGAGCCTGCATTCGCAATCCGTGCCGGTGGATCCGAACATTCTGGCGCGAGGCTTGAGGGACACGCTGGCCGGCGGCAAAACCGCTCTGACCGACGATGAAGCGCGCGCCGCTCTGACAGCCATTCAGAACGAAGTTAACAAGAAACAGCAGGCCAAAATGCAGGAGATGGGAGAGGCGAACAAGAAGGAAGGCGAGGCATTTCTTGCCGCCAACAAGAGCAAGCAAGGCGTGGTCGCGCTGCCCAGCGGCCTGCAATACAAGATTCTGCAGCCCGGCACGGGTGCGAAGCCGACGGCGACCGATTCCGTGGTCTGCAACTATCGCGGCACGCTGATCGACGGCAAGGAGTTCGACAGTTCGGGCAAGCACGGTGGCCCTGCGACCTTTCCCGTTACTGGCGTGATCAAGGGATGGACCGAAGCCCTTCAGCTCATGCCGGTCGGGTCAAAGTGGCAGCTGTTCGTCCCCTCGGATCTTGCCTATGGCGATCGCGGCGGGGGAGGGGATATCGGTCCCGGCGCGACTCTGATTTTTGAGGTCGAGTTGGTTTCGATTGCCGACAAGGGGACGGACAAGAAGTAGCGGCCTTCCCATCCAAGCCAGGCACGGGGTAATCAGTGGCCTGGCTTCACGGGATTTCCCGGGATCGAAAGGCTTGACTGAGGAGCGGCAACCCGTTTAGTATCGTACGAACAAGTTCGCTCTTCGCTTATAGTGGGGGGTGGACCTGAATTTCATGCAGAGTGGCTGAGGGACGAGCCCTGAGACGCCACGGCAACCGAACCGGGATCATATATCCCGGGTGTCTGGTGCCAACTCTCTCCTGGAAACAGGGAACATGGGATTCGGCATGCGCGCTGTATTGCATCCGATAGCCTCTTTTCCTTTTCCTGGAAAAAGAGGCCTTTGTTTTTAGGCCATTTTTTCCGGCTCGTCCTCAGCTATTCGCAGGTGCTTTGACAAAAGAAGCAAGAAAGCGAGTAGCCGTCATGTCTCACTACGAACTGCGGTGCCGGGAATGTGGACGAACCTGGGGAAACCAGCCTCGTTCGATCTGCGATGAGTGTTTCTCTCCTCTGGAAGTTGCTTACGACTATGACGCGATCCGCTGCGAGGGATCATTCACTCGCGAGCGCATTTCCCAGCGGTCCCCGAACATGTGGCGCTACGCTGAGCTTTTGCCCCTCCCCCAAAGCTTTAAACCAGGACTGCCAGTAGGGTTCACGCCGTTGTTCCAGGCGCCGCATCTTGCTGAGCGCTTGGGTGCGCTCCCCCAGAATCTTTACATCAAGAACGATGCCGTCTGCTTGCCGACGCTGAGCTTCAAGGATCGCGTGGTTGCGGTGGCATTGGCGCAGGCGCGCGAGTTTGGATTCGATACTGTCTCGTGTTCGTCTACCGGGAATCTGGCGAATGCCGTGGCGGCACATGCGGCGCGAGAGGAGTTCAAGGCTTGGATATTTATCCCGGCCGACTTGGAGCCGGCGAAGATTCTGGGTACGAATGTGTTCGGAGCGAAGGTCGTCCGCATCGCGGGGAGCTACGACCAGGTCAATCGGCTCTGCTCGCAGATTGCGGACGAGCGCAATTGGGGATTCGTCAACGTGAACCTGCGTCCCTACTACGCTGAGGGATCGAAGACTGTAGGCTTTGAGATTGCCGAGCAATTGGGCTGGCGGCTGCCGGACAACGTTGTTGTCCCGATGGCCGGTGGGTCGCTGATTGTGAAGATCAAGAAGGCGTTTGACGAGCTGATCAAGCTGGGCTTGGTTGAAGGCAAGGAAGTGAAGTTCTTCGGCGCGCAGGCGACGGGATGCTCTCCGATTTCGACCGCGGTGAAGACGGGTGCCTCCGAGATCGAGCCGCAAAAACCTGCGACGATCGCGCGATCACTGGCGATTGGCAATCCTGCTGATGGGCACTATGCAATCAAGACCATCAAGAATAGTGGCGGATGGAGTGAGGACGTCAGCGATCCTGAGGTGATCGATTCCATTCGGTTGCTGGCGGAGACCGAAGGCATCTTCACGGAGACTGCCGGGGGCGTCACTGTGGGCTCGGCGGGCAAGTTGTATCGCCAGGACCGCATCCTGCCCGAGGAGACGACGGTGCTGTGCATCACCGGCAATGGTCTGAAGACGACCGACGTGCTGGCGGGTGTCTACGAGGCCGAGCGTCCGATTGCGCCTAAGCTGGCTGAGTTTGAACAGTATCTGCAGCGCACGCTGGATGTGGCCGAAGTGGCTCGCGAAACTTCGGTGGTGGGGGCTTAACATGCCGATTACGGTGCAGATTCCGACTGCTCTCCGACGGCACACTGCTGGTGTGGGATCAATCCAGTGTGCGGCAACGAATCTGGATCAACTGTTTTCGGTGCTCGACGAAAAATTTCCAGATCTGCGTCCGCACTTGCGCGATGAGAAGGGGCAGGTGCGGCGCTTCCTTAACATCTACGTGAACGAAGAAGATATTCGCTTCCTGGGTGGCCCCAGCTACGCCTTCCAGGAGGGAGATGAAGTTCTGTTGGTACCGTCGATCGCCGGGGGAGCGTAGTAGCGGTAGCATAAGGTCCACGTCGTCAGCCGAAGGTGAGCGGAAAAACTCATTCTTGCTCGTGGCAAGAATCCCTCAGCGGCTAAAGCCGGATTGGTTTTGTGGCCCTGAGCGGCACGGCTCGAAGCCGCGCCCTTTCAAAGTTGTTGGTAGAGAGCAGTTCTAGACAGTGTCTTCTTCGTCGTTTTCATTGTCACTTCCGTTGGGAAGTGCCCACTGTTCCTCGACTGAGCCGAAATCGTGGGACTCGGTGCCCTCGGGGCCGGTCTGTTTTTCCACCTTTCGTTGGGCTTTACGTTCGGCTTTCTCGCGTTGCTTGTCCTGGCGCGAGCGCTCCTTCTGGCGCTTCGTGAAGCTTGCACGACCTCGACCTGGCATGGGCATACCTCCAAGATGGATTCCGCGCGCGAACCCGCGATGCAGGATGGTCTCGCCCGGTAATAATGTTTCAACTATTCAGATTACCATCGCGGCTCGCGAGGTTGGCGGGCCTGGCCGCGATAGTCATCGCGTCCGCCGCCGCCGGAACGGCCGCCGCCACCCGGACGTCCGCCGCGGAAGCCGCCGCCACCGCGGTTATCGGTTTTGGGTCGGGCCTCGTTGATGTTCAATGCGCGGCCACCTAACTCTGTGCCGTTGAGCGCGGCAATGGCCTTTTCGGCTTCGCCGTTGTCGGTCATTTCCACGAAGGCAAATCCGCGGGAACGGCCGGTCTCACGCTCGGTCACAATGCTGACCTGCTCGATAGCGCCATGGGGTTCGAAAAGGGTTCGTAGTTCCGCTTCCGTGGTGCTGTGGGGAATGTTTCCGACAAATATCTTCTTCATGCTGCTCCTCGCTGTGCTATTTCAATCAAAATCAAACTTACTCATTCTTGGTTCGGGACCGCGACGGCTTAGGGGCACCCGCAGGAGTGCTCAAACCGCTCGCCAGTCCTGCCGCCTGCAAAAACGCTCTGGTCCGGAGACGGAGTTGGATCCTCTGTTTCCGTACGCGGTGGAACCGGGATTTGTCACCGTTTCGTGCTGACATCGCTGTCTCCTCGTGCGCAGTGTGTGCCTCCCTGACTTCGACAAACCACGATTTTGCCGCGCCTTTCTTAGGACCCGGCAAGTTCACGTCGTTGTTTTGGTGATTCAGGGCGCCTTATCTGGGACTGGATTTTCTCAATCGCGAAGGCGCAGGGAAACGAGTTTGCGATGTGTCTTCGAGGTTAAGGTCAACTGATTATACCTGTTAGATCATGGAGCGATTGGAAATACTTCCTGATTGGTTTCCGTTGTGGGAGAGCTGATGGGCCAGGGAGGGAAACGCGGCCGCCAAGGACCCCCTCGGGCGGGTGGGTGCAAGTAACTGCCCTCATTGCCCGTTTGTGTGATATGCTAAACATGCGTTTGACTAGATTCGGTAATAAAGCAGCTTCTTGCCAACCAGCCAGCACCTGTCTTTAGTATCTCCGACTCCCTTCCAGCGTAAATCAACAAAAAGGAAACAGTATCAATATGGCAGAACAAGGAACAGTGAAGTGGTTTAACGACGCCAAGGGCTATGGTTTTATCAGCCGACAGAGTGGCGAAGATGTTTTTGTGCATTTCTCGGCGATCCAGGCGGGCGGCTTCCGCAGCTTGCAGGAGGGCCAGACGGTGCAGTTCGACGTCACCAAGGGGCCGAAAGGCTGGCAGGCAGAAAACGTTCAGCCGCTCTAGCGGCAAATCTCGGAAACAGGCGTGCCCGCCGGAAAAGAAGTCGTCCGGCGGGCATATCTCTGAAGGTTAGACTCTGATTCAAATCAGAATGATTTGAGGTCTCTGTGACACGCGAAGAATCGAACGGCTCTTACGTCATCATCCGCCACAACGTGCGAACCTATGAGTCCGCCGGGGTGATGGGGGTCGTCCACGGTAAGCAAAACGCGGAGGCCGCGGTAAAGCAGTTCGAAGACGGACAGAGTTCGGAAGATCGCCACGCCGGCTGGCGCTACTTTCCCGAGAAGACTGTGATCAAAGCCGGAACCGATCCCGCCCTGGCTACGCAGCTGCGTCAAAAGGAACTAGAAGTCCGCGAGTCGAAAGCGTTGCAAGAACCTGATATCAGCCCTTCCAGATAAGTCTGTCTTGCTTTTCATTGCCGACGGCGCAAACAAAGCTCTCTCGGGATTCGCGCTGATCGCGCTCGCACAACACACCGTTTCGGCTCTGCCTCACATGGAAGTGTTTCCCGCGTCCGTGTTGTATTCCTAGGGTGTTGGCTGCTGACGCGCACACTGTTACACGAACAGAATCTCCCAGCACTTCCACATGCATAGCTCATAGCTGTTGTTATCTCCCGTCTGCTCGTAGTGAAAACGTTTGTCAAAAGAATTTCATCTCCAACACCAATCTGTCGCTACCGATTTTGCTAACGACGCGTCTTACGTCGCAAGTTGTCACACGAGCCTCCCGTGCTTTCGGTGACGAGCGACGAGCGGATTCCTGACAGCGGCTCTGGAGGACGCCATGACGAGTCGCCTTGTAACTCTGTCTTTTCTCTTTTTGGCATCAGCTTCAGCTCAGTCGAATCGTCCGTTCCCGATGCCGGGCATAGCCTGGCGGGTGAGAGTGCACGTAGTATTCACGGGCAGGGGAGCCTGCGATCCTTCTACTCACGTCGTGCTGGAAGGTGAAGCCGGGAACATCGTTGGGGAAGGTTTTACCGATGGAGAGTGCCTGGTTGAGTTCTCCCACGTCCGTCCCGGAAACTATCGTGCGACGGTGATGGGGAGGGACATTGGAAACACCGAAACCGCCGATGTCGAAGTGAATTCCTCGGACGCGGAGGACGTGGAGGTGAACGTTAGGCGCATAGGGGAATCCGAATCCGCGCGCTGCCAGTCAACACCCTCATTTCAGCGGCCGATCTAGGTATTCCCTCCGCAGCCGCGAAAGAGTTCAACACGGCGAATCGACTGATTGGGAAGCGGGACTGGGCGAAGGCGGTTGAACGGCTTCGCAAGGCTGTGGCGATCTATCCAGATTACGCGGCCGCCTACAACAATCTGGGTGTGGTCTATACCCACCTAGGGGATCGTACCCAAGGGCGCGACGCGCTGCAAAAGGCCATCACCCTGAACGACCGCCTTGCTCCAGCGTATGTCAACCTGAGTCGTATCAGCATCGCAGCCAACGACTTCCCTGAGGCTGAGGCTCTGTTGGGAAAGGCTGCAAGCCTTGCTCCTTCGGATGCGATCACACTTGTGCTGCTGGCATACGTTCAGGTGAGGGATCAGCACCTCGACCAGGTTATCGCTACTCGCAGTCAGGCGCATGCGCTAACCGAGGGCCAGCATGCGTTTGTGCACTTAGCTGCGGCACATGCCTTCGAACAAAAAGGCCGGATTCCCGATGCATTTGCCGAACTGCAGGTGTTCCTGGCTGAAGATAAGACGAGCCCCCAGTCAGAAGAGGTGCGGAAAGCGCTGGTCACGCTACAAGCCGCTCTGAAATGAGCCGAGCGGCGGTCATTGGGGTGGTGGTGCGACGGGAACGATCCCTTGAGGCAGTTGCAACGCCTTTGATCGGTCGATCACCCACTGGGGAAACGCCGGCGCGCCCTGGGGAGGTTTTCCCATCGTGATGGCCCAGTGATCGAACCATCCCGTACCTTCCTCTCCTACATACATGTCAGGGAGGCTGTAAGCCTGATCCCCCAGCGCCTCCTCGAGCGTGATGAAGCGGTAGCCTCGTTTACGCAACATGTCCATGAGCTCGCCGATGTGGTCGGCTTCCAGTTGGCTGGCGTGCAGGAGCAGAATCTGTTTGGGCTCGTAGCCGATCATCTGCAGGGCTAACTTCTCGGTGTAGGCGCAGACCGCATCGTGATAGGAAAGATAGGACTTCACCAGATCCTGTTGCAGAGCTGTGTCGCCGCGCTTCTTGGCGTCTTCGTACACGCCGGCATACATCCAGTCCCAGCCATCGAGAGTCACGGGAGCGATGCGGTAACTGCGTTCCACGAGAAACGCTTCGGCCTGGCGGCGAGTCTGCAGGTCACGCCCGGTATCCAGATACGGATGGCGGAAATGTCTCAGCTTCTTGTTGCGTTGCGCGAGCAGGAGCTTGGTCACGGTCTCGCCCTGGATTACGTCGTCTTCCCAAGCCTTCAGGCCTACCTGATTCAGTGAGGAATGACTGTAGGTGTGATTGCCTAGATCAAATCCGTAATCGAGCCACATTTGCAGGGCCTTGATGCGCTCGTCGACTTCTCCGAACTTGTAGAGCTTCTTCTCGTTCACGAAGCCGACAGCCGGAATCTTCTGATCGCGGAGAGTGCCCAGCAATTTCGCAGTCATTTCTGTGATGGCGGTTGCCGGGAGGCGGTCGGACATGCCGGCGGGAAGGTCGTCAATCGTGATGGCGACCTGACGGTCGGGCTGCTTCGGTGCCTGTGCAGGTGACCAAGCGGTGAGCAGGCATAGCACGCAAGAGATAGCGAGAAATTTGGAGAGCGATTTCACAAGAGCAGGCCTCCTGCTGGGATCGACGTTGCGTGGAACCGTATTAGAACACGAGAGCAGGTCTTGCCCCGGCTGTTTTCCGGCGTACTTCCACGTAATGAAAAGAGAGAGGCAAGGCCCAAATCGGCGGCCGGCGAGCCTTTTCGGTTATGCTAAAATCTAACTAACTGGTTAATTAAGGTTCTATGGCTCAGCTTTTCCATGCCCGAACCCAATCGACCCGCATGGGCACTCGCGGGCAGCCGGAAGAGAGCCGTGCCGCGATTCTGCGGGCGGCCGCACAGGAGTTTGCCGAGCACGGCATTGCAGGAGCCCGAACCGATGCCATTGCCCGACAGGCCAAGGTGAACAAGGCGCTTCTCTACTACTACTTCAAGGACAAAGAGACTCTCTACGGCGCAGTGCTCGATCACGCGTTTTCGGGTTTGAAGTCGACGGTTTTTCAAGTATTGGACGGCGGCCAGCCCACGCGCGAGAAGTTCCTGACGTACGTTGGAGCGTACTTTGATTTCGTGGCTGCGAACCAGGTCTATCCCAAGCTGATGCAACGAGAGATGATGCGTGCACGCGAAGGCCAATCGCCGCACATTGATAAGTTGATCAAGAACTATTTCCAGCCCATCTATATGAGAGTGGGTGAATTGTTGAGAAAGGGAATCTCCGAAGGCGAGTTTCGTCCGGTGGATCCAGCGCATTTCATTCCTTCCATGATTTCTATGATCGTTTTCTACTTCAGCAGCGCTCCCGTGATGCAAAAGATCGTGCGCTTCAATCCGCTGGCGCCGGAGCGGATTGCGGAACGGCGAGCTGCCGTGCTGGACTTCGTTTCCGCGGCGCTGTTCCGTCCTGAAGCTCGTACCTCGCAAGGAGCACGCTCATGAGCGCGCGCAACCGCTTCTTCATACTTCTCGGAATCATTCTCGTGATCGCGGCGGTCTACTACGTCTTCTCAACCGACCACTCTCGCGATCTGGTGATGATCGGCACGGTCGACTCGAATCAGGTCATCGTGAGCGCGCAGGTAAGCGGCCGCTTGCAGAAGTTGCTCGTGGATGAAGGCACGCCTGTCAAGGCGGGAGACTTGATTGCCGTGCTTGATCCTTCAGAGTTGCAGGCACAGGAAGCCGCGGCTTCGGCGACGATTTCCAGCATGCAGCACAAAGTGGCGGAGATGCGACACACCGAGTTTTCGACCTCCGGGTCGACTACGAGTGAGGTGGCGAATGCCCGCGCCCGGCTCTCGTCGGCAAACGCTCAGTTGCAGCAAGCGCAAGCCACGCTGGCGCGAACCAGAAGTGACAGCCGTCGAATCATCGAACTGGCGAAGGCAGGCGTGGCGTCCGATCAGGAACGCGTGCAAGCCGAGACTGGACTGCAGGTTGCCGAAGCCAGCGTCCAGGCGCAGATGGACCTGGTCAAGGCTTCGGAAGCCGATTTGAATGCGGCGATTGCGCGCACACACCAGGCGAACGCTGCGAAAAGCACCGTGGCGGCTACAGAGGCCGATTTGGAGAACGCGGTCGCACAGAAGAATCAGGCTGAAGTCCGCCTTGGCTATACCAATGTGTACGCCCCGGTGACCGGAACTATCTCAGTGCGGGCAGCGCGGCAAGGGGAGGTCATCAACATCGGATCGCCCATTGTGACCGTCGTCGATCTGAGCGACACGTGGGTGAGGGCGGCAATTCCGGAGACTTATGCCGATCACATCGGCTATGGAGATGTGTTGCACGTGCGGCTTCCGGGCGGGACGATCACGAGCGGCAAGGTGTTTTTTAAGGGAGTTGAGGGTGACTTCGCGACGCAGCGTGACGTCAGTCGTCGAAAACGGGATATCAAGACCATCGTGCTGAAAGTGCGCCTCGATAATCCCAAGGGCGCGTTTGTGCCGGGAATGACGGCGGAGGTTTTGGTTTCGCCCGAACAACTCAAGAACGGCAGTCCGCAGAGCGCAGCGGCGGCAGGGAAGCAATGATTTCGGACCTGAGTCCAAAGGCGAATGGCGGGGAGACCTCTGTGCCATCGAGCGGGACTTCCACGCCTGGGGGCGGGCCTGTGCCTGGAGCCGCGGCGCCTTACGCGATCGAGGTCGAACGCATCGTCAAGAAGTTCGGCGACTTCACCGCGGTCGACGATATCTCGTTCAATGTGAAGGAAGAAGAAATCTTTGGCTTACTGGGGCCGAACGGCGCGGGAAAGTCGACGTTGATTCGCATGATGACGACACTCATTCCAATCACCGCCGGGAAGGCTCGCATCGCGGGGCACGATGTCGCCAAAGAACCGGATCAGGCGCGGCGCATGATCGGTGTGATCCCGCAGGCGCTGACTAGCGATCTGGATCTGACTGTGGAAGAGAACCTGCACATCTACGCCAAGCTCTACGATGTGCCTAAGAAAGAGCGCGAGCGCTCGATTGCCGAATTGCTCGAATTGGTCGACCTCGCTAAGTGGCGCCATGCGCAAACCAAGACGCTATCTGGCGGCATGCGGCGGCGGCTCGAGATCGCTCGCGGGCTCGTTCATCACCCTAGAATTTTCTTTCTCGATGAGCCAACGACCGGTCTCGATCCGGTTTCCCGTGTGGCGGTCTGGGAAATGTTGGGGAACATCAAAAGCCAGCGGCAACTGACGATCCTCATTACGACCCACTACATGGACGAAGCCGACCGGCTCTGCGAACGCATCGCCATCGTCGACCACGGCAAACTGGTCGCGCTCGATGCACCGATCGCACTGAAAGCCAGCGTCCCGGGATCGAACGTGATTGAAGTTCAGTTTGAGAACCCGCCTACTGATTGGGAAGAACGGCTGCATAACCTGGATGACGTTACTTCCATTCAGCACGAAGGCGCGGGGATGTATCGGATTCTCACCGGCAATGGCTCCCGCACGACAACCGAGCTGGTTGAAATAGCAGTGCACGCAGGAGTCGGAGTGAAGTCGCTGAGTGTGCAAAACACCACTCTGGACGACGTCTTCGTGCACTATACGGGACGGCAGTTGCGTGACGAATTGCAGAAAGCCTATGCCTTCGTGATGCCGCCACGGCCTGGATTGCAGCCATGAATCGCGAGGAGCGGCGTTTATGAATCGAATGATGGCCATCGTCGAGCGCGAAATGCGCAAGTTCTTTCGCTCTCCCGCTCTGATGCTGGCGTCCATGATTTTTCCGCTGGTACAGCTCATCATTCTGGGCAACGCTTTCGGTGGGAAGATTCGCGATGCCAAGCTGGCGGTGGTCGACCAGGATGGAGGCACGCAAGCGCTGAGGATTCGCGAGGCCTTCGACTCGGTGCGCGCGAACATCCGCACCTTCGACACCGTCTATTACGACAGCGACAAGCAGGCGGTCGAAGATGTCCGCAACGGCAAGATTCAAGGGGCGGTAATCATCCCGCCGCAGTTTTCGCGGCGAGTCTACGAAGACAACCATCCTCGCATTGCGCTGGTCGTGGACAACAGCGACAACTTCATGAGCTCCGCCGTCGAGGCGGAGCTTACCGAGCTGACGAAAGCTCTGAACCAGCCTACGGTCTCGCCGCGTATCCTCCAGCAGACGGCGCTGGATATTGTCGAACTCTATCCTTATATCGAATACATGAAATACCTGCTGCCGGGGTCTCTGGTGCTGGCTATGTTCGTCTCCGTGATGATCGGGGGCGGCATGCTGTATATCGACGACAAGGCACGCGGCGTGCACGAAGGTTATCTTGTCACTCCGATTACGAAGCTGGAGCTTGTGCTGGGCCTGAATCTGGCGGGCGCGATCAAGGCGGTGATGACGGGAGTGATCATCGTGGTCATCGGTTCGCTGATGGCGGGCGTCAGCAGCCTGTTCAATCCCGTGACCATGTTGGGGCTAGTGGTAATGATCGTGCTCACGTCGCTGGCTTTCAACACAATGATGTTCCTGATGATGGTGCGCATCGAAGATCCGCTGGTGCCGCGCGCCATGTTCGGCATCCTCAACACCCTGCTGTTCTTCCCCAGCGGTTCGGTGTATCCCATACAGGCATTTCCCAAGTGGCTGCGGGCGATGGCGCGGGTGGACCCCTTCACTTACGCGGTGGACGGTTTCAAATGCCTGCTGCTGAAGGAGACGACGCTCTCGGCGGTGTGGCCCGACATGTTGTTCTTGACCCTCTTTGCTGCTATTACTCTGGGGATTGCAATTCCGCTGTTCAAGCGCACGCTGTAGAGAACGCCCGTTAAAGCCGCTAGCCAGCGAGCGGCCGCGAGTTCCTGATCAGACGCATGGCCAACCACCCGCCGACAATCACGTCAAATGCCAGGCAGAAACCGGGCCACCAGCGCGGCACTCCGGGATTGTCGATGAACCGGGAGTGGACGAAGTCAAAGAGTCCGTGGACCACAAGGGCAGTGACTACCAACCACGGAGTCCTCTTAAAGCCGAGCACGGCTAGTAACGCGAATCCAGTCGCAATGACTATTTCCAGTACAAGCGTTCGGCCGGAAGCGCCCATCACCGCAAACAACACGTAATACGAGGCGATCACGATGACCACCGTCGAATAGAACGCACGCTCGCGGTCGAAGCCAATAAGAGTGGCGGACCCAGCCACCGCCAACGACAACACCAGGCCAATCAGGTATTCCATTCGCACTCCCATTGTTCCTGTGGACCAGATTAGATCACGATTGAGGTTCTGCCGAGTTGCGTCATTGAATTGGAGATTGCAACAATGGCTGACGGATGTCCGGGGAACTTTTGACTTGCTGGCCGTGTCCGTTATTCTATGGATGTCATGACACTGCTGGACGCGAAAGAGTACGACGAGGAGAAAGAGCGCCAGAAGAGAAAACGAATCATTTCCACCGTGGTCGCCGTGCTGGTGGTTAGCTTCCTCCTGGAAGTGACTGGCTCAATCTTGTTCAAGACCCCGCTATGGTTTCTCTATTGGCCGGAAGAGCGGGTTGCCGACCGCTTCTTCGACGCGCTTCAAAAGCATGACTACGAAGCCGCGTATGGGGTCTGGATGCAGGATTCGCAATGGAAGCAACATCCGGAACAGCATCAGAAATATCCCTTCAACGAGTTTTACCGCGACTGGGGACCGGGTGGCGAGTGGGGGCTCATCAAGTCGCACAAACTCTATGCCGCGGGAACCCCTCCGGGCGGAGGCAGCGGCGTGATCGTCGACGTCATTGTGAATGATCGGGCACAACCAGCGCGCGTCTGGGTGGAGAAGCGCGACAAGACGATGAGCTTTTCGCCTTACGACTAATCGTCACGCCAAATACTTTTGCAGGGCGTCCCAATAGTGGGACTTCCAGCCGGTGGCCAGACTTTCTGCCTTGCCTTGCGGGAATCCTGTGTGATCGAAGACCAGCCTGGTGTCGGAGCCTCCATCGTTCAACTGGAATCTGGCGACCGAGGAGACACCCGGCGTCCAGTCCTTTTCTCGCCATGCCTGGACGAGCCGCTCATTCGGAACCATCTCGATGTGTCGGCCTGAGATCACGCCGCCAAAGATGGAAAACGTCCCACCAACTTCCGGGCTGATCGCGGTCGCAGCTCCGGGGATGCTGATGTTGGTAACTTCGCGAAATTGCCTTTCCTCCGTCAGAGCCTGGTAGACGCGCGCGCGCGTGGCTTTGATCACAACCTCCTGGTGGATGCATTCGCAGGTGCGCGATATTTCATCGTTTTGTGAGGATGAGGCCGGGCCCACTTATCGCTCCCGTTTTCCCGACCAAGCCGGTTGCGGACAAGATCGAAGCAAGGCGAAAGGATAGTTCTCTTCTGGTCAGGGGCTTCGAGGTCATGGATGTTCCTTTTCTCGGTAGGTGAACTCGTGAACGTGCAGCTTTTTCATGCGGCAGCGGTTACGTGTTCCAGAGCTTTCTCCAGTGATGCTTCGTCGGCCACGTTGACGCAGGTTTTCGAGCGGTCGATCTGCCTCATCAGGCCGCAGAGCACTTTTCCGGGGCCTACTTCCACGAATGTCTGGATGCCGTGTGCGATCAGCAGGCGCATGCATTGGTCCCACTTTACCGAGCCCGTAACCTGGCGGACAAGAGTGTCGCGAGACTGAAGTTCATCGGTAACGAACGCCGCGTCTACATTACAGACCACGGGGTAAACTGGCTTTTGCAGCTTGAGGGCGGTGAGGTCGGCCTCCAGCCGGTCTTGGGCGGGTTTCATCAGCGAACAATGGAAGGGTGCACTTACGGGCAGCAGTTTAGCCCGCTTGGCGCCGCGCTCGTCGGCGAGTTTGGTGGCCCGCTCCACGGCGCCGGTGTTGCCTGAAATCACAATCTGCTCGGGTGAGTTGATGTTGGCGGGCTCGCAGACCTCACCTTGCGCCGCGTCCCGGCAGACGTCGGCAACTTTGTCGGGCGCCATACCCAGGATTGCCGCCATGGCGCCCACGCCCATGGGCACGGCCTCCTGCATGTACTTGCCGCGGTTGCGCACGGTACAGAGGGCGTCGGCGAACGTCATCGTTCCGGAGGCGACGTGCGCGGAGTATTCTCCCAAGCTGTGTCCGGCGACATAGCTGGCTTTCGGGATGCGCGTCTCCAGCACCCGCAGCGCTGCGATAGATACAGTAAGAATTGCCGGCTGCGTGATTTCGGTGAAGCGAAGCTGCTCTTCGGGACCTTCGAAGCAGAGTTGCGAGAGGCTGTAACCGAGAACGTCATCGGCTTCCTCGAAGGTCTGGCGGGCGACGGGATACTTCTCGAATAAGTCTCTGCCCATGCCGACGGCTTGCGAACCCTGGCCTGGAAACAGGAAGGCAATTGCGTTTGTTTTTTCTATCATCGAGAAAATGAAAAACAAATTGTCATCCTGAGAGCGCATTCTGCGCGAAGGACCTATGCATTTCGTGCGGTACACATTGCACAGGTCCTTCGCTTCGCTCAGGAAGACAGGGTGAATTTACTTGTAAAAGGTCGCGGAGAGTCCCCACTAGCTTGGTTGCCCCACCTCAGCGGCGACGGAAGCCGGCTTGAGCGCAGCCAGGCCGTGCTCGATGCGATCATTGATTCCGCGCCGAGAGAATTCGGCTGCAACACGAACTGCATTCTTTATAGCATTCGCGTTCGACGATCCATGAGTGATGATGCACACGCCCTTCACTCCCAGCAGCGGCGCGCCTCCATATTCCGTATGATCGAGCCGCTTCTTGAAATCGGTGAAGGCGCTACGCGACAGCAACGCTCCGACTTGGCGCGTGATGGTCGCTTTGAGCGACTCTTTCAGCGCGGTGCGGACCAGGTTGGCCACGCCTTCAGAAATCTTGAGGGCAACGTTACCCACGAATCCGTCCGCGACGATGACGTCGACCTGGCCATTGTAGAGATCACGTCCTTCCACGTTGCCCACGAAATTCAGCGGAAGCTGCTTGAGCAACTGAAACGCCTCACGCGTGAGTTCGTTGCCCTTGGTCTCTTCTTCGCCGATGGAGAGCAATCCCACGCGCGGAGCGAGGCTGCGCTTGCCGAACATGGCACGAAAGTAGACCTCGCCCATGACCGCGAATTGTTCCAGATTTTGCGGCTTGCAGTCGACGTTGGCGCCCACATCCAGCAGGATGGCTGCGGTTCCCGGAGCGGTGGGAAAGACAGCGGCCAACGCGGGACGGTCCACGCCCGGGATTGCGCCCAGAACAACCTTGGCTGTAGCCATTGCAGCACCAGTGTTGCCGGCGGTGACAAATCCCGAAGCGCGCCCTTCGCGCACCATCCGAAGGCCAACTCGCATGGAGGAGTCACGCTTGGCGCGGACGGCTTCCACCTTGTCATCCATCGTGATGTACTCGCTGGCGTGGACGACCTCGATCGGCAGACGGAAAGCTGAAGGATGCCGCTGCAACTCCGCTTTGACCGTGGCTTCCGGACCGACTAGCAGTACGCGCACGCCATAGTGGCGCGCAGCCTGAATCGCGCCCTCAACTTCTGGTTTGGGCGCGCGATCCGAACCCATCGCATCCAGCGCGATCACGCTAGGCATGGTTGGTGAGAAAAGCGAAGCCAGATGCTAGCTGGCTTCTTTGATGTCGAGCACTTCGCGTCCCTTATAGTAGCCGCATTGGGGACAGGCACGATGGGGCATTTTTTTCTCGTGGCAGTTGGGGCACTCGGATAGGGAATGGCCCTTGAGCGCGTCGTGTGCGCGCCGTGTCGAGGTGCGCTTCTGGGAGTGTCGCCGTTTCGGATTAGGCATGGCTAAAATTCCTCTCGCGGGGTAACCGCACGTGCCTCAGCGGCTAAAGCCGCGGATCATTTTGCGGACCGTACGGCGCGGCTAAGCCGCGCCCTTTCAAAACGAAATCGAAGCCCGGGATTCGCACACTGCTTAAACTCGTACTCTTCCAGTTTTGCTCAGTGTTCCAACCGGTCGCGGATCTCTTTCAGCGCCGACCATCGAGGATCTTCCATGTCAGCCGCGCAGCAACATTGTTGCTGATTCAGATTCTGGCCACAGTGCGGGCATAAGCCCCTGCAATCCTCGCGGCAAGTCACCTTTAAGGGCAAGGCCAACAGAACCTGCTCGCGTAACACGTCTTCGAGCAGAAGCCCTTCGCCTTGATAATAGCCGATCTCGGCTTCCGCGTCGGTCACGGAGAGCTCGTCGCGACCAGCATCTACGCCCAGGGGCCGGTACAGAAGTTCAAACTCACGCCTTACGTCTTGGGGCACGGGCTCGAGACAGCGCGCACAGCTCATTTCAAAACCAGCCTCCAGCTGCCCACGCAGGCGTATGTCCTTGATTATCTTATGTTTGCCGTGATGCTCCTCAACCAACTCGGCCCGTCCTGCGGTTTTCAACGCTGAGCGTTGACGAACCTCGCCACCCAGGTCAATGACATCCGGCTGAAGCTCCTCCTTGAAATCAATGGGGTGGAGTTCCAATTCTTTGATGTCCAGGAACATGAGGAACCTCCGCGCGACTACCGTGCACGAGCGGCCCGCGGAAGCACGCCAAGAGACGTAAGTACCGCAAGGAGCAAGAGTTAAGGATAAATTCCTATGTGCGACGGTGTCAAGGAAAGCATGTTGGTTTTTACCTAGGGAAGTGCTAGGCTTTCCCTAGGAAGGTCCTATGGCAACGCTTTATGTTGAAAATGTCCCCGACGCCGTTTACAAGGCACTGCGCGAACGTGCGCGTAAGAACCGCAAGTCGATTGCGGCGGAAGTGATTGCCCTGCTGGAGCAGAATGTCCCGACCGCCGAAGAATTGCGCCGGCGCCGTGAATTTGCCCGGCAAATGAAACGTATTTCGTCACAGGAACCGCTCTCGCCGGGTTCGTTCCCTTCAGCGGAAGAAATGATTCGTGAGGACCGTGATCGGTGACCAACTTTGTCCTCGATGCCAGCGTAGCGGCAAAGTGGATGCTTCCAGCTAAAAATGAACCACTCAAAGCAGAGGCCTATAGAGTGCTGGACGGCTACGCCGCCAGCGAGTTTGGCCTTTTGGTGCCCGACGTTTTCTGGGCTGAATGCGGAAACATTCTCTGGAAAGCGGTCCGGCAGGATCGGCTTTCGCGAGCCGACGCTGAGTTGGCATTGACGGCCATGCTGCGCCGCGGATTTCCGACCTTTCCTACCTCGCGGTTGCTGCCTGAAGCGTTTCCCATTGCCTTCAACTATGGTTGCGCGGTTTACGATTGTCTCTATGTAGCCTTGGCTGTGCACTCGGAAACTCAGCTGATCACTGCAGACGAGCGCCTGACCAGTGCGATGTCTGCGCGAATGCCGGTCAAGTGGTTGGGTGTCTTCTCAGCACTCTGAATTTTACGGCAGGCCTAATGCCTTCACGGTCACTTCATCCTGAGTCGTTTTGGCATCTTTTTTTGTAACCACGCCGAAACTGCCGGAATAGTCCCACATCGTCCAACCAATCTGGTGGCGCTCGAGCGTGGTCCGGACGTCTGTGATCCATGCGGCGCGATCTCGAGGGTCAGCAAAGCTACGGTAAACGCCAAATTCGTTGCAAATCAGCGGCACCTTGCGCTGCCTGGCCCACTCAGCAGCCTGGTTGATCTCCGCTTCTATGCGGGCAGCGTCCCAATGATCGCGGCCATAGCGGACGACATACAGCCGATCCACTGCCTCCGGCACGCTCGCCGCCACCTGGGTAGCATTCTCCGGCGATGAAGGGTAGTGCAGCCCCTTCAGCCAGTGCCAGTAGTAGGCTCCCCACGTTGCTCCCTGATGCGTGAAGATGTGGGGCTCGTAGAAATGGAAGACGTAGATCACGTTCGGATCGGGCAGAGGTTCGAGGAAGACAAGATCCTCGTCGTTATCCCATCGTGCTCCGGTCGCGATGATCGTGTGCCGTGGTGCGGCTCGGCGGATCGCGGCGGCCAGCTTCGCTTCCACTCCATACCACCGGTAAGCATCTTTGAATTCAGGCTCGTTGAGGATTTCGAAGAAGACGCGCTCCGGATCCCACGTCGCGTAATGCTGCGCCACCATGCTCCAGAAGTCGGCGTAACGCTCGACAAATTCGTTCTCCTTAGCCAGACTCTCTTTGAAGTCCGAGTCGGGATGCATGTCAATCTGCACGGCGAGGCCGGCATCCATAATCATCTTCACGGCATTGTCGAGATAGCCGAAGTATTCCGCCGTGCCGTCCGGGTGGCGGACTGCATCCATCATCGGCTGCGGATTTATGCTCAGGCGGACGTGATCGAACCCCATGGACTTGATCAAGGCAATGTCGGTAGTAGTGTTCCAGGTTAGGAAGTGTTCCTTCGTGTATCCCTTCGGATCCCAGACCTGGGCGAACCACTCGCTCAGGTTGATGCCTCGCCGAATGTGAGCGAGGCGGGTGGAAGGGACAGAAGAAAGGGTTTGCGGGGTCTGCGCGATGGCGGCCGCGGCCAGAAAGAGAAAGGCTAGACTGATGCACTTGCGCCTCATGCGCATTTCTCCTTGAATTCGTTGGGTCGGCTCGTACCGTGACTACGTGGTTGACGACCGGTAGCGCCGGCATCCTGCCGGCTGTCCCGAGGGCGTCTCGCCCTCGGCGCGGGCGGCGAGGACGCCCGCCGGACGGCCGCCGGGACGGCGGCGCTACCCTTCGCAACTGCGACGCGGTCATTAATTCAAGATCGGCAACGCCCGGATTCTCTTTTTCGTGGCCGCGTAGATGGCGTTGCAGAGTGCGGGCGCGACCGGTGGTACGGACGGTTCTCCAATGCCGGTAGGCGTCTCCGCGCTGGGCACGGCGTAGACTTCGACCACCGGTGTTTCGTCCATCCGGAGTGGCGCGTAGTCGTCGAAGTTGCCTTGCACAACGCGGCCTTTTTCGATCGTGATTTTGGCCCGCAGTGCGTTAGAGAGTCCGTACACGATGCCGCCCTGAATCTGCTGTTCGAGAATGCTGGGATTTATTACCAGGCCGCAGTCGACGACCGCCACAACCCGATGCACGCGTGGCTGGCCTTTTTCCATGCTGATCTCGACCACTTCGGCCATGTACGAAGCGAAGCATCCGAAGCAGGCGACGCCGCGGTACCGTCCCGCGGGCAGGGGCTTGTCCCATCCTGCTTTCTCCGCAGCAAGCTGCAGCACGCTGCGCATGCGGGCAGTGTGCCATGTCGTCGCAAAGTAGGTAAGATCCTGGTCCTTGGCCAGCAGATGCAGCCGGTACTGCAGTGGATCTTTCCCGGCGGCCAGGGCGAGTTCATCGATGAAGCTCTCGAGCGCAAATGCCGCCTGCAGGGCGTAGACCGACCGCATCCAGCCCAGGGGCACAGGGGTTTCGACCGTCACGTATTCCAGCCCGTAGTTGGGTATGGGATACACCGGTCCCGCCTCGTCCGGTAGGTCGGGATCGACGCCATTGGCCCCTGGCTGCCCTTTCTGAGCGCTGATCGAAGGAGAGATGAGGCGATGCGTCAACGACACCGGGTAGCCGGAACCATCTAACGTGGCGCCTAGCTGATGCAAGCTGGCCGGACGGTAGGTCGAGAACCGCATGTCGTCTTCACGAGTCCAGAGGACCTTCACGGGAGCGTTCGCAGCTTTCGAAACGAGGGCGGCTTCGACCGCGTAGTCGTGCTCCAAGCGGCGGCCAAAGCCTCCGCCCATCAGTGTGACGTTTACCTTCACCTGGTCGGAATCCAGGCCCAGAGCCTGCGCGACCGAATCACGGCAGTCTTGCGGGACCTGCGTTGGCGCCCACAATTCGCACTTCGACCCCTGATAGTGAGCCGTACAGTTTCCCGGTTCCATCGGCGCATGCGCCATGAACGGCAGTTGGTACTCAGCGGAGACTCGCCGGCCGGCAGCCTTCGCGGGGTCGCCCGCAGAGTACAAACTCGCGCCTTTTTTCGAAGCCGCTTGCTTCAGCGATGCTGAGACCGCAGCCGTGTTCAAATCCTTGTTCGGTCCATCATCCCATGTGACGTTGAGCACGCGGCGGCCTTCCATTGCACCCCAAACAGAGTCGGCGACGACCGCGACGGCTGAGTCGCTGACTTTCCCCACATAGGTGACTCCGGAGATCTTCTTCGATTCTTTATCGTCCATGCCCGTCATGCTTCCGCCGATCGTTGGACAGCGTGATACCGCCGCATACTTCATCCCTGGCAAACGGAAGTCGATGCCAAAGACGGCCCCGCCCTTCACTTTTGAGGGGCTATCCACCCGTGGTAGGCGCTGGCCAATGATCTTGTAATCTTTACTCTGCTTCAGAGTGACATCCGTCGGAATGGGCAGCGTCGAGGCCTGATGCGTCAGTTCGCCATAAGCCAGTTTCCGGTTGGACGCCACATGCTTGACGGTGCCGTTTTCGGCGGCGCAACTGGAACGCGGCACACCCCAGGTCAAAGCGGCCGCCGAAGTCAGCATCTCGCGTGCGATCGCTCCGGCTTTGCGCATCGGGTCCCATGTGGATCGTATGCTGGCGCTGCCGCCGGTCGTTTGATCGCCGTAGAGCGTGCTGGCGCCAGCCTGTTCGATCTCGATCTGCTTCCAGTCCGCTTCGAGTTCTTCGGCCAGGATCATGGGCAAAGCGGTGCGCACTCCCTGGCCCATCTCCGAGCGGGCGACCACGATCGTCACTTTGTTGTCAGGGGTAATTCGCAAGTAGGCATTGGGAGAGAAAGCTTCGCTGCCGGAACCGCCCTTCCCATGCGGAAGGTAAAACCCGATTACGAGTCCGGCGCCGGCAGCCACGCCGGCAACCACGAATTCACGGCGGGAAAATGGGCTCATCGCGCACCCCCGTCTCCTGCAGCGCGATGCACCGCTTTTCGGATTCGCTCGTACGTTCCACAGCGGCACAGATTGCCGTTCATCGCCTGCGTGATCTGCTCGTCGGTGGGATGGGGTGTTTTCGCCAGCAGCGCGGCCGCCGACATGATCTGTCCGGTCTGACAGTAGCCGCACTGCGGCACTTCCTCTTCGATCCAGGCCTGCTGCAACACGTGCAGGCCGTTGGCGCTCAACCCCTCGATTGTTGTCACGCTCTTGCCCGCGACTTGCGAAACCGGCGTCGAGCACGACCGTATCGGAGATCCATCGACATGTACGGTACAAGCCCCGCACAATCCAGCACCGCAGCCAAATTTCGTTCCCGTGAGTTCGAGAGTGTCGCGCAGAACCCAGAGGAGAGGAGTTTCCGGAGAGACGCTGACTTTCTTTTCACTACCGTTCACGCGCAGTGCGATATCGACCATGTTGGTCCTGTGGTGGATTGGGAATCAGGACAACATGGTACTGGAACGAGCGCGAAAAGAGGAAATGGACATGCTGGTACTGCCGCCCAGAATAGCTTCCAGCGGCACAATCCACAACCGGGAAGACGCCAACCGCTATGGCCTGGTCTTCGCGATCTCTGGCAGAACTTCGCGCTGCTTCTTTGGCGTGTCTCCCAAGTGGTACTTGGTCAGCCCATCCCGGAGGAACTCAAAGCCTTCCTCCGGCGAATTGACGAACTGGAACAGATTCATGTCCTCTGGAGCAACCGTGCCGGCATCAACGAAAGCCTGGAAGTTGAGCACGCGATTCCAGTATTCGCTCCCGTAGATCACGACGAGAATCTTCTTGGCCAGCTTGTCGGTCTGGGCCAGGGTGAGGATCTCGAAGAGCTCATCCATGGTGCCGAATCCTCCGGGAAAGATGACCAGCGCTTTAGCCAGATAGGCGAACCAGAACTTTCGCATGAAGAAGTAGTGAAACTCAAAATTCAGGGAAGGCGTGATGTAGGGATTCGGGTTCTGCTCAAACGGCAAGTTGATGTTGAGGCCAATGCTCTTTCCTCCCGCCTCGTGCGCTCCCAGGTTGGCCGCCTCCATGATGCCGGGACCACCTCCTGTGGTGACCACAAAGCGGTGGCGACGAGCCGGAATCTGAATTGACCATTTGGAAAGCAGGTACGCCATGCGGCGGGCATCTTCGTAGTAACGAGCCATGTCGACACCGGCAAGGGCCCGCTTCAGGTCTTTCTCCTGCTGCTCCGCCGCAGCCCTGGCCTCATTCCTTTCCACGCTGGTCAAATTCGTCTTGGCAGCATGACTGCCCTGAAAGCGTGCCGAACCGAAAAAGACGACGGTGTCCTGAATCTGTTCGCGGCGGAAGCGCGCCAAAGGTTCCATGTACTCAGACAGGATGCGCAGCAGGCGCCCATCCGGACTGTTCAGAAACGTTTGATTGCAGTACGCCAGCGGCGCTGGTTTGAGCTTGTCGGTCATGTGTGGATTCCCCTGGAAATCTACGATTCGTTTTGTGCGGATCACCAGAATACCGAAGCGCGCAGAGAATGGGTATTGGGGCTGCCGCGAGCGACGTCGTCGTTAGGTGTGCTCGTGGTAGTGCAGCGCTTCCCAGAATCCAATCCACACGTCGAGGAGTCCCAACCCACTGCAAATGCCACGAAAGAAACCGCTTGAAACAAACGTCCGAAAGGCCGGAAACGAGAGCAGGAGATAATTGTCGGTCCACTCCGGAGTCCAGGGCAGGATGATCAGGAGAACCCCTGCGACCGCACTGATCAACACAAAGAGGAAGACCGAAACGCGATGCAGCCAAAGCTGCAGACGTGTTTGCTCCTGGACGGTCTTTGCCGGAAGGTCCAGGAGCGCCGTCCCCGTGTCGCTTGATGGAGGCTCTGCCGGCTTGGCCGGACCGTTCGAAATAGGATTCGGATTGGTTGTCACACGTGGCTCCGCCGCCAAACTGAATGGGGGCGATTCGCACATGCGCCCACAGCAGAAGGAAAATGATAAGAAGGATTAGGGCTCAAACCCATCGAGCTATTCTACGACCTTAGGGCCTTGATGCGCTCGGAGACGTCGCGATAATCGATGTTGCTGCCGTAGACATCCATGAAGTGCCTGAGGGCCGCAGGTTTGTCTCCGGCGGTTTCGTAGGCAGAGCCCAGTTCGTAGTTGAGCGCCACGCGCGTCTCGCCGTCGATTCCGGCAACGTGCAGAGCCTTTTCATACCAGCGGACAGCCGCCTCGGGCACGCCTTTTTCGAGGAAACACTGGGCGAGCCAGGTATAGGTCTGCATGATTTGCGGGAAGGCGTGTCCACGATCTACTGATTGACAAGCCTTCTGCAATTCTCCAATGGCTTCATCCAGCAATCCCATCTCACGGAAGGCGATGCCGAGGTTGTAGTGGGTCTCAGGATCTTCGTCGGCTGAGCCACCCCCGGCTTCGAGGTCCTGCTTCAGTTCGCCGAACATTTCGGCGAGGTCAACACCCGCTTCTTCGCCGAACGGAGAGGCCTTCGCAGCCGGGGCCGCTACAGATGCAACCTGCGGCTTCGGAGCTTGGACCGCCGGCTGGGGCATGGCAACCGGAGGCAGCGAAACGGCTGGCCGCGCCGGAGTACCCGCTGCCGCGGCGGCGCTAGCGGCGAGAGGCGAACTCACCGTGGGCATCGTAACCGGCGCCATTGGCGCGGGCGCTGCGTTTGCCACACGGGCAACTGGCGGAGCCTCGGCGACCGGAGCTGCTTTCGGGAAATCACCTCCGAGAGAAGTTTCCAGATCGGCTACAAATTCGCCGAGAACTGGGCCCTTATGCTTGCCCGCAACCGCAGGCTCAGCATGCGCTGCCTCAACACGTTGGCGTATGTGCGGCGCTTCAACTGGCTTGGCCACTGCGCCCGGCAGGAACTCTTCACCCAGCGAGGATTCCAGATCAGAAACGAATTCTTTCAGCACCCCGGGTTGCGGAACTGGTTCCGCTTCAGGCTCCGGAGTTGCAGACGCGTCTGCCTCCACCGCGACTTCTTCGATGGCGGGCGCAACTTCTTCTGCGACCGGCTCTTCCACGGCAGCCGGAACCTCCTCAGCCACAGCCTCCGCGGCGGGAATGTCCTCAAGCGCGATTTCGTCACTTTCGATCGGGACTTCGATTTCCTCATCGCCAGTCCCTTGCGTGGCAGCTTCCACTTCGGCCCGGATCTCGGCTAGCGTAGCGTCGTCGCCCGTAAGTGTCTGGAGTTTGGCCAGCGCAGCCCAGGCCTGCTCCCGCATTTGGTTCGTTAGGTAGAAACGAATCTCATCAATGGTCTCGCTGATCTTGTCAGTTTCTTCCGTCTCGTCGGCGGCGACCGGCTCCGCGGCTTCGATCTCCGCCCCCTCTGCAGCAGGGTCGTCCGCTTCCACGGTGACCGTGTCTTCCCATTCCGAAAGATCGATCTCTGCCGGCGCCGAAGCCTGCTCGGCCCGAGCCGGAATGGTCTCATCTGCTAGGGCAAACTCGGCGTGCTCGCTCGGCGTGATCTCAATTTCATCCATGGCTGCAGGAGCAGCTCCCGGCCAGGGTGATGCGGGCTCGGGCGCCGCCGTCACCGCCATTTCTTCTTCCGCGGGAATCTCTTCCACTCCAACCGCCGCAGAAGCTAGCGGCCTTTCGGTCGTGATCGGAAGCGCGTCGCTAGAGCCGGGGATTGCCGGCGTCGAAGTCCGTTCTTCGTAGCGTTCTGCAAGTTCTCTATAGCGCGTGGCCTCTTCCGGATAGTCCGCCTCGGAATAGATATTCTGCAGAGTACGGCAGCAGACTGCGGCCTCAGCAAAACGTGCGGCACGCGTGTGCAACGCCGCCAGCCGCTGGTTCAGACGTAAATCGTGCTGAGCCTGGGGCAATACCGCCATCAGCGGACCGAGCGCTTTGGCGGGCATGTTGTACGAGATGAAGAGTTCGGCGTCGGTGAGCGCCGAACGAACCGCCAGGGCGACCTCGTCCGAGTAGTGCTGATGGATGGACGGCGCAGTTGCTTCCAGTTCGTCGACGAGTACAGCCGCCTCTTCCGGGGTGATCAGCTTTGTACCTGAAGTGCCTCCCAGCTGGCTGACCACCTGCTGATAGTTCTGCATGTGCAGAGGGTTGCCGGGCTCGAGCGTCGCCAGCTTCTGATACAGATCGCGCGCCCGGACCAAATCGCCCGACTGAACGCTGGCATGTGCCAGCAGTTCGATCACTTCGCTGACGTGCGTCGTCTCGCCAGCTTTGTGAAACAGGTCGAGCAACTTCTCGAGCGAGGCCGGATTGTCCCGCACATGCCCGATCACGGTGTGCAGATTTTCGAGAACTTTCCCCGAGTTCTCTGCCAGTAACCGATCGGCATGCTGGCCGTAGATCTGAAGGGCATTCTCGTATTGTCCCGCCTGCATCAAGGCATCGGCGAAGCTGGCAATTGCGCCCAGATCGTTGTGAATCGTCAGCAGCTTGCTCGCAACCGCTCCCGCATCAGAGAGCCGCCCGATTTGCAGGTAGGCCTTGAGTAGATCGCGCAGGCCGTCCGGATTGGAATCGAGATCCCCAATTTTCTGCAGCGAACCGATCGCTGCTTCAGCGTCACCCGACTCGATCAGGTTCTTGCCCTGCATAAGCAGGGCGTAGGTGTTACCCGGATCGAGCGTCAACATGCGCTGCAGCACTTCCTCCGCGCCGCTCAACGAGCCTTTGGAGCGCATGGCCTCGGCGGCCGCAGAGAAAATCTGCCAGGCTTCGTTCTTCTTGCCCAGCCGGATATAGACCTCGGCCAGCCGCACCCGCATGTTCACGTTTTCCGGATCCATTTCGAGGATCTTCTGGAAGATGCGGACGGCGTTATCCAACTCGCCTGACTTCAGGAATTCTTCCGCGACCTGCAGGTACTGCGCGCGGGCATCATTGAACAAACCTTGCTGGGTGTAGAGTTCGGCAAGCTTCAGGACGCTCTCCAGCGAGGGCTTGAGCTTGCTAATTTTCTTGTACATGGCAATGGCCTTGACCGTGAATCCCTGGCTGGCATAGGCATCGCCTACATTCTTGAAACAATCGGTAGCCTTCTCGACCTCGCCGAGGCGGGAGTAGAGGTCGCCGACAGTGTTGGTCACCGTCAGATCTTTGGCATCATTTTTAAGGATCTTTTCGTATTCCGTGATGGCGCTCTGCAGCTTGCCCTGCTGGACATACTTCTCCGCAGCGCTGAGGACCTTTTGCTTGTTGAATCCGAAACCAAACGCCATATCTAGTCCGAACTCCAACCCTTGGTCTTGACCGCGTGCACTGACTTCCGCAGGCTTTCTCTGTTACCTATCGGGACGGCCGTCTCCCACCTTGAAGATGGCCGTCCGGACAAGGCCAATTGTACGTCTGGACGTCACGAACCGCATGGTTACCGAGGGTTACCAAAAGGGAGTGTACGAAAGGGTTACCAAGGGCATCAGGGGAGGCAAGCTTTGCAGACACGGCATCTGGAAGAACGCCTCATGGATTACTTTTTTGCTGACCGTCCTTTCGGAATCCCTCCCGGTCTATTGGCGAGTATTCGGCCCCACAGGAAGTGCGACGTAACTCAAGTAACAGCACCTTTGGCCGATATGAAACTCAGTGGTGGGCTGTGCAGGCACTTCACTCTTCTTTGGTTGTTAATTTAGTGACGGAAAGTAAACTTTGAGGTCTCCTCTCTTCCCACCGTTGAGTGCGATGCTGGCCTGATGAAACAGGTTTTCTGGAACTTGATCGCCAATGCGGTAAAGCTTACCGCGGCGCGCGCCTGCCCTCATTGGAATCGGGCAGTATCAACAGGACGGAACGAACGTATTCATGATTCGCGACCATGGCGCGGGCTTCAATATGAACTACGTCGACAAGTTGTTTACTCCCTTTCGGAGGCTTCACTACTCAAGAAGAGTTCATTGGCACCGGAATGGGACTGGCGATCGTACAACGAATCATTGTGAAACATAGGGGACGAATTTGGGCCGAGGCGGAGATCAACCGTGGGGCTACCTTCTTCTTCACTCTGACTCAACAGGAAAATCAAAGTTTCAATTTTCGATGTGCACCAACGTCCAGCGGGATGCGTTGGGCCTACCGATTTCCTCTTCCGACAAGTCGCCCCTAATATGAATGGGCTATGGGGCCGCCCCGTATAGCCGTTGTATCTTTCCCCAAGTTGTGGGAAGGCGACAATTAAGGACAAAACCAACCTATGACCTGGATTCGAACTCTCTCTCTCACCGAAGCCGACGAAAAGCTTCGCAAGGCAATCGAAGGCGAGAAACTGCTTTACCCCAAGGAATACGCCGAACCGGTCCACCCTGACCCCTCGGGCGCGTCATCAATAGTAGGCTCGCACACGCTGATTCCCGACGCGCTCTACCACGCCTTCAGCACCTTCGGCGCACTCATGTCGCCTGACCTTCCGCTCGAGCGCCGCCAGCACGAGATGATCGCAACCGTCGTATCGGTCACCAATCGATGTGTGTATTGAATCGAGTCGCACGCAGAGTTTCTGCGTCGGGTGACATTGGACAAAGCTCTGGTCGAGGCGCTGGAAAAGGATTACACCACCGCTCCAATCTTAGCCCAAGATCGGGCGATGCTCGACTTTGTGGTCAAACTGACCAAGGATGCGACCAAGGTCTGGAAGGACGACATCGAGGGCTTGCGGGCCGCGGGGTTTGACGACCGCGGAATCCTGCAGATCACGCTGATTGCTTCCTGGTTCAATTACATCAACCGCGTCGCCGACGCGCTGGGAGTAGGAAGAGAATAGACCAACCGCTCACCTCCCTCTGCGTCACTGCTGCAAGGACTGGCCCGGAGTCGCTACCAAGCCACTTTCGTCGCTGCTACTCTTAGCCTCGGCCCTCCATTCCCACACTCGCACGCCCCGGTCGTTCAGAAAGCAGCGCGCTTCGCCGTAGGCCACCAGACGGTGGAATACTGTGGTCACCGATGCGCCCAGATCCTTGTGCCGCCCTGCCAGTTCGGGAAATCTGCGCCACAATTCCTCGCAACCCTGCCGTGGATGCAACGGACTCTGCGACTCCATCAGAATCTGCCGGCAGGCCCGCGTGAATCCCTTGCGGCGATCCGAGACTCCCCGATCAAGTGCGATTCGCAACTCGTCGCTGAGAACGGAATCGCCGAAGAGATCCGCCAGCCCGGCCAACATCTGTTTGATCGTGCCGATGCGTTTCATGATCGCTGCTCGCTGCCCAAGGAGTCCGGCCAGCTCTTCCTCGGCTGTCCGGAGCACCTCCTGTACGTGCGGCAGCGTGGTAGTTGCTATGGTTTGAACTGCGATTGTCGAGTTCATCAAGGTCTCCCCGGTTGAAGTATTGGACTCGGTTACGGCCTGTTTCCGCCTCCGCTGGCCTGCAGGGGTGGCTTCGAGCGGTGCTTGGCGAGTGCTGTGGCTGCCTTCGACGGCGCTAGCTCATAGCCATAGGGACCGTTTCCGGCCCACACCTGCTTCAGCGCGTGACCACCCTCATCCGTGGCGAACACCAGCTTGGGTACCGCGGGGCTGTCCAGCGATTCCACGGAATGGGTGATGATCGTTGCCACGACGTGAGTTTGCGCATCACGCAAGTCAATATGGCCTGGTGTGCACGCCAGCGAGTATTCCCCTCCGGGAAATGATTTATCGCCGACGGTGAAAGCGAATGGGATGCTCACCTTAACGTAATGCGGCGCATACTGCGCCTGCACCACGCCGGCGAGCCACAATACAGCGAACGAAAGTGCTGTCAGGATTCGAACGTTGCGGTTACTCATATATCCTCCTCAGTCTTATCCTCGTGGGTTGTTGTGATCGCGCCGGACTTGCGTCACACGAGGGCGAGTGTGGCGCAAGGTTTTTTGCGACGCTATCCGCTTCTTGCGATCAGTCTTTTCTGTCGAACCATGCCGCATTAGACGAAATTCCATCCATGAGGACTATTGTTTGTTCTCATCGGATAAATGAGATATGTTCATATCGGCGGATATCGATAGCCTAAGAAATTGTCCGCACATAAGAAATACTGCGCCGAAGCCTCACAGGTAGAGATCAGAAGCAACATGCCCGGAATTGGGCTGGTTGCAGTAGACGATTGACCAATGTGTTGTCTTGACCAAAGTCCGATTGATCCGCGAAAGAGGAAAACCGCCATGTCGCTGAACCATGATGTGCGGCTGGAAATCCGTCACCTCAAGCTGCTGGCTGCCGTGGCTGAGCAAGGCAGCGTCACAGAAGCAGGCCGGCGCCTGCACGTAACGCAGTCCGCGCTTAGCCACCAGTTGCGCGATGCGGAAGAAAAGCTGGGCGCCGCGCTATTTTTAAGGCTCGGCAGGAGAATGGTTCTCACGCCCGCCGGCGAAAAGCTCTTGGACTCCGCCCACAAGGTCCTCGACGAACTCCACACCACCGAGGCCCAGATTGAGGGGCTCAACGGCAGCACACGCGGCATCATCCGTGTGAGCACCGAGTGTTACACCTGTTATCACTGGCTGCCTCCGGTGCTCAAGAAGTTCAACGCGAAGTTCCCCAGCATCGAAGTCAACATTGTGCTCGAAGCAACCTCACACCCGATCGCCGCCTTGCTCGACGGCCAAATCGATGTCGCAGTAACCAGCTGTCCACCGCGCAACAAGAGTCTCCGCTTCACACAGACGTGTGAGGATGAGTTGGTGATCGTTATGGACTCCCACCACCGGCTCGCGGCTTCCACTCACATCCAGCCGCGCGATCTCGCGGGAGAGTCTGTTTTCTGCTACCCACCAAGAGAAGAGAGCACCCTGGTTCTGAAAGTCCTGCGTCCTGCTGGAGTCCAACCAGCGCGGGTCACGGAAATTCCCCTTACTGAGTCGATCGTCGATATGGTATCGGCCGGCTTGGGCGTCGCCCTTCTGGCGCGGTGGGCCGTCAAGAATTACCTGGCTGGAGGCAGAATTGTCACCCGGCCGCTGAACAAAAGTGGATTCCGCCGGCGATGGTACGCCGCTACTCTGCGCCAGCGTCCCATGACCCCTTATCTGACGGAGTTTCTGAACCTGCTGGTGCGGACCTGCTCACTGGATTCAGTGCCGGGCTGAGTCTCAGTGAACATTCGTCGCCCTTGTATGAAAGAACGTTCCTCTGTCGCCAGCTATCTCGAGGACTTCCAGAACCATGGCGAGGCCTGCGCGTATGTCAAGCGTCGGGGATACCGCACCGAGCGGTGGTCGTACCATCGCATCGCAGAGACGGCAATCCGCTTTGCACGAGAACTCGATTCGCGCGGGATCAACAAAGGCGACCGAGTCATGCTCTGGGGTGAAAACTGCGCCGAGTGGGTCGCGGTCTTCCTCGGATGCGCGAGCTCCGGCGTGGTCGTCGTGCCCATGGACGACAGTGCGTCGGCCGACTTTGCCCATCGAGTCTTTCGCCAAGTCGCAGCCAAGCTAATGATCTGTTCCCGGCGGCACGCCGAGCGTGTTTCGACCTCGACTCTTCCCCACTCATCGATCCTGGTCCTTGAAGGCCTCGCGCAGACGGTGGCAATACATGCGGCCTCAAAGACTTCCAGTGTCGTCGTCAGCCATGACGACGTCTTGCAGATCGTCTTTACATCCGGTGCGACTGCCGAACCTAGGGGAGTCGTCATCACACATGGCAACGTACTCGCCAATGTTGCGCCGCTGGAGAACCAGATGCGCCCCTATCTGAAATACGAGCGGCTAATGCATCCCGTGCGTTTCCTGAACCTGCTGCCGCTGAGCCATGTTTTTGGGCAGTTCCTGGGAATATTCCTGCCTCCACTCCTGGGCGGGACGGTAATTTTCCAGGAAGAACTCAAGCCCTCCGAAGTAATCGGCACCATCCGGCGCGAGCGTGTCTCGGTTGTGGTGAGCGTGCCCAGAGTTTTGCAATCGCTGAAGCAGAAGGTAGAACGCGACATTCAAGAGCAGGGAAAGATGGACGATTTCCGCGAGCGATTTCGAAACTCCGAAGGCAAGCACTTCCTGCACCGCTGGTGGACGTTTCGCCACATACGCCGACAGGTCGGCTGGAAATTCTGGGCGTTTATCTCGGGCGGCGCCGCACTCGATCGTGAGACCGAGGAATTCTGGGGACGTCTGGGCTATGCAGTGATCCAGGGCTACGGCCTCACCGAAACGACGTCGCTGATCAGCGTGAATCATCCGTTCAAGTTGGGCAAGGGTTCCATCGGCAAAGTGCTGCAGGGACGTGAACTCAGACTCGCAGAGGATGGCGAAATTCTCGTGCGCGGTGGTGGTGTGGCCGCAGGTTATTGGGCGGGAGGTCCTCAGGAAGTCGCAAGTAGGCCAGTTTCTGACGAAGAAGGCTGGTATCGCACGGGCGACATCGGCGCTCTGGATCCGGCTGGCAATCTCTACTTCAAAGGACGCAAGAAAGAAGTCATCGTGACTCCGGCCGGAATGAACGTTTATCCCGAAGATCTCGAAGCAGCCCTGCGCCGCCAGCCCGAAGTAAGGGATTGCGTCGTCGTAGGCATCGAGCGCTCGGGAAACGCCGAGCCCTGTGCGGTAATGATCCTGCACGATAACGCCGAGCCGTCGTCAATCGTTGAGCGCGTAAACAAGTCGGTGGCCGAGTACCAGCGCATGCGCTTGTGGCTGATATGGCCGCAGGAAGATTTTCCGCGCACCAGCACCCAGAAGCCCCGTCGCAATCTCATCCGCGAGGCGGCTGAGGCACAACTGCTGCACCCTACAGGAGTTCCGGAGGCAGGACGCAGTCTTTTCTCCGAGATGATCCAGCGCATCTCTGGCCGCCCTGCTCCGGCATTAAGTCCAGATGCCAGTCTAGACTCTGATCTTGGGTTGAGTTCGCTCGATCGCGTCGAACTCTTGAGCGCATTGGAGGATCGATATCAAGTAGACCTCAGCGAGACGAGCTTCAGCACTGCTCGCACCGTCGGCGACCTCGACCGAATGCTGCGGGGGGAAGCGGTGCAGCGCACGGAGTATCACTATCCTGGGTGGGCATTGCGATGGCCGGTGACGTGGCTTCGTTTTCTGGCTCACTATCTGCTGCTGCGTCCCGCCGTCTTCCTCCTCGGCTGGCCGCGGATTGAAGGACGAGAGAATCTACGCGGATGGACCGGACCTATTCTTGTGATCTGCAATCACATCGGCGATGTGGATGTAGGCTTCATTCTGACGGCGCTACCCGGGCGGCTTCGTCATCGCCTGGCAACGGCAGCGGGCGGAGAAGCGCTGGAAGCGCTGCGCACACCTCCTCCCGGCACAATCCTGTTCAAAAGAATTTACCACCGAATCGAGTGGGCGCTTGGAGTCTCGCTCCTGAATGTCTTTCCGCTTCCGCGCGAAGCTGGTTTCCGCCAGAGCTTTGCCTATGCCGGACAGGCCGTTGATCGGGGCTACAGCATCCTCGTGTTCCCAGAGGGCCGTCACACCGTAGCTGGAAAGCTGCACCCGTTTCGTGCCGGCATCGGACTATTGGCGAAGAACCTCGGCATTCCGGTTCTTCCCATGAAGATTCTGGGACTGTTCGAGGTCAAGCAAGTGGGGAGGAAGTTTGCTCGTCCGTGGGACATCAGCGTTCGCATCGGTCGGCCTATGACGTTCGAGCCGGGCACCGCCCCGGAGCGGATTGTCCGCGAACTTCAGAACGCGGTCGAGGCACTTTAGTGGCCGAGAAGAACGGCGATGTAGGCCGAGTACAATAGCCCTCCATGCGGCTGCCGCTGTGGCTCAAAATCACCTGGACCGTGTGGCTCGCTACTTGGATACCGCTGTATTGGAAGCAATACGGAGTCCAGAACTTTCTCTTCTTCTGCGACATTGGAAATCTTCTGATCGGTCTCGCGCTCTGGTTGGAATCCCCACTGATCTTCGCGTGGCAAGCCTGCGGATTACTGCTATTCCAGACGTTGTACACGGTCGACCTTGTGGGAGCGTTACTAACCGGGCATCACCCATTCGGTGGAACGGAATACATGTTCGATCCTGGCATTCCGTTGCCAGTCCGCCTGCTGAGCCTATTTCACCTGGTCACGCCGCCGCTGCTGCTGTGGGCAATTCGGCGGCGGGGATATGATCGGCGCGGCTGGAAATTGCAGACCCTAACCACATGGATCATTGTTCCGATCAACTATTTCTGGCGGCCTGGACTCGACGTGAACTGGGCACGCGGTCCATTCTTTCGTGAACAGCACTGGATGCCGGGCCTGGCTTACCTCTTCGGATATCTGATAGTAGTGCCGTTGTCAATCTACTACCCCACGCATCGAGTTTTGGAGTGGCTCACCCGCAGATGGAGAGATGCGGCAACAAAGTAGCGCCGGCATCCTGCCGGCTGTCCGGCGGGCGCTACCTAAGCCGTGGTCGTACTATTCTCTCGATCCCGAATTTTGCTGCTCTTTGCGCAACACTGACTCTGCCTGCGGGTAGTCAATCGATCCGCGGAACGAAGAGATATGCTCCTCCGAGAAATCCGGGAACGGCAGTTGCTTTCGGTCGCGCAATTCTGCGATTTTCTTAGCCGCTTGATCTGCTTTTTCTTTCTTATCCTCCCCTTCCGAATCGCGCGCGACATACAACTTCTGCGAGGGCTGGGCCAGATCGGTTCCGGATTCCTCAACCAGATCGATCATCCGCAGCAGCAAATCCTCTCGCACGGCAGCGAATTCGTTGAAGTCTTGTGTGAGGATGTAACAGAAGATTTCCACGGTATGCGCGCCCGACGCGATATCGATGAGCCGCACGCGCACAGTTTTCGTTTCAACCTTCGTATGGCTGTAAAGCAGGCGACGAATCTCGGAGAGCACGAAACGCAAGTGGTCGGCCCTCGTTTCCGTGCCAAGGCCGAGTTTCGTGTTGAACAGGAGTTTGTCGCGGCGGCTCAGGTTCTCCACGTTGATGGTCGCCACCGTGCCATTCGGGATCGCCAGCAGAGTCCGCTCGTCCGTCCTAACCCGCGTGGAGCGCAAGCCAATATCCTCGACCACCCCGGTGCGATCGCCGAAGCGGCAGATATCGCCTACGCGGATTACCTCGTCTCCCAGAACGGAGACGCCGCCAAAGAGATTCTCGATGGTCTTCTGGGCACCGAAGCCTATGGCGAGGCCTCCAATGCCGAGACCGGCGAGGGCCGTGGTCATGTTGAAACCCAACGCGCTAAACACGGCCAGCACTGTCATCACAAAGACGGCAGCCTTGATCAAGCGCTCACCCAGCAACATGAGCGACCCCGTACCGCTGTGTCCGCGCGAAAGGGCGCGGTTGCGCACGCGCCGCAGGGACCACTGAATCGCGCGCCAGGAAGTCCAACTCGCCCCGATAATGAAGGCGATCGAGACGACTATGAAGTAGTAATGCCGCTGCAGAAGGGGCATGCCCAGATACGCTGCGCATGCCCGATGGAAGACTGTTCCGGCGACGAGCCAAACTGGCCCTGGCACCGATCGCCAGCTAGCGACGTCATGCTGTCCGCGACGCCGGGCCCACCAACGCAGTGGAACCTGCAAGAGTGCGAGAACCAGCCAGCCCGCGACCGCGGCAATCGGAATCGCGACGAGCAGCCCCACCCATTGCCACAGGGGCATTCCCGCAAACTGATGTTTGACCAGTACGCGGGGCAGCCTGTTCCCTACCTGGCGCGCATGCACCTGGTCGTAAAGCTCGGGAAGTTTTCCCAGCGTGTCGGCGGAAATCAGCCAGATCTTTCCTGCACTCGGGTCGGAGACGCGGACGAGCTCCACGTCCGCTTCGACATCGCCCGCCGAAATGATTCCCACCTTCTGCCGACCCGGGGGAACTCCCTCCTGCGGGATTCCCTCCGGTTGGTCGAAACTCCGCAGGTTGCCCACGAAAGCCTTATCGAGAACAAGCTTGAGCTTGGGAACAATGGCTTCGGCTTCGGACTGGCGGCGCGCCGGGCTCATCTGCAGATACTGTGCGGCGATGCCGTAATCGCTCTCCTGCGCCGCTTCAAGAAAGCCGACAATCGTGCCGGAGGGCGTGCTTCGCCCCAGAGAATCAGCCGGATCATTGGACTTGCCTGGCGTAGTCGAGGGCGGCAGTATTTGTCCCAGAGGATTCTGGGCAGCCAGCGGCAAGCCTGCCGCGAAGCACAGAAGCGAGACCGCAATTTGCCTGAAGAAAGAAGTCATGAGTTACTCCTGCGCCCGGGGACTGCACAGGCCAGGCGCGGGAACACATTCTGGGCAGAAAACGAAGAGTTAATTGTAGCGGAAAGAGCCGCCCAGAAGACGCAGCTTGGGGGCGCTCGAAGATCGCTCGGAATCTCAGCTGCGCTTGGGCCGATACACGTGCGTGCTCGTGCCGAAGAAAACTTCAGCCGACTCCATCAGCGTTTCCGAAAGCGTGGGATGCGGATGAATGCTCAACGCAACATCGCTCGCCAAGGCAGACATTTCAATTGCGAGTACACCTTCCGCGATCAGTTCACCAGCGCCCGCGCCAACCATCCCCACACCCAGCACGCGTTCTGTCTCCGGGTCGATCAGTAACTTCGTCATTCCTTCCGGACGGTCGAGCGTAATCGCCCGGCCCGACCCAGCCCATGGAAATTTGGCAACCTTCACTTTACGATTCTCTTTCTCCGCCTGCGTTTCCGTCAGACCGCACCAGGCGACCTCGGGATCGGTAAACACAACGGCGGGAATCGCGTTCGGCTCAAAGGCGACTTTGTGGCCGGCAATGGCTTCCACCGCGACTCGTCCCTCGTGAGAGGCCTTGTGCGCTAGCATGGGCTCTCCGACGACATCTCCGATCGCGTAGATGGAGGAATCCTCCGTCTGCAGCTGCTTGTTCACCTGGATAAAGCCGCGTGGCCCGACTCGCACCTGCGTATTCTCGAGGCCAGGAATCTCTGAGTTCGGCTTGCGCCCCACCGACACCAGCACCCGATCGAAGGCCTTCTCTCGTTCTTTAACCTTAGCCCCCTCGAATGTGGCACGAATCGCATCGCCCTCTTCTTTGACTAAGGCAATGGTCGTGTTCAGCCAGATTGCCTCGAACGTCTTTTCCAGTCTTTTGTGCAGCGGTACGACAAGGTCCCGATCTGCACCGGGAAGCAGCCCCGGAAGCATCTCCACCACGGTCACACGCGTGCCTAACGCGGCATAGACCGAGCCCAGTTCCAGGCCAATGTACCCTCCACCAACCACCAGCAGGGTGCCGGGAATGTCCTCAAGGTTCAGCCCACCCGTAGAATCCATCATGCGTGGCGAATCGAGCTTTAGGGTGGGGACGATGGCAGGCCGGGACCCAGTTGCAAGAATGATCCGGTCAAAACGCAACGACTCTTCACCACCGCCTGACTTCGATACCCGCAGCGTAGTGGGATTCTCAAAACCGGCGCGACCTTGCACATACTGCACATGACGTTGCTTCGAAAGCTGCCCCAGGCCTCCAGTCAGCTTCTTCACCACACTTTCTTTCCACGAACGCAGCCGCGCCAAATCAATTTTCGGCTCCGAAAATTCAATCCCCCAATTTTTCGCCTGATGGGATTCCTCGATCAGCTTGGCAACGTGCAGCAGTGCCTTGGAAGGAATGCAGCCGCGATAGAGGCAAACCCCGCCCGGGTTAGCTTCTGGGTCAATGAGCGTTACGTTCATGCCGAGATCAGCGGCGAGAAAGGCAGCGGCGTATCCACCGGGACCGCCGCCAACGACTGCGATTTTCAAGTTAGGACTTTCGGACATTAGAACTTTCTTCCGGGTGGCGCAGCACTTTCAGCGCTGCGGAATTGCCTCATTAGTCGAGGGGCTTTAACCCCAGAAGGAGTACGCTATCCCTGAACCGAAAGCAGAAATGGCTGCTCAAACGCCTCGGCGATCCAACGCAGAAAGCGCGCAGCATCCGCGCCATCAATCAGGCGATGGTCGTAGGAGAGTGACAGAGGCAGAATCAGCCTAGGCTCAAACTTTCCGTTGATCCACTCCGGCTCCGTGCGCGACCGCGATAGTCCCAGGATCGCCACTTCGGGGTGGTTCACAATCGGAGTGAAACCGACTCCACCGATCCCGCCCAGATTCGTAATCGTGAAAGTGCCGCCTTCCATCTCTGCCGGCATCAGCTTCTTCTCCCGCGCCTTCTTGGACAGCTGGAACAACTCCACCGCTAGTTCGACGATATTCCTCTTGTCCACATCGCGAATGACCGGGACTAGCAGGCCGCGGTCCGTGTCCGCGGCAACACCGATATGGATGTACTGCTTGTAGACAATCTCTTCCTTCTCCATGTCGATGCTGGCGTTGAACTGCGGGAACACCTTCAGAGCGGCGGCACACACTTTCAGCGCAATCGCAGTGACCGTCATCTTGCCGCCGGCTTCTTCCGCTTTCGGAGCGAACCGCGCACGCAGCTGCTCGAGTTCCGTTATGTCGGCGCGATCCTGCTGCGTAACATGCGGAATCGTATTCCATGCCTCGGCCAGATGCTCTGCCGTCTTGCGCCTTACCCCGCGCATGGAAACCCGCTCAACCTTGCCCCACTTCCCGAAATCAGGCAGCGTAGGCGCCGCGAAGTGCCCGGCTCGTGGCGGCGCCTGCAGGGCGGAGGCGACTGCCGAGAGTAAAGATTTCGCGTAAGCTTTGACGTCGTCATCGCTGATTCGGCCGCCGGGTCCCGAACCTTTCACCTCATAAATGTCCACTCCGAGTTCGCGCGCCAAGCGGCGCACGTGTGGGGCCGCAGGTACCGGCTGGCGGTGCTCCGTCCCTGCAACCTTCCCCAACTGCTCCGGCATTTTGAAAGCAGGAGGCGTTTGCTGAGGCTGGTCAGGCGGCAGCGCCTGTTCTTCCGTCTTGCCTTCGGCGCGGATCGCCGCCTGGAAAGCCAGGCGAGCGCCATGCTGCCCGGAAACGTGCTCCACCGGTGCATTCTTCTGGCGAGCGGGCTCAGGTTGCGCGGCGGCACCGCCTTCAAGGGTGAAGATCACTTGTCCCACCTTGACCTTCTCGCCCTCTCTCACCTTCACTTCTTTCACCACACCGCTAACCGAGGACGGAACTTCCACCACCGCCTTGTCCGTTTCCAGTTCCATGACGGGCTGGCCTTCGGCGACTTTCGATCCCGGAGCGATCATGAGTCGGACAAGATCGCCCTGCGAGATGTTCTCTCCGAGTTCGGGCAACTTGAACTCGCTGGCGCCCGTAGCGCGGGCAGAGGACCTTGCAGACGTTACAGGTCGCGCACCGTCTACTTGCGGTCTCGTCTCGGGTACGCGAGACGGGGCGACCGTCGATGGCTCCTCTTCGCCCGGCGAAGAGACGGATTCCGCCTGTGCCTGGATTTCAATCCGCGATGACGGAGCCGTGGACTTCGCTGCGGGCGACTCAGCAGCCTTCGCGCCGCTCCCGTTTTCAACGGTGAAGATGACCTGCCCAACCTTAATCTTGTCGCCTTCTTTGACACGGATTTCCTGCACCGTCCCGCTCACTGACGAGGGCACTTCCACGACGGCCTTGTCGGTTTCCAGTTCCATCACCGACTGTCCGGTGCTGACGGTTGCGCCAGGCGCGACCATCAGGCGCACCAGGTCTCCCTGCTCGATGTTTTCTCCAAGTTCGGGAAGTTTGAATTCGATCACTTCGCTCATTCCTCTTTTAGATTCTCGCAGTTTGACTTCCTAGGTAACCGCCGGATTCGCCTTCTCAGGATTTATGCTCAACTCCTGAATGGCACGCTTCACTGCGTCGGAGCCAATTTTCTTTTCCCGCGCCAACGCTCCCAAGGTGGCGAGCACGATGTGCTTGGCATCGACTTCGAAGAAGTCGCGCAGTGCGGTGCGGCTTTCGCTGCGCCCGAAGCCGTCGGTTCCCAGGGACACTAACTGTCCCGGAACCCACTTTGCGAGGCTTTCAGGCAAGACTTTCATGTAGTCCGATGCGGCTATGAAAGGTCCCTGAGCATCCTTCAGGAGCCGCGTAACATACGGAACTCTTGCCCCTTCCGCCGGATGCAGCAAGTTCCAGCGCTCGCAGTCGTTGGCGTCGCGATACAGTTCCTTGTAGCTGGTCACGCTCCACACGTCGGCAGCAACACCGTATTTTTCTTCTAGAATCTTCTGCGCCTTGAGCACTTCGAACATGATTGTTCCACTGCCTAGCACCTGCGCGCGCAGCTTGGCGTCGGTCTTAGCTGAAGCCTTGAAACGATACAGTCCTTTCAGAACGCCTTCGCGAATATTTCCGTCCCGCGGCATCTCCGGCATCGGCAACGGCTCGTTGGTAACCGTCAGGTAGTAGAAAATCGATTCCTGATCGATGTACATGCGCTTGATGCCATCCTGAATGATAATGGCAATCTCGTAAGCGAACGCCGGATCGTAGGCCAGCAGATTCGGCACCGGCAACGCGAGCACGTGACTGTGCCCATCCTGATGCTGCAAGCCTTCGCCCGCAAGCGTGGTGCGTCCAGCAGTGCCGCCGACAAGAAATCCGCGGCAACGCATGTCCGCTGCCGCCCAGATCAAGTCGCCGATCCGCTGGAAGCCGAACATGGAGTAATAGATGAAGAAAGGAATCGTGTTGATCCCGTGATTTGCGTAGGCCGTGCCCGCCGCGATGAACGAGCACATAGAGCCTGCTTCGGTGATGCCTTCCTCAAGAATCTGGCCGTTCTTCGCTTCTTTGTAATAGAGGAGCGTATCCATGTCGACCGGCTCATAGTTCTGGCCCACGCTCGAATAAATCCCCACCTGGCGGAACAGCGCCTCCATGCCGAAGGTGCGAGCCTCGTCGGGGACAATGGGCACAACGAGCTTGCCCAACTCCGGATCGCGCAGCAGTTTCGCCAGCAGCCGCACGAAGACCATGGTCGTTGAAACGTCTCGCCCATCCGTGCCTTTGTGAAATTCTTCGAAGTGCGCCGCGGGAACAGATTTCAGCGGTGTAGCACGCACTTTACGCTGCGGCATGTATCCGCCGAGCTGCTGCCGCCGCGCCTGCATGTACTTGATTTCAGCGCTGTCGTCGGATGGCCGGTAGAACGGCGCCTCATGCAATTCATCGTCGGGGATAGGTATCCCGAACCGCGATCGGAACATCTGCAATTCATCTTCATTCAGCTTCTTCTGCTGGTGCGTAATGTTCTTGCCTTCGCCCGCCTCGCCCAGCCCGTATCCCTTGATGGTCTTGGCCAGGATGATAGTAGGCGCGCCCGTGTGATCGACCGCTGCCCGATAAGCCGCGTGCACCTTGATCGGATCGTGTCCCCCCAGACGCATGCGCGCCAGTTGATCGTCCGACAAGTGTTCAACCATCTTGAGCAGTCGAGGATCGGTGCCGAAAAGATTCTGGCGGAAGTATGCCCCGCTCTCGACAAAGTATTTCTGGTACTGTCCGTCGCTGACTTCCCCTAGTCGCCTCACCAGCAGGCCGTCACGGTCATTCTGAATCAAGCTGTCCCAGTCGGTTCCCCAGATCACCTTAATGACATTCCATCCCGCGCCACGGAAGATCGCTTCCAGTTCTTGAATAATCTTTCCGTTGCCGCGGACAGGTCCGTCCAGCCGTTGCAGGTTGCAGTTCACCACGAAAATCAGATTGTCCAGTCGTTCGCGCGATGCCAGCGTAATCGACCCCAGCGACTCAGGTTCGTCCATCTCGCCGTCCCCAAGAAACGCCCAGACCTTGCCGCCCGTTGTCTGCTTGAGGCCACGGTTCTCCAGATACTTGATGAAGCGAGCGTGGTAGATCGCCTGTATTGGCCCCAGGCCCATTGACACCGTGGGAAATTCCCAGAAATCCGGCATGAGCCAGGGATGGGGATACGAACTCAGCCCTCCACCGGATCTGAGTTCGCGGCGGAAATTCTGCAGTTTTTCCTTGGGGATACGTCCTTCGAGATATGCCCGCGAATACATTCCCGGAGCGGCATGGCCCTGAAAATAGACAACGTCTCGGTCGCCGGTTTCAGTTTGTGCCCTCAGAAAGTGATTGAACGCCACTTCATACAGCGTCGCCGCCGACGCGAACGTGGAGATGTGCCCGCCGATCCCTTCTTGAATCTTGTTTGCCCGCACCACCATGGCCAGAGCATTCCACCGCACCAGGCTCTTGATCCGCCGTTCCATCTCCTGACTGCCGGGAAAAGGAGCCTGCTGCTGGGAAGCAATCGTGTTCTGGTAGGGCGTGGTCGCCGAGAATGGGAGATTGATGCCCGCTTCCCGCCGCGCATGCAGAGCCAGTTGCTGCAGCAATCGTCCCGCGCGATTTGGGCCGCCTTGGGAAAGGACATAATCCAGGGAGTCGACCCATTCCCGGGTTTCCAATACCTCTAAGCCGTCAGTTTCAGTCTGAGCCACGTCTGGTTTCTCCGTCGTGTGAGGCGCAACACTCCATCATATCAAGGGCTGCGATTTTTGCTGACCGATCCTCGAAGGAATGGTCCCATGTCAGCGAACGGACCGCCTCCGAAACGGGTCCTGCTCTGCGGACTCTGCGGCCTTTCTCAGCGAACTCTGCGATCATGCTTCTTGCATTTTCCCACCGCAATTCGCGAATTGCAGGGCGAAGAGAGAAGCTCAGGAGTCTGATTTAGAATTGTCTTTGTACCGTCAGCCGGAGGAACCCATGCTTCGGTTTCTGATTCTGCTAGTCGTAGTTATCGTGGCAATCCTTCTGGTTCCGCGGACGCTGTCGCGCTCAGCACCGCCCTCTGAAGGGAGCCTGGCCCCCAATTTCACCCTGACCTCCCAGGAAGGAACCTCCGTGAGCTTGCAGGACTACCGCGGCAAATGGGTAATCCTCTATTTCTATCCCAAGGATCAAACCCCCGGCTGCACACGCGAGGCGCACAATTTTCAGGTCGACCAACCCAAGTACGCCCAGCGCAATGCCGCAGTTCTGGGAGTGAGCCTCGACAGCGTCGACTCCCACAAAAAGTTTTGTTCCAAGGAAGGCTTAAACTTCAAACTGCTGGCTGATACCAATCACAGGGTCACTGACCAATACGGCTCCCTCAGGAATCTCGGGCTGGTGAAGTTTGCTGAGCGGAACACCTTCATCATTGACCCCAACGGCAAAATCGCCAAGACGTACACAAGTGTGGATCCCGCCCGACACAGCGATGAAGTCCTGTCGGCGCTCGACGAACTGCAAAAGAAATAGCGTCGTCTAGCTCCCCGGCCGCACAACTGGTTGCACCTTGCTGCCTTCGCTGGCGCGTTCGCCTACGTTGCGAGCTACCCGCTCTCCCTCGTTCAAGCCGCTAAGCAGTCGCGCGCTTTCGCCGGTTTGGTCCGCAACGACTACCTGCCTGAATCTCACAATGTTGTCAGGAGTGACCGTCGCCACCAGCGTCCGATTCCCCTTGACGATGAGCGCATCGGAAGGAACCTCGACGTAGTGCGGCGTCTGCAGTTTCAGCTCCACCTGGACAAAACTGCCGGCGAGAATCCGGTTGTGCGGATTGGCTACATCGATCTCGACCAGCAAAGTCCGCGTCTTGGGGTCGATCTCGCCGCTGGTGCGGGTAACGCGCGCCGAGACCTTGGCATCGGGCCGGGCTTGATCGAGGATCGTGACCTGGTCTCCAGGACGCACAAAGGCCGCGTGCGCCTGGTCCACATAGATGTAAATGCGAAGCCGCCGCGTTTCTGAAATCTCAACCACCGGCAGCGCGCTGGTTTGCGAAGCCGCAGCATCTTGGATAAGGGCTCCCGGGTCGGCAAATCGTGCGGTGACCGTTCCGCTGAACGGCGCCCGAATCTGCTCATAAGATTTCAGGGTCTCCAGACGCTCCAGTTGTGACTTGGATACAGTGGCGTCCGCCTCAGCCTGGTCCGCAGCCTGCTGCGAGATGACTTTCTCCTTCACCAGCATCGCGGCCCGGCCCGCGATCAGTTCTTTGTTGTGTGCATCTGCGACCGCAGCTTGATACTGCTTGTCGGTCTCCGGCGACTCAATCACCGCGATGACCTGGTTTCCCCCCACGGCATCACCCTTGTCCACGTTGATGCTGCGCATGTAACCGCCTACTTTTGCGTACACAATCGCGGTCTGAAACGGATGAGCCTCTCCGATCAGGCGCAGCTGATCCGAGCCCGTTACCCGATGCGCCGTCACCACTTCCACGGTCGGCCCGCTTTGTTGTTCGACGGTCAGTTTCGCGGTAGCCGCTTCGACGTGGCTGCGTTGGCGAGTAAATAAGACGAAGGCCATGACCGCCGCCACGATCACGGCCACGAATCCCGCCAGATACAGCCAGCCGGAACCGCTCCGTCGTCCTTGTGCTTCCGCTGTCAACGTCCCTCCACCTCAAACGTTTCGCCCCGAGCCTCGGCAGCAAACTTCTCGTCCAGCAAGTGTCGCGTCGGAAAATCCTTCCGCAACAGAGAGTAAACCACCGGGACAATAAACAACGTCACCACCGTGGCCACCAGCAAACCTCCAATCACGGCGCGCCCGAGCGGCGCATTTTGCTCACCGGCTTCACCGAGAGCAAGCGCCATGGGAATCATACCGATAATCATGGCTAAGGCCGTCATCAGCACCGGCCGCAGCCGCGTCTTTCCCGCTTCCAGGGCAGCCTCGAGCGGAGAGATATTCTTCTCCACGCGCGCATCATTGGCATAACTGACCAGCAGGATCGAGTTCGAAGTCGCAATCCCTACGGCCATGATCGAGCCCATCAGCGACTCCACATTGATCGTAGTGCCCGTCAGTGCCAGCATCCACAGCATGCCGACCAGCGCGCCCGGCACCGCAATCATGATAATAAAAGGATCCATCCACGACTGAAACAGCACCACGATCAGCAGATAGACCAGCACAATCGCCAGAATCAGGCCCAGCAGCAGGCTGCGGAACGACTGATTCATCACCTCATACTGCCCGTGCACGGTAACGCGCGTTCCCTGGGGCAACTTTCCAAGAGCGTCGATCTTCTTCTGGATGCCACCGACTACAGAGCCGAGGTCGCGCCCTTGTATGTTGGTATTGATGTCGATCACGCGCTGGACGGTGTAATGATTTACCTCCGCCGGAACGGAATCCGGAACGACCCGCGACACGTTGGATAACGTCTCGTATTGTGGTTGCGGGATAGGCTGTGTCTGCGGAGTACCTGCGACTTGCAGGGGCGCGGCCGATCCCGGCAGGCTCAGTGGAGTGCTCATCAGCGTGTCCACCGAATCGAAGCGCTCCGGTGGAATGCGTACAGCGACCACATAGTTCACGTTATTCGCCGGGTTCAGGAAATACGACGGAGCAATCAGCGAACTCGAAGACAACGAGATCAGCATGCTGTTCGCCACTCCCTGCTCCGTCAGCCCCAGTCGCGCCGCACGGTCCCGGTCAACGTTGATGCGCAGAGCCGGATAGCGAATCGCTTGTTTAATATGCACATCCACCGCCCCGGGCACCTTCCGAATTTCCTCCTGCAATTGCTGCGCGATCTGGTACGACTGATCCAGATTCGGACCCTCAACCTGAATGTCGACCGGTGAAGGCACGCCAAAATTCAACACCTGACTCACGATGTCCGCCGATTGGAAGTAAAAACTTGATCCCGGAAACTCCCGCGGCAGCTGTTCGCGGATTTGCTGCATGTATCCGTCAGTCGGACGATGCTTCGGTTTCAAAGCGATCAAAATCTCGGCATCCATGTCGCCAACGTTGTCGGTGGGCACAAACGCGAGATTGTAAGAGGTCGGAATGCCCTGCATGTCGTTGATCGTGTCAACTTCATCGGCGGCAATAATCTGCCGAATGCGGTCTTCTACCTGCATCAGCATTTTCTCCGTATTCTCTAGGCGGGTTCCGATCGGCGCACGGAAGTGAAGCTGCATGAGTCCGACGTCGACACTCGGAAAGAAATCGCTGCCGACGAGAAACGGCAGCACCGCCGTCACCGCGAAAAGCAGCACGAATACGCACATCGCAAACACCCGATGATGCAGCACCAGTTCCAGCACGCCGCCATAGGAGGATTGCAGACGCTCGAAAGCACGTTCACGCCACCGATTGAGCCGCCCACCGATGCTCTTCGGTTCTTCTTTGGCGTGATCCGATTCGCGATGACCTTCGAACAAGATTCGCGACAATGTCGGAACCAACGTGCGCGACAGCACATACGACGCGAGCATGGCCAGCACAACCGCCAACGCCATCGGCGTGAACAAGTAGCGGGCCGCGCCCGACAGCAGCACCACCGGGAAAAACACAATACAGATCGCCAGCGTCGCCACAATCGCGGGCACCGCAATCTGGCTCGCGCCATCCAGAATCGCGACGGTGATCGGCTTGTCCATATCGAAATTGCGGTTGATGTTCTCTATCTCGACGGTGGCATCATCCACGAGCATCCCGATCGCCAGCGCGAGTCCGCCCAGCGTCATGATGTTGATCGTGTCGCCGCTCAGGTTCAGACCGATGATCGCCGTAAAAATCGCCAGCGGGATGGAAGTACACACCACGATCACGCTGCGCCAGCTTCCAAGGAAAACCAGAATCATCAGCGAGACCAGGATCGAAGAGAGAATAGCCTCGCGCACCACTCCCCTGATGGCCCCCCGCACGAACACAGACTGGTCGAAGTCAATCTTGAGTTCCATGCCCTGCGGGGCCGATGCCTTGATGAGCGGCAGAGCCTCCCGTGTAGCCTCCACAACCGCCAGCGTCGATGCGTCCGAATGTTTGAGGATGGCAAGATAAGTCGCGCGTTTGCCATTCACGTGGACGATGGCGCGCTGTTCGGCAAAGCTGTCGGACACCTGTGCAACGTCGCCGAGCAATACCGGAGCAGAGCCCACCACCTTGATCGGAATCTGCCGAAACTGAGCAACCGTATCCGGACTTGAATTCAGCTGCACCACATAGTCGGTGCTTCCAATGCGCGCATCGCCCGCCGGGAGAATAACGTTGGACGCTTGCAATGCACTCACCACATCCCCCGCCGACAGCCCCTTCGCCGCTAGTGCTTGTGGATTGATATCTACGATGATCTGCCTTTCCTTGCCACCAAACGGCGCGGGAGTCGACAACCCCGGGATCGTAAACAGGCGCACGCGAATGAAGTTCAGGCCGTAATCGTAAAGCTGCTGCTCAGGAAGGGTGTTGCTGAAAATTGTCAGCTGCGCCACCGGCACATTCGTGGCATTGAACTGAATCACGCTAGGCGGCGTGATGCCCGGAGGCGCGATCCGCAGAATCGTGCTGGATACGGAAGAGATCTGTGCAATCGCTGCGCCGATGTCGGTTCCCGGCTGGAAGTACACCTTCAGCAGCCCGATTCCCGAGATCGACCGCGACTCGATGCGGGAGATTCCATTGACCGTGGTGGAGTAGCCCCGTTCGCTGATCAACACAACACGGCGTTCCATGTCCTGCGCCGAGAGCCCCGGATAGTTCCACACCACCGCAACCACCGGGATGTTGATCACCGGGAAGATATCCACCTGCATGCGCGTAAGGGACAACGCTCCCAGCAGCATGACCAGGAGGCAGGAGACAGCAATCGTGTAGGGACGCCGCAGCGCCAGGCGAACTAACCACATAAGGAGTTGGAGCTAGCCGACCGGAAACAAGGGTAGCAGAGCCACCTTCGCGAGTCTTAGATTCCGAAGGCGGCCTGCAAGTCGTAAAAAAGTAAGCCTGGTCGACCCATTGGCTTTTCCTTCGCCTACGCGGGATGCTGAAAAACTCCGTTATCGAGAACGATTGGGAAGGGCACGAGTTTCACTCGTGCCGTAAGCCGTGCAAAATCAATGCGGCTTTAAGCCGCTGAGGGCGGCTCTAACCGACCCAAGGGACTTTTTCCGCGTACTGCTAGGGAGTGTTGTCGCGTGGTTGTTGATCAGACAGGTAAATTTCCGCCACGTGTTGAGCGATGTCCCCTGGCTTCGCCTCCGCCAGATTCGCCAGCACCACAACCGTCAGTTGGTCATCCGTGTAGCGCGCAATGGCAGACTTGAATCCCTGCCAAGCCCCATCGTGATGAACCACGTGATGCCCGTGTTGCTCCCCGATGAACCACCCGAAGCCGTAGCCCTCCCCGTTAGGCTGTCCATTCTTCAACTTGACCGGAGTCCACATCAGCTCCAAACTCGAGCGCTTCAATAATTTCTCCGTATACAGCGCAGCATCCCACTCAGCCAGATCCAAAATCGAAAAATACAAACTCCCATCGGCCGTCGTGTTCATCACGGGCGCGACCCATTCCTGGTTCTTAAGTTCGCCTTTCACCAACCTGTAACCAGCGGCACGATTCGGAACGATGTCGGCTTCGCTGATGATGCGCGTAGTCTGCATCCCCAACGGCTTGAAAATCCGGTCCTGTAGAAAGTCCCCGTAGAACTGTCCAGTCACGTGATGAATCAGCAGGCCCAGCGTCAGGTATCCGAGATTGCTGTACTCCCACTTCGTGCCCGGCGGATATGCCAGCGGGATGCTCTCGACCAGCTTGAGTAGTTCCTCTTCAGTCCAATCCTTGCGGAAGTCAAACTTCTCGGGATAGTCGCCAAAGCCCGCGGTGTGGCTCAGCAGTTCCCGCACCGTGACATCCCGCCAGGTCGGCGGAGCATCCCCGAAATACTTCGTGAGCGGGTCATCCAGACTCACCTTGCCTTCTTCCACGAGCATCATCACCGCAGTAGCGGTGAACTGTTTGCCCACCGATCCCGACTGGAATATTGTCTGGGGCTTGGTGGGAACTTCGAGTTCAACATTCGCCAGACCAAAGCCATCCGCGCGAACGATCCTTCCGTGGCGCGCGACCAGAAGGGCAATTCCGGGGATGTGCTGCTTCTGGATTTCAGCACGAACGTAGTCGCCAGCCCTTTCAGCAGGCGTACTCTGAGCTTCGGCGCTGGAGAGAGTGAAGCAGAATGCGACAAGGGCGAGAATGCGTTTTGCGTCTGATAACTGCTTGTGAGGGTACATTCGTTCCTTGCGGGTGAATTGCGCTGAATGCGGGCACAAGTCTACGACCACGCGGGAGACAGCAGCAAGCCTTCTGAATTGCAAGTGTGGCCTCCGCAGGCCGGTCGGGTCTGGTGCAAGGGTTACTGGTCAGTTGGCTCGGCGGTAAACCCGCACATAATCCACCAGCATAGTCTGGGGAAAGGTAGTGGTCGGATCCGGACTCCCCGGCCAGTCGCCTCCGACCGCGACATTCAACAGCAAGAAAAACGGGTGATCGTAAACCCATTTCGATCCTTTGGGAAGATCAGCCGGGATCACTGTCGCGTAGAGATCTTTATCCACATAGAAGCGGATCACCGCCGGCTCCCACTCCACGGCAAAGAGGTGAAAGTCATCCGCGAACTTCTGTTTGCCCGAGACCGTGTAGGGAGCACCGATCCCCTTTTCGCCCGAATATCCAGGCCCGTGAATCGTGCCATGGACCATGCCCGGCTCTTTCCCGACGTTCTCCATGATGTCAATCTCGCCACAGGCCGGCCAGCCGGCTTTATCGATGTCCTCCCCCAGCATCCAGAACGCAGGCCACGTGCCCTGTCCATACGGAATCTTGATGCGAGCTTCGAAGCGCCCATAAGCCTGGGCAAACTTCCCAAAGGTTTTCAGACGGGCAGATGTGTAGTCGCGTGTCACACCGTCCGGGCCAGTATATTTTTCAGCGACGGCCTTGATAACCAGGCTGCCATCATGCTGGTAGACGTTCTGCGGACGGCTGGTGTAGTACTCCAGTTCATGGTTGCCCCAACCATCGCCTCCAGTTTCGGCAACCCACTTCGTCGGATCAACTGTCGAACCGTTTGGTCCATTGAACTCGTCGCTCCAGGCCAATACCCATGCAGCGTCGCTGCCGCGGGGAGCCGCTGTCTGACTTCCGGCAGAAGAGGTCGCCGCCGCGATCAGGAAAATCAGCACGTACCGTTGCCATCTATCGCTCAGGTTGGTCATGCCTGAAGGTCAGAAGATTCAAGGAAGGATTGGAGGCGCGGGTCGGAATCGAACCGACGCATAAAGGTTTTGCAGACCTCTCCCTTACCACTTGGGTACCGCGCCCCTGCCACTACGTTAGCGTTCCGGCCGGAAAAAGTCTATCCGCAGGGAACAGCCAGGTCTGGAAACGTGAGAATCTGGAGCGGGAGACGGGATTTGAACCCGCGACTTCGACCTTGGCAAGGTCGCACTCTACCACTGAGTTACTCCCGCTCAGCAAAACCGATTATAAATGACCGCTTAGGGCGCAGCAACGCTAGGCTGCAAAAAGCACAGACTGGCGTTGTATCTTTGAATCTATGCCAACCAAGCACCCAGTTCTGCGCGGCACCCAGTGGCTGGGAACCATCCCAGTAGAGGCTCAATGCAGTGCCTGTTCTGACGTAAAGTTCAAAGCCAGCTCTGGATCGCATCGTCCAGATCGCGAAGAATACGTAAACTCACTGCAACGGCAGTTCGAAGCTCATGTGAAACAAGTCCACACTAGCAGTGACTCAGGTTCACCAAACGAGGGCAAGCCCAGAACGCCGGCGGTTAGGTCGAGGCGAGTGCTTAGTGCGCCACCCATTGCGGATCATCCTCCGGCCTCACGATCTCGCCATCGCGCATATGGATGATCCGGTCCCCATACCTCGCCGCTTCCGGATTATGCGTAATCATGAGAACGGTTTGTCCCAATTCCTGGTTTGACTGCCGCAGCATCCGCAGCACGACATCGGAGTTTTTGGAGTCGAGATTACCGGTAGGCTCGTCAGCGAGAACAATAGCCGGCTTGTTGATCAGCGCCCGCGCGAGGGCCACGCGCTGCTGCTCTCCGCCAGACAGTTCCGCGGGACGATGCCCAAGCCGCTTCGTCAGCCCCAGCAAGCCGGTGATGCGGTCGAAATGCGCCGGATCGCGATGACCATTGCCCAGGATTTCCTGCGCGATCAGGATATTGGAGCGAGCGTCCAAAGTCGGCAGCAGGTTGAATTTCTGGAATACGAACCCAATCTTCCGCTTCCGCTTCCGAGTGCGCTCGGCGTCGGAGAGCGTGGCAAAGTCATCACCGTCAAGCACCACGCTGCCCGAGTCGGCGCGAGTCAATCCCCCGAGTAAGTAGAAGAGAGTCGACTTCCCGCTGCCCGACGGACCCACGACGCTGACAAATTCGCCCTTCTGTACGCTGAACGAGATTCCGCGCAGCGCCTGTACTTCGATCTTTCCGACGTGGTAGGTCTTGCGCAGGTCTCTTGCTTCGATGAACGCTTCGGCCATGCCTGATGACGATCTTACACGAACTTAATTATCGAAGATGGCCCTCGCGCACCCAACCTGTTTGCGTGGCAGGGCTTTCTCCGCGACCTCTGCGGCATTTCTCAGCGTTCTCTGCGATTAAGGTTTGGGTGTCGAGCTAGGCGACGCCAATCTGAGAGGAAAAACTTGAATGTCGATGCTGTATGCGCTTCGGTCCACGCTTGCGAACCAGCAGCAGCCGGATGCGTTCCAGCAAATCCGCCGGCGCGTACATGCCCTTAGCCAGAAAAACGTCGGCTTGCGATTCGTGATCGTACAAACGCACTTTGCTGGAGATGAGGATGGCAGGAGTGTGCGGCGACAGATTCTTGACGGCAGCAATCAGTTGCGGACCGTCGAGCCCCGGCATGGCCATGTCGGTCAAGACCAGATCGATCCCACCCTGTTTGAAACGTTCCAGCGCCTCTTCGCCCCGGGAAAGGCTAACGACACGGTATCCGCGTGTCTCCAGCATGATCTTGCGATGGGAAAGAGATTGTTCGTTATCGTCGACGCACAGGATGGTCCGTTTCGGTTTCATTTCCTATCTGCAGTCCGTTGGTGGGCCGGATCAACGCAACGCAAACCAACAGAGGCTTTTCTCAATATGAAGAATGTCAGAGCGAGATGCATGCTAACGGGAAGCCGGTCTACTGTAAAGTACCGCGGACGTTAATGGGACTTTATGGCCATTGCTCTTTGCGCCAGCGCGTGCGCCGCAGGATTTTTCGGCGATTGGAGATGCGGTCTAAAGCAAAAGTTCACCGCGCATGACTTCCACCGCATTCCCGCCAACGCGTACGTTGACTACACGGTTATCGTTGCGCGACGCCCGCACAAAAATCCGGCTGGGCCGCTTCATCTCGACCCCTTGCTCAATCAGCACGCGCTCGTCAGACTTCGCCACACCATGAGCCACCATCCACGCCGCAGTACACCCCGCAGCCGAGCCCGTAGCGGGGTCTTCACCGTTATAAAACAGCATGCGCGCGTGCAACCGAGCATCGCGGTCCACCGCCTCCCGTGTCACGAAGTAGAAAAACTTTCCCTCGGCTTTGGCCGTATATTCCGCAGCGCGATTCAGATCGATCCGCAGCTTCTGGATCACGCTCAAAGACCGCAGTGGCGTAACCACGAAGGCCACGCCCGTTGAAACGGTCTGGATGGGCAGAGAAGGATCGAAATCTTCCAATTTCAAACCGAGTGCTTGTGCCACTGCTTCACGGTTATGTTCATCTCCGAACACCGGGTCAACTTGCGTCATCTCTCCAAAGGCCGGCTGCCCCGACCTCTCTTCAAAATGTACTGGAACCCTGCCCACATTCAGATCGAGGGAGACGTCGTTCCCGCCATTGCGTGCTCGCAATGCGAATGCTGTGCCCAGGGTAGGATGTCCCGCGAAAGGCAACTCCTCCTGTACCGTGAAGATCCGGACCCGCACACCACGTTCGCGCTCCGTCGCCGCATCGCGCGGAAAAATGAACGTAGTCTCCGAGAGGTTCATCTCCTTGGCGATGGACTGCATTTCACTGTCAGCGAGGCCGGTCGCGTCCAGAAACACGGCGAGAGAATTCCCCTCAAGAGCCCGTGACGAGAACACATCCCACTGAGTCATCGCCAACCGGCGCGCGTCTCCGCCCATTAAACTCCCCTCCTCTGCGGGTCTGCACCACAAAGACAAAAGACAGATGCTGCGAAAACCCATAGCGATGCAGAAAAGCGCGCCACTGGGGCGATCCATGTAGCCAACCAAGTGGCGCCATGCGGAGCGCAGCCGCATTTTAGGCGGAGCGAAGCATCGAGCGCGCATCGCCACTACTTTCACCACAAGCAAGAACTCAGGGGTCGAGGAAGTAGGAAGGCGCCACGACCCGGCACACAACCCACCGTTTGACACCAGCCAGCGCCGCTCTTATCCTATCTAACATGATCGCCCCCCTAGCCGGCCCGTTGTGTTGTTGTACGCGGGCACCGGCGTGCGGGTAGGGCCAAGAGGTTTTTGCCAGACCCACCCGTCGCGAAAGGGTGGGTTTCGCTTTTTCGGTAATGTTTGTCACCCTGAGCAAGCGTTCTTTGCAGAGCGAAGTATCTGAGCGATCGCGCGAAGCAGCTTGCCCTGAGCAAGCGGAGCGTGCCGAAGGGGTCGCGTTCTTCGACGACGCAACAATCGCGTGTTTGGCTCGCTTCCTTCAAGAGCGGCGGCGAGCCAACATTCGGCAGGCTGCGGAAAAACTCGACCCACGATGGGCGAGGCCGGATGGATAGGCGAAGCCGGTTGGCAAGGGCCTTCGGTTTTGAAAGGGCGCGGCTTCAAGCCGCGCCGTAAATTGCCGCAAAATTAATGCGGCTTTAGCCGCTGAGGTCAAATCCAGTTTGCAAAAACGGATTTTTCGCAGCCGATTAGAACGTCGAGATCGAATTCAACAGGAGAGTAACCATGAGCACCGCAACAGCAACCGAAACCACGCACATTCCCCGCATCAATGAGACCGCACCCGATTTCACCGCCGACACCACACAAGGCACCATCCGTTTTCACGAATGGATTGGCGACGGATGGGCCATCTTATTCTCCCATCCCAAAGACTTCACGCCTGTCTGCACCACGGAACTCGGCTACATGGCCGGACTGCAGCCCGAGTTCGCCAAGCGGAACGCTAAGATTATCGGCCTTAGCGTCGATCCCGTCAGCAACCACGGCAAGTGGGCGGCCGACATCGAAGAAACACAGGGACACAAGATCAACTACCCGATGATCGGCGACCCCAAGCTAGAGATCGCCAAGCTCTACGGCATGCTCCCCGCCGAAGCCGGCGACAGCTGCGAGGGACGCACCGCCGCCGACAACGCGACTGTGCGCACGGTGTTCGTCATCGGTCCCGACAAGAAGATCAAGCTGCAGCTCAGCTACCCCATGAGCACCGGCCGCAACTTCGACGAAATCCTGCGGGTACTAGATTCCATGCAACTAACCGCCAAACACAAAGTGGCCACCCCGGTGAACTGGAAGCCGGGCGACGATGTCATCATCCTGCCGGCAGTCTCAAACGAGGAAGCGCAGCAGAAATACCCCGGCGGCTGGAAGGCGCCGAAGCCCTATCTGCGCATAGTGCCGCAACCGAAGTAGCACCAGAATTGTGTAACACGGGGTGCCCCCATTTCTCGCCTGTTGCGAGAAGTGGGGATTCTTCGTTACCCCTAAGCCTCCCTCTTTCCTCATTACCCGGCGTAGTGCAGTAACAATCTCTCCGCGAAACATACTTAGGCTCGAGTCATGCCCCGGACCAGCAACGACACCCTTCTGAAACCAAGGTCCCATGGTTTGAAAGACAGGGCACTCGCCATGGGCCATACGGTCCAAACCGCTCTAGGGGCGGGCATCCGCGCCGGGACCATCCAAAAACAATGTTGCGTTTTGGCGGATTGGAGGTATCATTACCCGCGCCTTTTCTTCTCCCTGCTAGGCTGCCTTCCTACCCTGTCAGATTCTGACCTGGTTTGCGAAGAAAATCCAAAATCGAGGAAACAGCATGAAGGTGTTGCGCTCAATCGCCCCACGTTCTCTGATGGGCATTTTGATGTTCGTGTCGGCGGTCATGGCCGCTGGCCAGAATCGCCCGGTCTATGTCCCGCACGCGCCTGGAGTGACACCTCCCCCAGTGCGGATAACGAATTCTATCGTTCCTGGGGAAATTCCTCCTGCGGGCGCGACCTGGACGAAAGCTGTCAATTCCCCGCCCGTTTCCGTCGGCTCTATGCTCTTGCTCACCGACGGCAGAGTCCTGGTGCATTCGGAGCCCAACTGTACTGGTTGCACCGGGGACTACGCCACTTGGTACACTCTGACGCCCGACAGCACAGGCAGCTATATCAATGGCACCTGGTTGAAGGTGGCAACGTTGCCTGGTACCTACGCCCCGCTTTTCTTCGGCTCCGCCGTGCTGCCGGACGGTAAGGTCGTAGTCCAGGGCGGAGAATACAATTGTCCGAATTCAAACTGCTCTGCAGTCTGGCAGTCTAAGGGCGCACTGTACGATCCCCTCGCCAATACCTGGACCGCCACGACGCCGCCGGCTGCCAGCAACATCGGCGATGCCCAATCTGTAGTATTGTCCGACGGAACCTGGATGCTGGCGCAATGCTGCGCCATCGCATTCGGCCACGGCACCTTCCCGGTCTATTACTATTTCGATGAAAGTACGCTGACCTTCACCACCAAGTCCAACTCCAGCGATGGCAAGTTCGACGACTTCGACGAAGAAGGCTGGACTCTGCTTCCAAGCGGATTGGTACTAACGGTGGATGCCTACACCAGCAATACCATTCTCACGGGGATGAATTCCGAAGCGTACAATTCCGCAACCAACACATGGTCCACTGCCGGCAATACCATCAAACAACTCTGGGATTCGAACTGCAACCGGGGTGGCGGCAGCTTCGAGGTTGGGCCAGCGGTGTTGCGTCCAGACGGCACCGTATTCGCTGCCGGTTCCAGCGACTGCGCGGCCGGTCACTCGGCGGTTTACAATTCGCTGACCGGAACCTGGACGGCAGGACCGGATATCCCCGACAGCAATGCGGCCAATGATGCGCCTGCCGCACTTGAAACTAGCGGCAATGTCATTCTAGAAGCCAGCCCTTTCAGCGGCACATTCACTGCGCCCGCCAAGTTTTACGAGTGGGACGGCACTAACTTGACCGCCTTTCCTACCCCGCCGAACGCCGTCAATACCCCTTCGTTTGTCGGGCACCTGCTGGTTCTGCCCAACGGGCAGATCATGTATACCGACTTCACCAAGGATGTTGAGTTTCTCACGTCGGTGGGAACCTTCAATTCGTCCTGGCAGCCGACGGTCACGTCCGTCGACAGCACCCTCGTAGCCGGGTCAACCAATACGATTTCGGGAACCCAGTTCAACGGCCTGTCAGAGGCGAGTTCCTACGGCGATGACTTCCAGAACGCGACCAATTACCCGCTCGTGCGCATTGTAAACAACACTACCGGACACGTGACCTACTGCAAGACCCATGATCACAGCACCATGGGTGTCGCTACGGGCAGCACAATCGTCTCCACGAGCTTCGACGTGCCCGCGGGAATTGAGACCGGGGCAAGTCAATTGTTTGTCGTCGCCAACGGCATTCCGTCGGCTGCGGTCGCCGTCACCATCACGGGAGCGGGCGGTGGTTTCAGTCTTTCCGCCAACCCCACCTCAGTCACGGTGGTGCAGGGCTCGTCGGGAACGTCCACCATCACCAACACGACAACGGGCGGCTTTAACGATCCCGTTACTTTGTCTGCCAGCGGCCAGCCCAGCGGCGTAACCGTTAGCTTCAATCCAACCTCGATTACCGGGACTGGAACTTCGACCATGACCATGGACGTAGGCTCAGCCACAGTGCCCGGAACCTACACGATCACCGTAACTGGAACTTCCGGCAGCACGACCGCAACAACCACGGTCAGCCTGACCGTCACTGGTCCGACTGGAAGCTTCACGCTTGCAGCAAGTCCCAAGACAATTACCGTCACCCGGGGCGGACTCGGTCGCGTCAATCTAGCGACAACTGCTACGGGTGGTTTTAACTCGTCGATTGGCCTGACTGCTTCGGGACAGGGCGCCAACGTCCTGGTTCTCTTCAAGCCCTCAACCATTCCAGCTCCCGGGACAGGGCACGCAGCTATGCAAATCAAGGTGGCCGCGAACGCTACCACCGGAACACGCACCATCACCGTAACCGGCACGGGCGGAGGCGTGACCAAGACAACGACTGTCACTCTGACCATTAACTAGGGGAGAGTGCTACTCGAGCTGAAGTTACCCGTTTTAGTCTCTGTCTCCACGTCTGTGGGACAGAGACTGGGCGGGATTTTTGAGAGGCCGCCTTGCAGGCGGCCTCTCGCTGACTAGGACTGCACCTTCTGATGAGCATAGGTTGATAGGCATCAGAGTGTCCCCGCTCGCAGGTGCGGAAACACCCATCGGCTCTTGCAATTCTTCCAGCAGAATCTCTCGTGTCGGAAGCACTGCCGCACGCCATCTCAGCCCCCTACCATGCAATTTCGTTCATCTTGACACGTGAGCGTCGGCGGAGGAAACTGCTCGCATCTTTTGGCGTCAAGCCATTGGATTAGCCTCCCCCCATCTTGTAACTCGGCTGGCCAGATCGTCGGTTCTGCTTCCGGGCAATTCTCGATCACGCATGGCTACCTGCGGCAGACGAATGGCAGTTTTGTGCCCATCGATCTCGCTGGCTCCGCCGGCACCGGCACATTCCCTACAGCATCAATGATGGCGGACAAGTTGCGGGAACCTACGTTGACTCCGCAGGCGTGTGGCACGGCTTCCTGCGCGATGCGACCGGAAACTACACCATCCTCGACGCCCCCAATGCAGGCACCGGCATCAACCAGGGTACTTTTGCCAAGCTCATCAATGCGAATGGGCAGATTGCAGGCTACTACGCGGATGCAAATACCGTGTACCACGGATTCATCCGGGACCAGTTCGGCAACTACTCGTCATTCGACGCCCCAGGCAGTGGTACGCAGGCGTTCCTGGGAACTCAGCCTGCCGGCTTGAATGCCGCCGGAGAAATCGCCGGATATTACTTTGACAACAGCTTCAACACCCACGCGTTTGTCCGCGATACCTCGGGTAACGTCACGTCCTTTGACGTTCCGACTTCGACCATAACCTCCTCGGTCAGCATCAACGACAGCGGCAAGATTCTCGGAGCATGGGCGGGCACGGCGCAGACCAATGGTTTCCTGCGCGATTCAGCCGGCCACCTGACCACGTTCTCCGTCCCGATTACAAACACCGGCACCTTCCCCTCCAACATCAATAACCATGGTCACGTCACCGGGTTGTATGGCGACAGCAAGAGCGTTGCACGGCAGCATTCCCGTGCGCAACAAGTCGGCCAGCTTGCGCGCATCCACCTTGTCTAGAAATTCGCCTAAACGTTTGTTCTCCGGAATCTAAAGTGGGCTACAAGTTGAGTCGCGAACAACGAGTTGGGGCAGCACCTTGCGATGCATGGCGGTTAGCCTTCGTTTCTCGTGGAGCGCGATTATGCCCTCGGCAACAATGCTGACCGCCATCTCGCCCATTTCGGGCATGGGCTGGCGAACTGTGGTCAACGCGGGGGTAAGCAGGCTGGCGTGTGCGATGTCATCAAAACCGATCACCGAGACTTGCTCTGGGACTCTTATGCCGCAGTTGGTCAATGCGCGAATTGCGCCGAAAGCAGTCATGTCATCGAATGCCATTAAAGCCGTAAACTGGCGCTTCCTCCGGACCAGTTCTTTCGTGAGGCTGCAGCCGGCTTCAAAACCGGAGAGCGGGTTCCCCGATCCGGGCAGGTCGAGCACAAGATCTGCATCAATCTGCAGGCCGTGGGCCTTGGCAAAATTTCGAATGCCGTTCCATCGTGGCGCGGTGACGGCGATGTGCCTAGGGCCTCGCAGAAACGCGATCTGGCGATGCCCCAGTGAGAATAAATGTTCGACGGCGGCTTGGGCGCCCAGTTCGTTGTCCACGATGACGGAACTGACCGAACCGGCCTGCAGCTCGCGGCCGATCATTGCAGTAGGAATATTGTTCTTCTCCAAATCGCCCAACACGTCGATATTCACGAACACCCAATTCGCAACCACGATCAGCGCTTCCACCCGGCGATCGAGCAGCATTTCCAGATAACACTCGAAGCGGCAGCGCTCGTTGTGTACGTCGGTGAGGATTGGCAAGAACGAAGCTTGGTAAAAGCGCGCACTCAATCCCCCGCAAGATAGGTGTGCAGTAGGGATCGGTCATGTCGAAAACCATCACCCCGACCGTGCGCGTACGCTGGTTGCGCAAGGTGCGCGCAAACACATTAGGCCGATAGCCGAGCTTATGGGCGGCCCGCCGAATTCGGTTTTTGGTCGCGTCGGGTATATAACGAGCGAGAGGCGCATTGTTCAACACAATAGAGACCGTGGTAGACGAGAAGCCGCTCTCCTTCGCCACCTCACGAATGGTCACCACAACCGGATTTCGTTTTTTGATGCCAAACTCCTAACTTAGCGACTTGCTGGCCGACAATACAGCAGAGAGCCATAATGGTGTCAAGCGTCCCGCAACAGCCACTGGCGGTCGCTATAAGGTCTTGGCTGACAAATACGAAGGCAAGCGGTTCAACAGTCCTAACGACGTAATTGTCGGGCCCGATGGAGCTATCTACTTCACCGATCCGACGCTTTATTTGGTGAAAGGAGAGAAACAAGAGATTTCATTTCAGGGTGTGAATCGCCTGGACGAAAAAAGGGCGGTGCGCTTGGTAACCAGAGACTTAACTCAGCCTAATGGCCCGGCATTCTCGCCCGATGGTAAGCACTTTTATGTGGACGACAGCCAAGAAAAAAATATTCGCGTGTACGACGTCACGCCGGTTGGAAATCTTGCAAACGGCCGGATTTTCGGTGACGAAAAGGGGGAACCGCACGACGGTGTCCCCAACGGAATCAAAGTCGACGAGCAAGGAGACCTCTTTGTTACGGGAGCCCAGGGAATTTGGGTTTGGGATGCGCAAGGGCACCATCTCGGGACAATCGTCATGCCTGAACAGCCCACCAATCTGGCTTGGGGAGACAAGGATTACCACACGTTGTATATCACCGCCACAACGTCTGTATATTGCCTGCGCACAAAGGTCCGGGAATTTGTACCGTACTCGGTGCACCGACGGCGCCACCACTAAATGCCCAGCGCACGATCGAGGCGTAACCTACCTGCTCCTTTCAATCGTTCTTTCGACTCTGATCTTGTCCGGAACAGCGTTTTGCAGCGCACAATTCGATGAAGCACGGGTCCACGCCGACCATGGTCTTCAGCTTGCTCAATCCGGTGACTTGCAGGGCGCGGAAAACGAGCTTCGCCAAGCAATTAAGCTGGAACCCAGGAATCCGGAATTTCTCAGTACGCTTGGGACTTTGCTCGCAATGGGCAAAAAGCTGGACGAGTCCAGCACCCTCTTCCGCAAAGCCCTGCAACTTGCGCCGCAGGACTCGACCAGCCGCCGCTATCTCGCTGCCAATCTGTGGCAACTACATCGCTACCCTGAGGCGAAGCAGGAGCTGCAAACGCTTCTTCGGCAGCATCCGAACGATGCAGCTGCCCGCTTGCTCCTGGGAATGGTCTCGGAAAATTCCGGAGATTACAGCACTGCCGCAAAGATGCTCAGTTCTGTGCCCGATGAGGTCTCGAAACAGCCTGAGTCCGTCGCCGCACTCGCGCGTTCTTACTACCAGCTGCATGAACGTGAGAGAGCGCGCAAGACTCTTTCCGTGCTATCAGAGCAAGCAGCAGAACGGGGAGTCCTGTTAGGCGCGCAAATTGCGGATCAGGCCGAAGATTTCGAAACCGCGCAGAAGCTACTCGAATCCGTCTCGTCATCTGACACCGACTTTGCGATTGTCCAGTATCGCCTCGCCCTGGTGGAGTATCATGCGAAGCGCTTCGCGGAGAGTCAAAGCAGATTGCAGCGGCTCATCGACTCCGGACACGAGACCAGTCAGGCTTATAACCTGCTGGGCTGGTCTTATCAACAGCAGGCCAATTTAAAGGCTGCCGCGGAATCTTTCGAGCGAGCCATCGCGCTTGCCCCGGCAGACGAATCTAATTATCTCGATCTGGGCAGAATTTTGTTAGCACATGGTTCTTTACGCACCGCTCTCGATGTCGCCAAACGCGCTGCGATCCAATTTCCAAACTCTGTCGCGGTGTTCGATTTCAAAGGGCGCACCGAGAGTCGAATGTCGCAGTTCACAGATGCAATCCGGTCGTATAAACGCGCCACTCAGCTTGACCCTTCCAATGCAGACGTGACGCTCGGGCTGGCCCGTGCTCAGGCATCCGCGGGATTGAACCCAGATGCTGCGTCCACGCTAGATACAGCCCTGAACCGCTTTCCGAAAGATGCACGCTTCCAGGTTGAGTATGCTTTGATGCTGATCAAGCAGGCGGAAACTGGCGACCCAGTCGCCAGGACTCGCGCTGAGAAGATGCTTCGATCTGCGCTAGCAATCGCTCCAACTAACCAGCAAGCACTCTACGAATTAGGCAATCTGGAATTGAATGACGGCCGGGTCACCGAGGCTTCTCGACATCTCGAGCAAGTCGTTAAGCTGGCACCGCTGAGCAGCCCGGCGCATTTCGCGCTGGCGCGTGCCTATCGACGTTTGAAGCGCGTGGAAGATGCCCAAAAAGAGATGGGTCTCTATAACAGATCGAAGGAAGCAGATTCGCGAGATGGGGGAGCGGCATCGCACAACGATGAAGCGAAAAACTAACGCTTCGCGGGTGCGATCTCACGCAGTGTTCGCAGGTCTTGCTCTAGCCATCGCGTTGGTCGGCGCTTCAACCTCGTTCACAGCCCTCGCAGTTCCGTCCAAAGAACTTTTCGCAGACATCACCCAGGAAGCGGGGATCACCTGGCGGCAGTTCAGTGGCGAATCGCCAGATCGGTTTCTGATCGAAACCATGGGAGGAGGAGTTGCCTTCCTCGATTTTGATAACGATGGAGTGCTGGATATTTTTTTCGTGAATGGAGGCGAGACTTCCAGCGGCAAGAGCCCGGGTCCGATAAAGAATGCGCTTTATCGCAACCTGGGCAATGGGAAGTTCGAAAATGTCGCAACCAAGGCTGGTGTGGATCACATCGACTTCTACGGGATGGGAGTCGCTGTCGGTGATTTCGATAACGATGGCTTCCCGGATTTGTATGTGACCGGTTTTCCCACCAGCGCTCTCT
>QIAM01000110.1 GCA_003225555.1 Acidobacteriota bacterium | reverse complement strand
TCTACAACAGCAACGAGGAACTGTTGGAGAATTTCACCGCCCAGCCCCCATTCGGAGGCAGCACCTCAATTAGCAACACTTTTTTCAACACTCCATTTCTGGGCCAAGACGGTTCGACCACGCCCAATTCATTCCACGGATTCCCGGACCCCTAACCAGGCTCACCGGTTGATTTCGCTCTGTTTCGTCCCATCTTTAGTCTATACGGAAATTTCCCGTTAACCTTGTGCGATCAGTACTCTGTCCACTATCACTTGACCGTACAAGCGCGAGTTGACACGAGAAACGCTCTGGCAATTTGGATACGTGGGCTCCCAGGGCACCGGCTCCTCGCTACCCTGGACCAGAATTACGGCAATCCCCAAACCTGTCTGGATCTGAGTCAAATTCCGGGAATATCCTGTGGGCCGTTTGGAGCGGACACTGAGTACTCCATTCCCGCCGGTGCCATTCCGCCGGGCATAACGTTGCACTTGCCCTACGGCTCGGTGTCGGCCGTAACTGGTCCGAATGCGAATCCGATCTCGCTGGTTGGGCTTCGCAAGTACTCTTCGCCGCTCTGCGAACCCACCACAGGTGCGGGCTGTCCGCCGGACGGAATTCCGGTGTTCGGCAGCATTTTCGGATGCCGGTCGCGAACTCGTCCTATAACTCTTTCCAGACTCTCGTGAAGCAGCGGTTGTCGCACGGAGTCCAATTTCTGGTCTCCTATACCTGGAGCCGGTCGATCGACAATGCTTCCAGTTTCGAAAACGCCGTGAACCCCACCGACCCACATAAGTCGCGTTCCCTTTCCTTGTTTGAGGCCCGTCACCGGCTGGTGGCCAGTGAGTACTGGCGGATGCCCGACTGGCGAATCTCGAATTGGACGTGTCATCTAGCCAATGGATGGGCCATCAGCGGCATTTTCACGCTGCAGTCGGGCTTTCCGATTCGCTTGACCTCCACCAGCGATCTGGAGCTGATGAGCAGTTTCGACTTTGAAACTCCGGCTGATCCCAGCCAGATCGTACCCTTGCGGCGTCTCAATCCACAAAAATCCGGGGGCTCCTACTTCGATCCTTCGTCGTTCGTCGATGCTCCACCGGGACAAATCGGAAATGCGTCACGCACCCTATGTTGCGGTCCGGGCACGGCTAATCTGGACCGGGGTGTTCACAAACTTCTAGCCGTGCGAGAGGGCATGAATCTTGAGTTCCGTACCGAGATCTTCAACGTGTTCAAGCACACACAATTCTTTAATCCTGATGGCAATATCACGGACGGAACCTCGTTTGGACAAATAAGTCGTGCGCGAGATCCGAGACTGATTCAACTGGCGGTGAGGTTCAGTTTTTAGCACCACTCGTGAGCGAGAACCGGGAAGATTAATGACGAAACTGAAGCACATCTTGCTTTGCGTAATACTGGTGATTAGCCGCGCGAATGGCGCTGATCAGGAGCGCAAGATCGTTCGCCGCGAAGAGCCCGAATATCCGACGATTGCGGCAAAGATGAACCTTTACGGTACGGTTAGGCTGAAGATCTGGATTACTCCCGAAGGGTCGATCCGCCGTTTGGAATACATTGGCGGTCATCCGCTGTTGGCAGAGTCCGCCCTAAAGGCGTTAAAGGCGTGGAAATACCAACCTGCTACTCAGGAATCGACAACCTTCGTCGAGCTGAAGTTCTGAGCGTTTCAGACCACCTCTTGCCCGATCCCACAGGAGGGCGTTTCGAACTCAAATCTTGCTGTTTACGCAGAATGAGTTTTTGCACAAAGTAAACCTCTGTACACCTCTCCGTCTTAGCGCTAGGATAGCCGCGACTTCCCCCCATGGGCCCCATCTCGCTTGCGGAGGGGCGTTATGCTTGACCGTCGGACTTCCCGAGTCGTCAAGTGGTCGTTTTTCGCTTCGGTTTGTCTTGTTCTTGCTCTCCTGACCGCCACCGGCGCGTTGGACGACCTGTTCAACGCCCTCGGTCCGACCGTAGACGGCGTGCTGCATGATCTGAACCATGATTAGCGCGGACTGGTCCTCGGAATGGATTCACGCATGGCTGCCTCTCGCCCCATTGTCGATGAGTACCCTCGTTCTGTAGGTCGTGGAAACTTCGCTTCGTTTCGGGTATAACAAAAAGGTTACGTCACCCGCGCACGTCCTCGCGCGGTTCGGCGACGGAAGTCACTTTAGCGAGAGCCTATGTCGACCACAACTCATGCCCCCAAAGGACTGGAGGGCATCGTTGCCACGAATTCCAGCATTTGCTACATCGACGGAGACCGTGGCGTTCTCGCCTATCGCGGCATCGACATTCATGAACTGGCCGACCACTCGAACTTCGAGGAGACCTGCTATCTGCTGTGGTTTGGACGACTGCCCAATCGCAGCGAGTTGAAGGATCTGCAACAGAAACTAGCAGAGGAGCGGCGGCTCGACCCGGCCGTCATCGAATTCCTCAGACAGGCACCCAAAACAGCGCTGCCCATGGATGTGTTGCGCACCGCGGTCTCGGCGCTTTCCTTCTATGATCCCGAAGACAGAAAAAACGATCACGACGCGAATGTGCATAAGGCCATCCGGCTGACTTCGCAGATCGCCATGATTGTCGCGGCATATGACCGCCTTCGTAAGGGCAAGAATGTGGTTGAGGCTGACCGCTCGCTATCGCATGCGGCCAACTTCCTCCTGCAACTCAACGGGACCAAGCCCTCGGAGACGGCGGAGCGGGCGCTCGATATTGCGCTCATCCTGCACGCCGATCATGAATTGAACGCGTCGACCTTCGCGGCCCGCGTGACCGCGGCCACTCTTTCGGACATGCACTCGGCGATCACATCAGCGATTGGTGCCCTGAAAGGGCCATTGCACGGCGGGGCCAACGAAGCGGTCTTCCGGATTCTTGAGACGATCTACCGCGAAAAGGCCGATCCCGTTGCCTATGTGCGCAATATGCTGGCGCAGAAAAAGAAGATTCCTGGCTTTGGACATCGGGTGTATCACACGGAGGATCCGCGGGCCACGCATTTGCGCGCCATGTCGCGTGATTTGGGGCGTTCCAGCGGCCAGCCACAGTGGTATGACATGTCGGAGAAGATCGAGAGCTTCGTGAAGGCGGAGAAGAAGCTGAACGCCAACGTGGACTTCTATTCGGCTTCGACGTATCACACGCTTGGCATCGACGTAGACCTGTTCACGCCGATCTTTGCGGTCTCGCGTATCAGCGGATGGACGGCGCATGTGATCGAGCAGCTCGACGACAACCGGCTGATTCGGCCGCGGGCGGAATATATAGGGCCGAACTATCCTAATCGGTACGTGCCTATCGAGCAGAGGTAAATCCGTCCGCGCGCTGACCGTCAACTGGCCCCTCGGGATGCCTTCACTTCGGTTCCGAACCCAGGCGCAGCACGTTGCCATCTGGATCCTCCACCTGCATCTCCAGCGCCCACGAATAGTTCGTCGGTGGCAGACGGATGCTCACGCCGAGCGCTTTCAATTCCTCATGAAGTTTTTCTGCGTCTTCCACCCCGATCCAGACCCACGCACCGCCGCGTCCCTGAGCACCGCGGCATAGATAGATGCCTGCTTCGTCGCGGAATATGTAGGTGAAATCGTCACTCCCCCAAGGGGCATTCTTGAAGCCGAGGATGTCAACGTAGAAGCGGAGGCTGGCGGCCATATTCTCCACCCGCAGGATCGGCTGACTGTTTTCGAAAGGAACGCGCGCTGGAGTGGTTTCTGCCATGCGGAGACTCCCTGAAAGCCAGCGAGATTATCACTTTCTGCTTGTGAAAGGCTTGGCTACCGATTGGGGAGATGAGAGTATCCCTGCGAGAAACGGGGAAATCCGCCCGCATTTCGCGACACACAGCGTAAAATAATAGGGATGCGGCGCGTTTATCTCGACAACAACGCCACCACGCCTGTGCTGCCTGAGGTGATTGAGGCGATGCGTCCGTATTTCGGCGAGCGCTTCGGGAACGCGTCTTCCATCCACCACCACGGGCAGGATACCCGGGCAGCGGTCGAGAACGCGCGCGAATCGATGGCTACATTGCTGGGGTGCCGGGCCTCCGAGGTCGTATTCACGAGCGGCGGCACGGAGTCGGACAATCTGGCGGTTGCGGGATTAGTGGCCGCAGGCGACCACGTCATTACGTCAAGCATCGAGCATCATGCGGTGCTGCATGCCTGCAAGCATTTGGAGGAAATAGGTTGCGAGGTGACGTATCTTCCCGTGGATGGCCGGAGCCTGATTGATCCCGACGATGTGCGGCGGGCATTGCGTCCCAACACGAAGTTAGTCACAGTCATAATGGCGAACAACGAGACGGGCGTGCTCCAGCCGGTGGAGGAGATTGGGAAGATCGCGGCGGAGGCTGACGTCTACTTCCACACCGACGCGGTGCAGGCGGCGGGGAAAGTTCCCATCGATGTGAAGAAGATTAGGTGCGACGCCCTCTCGATCTCCGGGCACAAGATTCACGCGCCACAGGGAACAGGCGCGCTTTACGTTCGGAAGGGGACGCATATCCAGCCGCTGTTCTACGGGGGCCGACACGAGCGCTCGCGGCGGGCGGGAACGGAAAATGTGCCGGGCATTGTAGCCCTCGGCAAGGCTGCGGAGTTGGCGCTGCAAGGGTTCGCGAACGGCAACGACCGGACAATGGCCGCCTCACGCGACCGCTTGCAGCAGGGAATTTTGGCGCAGGTGGACGAGGCGGGCGTGAATGGCGAAGGCGCCTCGCGGGTGCCGAACACGACCAACATTTACTTCGATCACATTGAGGGCGAGGCACTGGTGATTGCACTCGACCTGAAGGGGCTGGCGGTTTCCACCGGGGCTGCGTGCTCGTCGGGAGCGATTGAGCCGTCGCACGTTCTCACCGCCATGGGATTGCGCGCTGACCGGGCTCGGTCGAGCCTCCGCTTCAGCCTGGGGAAGCAGAGCACGGCGGAAGATGTTGAGTTCGCGCTGGCGCTGGTGCCGAAGACGGTGGCGCGGCTGCGCGAGCTGTCGCCGGTGTACCGGAAGACAGCTACTAGCTGCTAACTTATAGCTCGGATCTGCCCGCACGTCGGCAAGCAAACAGGTTTTTGAACCTACTTCGACCTTCCTCAAGGGGGACCGGTCAAGAGAGAAGCATATGCACACGCCGGTTAGCTAACCGCTAGGAGCTAGAAGCTAGAAGCTCATGAATACAAAAGCCATCGCCGTAGCCATGTCGGGCGGTGTGGATTCCTCCACCGTCGCGGCCATGCTGCGCGCAGAAGGGCACAACGTCATCGGGCTGACCATGCAGCTATGGAATCAGCGGCGGCTGGCCGGGCACGAGGGCATGCCCGAGTCGGTGAAGGGACGCTGCTGCTCCCTTGACGACGTTTATGATGCGCGGCGTGTCGCAGAGCATATCGGGATTCCGTATTACGTGGTCAATCATGAGGAGCGGTTTGAGCGCGATGTGGTGCGTCCGTTCGTGGAGGAGTATCTTTCGGGGCGCACGCCGATTCCTTGCAGCCTCTGCAACAATCACTTGAAGTTTGATCAGTTACTGATTGTGGCCCAGCAGATTGGAGCGGAGCAGGTTGCAACTGGCCACTATGCTCGCGTCGCCTACGACGAGGCGCGACGACGTTGGCTGCTCAAGCGTCCCGCGGATCACAGCAAGGATCAGACTTACTTCCTGTTCGGCCTTACGCAGGAGCAACTCAGCCGCACGCTGTTCCCTCTGGGCGACATGACGAAGCCGCAGGTGCGGGAGCTCGCCCGCAAGCAGGGTCTGGCGCTGGCGGAGAAGCCGGATTCCCAAGAAATCTGTTTCGTCCCGGGCGGCGACTATAAGCGCTTCATCGACGCTTATCTTGCAGACCGAGGCGAGTCTCTGCCCGACACCGCTGGCGAATTGGTGACCACCAGCGGCGAAGTCATCGGCGAGCACGGCGGCATCCACAACTTCACCGTAGGCCAGCGCAAGGGGTTGGGTGTGGCAACGGGGTCGCCGCTTTATGTGATCCAGATCAGCGGAGCCGACAAGCAGGTGATCGTCGGCGGAGACGAGCATCTCTATTCGCGTACGTTACGGGCCCGCCGCCTGAACCTCATCTCCGTGGACGGCCTGCGCGAGCCCATGCGCGTCTCCGTGAAGATTCGCCACCGTCACGAGCCTGCCCCTGGGATGATCGAGAAGGTTGGGGAAGACGAGGTCACGGTCACTTTCGATCAGCCGCAGCGCGCCATCACTCCAGGACAGGCTGCTGTTTTCTACGATGACGACATCGTCGTCGGCGGAGCCTGGATCGCATAGACCAGAGACAGTCACGCGCGACTGGGCCACAGCGCTGCTAGGGCGAGCGCCACCGCGATTCCCACAGAAAACTCCACAAAGCGCGGTAGGCGCCGCGCAGCCGGAGGAGCGCGCAGAGAAGTCCGCACAAGAAAATTGCGACTGCGTACACCAGTGCGTTGCCGGGGAAAAACGTAGCGATCAGCGCTGCCAGCACGGCGCCCAGTGCAGTCCCCGCAAAGCGCTGCCATGCCAGCGTCCGCGGATCGATCGTGGACCCAATAATCACGATGGCGGAAATCGGCGCCCAATAAAACTCCGGAAGCTTTAGCAGGCGAGCCAGCAACAGAGACGCTACTGCTGCGACGGTGGTTCGCACAGCGTCCAGAAGCGAGCCAAGCGTCAGCTTGTAGATATTCGCCATCCTCAAAACGCCTCGGAATCTCCCGAGTGTTGCTTCACAGTGTATTGCGTCTTATGAGTGGCACGATGGCTGGCGGCAAGCTGGAAGGCTGCAAGCGGCACACCCGTCAGAGTAGAGATCTCCTTGCGATTTGGAGTGATTGAACAAACCCCGTGCCCGCGGCTTTCAGCTTCTGCTCCAGGCGTGCGGTGCAGTCACAGTCGCCGCAGACCCACGGTTCTGTGCCATTTTCGTCGCGGCATTTCCGGCGATCGTGAGCGTCCTGAACTTTCGTGAGATCGAAGTACCGTTCCCAATACGGCCGCTCTTCCTGCAGAGGAGTGGGGCAGTAACAGACTTCCACCCAGCGGACGGTCTGGTCAGCGCACAGGCGGGCCTCCTGCATGTTGCGCAGATATTCACCTTCGGCAACCGAGCCCTGGCCGAGGGTTCCGTCCTCAATGGCGTGAAGCAGTTCCCCTTCACGGCCGGGTTTGACGCGAGCTCGAACTAGATAACGCATACAAGAATTGTTGATGTCTGATTGTTGAATGAAAAACTCCCCGCTCGTTTACGTGTTCGGGGAGTTGCGTGTCAATCACAATACTCTAGATGAACATCTCATCCTGCGGCACGGGACGCCGCGTTTCGCGGCCGCCGCCATTTCTTCGTCCACGATTGCCCAGAAGAAATTCAATACCGGCCGTGATCCCGTGGAGAAGACCGGAGACCTGACGAACCGGCGACACGACTGTCTTGTGCACGAGTTCGGTGGTTTGCTCCACGCGATCCAGAGTGCGGCTCATCAACTCGTCGGCGCGGATCACCTGCAGGCGGGTCCGGTCGATGATGTCCGTAACCGTCGCATCCACGCGATGAACCTGAGCGCGGAGATGTGTCGTAGCGTCTTCCAGGTTGTCGGCGATCACCTGAAGCTTGGGGCGGATTTCGGTAAGAATCGTTTGAGTCGATTCCAGGGCCGGGATCGCCTTGGTCTTCACCTCGGTCGCAATCGCCTCCATGCGGGCGCTGCTCTTGCGCATCGAAAGATACATCATGAGGAGCACGCCGGCCTGCAGAAGCACCGCGAGTCCCGTGATACCGATGAACCAAGTGGTCAGATTTTCCATAACACATGCCTCCGCAAGCGCCGGTGCAGACTTGGGAGGAGCCGCACGCAGCTTACTTAAACATTCTTGGGCGCGCCTGCCTCGGACGTCGTCTCGTGATATGCCTGACGGCCTGCTTCATACGCGGCGCGGAACTGTTCTTTCTGCTGACTCACGACATCGCGTCCACGGTCGGCCCACTCAGAGGCTTGCTCTTTGACCTCGCGGGCGCGGGTCTTCATGTATTCCCTGCCTTCTTCGGCACGCGCGCGCAACACTTCCCGCGTCTCGCTGCCGGAGCGAGGGGCATACAGAAGTCCGACGACTGCCCCTAAACCTAACCCTGCCAAAAACCACCCTAAACTATTGCCGTCACGGTCAGACATACCGATACCTCCTGGCTATAAGCACTGATTCGGATGGTAGCACCCGTATTGGCGAAATACAATTACGGCGGAATCGGTAGGAATGAGAGCGGGAAACTGCATGCCCGAAAGGGAAGCGGCCATCCAATAGACGGCCGCGCGGATGTCGGCTCGGTCAAACGAGCGGCGAGACTATTTCTGAGCGGGTGGTGGCGTGGCCGGCTTCTGCGCGGGCTGCGTTTTCACCGGCTGTGACTTCACCCCCTGGAGAACGGAGGCTGGCCCAGTGCGCCGCGAGGCGTAAATCGACAGCGTGATGGACGTGACCATGAACGCGACCGCCGACCAGGTAGTGGCCTTCGAGAGCGCGCTGGCGGCGCCACGCGGCCCAAATGCTGTCTGGCTTCCCTGGCCGCCGAATGCGGCTGAAATGTCTCCGCTCTTGCCGCTCTGCAACAGCACCACGATGATGATGAAGAAGCAAACGATAATGTGAATGGTGACGACTAAACCGTAAATCATATGTTTGGATTTATCCTGCATCTGCGGACGTGTTTGAATCCGTTTCGTCCGGCAAATGTCTTTCAGCGAACAAATTCACGGTGCGGAAGGGGGGATTTGAACTACTCTATCACGTTGATAACACGTAACTTATTGGTTCTGCGTTCGACCTAAAGGCCCAAATGACCCACAATCCCGTTTCCATTGTACGTTTATTGTACGGCGAACCCGCGCAGAAGAGAAAACCGCGCCGAAGCGCTTTCTCTCAATCCTGCCAGCAACAGTTTGACATCCGCCCTCCCATAGGTCAAGGCCACCGTTCGAGAATGTCTGGAATGGGTGATCGTTCTGCGAAGCCCGTCTCCCTAGTTGATCTTGTGCTCCGCGAGGTCGTGGCTTGATCGATTAATTCCTGTTTGCCGACAAACCATCCGGAACGCCCTAGGCCCCTATTTGGGCTCAACGAGCGCATTCCCGTGATATTGCCGACCGAGAATGGAAAAGCTAGTTTCCGAAAGCCGCCTACACGGCAATTTCATTACGATCTCTGAACTGCCTTTGCCATCCACATACGTTCCAGGGCCAAACCGGAGACCATATGGATGCGCGAGAGGCTGATTTCAATTGTCGTGTGGTTCCGAAGGCCCGGACAGCCAGCACCTGCGGGGTCTTCCTCGACGGGTTATTTCGCATGAAGTCCACTTGACAAGCAAGTGAAACGTAGTAGTCTCTCTTTAGAGAGACCACTTGGATGTCTAATAAAGAAAAAGAATCAATCCAGCTGCTGCAGGGGACACTTGATCTCATCGTTTTGCGCACACTCGCGACAATGGGCCCACAACACGCTTATCAAATTGCCACGCGTCTCCAGCAGATCTCCGATCGGCTGCTCAACCTTAACCAGGGCACTCTCTATCCAGCATTAGTGCGGCTGGAGCAGTACGGGTGGATTAAGGGAACCTGGGGAAGGACCGAGAGCAACCGGGAAGCCAAATACTACAAAATCACCAAGGCAGGACAGAAAGCCTTAGGGGAGGAGACACAGACGTGGCGAAGAATGTCGGCTCTAGTGGAACGGCTCTTGCTTGAGGAGTCTTAGCCATGAAGCACCTGCGACGCATCTTTCTGAGGTTTTATCTGCTTTTCGCCAACTCCAACATGGAAGCGGAACTGGCAAGAGAAATTGGCGCGCATCTAGCGTTGCTGGAAGACGAATATCTGCGCCAGGGCATGACCCCTGAAGATGCACAACGAGCGGCCAGACTCGCCTACGGAGGTGTGGAGCAGGCGACGCAACTGCATCGCGACGAGCGAGCGTTTCAAGGGCTGGGCCAGATTCTGCAAGACACTCGATATACCTTCCGCCAACTGCGTAAGTCTCCCGGATTTACCGTGACGGCCATCCTGATGCTGGCGCTGGGCATCGGGGCGACCACGGCGATTTTTTCCATCGTCGAGGGAGTACTGCTGCGTCCGCTGCCGTTCCCCGACCCGGATCGTTTGGTCATCCTGGGAGATGTGCTTGAAGGCTCGCACTGCGCGTCCTGCGCTCACTCCAGCGTAACCGCTCCCGACATCCGCAATTACATGCGCGACACGCAAAGCTTTAGCCACCTGGGTGGTTATCGGGG
>QIAM01000025.1 GCA_003225555.1 Acidobacteriota bacterium | reverse complement strand
CGCCATGACGGGTACTTTGAAGACTGGTCTTTGTCGCTCCAGCGGATGTTCCCGCATAGCTTTTTGGGCAAGATTGCTTACCAAGGCAGCGAGGGGCATCACTTATTCTCCGCCGTTCGGTTCAACCGTTGCGAAGGTGATTCCGGGCTCACGGGCAACTGTATTCGTCCAATCCCCACCTTTGGCGAGTTCAACCAGAAAGGTAACAACGGCAACAGCAACTTCCATTCACTTCAGGCATCGGTGGAGCGCTCTTCCACCAACGGATGGCTGTGGGGGACGCAGTACATGTGGTCGCACGCCTTGTCGGACGTGGGGTTCGGAGCGGGGGAGTATCCCCACATTCAAAACTATTCCTGCATCAAATGTTCATATAGCAGCACGGATATTGACATTCGCCAGACCCTCTCGGTCAATACGGTCTACGAGCTTCCGTTTGGCCCGGGCAAGCGTTTCTTAAACTCGGGCGGCGTGGCGGGAAAGCTGCTGGGCGGCTGGGAACTGAGTGGGATCGGATCCGCCTCCACCGGCCGGCCCATTGATATCCTGGTAGACGTGAGCTCGACGGACCGGCCCGATGGCGTAACCAGGAATCAGCGGCCGGACCTGGTCCCCGGCCAATCCATTTACGGGACCCCCAAAACGATCAACAACTGGTTCAATATAAATGCATTCGCGGTGCCGGCGGTGGGCACGTGGGGGAGTCTGGGACGCAACGCCGGACGCGGACCCGGGTATTATGAAATCGACACCGCACTCGAGAAGTCAACTGGCCTTACCGAACGACTGAACTTGAAGTTTCGGGCCGAGGCGTTCAACCTGTTCAACCATCCGATTTACGGCGATCCGGACTCTGATATCTCGGACGGTGCCGCCTTCGGGCACATCACCAGTGAGCTGAATACCAACCCCACTGGGCTCGGCTCGTCGCGAAAAATCCAGTTGATGTTGCGCCTGGAGTTCTGAGCAGCAAGGCGATTCGTGCTGTAAGAGGCCGCGTCCGGCCGCGGCTCTGTTTCGCACATGGACTCGAAGAGGACAAGAATGCCAGGTCAGGGGTGTCAGGGCCCCGCAGTACAATTCCGGCGCCCTGCGAGAATCAAGTGAGGGAATCTCTTCAGCCATTCGACACCGTGCAGGTTCGGATAACTCTTCTCCCTGCTGTGGATCTTTTTGTATTCGCCAGTCACACCAAGCGGAGGCTTCGGGATCATAAGTTCTACCTTGAATTTCAACAACAACAACGACAATAAAGCATCCCCGAACACGGGCACCGGCTTGCCGCGGCAGGTGCAATTCATCGTTCGCTTCAAGTTCTGACTTGCGGCCCGGAGGTCGAGGAGCACAGTGATGGCCAAGCTAGGTGTTGGAGTGGTGGGCGTTGGACGCATGGGCAGGTGTCACGCTGAAAATTTGCGCGCGCTCGTTCCCGAGGCAAAGCTCATTGCGGTAGCTGACACGGATCTCGAGGCCGCACGCCGATTGGCAGCGGACCTGGAAATCGAACATTCCTACGCCAGCATTGAAGACCTGGTGGAACGGAAGGACATCGACGCAGTAGTGATTGCCTCCCCATCAAAGTTTCATTTATCCGGAGTTCAGACCGCCGCTGCGGCCGCCAAGCACATTCTTTGCGAAAAACCGCTGGCCCTCACAATCGAGGGTGTAGATGATGCCATCGCAGCCGCCCGCAGTGCCAAAGTCCTCCTGCAGGTCGGCTTCATGCGTCGGTATGATCCTGCCTACGCCGAGGCTTACAAGCGAATTGAGGCAGGCGAAATTGGAACCCCGGTCATTTTTAGATCGATTGGCCGAGACCGCCAGCCACCTCCTCTTAGCTTTTACAAGTCAGGTAGCGGCACATTGTTCTTGGATTCCACCATTCATGAGTTTGATCTCGCGCGCTGGCTCATGAAGGATGAAGTCGCAGAAGTTCATGCATTTGGTGGCACCCTTGCCTGCCCGGAACTGGTCCAGTTCGGTGAGCTCGACGCTGGAATTGTGAACCTGCGGTTTGCTCACGGTGCCATTGGCAATGTTGAATCCTTCCGCCAGAGCCGTTATGGATATGACATTCACACTGAAGTCGTAGGATCGAAGGCAACCCTTCGCATCGGCTATCTGCGCCAGACGGCCCTCACGGTTCTGAGTGGTGAGGGCGTCGGCCACGACGTGGTCGATCACTTCCTCGTGCGCTTTGCGGAAGCGTACTTGAATGAGCTGCGTGATTTTGTGCGGAGCGTTCTGACCGCTTCTCCACCTCGCGTGACGGGGGAAGACGCGCGGAACGCACTCGCCATTGCCTTGGCGGCTGCGAGATCTTGTCGCGATTCCCGCACCGCGCTGGTAGCGGAGGAAACTCGGGCGGAAAGCATGCACTCTGCTTCGTGAAGCAGATCGGGTCAGGCCGGGGTTATTGAGAATACATATGAAGATTGGGGTTGCCAGCGCACCGGTGAGCTGGGGGATTATGGAATCTGTTCCCTTCCCTCGGGAGTATCCCTATTCCCGTGTGCTGGACGAGATTGCGCAAGCAGGGTACGCGGGCACAGAGCTCGGGCCTTACGGCTTTCTGCCTACTGAACCAGAGGCACTTTGCAAGCAGCTCGAACAACGCAAATTGACGCTTTGCTCAGCTTTCGTAGAAGTTCGTTTAGCGGATCGCGGTGCGGCTGGGGCCGGGCTCAAGGACGTGGAGCGCACGGGAAAGTTGCTGACTGAAGTTGGGTGCCACCTGCTTATTCTCTCCGACGAGAAGACCGCTGACAGGTGCGCCCTCGCGGGTCGTTGCTCAGGGACGCAGCAATATTCCTACCGAGAGCCGCAGTGGCGCGTGGCGGAAGAGACTATCCGCGAAGTGCTAAGCCTCTGTGACACATTGGGCATGAAGGTAGCCTTCCATCACCACGTAGGCACACACGTGGAGACCCCTGAAGAAATCGATCAACTGTTCTCGCTGTTTTCGACAGAAGACTTGGGCTTGTGCCTCGATACTGGTCATTGCGTTTACGGGGGCGGTGATCCGGCGGCTGTGCTGCAGCGCCACATCGGCCGACTGCGTTGCTTGCATTTCAAAGATGTTGACGGAGAGCGGCTTGCGGAAGTGCGGCGCGAGCAACTTGATTTTCATTCCGCTATCCGTCGTCAAGTGTTTGCTCCTCTCGGGCGCGGTGTGGTGGACTTCTCGCGGATCTTGAACTTGGCCCACAAACATGGTTTTGAGGGATGGGTCGTGGCAGAGCAGGACGTACTCGAGGGTGGAAGCAACGGTGCTGCACCGCTGACGAATGCAGTGGCCGCGCGGAGATTTCTCCAACAAATGGGGGTTTGATTGGCAACCACGAATTCACAATTGGCTGCGACGACAATACAACGGGAGCGCTTTGATCCCGACAAGACTCTGGCCACTGAGATGTTTGAAGAGATAACCGAGATCCGGGTTCATCACCCGGAAGTCATTGAGCGAGAGGCAAAACGACGTAGAAAACGGGCGAAGCTCACCGTCGACGGCAAGCTCGCACTGGTGGCGGCCGATCACCCTGGGCGCGGTGTCACCAAGATTCGAGACGATCAGCTCGCGATGGGCGATCGCTATCAACTCATTGCCCGAGTGCGCCGTCTGCTCGAGGATCCCAATCTGGATGGAATCCTCGCTACCAGTGATCTTCTCGAAGAGTTGCTCATCCTCAGCCATTTAGAGCGGCGCAAGAAAGGAGCAGGTTTTCTCGACGGCCGGGTGCTCATTGGCAGCATGAACCGGGGCGGCCTCTCAGGTACCGCGTTTGAAATGGACGACGCCTTCACAGGCATGAGTGGGGACCGGCTCGCTAAACTCCGCTGCGACGGTGGAAAGATGCTCTACCGACTGGATCCCAGAAACCCAGCTTCAGGCCACACCATTGAGGCATGTGCTAACGCGATAAACTCTCTTCGGAAGTACAGGCTGGCAGCCTTTGTCGAAGCTCTTGAAGTTAAGCACGGAACGGACGGTTATCACCCTGTCCAGGATAGCGCCACGCTGATACGCCACTGCGGGATCGCAGCAGCTCTGGGAGATTCTTCTGTCCACGTCTGGTTGAAACTGCCCTACAGCGAAGATTTTGGTCGTGTCTGCCGCGCGACGACGTTGCCTATTCTTCTGCTCGGCGGGCCCGCCCGCGAGAGTCCGATCGAAACGCTGAGAGACTTCGCCGCTGGGCTAAGCTCGAGCCCTCGCGTTCGCGGAGCGGTTATCGGGCGTAACCTGCTTTTTCCGCTGGATCGGGATCCGCTGCCCATGTGTCGAGCTTTGACAGCCATGATCCATCGGGGCGCCACTTTTGATGAAGCGGTCCAGTTGCTCGCGGAGGCTCCCGTCGTCGGCAGCCACCCATCAAATACAAACTCGACTCGGAGGCAAAAGCGGGCATGAACGCAGCGAAGTCATTCGACGTTTGTGTGCTGGGGCGCATAGGTTATGACTTGTATGCGGTCGAACAAAATCGCGCATTGTCCGAGGTAGAACATTTTTCTCGTCACTTGGGAGGTTCCAGCGCCAATATCGCGGTTGGGTTAGTGCGGCTGGGCCTTCGTGTTGCAATGATTAGTTGCGTCGGCAAGGATCTACTCGCCGATTATCTGCTCAGCTTTCTCAACCGCGAAGGGATCGATACGATGTGTGTGCGGTTATTGCAAGGACACAACACGTCGCTTTGCCTCAGTGAAGTCTCACCGCCGGACCGGTTTCCCCAGGTCTTCTATCGCAGCAATCCCGCAGATAGCCAGGTGGTGCTCGGGGCCACTGAACGGGATCTCATACACCAAGCAAGCATGTTTGTGACCAACGGAACGAGTCTGGCATCTTCGCCGGCACGCGAATCTACGATCGAGGCTTTGAAGATAGCGCGCGCTGCGGGCCTGCGCACCATAATTGATGTGGACTACAGGTCCAGCTCGTGGACCTCGCCCCAAGAAGCAGGACGTGTCGCTCGTGGCGTTTTGCGCTGGGTGGATGTCATCCTTGGAAATGACGAAGAACTTAGCCTCCTGACCGACACAAACGATACCAAAGGGCAAGTCGCGGCTGTTCTGGACGCTGGCACAAAGCTCCTGATACGGAAGTTGGGATCAAAGGGAGTCGAAGCCCACACCCTGAATGAGTCCTGCTCGGCCCCTCCCCATCCCATGCGCGTAACATGCGCCATCGGTGGCGGTGATGGCTTCGCTGCTGGTTTTCTGTATGCACTCTATCGAGGCCAGCCTCTGCGGGAATGTTTGAAATATGGAAATGCGGCAGCGGCAGTTGTCGTAAGTCGCGTGAGCTGTGCGGACTCGATGCCTCGATTGGAGGAGCTGGAACAGTTGCTTCACGCGACCGCAGGTGTTGCCGACGTTTAGATTTAGGAGATCCGGATGAAAAGTAAGCGGCCCCGAAAGAAAAGGCTACATAAAGCATCAAACATCTACGATGTCGCCCGGCACGCGCGTGTTTCAGTCTTTACTGTTTCGGCTGTCGTCAACAAGAACGGTAATGTAAGTCCTACATTGCGGCGCCGGGTTGAAGCGGCGGTGCAAAAGCTGAACTATCGTCCCAACCTGCTTGCGCGTGGGCTCGTAATGCGCCAGACCCACACGATCGGCATTGTGGTAAGGGATATTGTCAATCCGTTTTTCCCTCTGCTGGTCCGGGGTGCTGAAGATGCGGCTCAGAAGGCGGGATACAGCGTTTTGCTATGCAACAGCGACGACCAGCGCGAGAAAGAAGAACAGTATTTGGAGTTATTGCTGTCCAAACGTGTAGATGGGATTTTGCTCAACAAAGCTCCTGGCAATCTAAGTGCATCCCGTCGGAACCTGCTCGCGGAGTCCAGGGTTCCTGTGGTCTCGTTGATGCGCACGTCTCCCGATTTGAAGGGTGACGCTGTGATCACCGACGATGAAAAAGGCGCATTCGAAGCAGTATCGCATTTAGCGCGGGTTGGTCATCGCCAGATCGCGCTGGTTAGTGGACCGTTGAGTGTCAGCAACGGAAAGGCACGATGGCGTGGTTTTCGCAAGGCCCTGCAGGCCAGTGGCCTGCAATACGAGCCGGACTTGGTGATAGAAGGCGATTATCACATCGATTCGGGGTACCGCGCGGGACTTTTTCTGCTGCCGCGGCGGCCGGATGCGGTCTTCGTAGCCAATTACTTGATGACCGTTGGATTGATGAAGGCGGCGGATGAAATAGGTTTGAGGTGTCCTGAGGATTTTGGGCTGGCGAGTTTTGACGACTACCCGTGGCTGAGCTGTTTCCGGCCGCGGTTGACGACCGTGGAGCTGCCGAAATACGAAATTGGCGCCACGGCAGTACAGATCCTGCTGGAACGCATCTCTGGCAAACGCATTCGGCGCTCTCTGGTTAAATTGATGCCCGAACTGCACGTACGAGAATCCTGCGGCTTCATGCTCAGGAAAAGAGATTCTAAAGAAGATTCTTTGACACCTCAGGAAAAGCCGTACGCTGCAAGTGCGGCTCCAGAGCTTCAGTGAGTCTGGCGAATATGACTCGACGAATGACGATGGCGCAGGCCTTGATTGAGTTTCTGAAGCAGCAATACGTCGCGCGGGATGGGACGGAGAACCGGTTCTTCGCCGGCTGCTTCGGAATCTTTGGTCACGGCAATGTTGCCGGCATTGGCGTGGCTCTTCAGGAGAATCCCGACTTTCGTTTTTTCCTGTGTCGAAATGAGCAGGCGATGGTGCACACGGCCTCAGCCTTCGCAAAAATGAGCACCCGCATGCGGGCGCTGGTTTGTACCAGTTCGATCGGCCCAGGGGCAACGAACATGGTGACGGGAGCCGCCGCAGCCACAATAAATCGGCTTCCTGTGCTCTTGCTACCCGGTGACATATTTGCGCGACGCAACGTTGCGCCGGTGTTACAGCAGTTGGAGTCGGTCTCGTCTCAAGACGTCTCGGTCAATGACTGCTTCAGGCCCGTCTCGCGCTATTGGGACCGAATTCAGCGTCCGGAGCAGATTCTTACGGCCTTGCCGGAAGCCATGCGCGTCTTGACCTCTCCTGCCAATACCGGGGCAGTTACGTTGGCCTTGCCGCAAGATGTCCAGGCCGAGGCACTTGATTATCCCGAGGAGTTTTTCGAAAAGCGAGTGTGGATTGTTGCCCGACCCAGAGCGGATGTTGAAGTGATTCACACCGCAGCTGAATGGATAGGTTCAGCGCAGAACCCATTGATCATCGCCGGGGGCGGCGTCATTTACTCCGACGCAACCGAGGCGCTCGCGAGTTTCGCAAGCCGTACAGGGATTCCGGTAGCTGAGACCCAGGCCGGAAAGGGATCGCTCTCCTATGATCACTCTCAGGCGGTAGGAGCAATCGGTGTTACGGGTACGCCTGGGGCAAACATTCTTGCCCGTGAAGCTGACCTCATTATTGGTATTGGCACACGCTATACAGACTTTACTACTGCCTCAAAAACAGCTTTCCAGAACCCGGACGTGCAGTTTATCAATATCAATGTCGCTGAGTTTGATGCCTACAAGCACGCAGGATTACCCGTCGTGTGTGACGCGCGCGTGGGCATAGAGGAACTGGACTCGGTGCTCGAAGATTACTCGATCGATAAATCCTACGCCCGGCGCATCCAACGGTTCCGTAACGAATGGACTGCTGAGGTCGAGCGGATTTATAGCCAACGTCATGGACCACCTGTCAGCCAAGCGGAAGTGATCGGGGCGGTTAACGAATTCACCGGTCCGCAGGATGTCGTGGTTTGTGCAGCCGGAAGCTTGCCCGGTGACTTGCACAAGCTGTGGCACACTCGCGATCCAAAGGGTTACCACCTCGAGTATGGCTACTCCTGCATGGGATACGAAATTGCTGGCGGCCTCGGCGTGAAGATGGCGGATCCCAACCGCGAAGTGTATGTTCTCGTCGGAGATGGGTCGTACCTGATGATGTCACAGGAAATCGTTACCTCAATACAAGAGGGATACAAGCTA
>QIAM01000024.1 GCA_003225555.1 Acidobacteriota bacterium | reverse complement strand
CCGATGTTTAGCAGCGCGGGAGCCAATCCTCTCGCGCTGTTCCCAGCAACAGAAGGGTCATCGGACGATAGACCCCCATGCCTTGAAAATCCCCGCCCCGAAGGGGCGGAATCTTACACTAACGGAGAACGCCGCTTCTCCATTTCACGCTGAGCCAAGACACAAGTCCGCTGTGCTAATTAGTCGTCAGAAACGTTTTCCCTCTCCGGCGCACGATTCTGTGGAGGACAAAGCTTCATGCCCACTCGTGACCCATTGATCGCCGACGGCCTCGATGTAGCCTGGATTATCGAACTGTGGAAGGTACTCCACGGCAGCGATCGCGACTCCCAGACCATCGCCGCCGAAGCCATCGCTGCCCTCTCGCAGTACCTCGAATGCTCCCCATCTGCATTTCTGTCCCAGCCGTTCGACCGCCGTATCTGCTAGAGCGGACTCTCTCAATCAATCGCTTTAAGAATCGTCCCTATACAATAGATTAGGGGCGTCATCCTGAACGCAGCCGTTCTTCAGGCGGAGTGAAGTTGAGGCGTTTTGCGGGCGTGAGCGAAGCGGGAGCCCGCAGCCGAAATCCCGAACGAAGTGAGGGAACCCGCTGCCCTGAGCGAGTCGAAGGGATCCTGCGCGCGGACCGCCAGCGCGTCCAGCCGTCAATGAACAAAGGGGCCTGAGGTTCGCCGAAGAGTTTCCTCGGCGTCCTCAGTGCCCCCTGTGGTTAGCGATCTTTTCGACTCACTTATTGCACGTGAATCATCTTCCCGCTTGCGTCCAGGGTTCCGCGCACCCGGACCTTCTTGCCATCAAACTTCTTCACTTCGTCCTGATGATCGATGTCATAAGTCGTGCCCGTGGCCGCGTCCTGCAGCACATACTTGTCCCCTTGCTTTACGACCGTTCCAGTAAAGGTCTGTCCGCCAGCCTGATCCGTAGGCTGTGCCTGCGATCCCTGCTGCCCGGTGCCCTGGCTCGGTGTGGACTGATCTGGAGTCTGCTGGCTGGGCTGGTCCGGCGACTGCCGCGAAGCCGGCGGCTGCGCGTCGGGTGAGGGCTGCGTTGGTGGCTGTTGCGTCTGCGGTTGCGAATCCGGGGACGTTTGCTGCGCGTGAAGCAATCCACCCCAGGAAATTATGCCGAAAAGTACTGCGAGGGTGGCAAGGTACGAAACAGAGTGGAGCTGTTTTTTCACAAAATCCTCCAAAAGACGGGGCGCTCTTCTGTTGGACACCAGCAACCCACCTGCCAAAAAATCCCGTTTTCCGCAGACGTCTTTCTCAGCCCGACGGTTACCTGTTCGATTGGAAGGAGATAGCGAAGAGCAATGCCCCATTTTCCAGCGCCAGGTTCGGATTCTTTTCCCCGAGAATACAGCGAAGCCTGTACGCGATCAGCTGAGGCGTCCCTTTGCGCTGCTGACACGGGCGAGCAGAATTTGCTCGCACCGTGGGTCAGTTCGACAGTTGCACCCGCATGATGCGCGCTGGTGTGGCCTTAGCGTCGGACTTGCGCTCGCCATGCTCATCAAGCGTGTCCCAACCCGAGTTGGCAATGTAGTAGAAGTCCGATCCCACGATGACTCCGTGCGTAGGGTCGCCCAAGCTGGCCGTCGCAGATTCGAACAGATTCTGTGACACGATCTTTTGATGAGCGGTGTCGAGTTCGAAGGCCGTAACTCGCTCGGGAGAAGCTCCGTTCTGCACGGCTAGAAGGGTATTGTGCCGGAGGTAGAGGCCATCGATTCCGTCGAGAGCGAACTTGTCATCCCTGGGCAGCCAACGTACTTGCCGCGTGGACAGATCCAAAACACCGATGCCGCGCAGATAGTCCGGTACGAATAGGTGTCTTGCCTTGGCGTCAAGGGTTGGAGTTTGTGGAGAAATGAACTCTCCCCCATCGATGCGCTCCAGTCTCTTGCCATCGCGCGTCCAGTAGATACCTCCGCTCGGCCGTCGGAGACGATCGCTGTTCCATCTTGCGACAGAATCATGTCTCCCAGTGCGCTGTGCTCCGGCCCCTCGATCCTCAGCAACAGCGTGCCCTTGTCCAATTCATAGCAGACGAGGGCTGAGCGCCCCCAATCCGACTTCGCGACCATGGTGAAACCTTCCAGGGCAACCTCGCTCGCCCATACGCGTCGGTGCTTCGTGTCAATCTTTAGAGCAAGCATTGGCCAGCCATCCGGAGCGGTCGCGAAATTCGTCGTCTTCCCGGCACTATCCATTACGACAATTTTCTTCTCTAGGACGCTCGTGACAAAAAAGCGATGAGTTGCGGCGTCGTAGTCGAGATCTTCAGGAAGTAAGGCTGTATCCGGAATTTCCCACGCCAACGAGCCGCGCGATACAGGAGCGCGATTGGCCGCGATGCTTGCGGTGAGATCATGAAATGCGTCGAAGGGTGCCGTGGTCAGTGCGTCGTCCGCTTGCCCCATGTCAAGCAAGTGCTGGATTTCGGTACGCGCCTCCGCAGTACGCCCTAGCTTGAGGTCCGCACGAGCCACCTCTAATAGCCCATTCGCTGAGCCGTTCAGAAGCGTTCTCAACACCTCGGCACCTGTACGGTAGGTCTCCCAGTCATTCTTGTCCCGTGCCTCACGGGAAGGGAGTGCCGTAACTCCGCAAACTGCTGCCTCGCGGATGGACCTGACACCTGCGCGGAAACCAAACTCCTAGCGATGAGCAGAACGAGCCAGAGAGTAGCAGACACAGGTTCTCAAACTCTTCATAACCTGCAGACGCCTCAACTTCGAAGATGTGAGCCGATCAAATCCGCCTATTTCTGCCGCGCGTATTCGTTCGCTCCGAGAAAATGGAGCGACACGTAAGGCTCGTCCCCCACCACCCAGCTGTCGTGCCCCGGCGCAATGTAGAAAAGATCTCCCGCCTTCATTTCGATGATGCGCCCATCGTCCATGGCCGCAGTCGCGCGCCCCGACAACACGAGGCCAACATGTTCGACCGCACAACTCTTCGCGCCGGCGGCCTTGCCCACATGGAGTGACCACTTCCACCCCGGCTCATAGGTTGCCCGCCCAATCGTCATCCCACCCACATTCACTAGCTCAAACTTTCCTTTCTCGAAAGTCCGCACTTCGTCCGGTTGTTCAAACCGCTTGAGAATGACCTCGTACACATTTCCTCCCGCGTAACTCGATAAGGTTTGCTGAACGAAGGAGCTCGTGTGGGGACAGCCGCCCTCGGCTGTCCGACCGGGCACGGCCCGGTGCTTTGAGGTCCGCTACAACCACAAATGCGGGCGCGCCTAAGTGAAAAAGACCGCAACCTGAGTCGCGGCCTTTCTTGTTTCTTGATCCATCCCGTTCAGCGGCGAATCCTGCCCATGCGAATCAGTGCCGCCCGCCGCCGCCGTGGCCGCCACCCGGACCCCCACGCCCGCGGCCGCCGCCACCCCCGCCGCTACGTCCGCGTCCACCGCGCCCGCGTCCACCACCGCCGCCAGGACGCCCTCCTCGACCGCCGCGATCTCCTCCATGCGGACGGTCCCCACGAGGACGATCATTCCCCCCAGCGTACGGTGCACCCTCGCGATTGAAATTGGGCTCGTTCGAGGGCTCATCCGGAAAATCGCCTCCGCCTTCAATCACAAACGCTCCCGCTGGCGCACCCTCGCCCTCTGGAACAGGGGATACATCGCCGCTTCCCCCACCCGCATCTCCACTTCCCCCACCCATCTTCGCGCGCTGCTCTTTCAGAATCGCCTTGCGCGACAGCCGGATGCGGTTGCCTTCCACCGCCAGCACTTTCACCAGCACTTGATCGCCTTCCTTCAGCTCATCGCGGATATCGCCGATGCGATGCTCCGCCACTTCACTGATGTGCAGCAACCCATCGGTCCCGGGAATGATCTCGACGAACGCCCCGAAATCCGCCAGCCGCGTCACCTTGCCAAGATAAGTCTTCCCAACTTCCGCAGTCGCCGTCAGGTCACCAATAATCTGCAGCGCCTTAGCCGCCGAAGCCTCATCGCTAGAAGCAACCTTCACGATTCCCGAATCTTCCACGTCGATCTTCACGCCAGTCTGATCCACAATGCTGCGAATCATCTTGCCGCCCGGCCCGATCAGATCGCGAATCTTGTCGACAGGAATCTGTACCGTATAGAAGCGCGGAGCATACTGCGAGATCTTCTCCCGCTCCTTGGCAATCACTTCCTCCATCTTGCCAAGAATATGCAGCCGTCCACGCTGCGCCTGAGCCAGCGCTTCCCGCATGATCTGCGCCGTGATGCCCGCAACTTTGATGTCCATCTGCAGCGCGGTAATCCCATCGCGAGTTCCGGCAACTTTAAAGTCCATGTCGCCGTAGTGATCTTCCGCGCCCGCAATGTCGGTCAGGATGGCGTAGTCATTCCCTTCCTTCACCAACCCCATCGCGACACCGGCAACAGGAGCCTTCAGCGGAACGCCAGCATCCATCAGCGAAAGCGAAGCTCCGCAAACCGTAGCCATCGAAGACGACCCGTTCGACTCCAGAATGTCCGAAACCACGCGCATCGCGTAAGGCCACTGCTCTTCCGCCGGCAACACCGCCGAAATCGCCCGCTCCGCCAAAGCCCCGTGCCCAATCTCCCGTCGTCCCGCCCCCCGCAGAAACGCCACCTCCCCCACCGAAAACGGAGGGAAGTTGTAATGCAAGAGGAAGCGCTTTTTGGCTTCGCCTTCGAAGGCCTCGATGCGCTGCATGTCGTCGCTGGTGCCGAGAGTGGTCGTGACCAGTGCCTGGGTTTCGCCGCGGGTGAAGATGGCGCTGCCGTGGGTTCTGGGCAGGACTCCTACTTCGATCCAGATGGGGCGAATTTCGTCGAAGGCGCGGCCGTCCGGGCGATGCTTCTGATTGATGACCTGCTCGCGGAAGATGCGCTCGCGCAGCGTTTCGAAGTAGTGCTTGAGTTTTAGCTGCGCGTCGTCGTCGTCTTCTGGAATCGCCGCGAGCAGTTGCTTCTTCAGATCTTTAACCAGCGTGTAGCTTTCCGCCTTGGGATGCTTCTGCGTGTCGACGCGGTCGGCGAGGTCAGCGCCGATGCGCTTCTGGAGATCATTGTAGTAAGCCTCGTCGAATTGCACGGGTTCAACGGCGCGCTTGGGTTTGCCTACTTTCGCGCGCAGCTCGTTGATGGCAGCGCAGATCTTCTTGACCTCGGTGTGGCCGAACTCGATGGCGTCAACGACGGTCTCTTCTTTCACTTCCTTCGCGCCCGACTCGATCATCACGATACCTTCGGCGGTGCCGACCACCATGATGTTCAGCAAGCTGTCGCGCATCTCGGTGTAAGTGGGATTGACGATGAACTGTCCATTGACCAAGCCAACCCGCACCGCCCCGATCGGTCCCATGAACGGAATATCGGAAAGCGTCAGCGCACACGATGCGCCGTTGATGCCCATCACGTCGGGGTCGTTATCAGTGTCAGCTGAGAGCACGAAGGCAATGACTTGGGTCTCGCACCTGAAGCCTTCGGGAAACAGCGGCCGCACCGGACGATCAATCTGCCGGCTGGTAAGAATTTCGCGCTCGCTGGGACGTCCTTCGCGCTTGATGAAGCCGCCGGGGATGCGTCCGCCGGCGTAGGTATATTCGCGATAGTCGACGGTGAGCGGGAAGAAGTCGATGCCCTCGCGCGGATCGGGATTGGCGGTGGCCGTAGCCAGCACCACATTGTCATGGAGGCGGACAACCGCCGATCCATGCGCCTGCTTGGCTAATTTTCCAGTTTCGAAGGTGAGTTGTTTGCCGCCGGCGAGGTCGACTGTAATGCTAGTTGCTTCTGGTTTCATGATTCAGTCCTTTGGGAGACAGCTCTCAGCTGTCAGCTATCAGCTCTCAGCTCACTGGCTGATGGGCTATGGGCTATGTTCCTGGCCCAGGCTTGTGCGCGACAGAGATGTGATAAGGGAGACATTGGCCCTCGGGGATGATGGCCCCAATGCTCGACGCCGTGAACGGCTCGACTCGAAGTCGTGCCATTCCCGTTCTGGCCCTCCCGGGAAGGGAGGGACGAGGGTTGCTCTAAAAGATGCACGGATGGAAAGTTCCTCAATGCTGGACCGTTGCTGACGGTGTCTCAGAAATACCCGGAGCGTGGGCGGACATGCGCTTGGCGATTCGATCCGCCTTCCATCTTCCTTCATGGCGCTTCGGCGCGAAGATGGACGACCCGGGACAAGTAGCTACTTGCGGATGCCGAGTTTGCCGATGACGGTCTTGTAGCGCTCGGAATCGTATTTCTTCAGGTAATTCAGCAAGCGACGCCGCTTGCTGACCAGCATGAGAAGGCCGCGGCGCGAGCCGTGGTCTTTCTGGTGCGTCTTGAAGTGCTCCGTCAATTGCCCAATCCGTTCGCTGATCAACGCGATCTGGACCTCCGGGCTCCCGGTGTCCGTAATATGCGTACCGTACTGGTCAATGAGGGATTTCTTTTGCTCTCTGGCTAGCACTAACCTGGTGCACTCCTGTCTTTTAATCGATTGTCGTTGTGACGTTTACAGAGTATCACGGGGACTTGCGGGGGTAAAGTCGGCGTCGGGCATCGGACCTCCGACGTCGGGCGGCGAGTGAGCTAGAGCTCTCCACCGCGAGCCGCTTGGCCGGGAAGAAGGAACGTCTTTGGATATTTGCCTTCGCCGCACAGCTTGAATGATCCGACGTCTTTGAACCACGGTGCTTCCGGAACGTCTGGCTTTGTCTCCATCCAGACCCGCAAGCGGTTCAAGTCTTCGAGACCAATGTGGCGGTCGTGCATGCGCTCGACTAGGTGTCCACGAAGGGCAGCAGGAAGGCGAGACCAGGCTTCAATCTGGGGCATTCCTCACCAAGTTTGTCATTCACCGAAAACGAAGCGGCCAAGGGCATCGCCTAATTGCTTCACCTGCTCGGGATCACTGGCTGATCGAAAGCGCTCGGCCAACTGGAAGAATGCCTTTTCCTTTTGCTGACGGGCCTCGATTCCCTGCTCGATGAGTTCCACCAGAACACGGTTATCGCTGAGATCGTGCTGCCGGGCCAGGGTCTCGACCTGTTTCGCAATTCTTGGAGGCAAAGTGACGCTTCGGCGGACGTGCCTTGTGGCTGGTTGTTTTCGCGCTCGCTTGGGTGTTGGCATGGCTGCACCAGTATACACCAATTTGGTGCATCTGGTGGGGAGAAAACAGTTATGGCCTTATCTCGTACACATTGTTAAATGGATTTTCCAGCGGCAGGCGACGCACCCGGCTAAAGCCCGCCTCCTCTGACATTTTGCGGACATTCAATTCATGGAATCCAACTGTGCCCAACCCCACGCCACCCTGAGACAGTGACGTCGTCATGCAGTACAGGACGCTGAAACCGTGGAACAAAGCGCCCAACGGGCCAATATTTTCTTCCAGCTTGTCGGAGCAGTTAATGTCCAGACAGATGTAGATGCCATCCGGCTTCAGCCCCTGCCGAATGGAGCGCAATAGACCCTGCGGATCGGCGGCATCGTGCACCACGTCAAACGTGCAAACGATATCGAACTCTTGCGGAAGTCCCTGGCCAGCGACATCACGTGCCTCGAAGCGGACCCGGTCCCCAACGCCGGCGGCGCGCGCATTCCCTTCGGCCTGCTGCACAGTCGGCGGGTAAACGTCATAACCGATGCAACTTGATTTCGGGAACGACTGCGCCAGCTTTACCAGCGCGCGGCCGCGGCCGCAGCCTATGTCCGCCACGAGACCGCCTGCGCGCAGTTTGGCTTCAACATCCGGCATAGCGGGAAGCCACTGCTGGATCAGCAGATTTTCAAACCAACCAGCAGTGAAGCGTTCCAATCCGTCCCAGAATACCGGCGGATATTGTGCCTGCTTCACTCCTCCACCTTTGCGGAAAGCTTCCGCAACCTGATCCAACACTTGGGCGAGCGCACCTTGCATCTGGTGCACGCCACCGAAAAAGAACGGACCTGATTCGTGCGCCAGCGCCTCCCAATGCTCGGGCGGAAGCACGAAGCGTCCGGTCTCAGGGTGGTACTCCAAATATCCAGCAGTGACCATCCCGCCCAGCCATTCGCGCGCATAGCGTTCCTGGATGCCAGTGCGGTTGGCAAGCTCGGTCGTAGTTGATGGCCCGTGGGCGGCAAGGTCTTTGAAAAGCCCAAGCCGGTCACCAAGGATCGCCAAAAGCGTAGTCATGGTGCCGCTTGTGTCATCGAGTATTTTCTGGATAAAAGCTCCCTGTTTCGCCTCGTCGACCAGAATTGGTTGAACTGGGACAGCCATGGTGACCTCCAAGGAAGGATCAATTGGGTGCAGGCGGGCAAGGTCGCCACAAACCGACACCGGCCGGGCGCCAACATGATGATCCTTATCGTGTCGACCGTCAACGGCCCAGGTAGCCGGGTGCCCCATGTCTCGCCTCCTTCGCGAGACATGGGATCTCCTCACTGTGCTCAAATACTCGGGCGGGCTGGCTATGATCTTTCAACACGTTGTTCCCTTTCCCGCTGCGATTTAACCAACCACCCTAAAAAAATTGAGGGTGCCCCACCCTTGTCGCGCTCTTTGCGACAGGGTGGAGATTTTGGCGGATACCGTGGCCTCTTGTCCGCTTTCTGTACGCGTCCGTGGAACGCACCCTCCCAAAACCGCCGAGGGTGGGGATGTCCCCTCCATCGCCACTCTGCCATTTTCGACGATTTCCACACCTTCCTGTTCATCCAACCTTGACTCATCTTTCCGCAATATCCAATACTGAACACATAGCCCAAAGCAACATGCCTTTGAACTCCCTTAACCCGTTGGGGCTCAAGATTTTGCCCCTAACCTATTGCAGCTCTAGGATCAAATCAATAAATTCCCGCCAAACCCATGATTCTATTAGTTCAGGGGGAGGGATGGCAAGGTTTCGCAGTCAGCTAAAGGCCAAAAGCCAAGAGCTAAAAGCTAGCTCCCGGAGGTACCACCATGGCTTCTTTCCCAAATCGCTGCCAGCACATCAAGGTCAACGGTACCCAGTGCGAATGCCCCGCCCTCCGCCGCAACCGCTTCTGCTACTTCCACAAACGCCACCACGAGGAGCGCATTCAGCTCAATGTCGACCGCGCCCGCCGCCGTCCCGCCATCGTCGAGCTGCCGGTCCTCGAGGACGCCAACTCCATCCAGGTCTCCCTGTTGCAGATCATGCGCCTCCTCGTCGCCGGACAGATCGACGGCAAGATCGCCGGCCTCCTCCTCTACGCCCTCCAGACCGCCACCCTCAACCTCGCACGCACCACCTTCGAACCCCGCATGCACAACGTGATCCTCGATCCCGCCGCCGTCCGCGAAACGCCCCTAGGCGCCCACATCTGGGAAGACTCCGACTTCACCACCGAGGAAGAAGACGAAGAAACTCTGCGCGCCGAAGCCCTCGAGGAGTCCCGCCGCAAAGCCCGGAAGAAAGCCGAACGCGAACAATCGGCCGACGCCGAAGCCCAACGCCTCATGGAGGAAGGCGCCCGCGAACGCGAAGCCTCCCGCCAGCGCGCCGCCGAAACCGCCGCCATGATCCGCCGCTACGAGCTCGACCCACCCAAGGCCGATGTCATCCCGAGCAGCAGCATTCCCGAGCGTGATGTCATCCCGACCCTGAGCAACGCGAAGGGGAGAGCCTGCCCAGAAGCAAGCGAAGCGCGCCGAAGGGGACCTTACACCATCCCCCACCACCACTGCGGCCAACAAGGACGCCCAGGCTGCCAGCACCAAGAACACTCCCGCCATCACCCCCGCCGGACGCGCCATAATCCCCCCAACCGCACCACCCACGCGCAAGCGTCCCCCCCGCCCGTGTCACAACCAGAGAAGTCAACCTGACCGAAGTCCGAAAACAAGTCCGCGAGCAAATCCGCAAAGCCCTCCCCGCCATAGCCGGGCAGTTCCGCCAAAACAATGTCGGGAGCAGCGGATGAAGCAAACAATTGATCCAGCGCAACTCGACGCGGTGCGGCGGCCGGGCGGCGCGGCGGCTCTCGCCTTCAAAGATTTAACAAAGTTTTTACAATTGGGTCCGCGGGCTTCGAAAACCCGCTCAAATGGCCCGTCTGGCGGGCAGTGTGCAGATTCCTGCAGGTTGACAACTACCTTGTCTAGTACTACTGTTCGCACCGCGCTTGTTCTGGCGGATTCGAGCTTCCCCTCATCGAGCCGAAGCCAACCTGCCCCCAAAGGAACCAGCCCAGGAGGACACCTTTGAAACGAGCATTTCGTGTATTGGCTTGTCTTACCATTCTTGTCACACTAGGAACGCTGCTAGCGGTAATGGCCGGTGGTGCACAGAAGAGTCCGGCGGTGCTGGAGCGTCTGCCGCATTCAGGAGGCGTGTTGATGGCGCGGGCGATTGCCGCGGGCAGAGTCCATCTGCCAGCCGCACGGATTCAGCCATCGGCCGCGACACCGGCGGTGAGTTGCAGCCCGGCACCTTGCGTTCTACCTAACGTCGATGCGGCGGAAGGCGGCTCCAATCCGGTCAATGAAGATCCGATCGCTTCCAATCCCAACAATTCGTCGCAGTGGATTACTGGCGGCAACGACTACAATTGCACCTCACTGCAGGGCTTTTTCGCCACCAGCGATAACGGAACCACGTTCACTCGGAACTGCCTGAAGACCCTTGCCGGCAAATCAGGTGCGGGTGACCCGGGCGTCGCCTATGACCTCAACAACAACGTTTACGTGACAGGAATTGACTGCGGCTCAGGGTGCGCGACTGGACAGATTGTGATCGCGCAGTCCACCGATGGAGGAGTGACTTTCCCAACTCCCCACACCGCGGTCACCAGTCAGTTCAGCGGTTTGACGGACAAAGAGTGGATGGAAATCGACACCAACACAAGCAGTCCCCATGCCGGTACGATTTATATTTCGCTCACCGATTTCTCATCCACCAGCAAATCGCAAATCACGGTTTCGCGCTCCACCGATAACGGCGCTACATTCTCGACCGCCAAAATCGGATCGCAAACGAGTGTTCCGGCGGTCAACCAATTCTCTGACCTGGCAGTGGCGAAGGATGGCACGGTATATGTCAGCTACATCTTTTGTCCCGGCACGGGTCCGACTGGCGATTGCGGCAGCACCACCGCCACCATTCTGGTCTCCAAGTCCACAGATGGTGGGGTCACGTGGAGCACGCCTGTCACCGCGACCACTGCCACTCTAGCCCCCGATAGCTGCGGCGCCTACTATGGATGCTTGCCGAACACGTTCGAACGTGTCAGCGACATTCCGGTGATCGCCGTGGATAACAGCTCTGGCGTAAACGCCGGACATTTGTACATCGCGTTCTACCACTGGACCGGAACGTTCATGAGCGTACGTGTGGTCAGTTCCAGCGACGGCGGCACAACGTGGAGCGCACAGCACACCGTCGCACCCTCCACCGACACCCACGACCAGTTCTTCCCCTGGGTGAACGTCAGCTCGCGCGGGCTGGTAGGCGTCACCTTCCTCGATCGCCGCGGTGATCCAAACAACTTGAAGTATCTGGCATTCGCGGGCGTGTCGAGAGATGGCGGCTTAACCTACATCAACAAGAGCATCGCCACGGTGCAGTCGGATCCGAATAACGATGGCTTCGGCGGCGGCTTCATGGGCGACTATACCGGGAATACCTGGATAAAGAACTCGCTCTATGCCTCCTGGATGGATACGCGCAGCGGCGTCTCCCAGGATGAGGTGGGTGGACTTACGCTCCCGTAGGTTTGCTCATCGCGCAGTGTTTGAGGCTCACTCGCCTTCGGGCGAGTGGGCTTTTTTTCTGTTTGGTATTCTCCTGTAGTGGAAACAGTCTTAAATCGCCCCGCCGTTGCTCGACGCGGGAAACGGTTGGAATATTTCACGATCGCCTGGAACACCTTGGAAAGTCTGGTCGCAGTGGTCGCAGGGGCACTCGCTGGCAGCATCTCTCTGTTTGGCTTCGGGATCGATAGTGTCATAGAGGTGACGTCGGGCACTGTACTGCTATGGAGAATGTCGGTTGATGCGGACCTGCGTCTTGTGGTTGGCCGCTTACGTCGCTTACGAGTCCATTTCCGACCTTATCAGCACAAAAGCTCCTGAGCACAGCATTCCAGGGATCATTCTTGCCTGCGTTTCCCTCATCGTCATGCCACTTCTATCACGGGCTAAGAAGCAGGTGGCCAACGACCTCGGAAGCTCGGCCATGCACGCCGATGCCAAGCAAACTGATTTTTGTGTCTACTTGTCGGCAATTCTGTTGTTGGGACTGGTCCTTAAATGCGGCTTTGGGATGGTGGTGGGCCGATCCGGCTGCTGCCCTCATCATGGTCCCTCTTATTGCGAAGGAAGGGGCGGAGGCGATAAGGGGCGAGACGTGCTGCGATTGACTGCTCTCACGATTTTCGGGCCGAAGAACGCGAACGAATGCATGGGCGGCCGTGTCAGCAGATCGCAGTGGAAAAAAGACCACCATAAGGTTATGTAACTGGTGCATGAACTGAACAACCTGATCGAGTGCAAGGAACATCGACTGAAAGCAAATTCGCTGGAGCCAAAGCAAGCCCCTAATAACCTGCAACACGTCATTTAAGACATGGCCCCCAACTTTTGCAGCCGTGCATCCAGTTCCCTGAATGTCGTAAGCTATAGGCAAGGAGAGCCATATTGCGCTGCAGCCGGTGTGGAAATGAAAATCCGGGCACGAACCGATTCTGCGGAATGTGCGGGGCAACGTTGCTGCCCGCCGAGCCTCCGGCTCCGGTGAGGGGTGAAGGTGCAATCCAGGCGGCCGTGCGCGAGTCTGCACGCGATTCTGCGGCGCAGGTGGTGGCCCCCGTTGGTGCTGCTTCCTCTCCGCGAGCCACCGTCCGGGTTCCCGTGGAGCCCCCTTCCATTTCTGGACCTTCGTTTCTTGGGCTCAATCAGCCCGCGCCCTCTGCGCGCAAATCGAGCCTTGGACACGGTTCGGATCGCAGTTCAGGCAGCCTCGACTATCTGCTGGAAGACGATGAAGAGCCGCGAAGTGGCGGCGCGGCAAAGATCTTTCTGATTCTTGTCGCTCTGGCGCTGGCAGTTGGATTCGGATATTTGCGCTTTCGGCACGAAGGGTTATCGTCGCTGATGTCGGGGATGAAGAAATCTCCTGCGGTCACGCAGCCGAACGCGGATTCGGGGCAGGCTGCTTCGAATGGTGCGCCCTCGAGTGGAACGGATGCCGGCTCTGGTTCGAATGCGAATCCGCCGGGAGCGTCGTCGCAACCCGCGATCCAGGCGATTCCGGATGCTGCTGCCGCTCCAGCATCGGGTAATGCGACTTCCGGCAACGCGCCTTCCGCGAGTACGGATGCGACGTCTTCCGGCTCGGGGAGCGCGGCAACGACGCCCGGCACGACTCCACCAGCAACCACTGAGGCAGCGCCTGGGGGCACGACCAAAGACGAATCTCCTGGTGCGGGAAGTGACGCCGCCGCAGCGGAGTCCGATCCGAACAAGGCACCTTCCGGAGCGGCATCGGTTCCAAAGCGCCCGGAGCGGGCCCGCGCTACTCCGAAGCCTACTCCGGCAACAGCGCGTGATCCGGTGAGTGAGGCGGAGAAATACATTTACGGGCGCGGGGGAGCGTTGCAGGATTGCGATCACGGATTGCGGATGCTGCGCCCGGCAGCGGATCAGGCGAATCCGCGGGCCATGATTTCGCTGGGTGCGCTGTACACTACGGGAGTTTGCACTCCGCGGGATTTGCCGACAGCCTACCGATGGTTTGCGCTGGCGTTGCGCAAGCAGCCGGATAACCAGCCGTTGCAGGAGAATCTGCAGCGCTTATGGAGCCAGATGACGCAGCCCGAGCGGCAGCTGGCGATCAAGCTGAGCCAGTGATCGGTTAGTGGACTGAACCCATTGTTTCAGAACATTGCTTAAGTTCTGTTCCCAACCTTACCTGCTGGAGTCCAAACCAATTTCTTTGTAGAGACCCAGGTCGCAGTCGACGCGTAGCGCCGGCATCTTGTCGGCTGTCGCGAGGGCCCTCCCTGAGCTTGCCGAAGGGGCACCCCCGTCCTCGGCCACAAAGGCTAAATTGAAATCGCCGATTTCTGTGTTGCTGCTGGCGCGGCGGGCGGGACGCCCGCCGGACAGCCGCCGGGACGGCGGCGCTACTGTCGCGGCACGGGGATAAACGCCCCAGTGACAATGACCATTCGTCAGGAAGTAGCAACTGGCAATTGGCGTCGACAATTTCTTGTACACCCCGGGTTCGTGGAGCTTGCGTCGACAGCCGAGGCGGCTGTCACCACATGGGGCATTGCTCCTGCTACGAGTCAAAAGCCCCATCCTCTGGCAAAGAACGCGAGAAGGATGGGGCACCTTGACGATTTTTGGGCATCCTTCCTCGCTAAACCGGCGTCTTTCTTTTGCCTGTGAATACATTGGCTTGGGCGGATGTCTTTCGAGGATTAGTTGTGGTTGCGCTCCTGGTGGGCACAGGAGCGGGAGGGCAGCGAGCGTCTGACCTTACCGTCCCTCACTCCAAGCATGCTTTTGGGCGCAAGTTGAAGCTGGAAGGTGTGGGCGATTTCGCGGAAGTTACGCCGACGCTTTATCGCGGGGCACAACCCAGTCACGCAGGCTTCAAGTCGCTGGCGAAGATGGGGATTGGCATTGTGGTCGATGTGCGCGGGACGAAACGCAACGGAGAGGGACGCGAGGTCAAGCGGCTGGGAATGAAGTATGTATCGATTCCGTGGCACTGTCCTTTTCCGCGGGATGAGGTGTTTGCGCGGTTCCTGCAGGTCATCAAAGGGAATCCTGGCAAGAAAGTTTTCGTGCACTGCCGGCTTGGGGATGACCGAGGTGGAATGATGGTCGCGGCGTACCGCATGGCGCTGGAAGGATGGTCGGCGCATGAGGCGAGAAAGGAGATGGAACAGTTCGGCTTCGCACGGTCGCATCATTTGATCTGTCCCGGGCTCGCGAGGTATGAGCGAGATTTTCCGGAGCACTTGCGGAGGAATCCGATATTTAACGGACTGGGGCCTGAGTACTCGAAGGACTCGTCGAAATAAATCACAAATCAAAAGCCCCACCCTCTCGCGAAGAACGCGAGAAGGATGGGGCACCCTAGAGTTAAGGCAGACTTTGATTTTAGGGAGTCAGCTCGTAGATTGTGCCATCGTTGGTGTCGCCGCCGTGAACGGTGGCGCCGTAGAAATTTCCTTTGGAATCGGAGACCAGGCCGTTGTAGGCGAAGCCGGGACCCGGTGTGCCCGGGAAACCGTAGAGTACGGTTTCGGTCCAGCCTCCGCCGGATTTGCGGCTCAGCTTGAAGATCGTGCCGCACTCGCATCCCGAGGCGCCGCCCTCGCTGGTGGTGCCGTAGAGATTGCCGGCGCTGTCGGCTACAAGCGTGCTGATGGGATTGCCGCCGTCCGTTCCTCCCTTGAAGCTGTAGAGGACGCGCTCATTCCAGGTGCCGTTCTTCCGTACCAGTTCGTAGACCGTGCCGAGGTCGTTCGCTCCGGCATAGTAGGTCGTACCGTAGAGATGTCCGGCGCTGTCGCGAACCAGGCCGCCGTACGGGAGTGCTCCATCGGGCGAACCCTTGAAATCGTACAGCGAAGTGAACTGCCACTCCCCGGTCAAAGTCGGCGTCAGATGGAAAACTACGCCCAGGCCGTTGAGGCCACCCACGGTGGAGGTACCGAAGACGTGTCCGGCCGAATCAAAGATCATGCGTCCGGCTGATCCTCCCAAGCCATCGCTGCCACCGGTGAACGTGTGGATGAGCCTGAAGGTCCAGCCGCTCGTTCCGTGTTGAATAAGGTAAACCGTCCCGACGCCAAACGCGCCGCCGGTGGGCGCCATCCCGAAGATGTTACCGGACTTGTCGATCGCTAGTGGCGCGCCCGGGCCGGAGCCATCGCTGCCTCCGGTAAAAGTATGGACCACGCTGAAGTTCCAGACTCCGCCACCCGCCTTGGCTAGCTGAAATACTGTGCCGCAACCGCCCTCGCAGGATCCTCCGCCTCCGGTTACAGCTGTGCCGTAGAGGTTGCCTTTGGGGTCAAGCGTGACGCCCTTGTAGGGCTCTCCGCCATCGGTGCCGCCAGTGAAGTTGTAGAGGACGGTGTGAACGCCGGCGGGCGTGACCTGGAAAACGGTGCCGCCGCCGTAGAGACCGCCTTGCACGGACGTCCCGTAGATGTTGCCCGCCTGATCCATAACTAGGTCCGTGTCGGTGTACTCGCCGTCGCTGCCTCCGGCGAAGCTGTAGACCAGCTTCGTGGTGCTGGCGGCGCTGGAGATGCTAGACAGGATTGCGACGACTGTGATGACGGCCAGAATGGTGGTCGTGGACTTCGAAAGTCGCTTGCTTCCCATTTCCCCCTCCGTCGCGGAGCCGGGCAATGAGGTTGCGGTAGCCCCGCGGGTTGGAACTATAGCACTGAAAAGGCGGCTTAGAGCCAGATTGGCGTAAATTTGACAAAGTCTCTTGCGACGGAGCTTCGCGGCTACAAAACCCCCACCCTCTCGCAAACAACGCGAGGGGCACCCGCATTCTCTAGATTTCTGCGGTTGGTGGCACGACAATGCTGGAGTCACTCAATCTCGGGACAGAATTGGCCGATCTACTCTCAGAGGAATGCGTGTCTTCTGACAGGGCAAAATGATGGCAGATTGGCAGGGATGGATCGCGGTTGGGCTGGCGGTCGCTGCGGTCGGACAACAACTGGCGATCTACCTGATTCGACGGCGTGCCAAAAAGCGGGAGGAGCTGTTTCAGATCATCTCCGAGAACGCGGCGGACATGATCGCGCTGGTCGATGTGAAGGGGCGACGATTGTATAACAGCCCTGCTTACAAGCGTATCCTGGGCTACTCACCGGCGGAGTTGGGAGAGACTTCGGCGTTCGAACAGATTCATCCCGACGATCGCTTCAAGGTGCTGGCGGCGTCGCGGGAGGCACGGCAGACCGGAGTGGGAGAGAAGCTGGAGTATCGTATCCGGCACAAAGATGGGACATGGCGGGTTCTGGAGTCGGCAGCCAACACGATCAGGAACGGCTATTCCCATTCCGATCATCTTTATCACCGGGCACGGTGACATCCCAATGTCGGTTCGGGCCATGAAGGCGGGCGCGGTCGAGTTTCTTCCCAAGCCCTTCCGCCACCAGGATCTGCTGGATGCGATTCAAGTAGCCCTGGAGCGCGACCGGACCCGACGGCAACGAGAAACAGAAATTGCCGCACTGTGGGAGCGCTTTGAATCGCTGACGCCTTGTGAGCGAGAGGTCTTGCCACTGGTAGTTTCCGGCCTACCCAATAAGCAGATCGCCGCCGAAATTGGTACCAGCGAAACTACAGTAAAGGTCCACCGCAGCCAACTCATACGAAAGATGGGTGCGGACTCTCTACCGGAGCTAGTAAGAATGGCGGAGAAAATCGGAATCCCGGTTGCAAAGGCCTAAACTTTCGTACGGTCACGCAGCACGAATGTAAGGCCCATCCTCCACGAAAGAAGAACAGATTCGCCATCAGTGCAATGGCCGACTGCGCGCGGCTCTCACAAAATGTTCCAGGGAGAATTGGCGCTGTTGGGAAAAGGCACCCGTTCGTCCTCTGGCCCGCCCTCCCTCAGGGCGGGTTATTTCAGCGACTCGGAACCAGTCCCCACGGCGCTTCGGACGTACTTGACGGCAAGTGACCCGTCCGTATTCGGAGGTGCGGCCTAGGCGGTCGAAGATCCGCCAGGCACCCAGGGAAATCTTGCTGATGGCACTAGCACTCCCGATCCGGCAAGCTGTGCCCGGCAGGCGTCCGAGATGCTCAGTTTCTTACCCCGGGAACTTTCAACTGGATGCGGAACAGGCTGGTGCTGGCCGTGATGTAGAGCCTCTTGCCATCCGCGTCACCCCACGCTACGTTGCTCACTACCTCGGGAACTTTGATGGTGCCGATGTGTCTGCCATCGGGCGAGATGATCCAGACGCCGCCCGGGCCGGAACCGTAGATATTTCCCTCTTTGTCGACCCGAATGCCGTCGGGGCTGCCCTTGGCTGGGTCGGTGGAGGCATCGAGAAACAGTTTGCCATCAGTCACGGAGCCGTCGTCCTGCATACGGTAGCGCAGCCACTGTCTTTTCCCGGAGTCCGCGATGTAGAGGAACCTCTCGTCCGGAGAGAATGCCAGGCCGTTAGGACGGGGGAGGTCCTTGATCACGAGTTGTAACTGGTCGCGGTCGGGCGGCGCGCCGGGCTTGTGTTGCCGCGCTCCGGGCAGGTGGTACACACCGTTGACTTTCAGCGCCTTCTGCGGGTCGTCGTCGCCCTGAGTTTGCAGGCCGTAGGGAGGATCGGTGAAGTAGAGCGACCCGTCGGATTTGTATACGAGGTCGTTGGGGCTGTTCAGCTTCTTGCCTTGATACGAGTCAGCGAGGATCGTGATTTGTGCTTTGGGATCGACGGACTCCATGCGCCAGACGTTGCGTCGGGCGTGGCCCGCCACGCTGACTCGTCCATCAGCATCCAGAGTCATTCCGTTGGAGCCGGGCTCTGGTCCTTTGTAGGGTTCCGAACCCTCGTAGCCGCTGGGGTGGATGAAGACGCTGGCGCCTTTGCCGGGGGTCCACTGGATGATGTTGTTTGCCGGAATCTCCGCAAAGAGGAGGATGCCTTCGCGCGTCCACACCGGGCCCTCCGTCCACTTGTTGAAGCCGGTGGCTACGCGCTCGAGTCTTGAGTCGGGTCCGACAATCTTGTCGAGAGCGGGATCGAGCTTTTGAATCTCCTGAGAAAACATTGGCACAGCGACCACCGTTAGAATTAAGGCGCAGAAGGGGTAGGGTCGGATCGACATGCGAGGGATTGTACTGCAAAGAGTATGAGGGCCGGGAGGGGCTCGTTTTGATCAAGCTGTACTCAGCCTAGTTGTGAGTGTAAACGCTGTTAACAACAACTGACTTTAACCCCGGTCCGCCTGTGACTCGCCAAGAGTTTAAATTGCACCCAGACTGTTTGACTATCTAGATTCCCTCGTTGCGACAAGAAGCTAACCCTCTTAGACTGCTGGCCTCAGCAATCCCAGTTATGAACGAGGTGAACTGTGATAAAGCCTTTGATCGTTGCTTTTTGTGTTATCTCTGGGTTTGCCGTTTTGTGCGCACAGACGCTCTCGTGGCGGCCATCGCCGGAACATACGCAAGTGCCGATATGGCCGGGCACGCCGCCTAATGCCCAGGCTGTCGCGGGGCCGGAGTACACGCAGACGGTTGGTGAGGATCCGCCGGGTGCCGTTGTGGTGGGCAAGGTCTCGCGGCTCTCGATAACTGTTTATTCGCCGACGGGAAGGAACACGGGTGCTGCCGTAGTTGTGTTTCCTGGCGGGGGCTATTGGGTTCTGTACATGGACCTTGAAGGCACGGAGGTCTGTGACTGGCTGACGTCCAAGGGAATCACATGTGTGTTGTTGAAGTATCGCGTGCCGGGAGAACACCTGTCTCCGAGATCAGGAGCGTACCCAAAATCACCGATGGCGTTGGAAGATGCCCAGAGGACGATTGGCTTGGTGCGCTTGCACGCTGCGGAGTGCATATCAATTCGCACAAGATTGGCGTGCTTGGTTTTTCGGAGGCGGACACTTGGTCGCAGCGATCAGTACGAATTTTGCTAAGCGGTTGTATCCGGCTCTCGATGCCGCCGACAAAGAAACCTGCCGCCCGGACTTTGGCATTGCTCTTTATCCGGGGCATATGCGGGAGAATACCTCGAAAGATTTCGAGTTGAATCCGTATATTCCGGTAACCAAGCAGACGCCACCTACGTTTTTGCTGCAGGCGGAGGATGACCCAATCGACACAGTAAAAAACTCGCTGGTTTACTACGGTGCGCTAAGAAAAGTTGGGGTTCCGGTGGAGATGCATTTGTATGCCCACGGGGGACACGGGTTTGGGCTGCGTCGCACGAAGTTTCCGATTAGGGGATGGGCTCAGTTAGTGGAGACGTGGCTTGCGACGATTGGGATGATCTCGGAGTAGGTGTTCTCGGATTGCAAACGACCGTTCGATGGACCGGCGGACTTGCTGGTGGGCTGTGATTGCGTCAGTGGCGTAACATCGCCTCTCATTGACCTTCTCTAACCGATGGGCAGCCTTCCAGCCCAGGAGATTTCAAAGCAGACAAAACAAGTGGCAGGGTGTCGTATCGTAATGCGGCCATTACTCCTGCCACATGACCTTAGCGGGCGCCGTTGCCGGGTGACACTACGCGTCCGTACTCGGAGGCGCGGCTCAGGCGGTCGAACATCCGCCACGCGGCCAGGGAAATCTTACTGATGGCGTCCTCTCCATCACGCTCGTTACGCAGGAAACTGGTCATGACGCAGATCACATATGGGTGTCCTTCAACGAATACGATGCCGGAGTCGTTGCGGACGGCTTCGAGTGAGCCGGGCTTGTTGGCGATCTTCAGATCGGCGGGGAGGTCGCGGGGAATCCACGAACTCTTGTTTGTGCTGAGGACTTTGAAGAAATCAGCGGTGGATTCCTTGTTGAGGACTTTGCCGTGGTGGATGGCTTCGAGCAGGGTCATCATTTCGCTGGGAGTGGAAATGTTTTCGCGGCCTTCCGCGGCGGCCTTGAGGTCCATCATTTTGCGGCGCAGGCGGGTGTGGGAGAGGCCGAGGGAGTCCAGCATGGAGTTGACGTTGTCCATGCCGACGCGGTCGATCAGGACGTTGGTGGCGGAGTTGTCGCTGACCGCGACCATCATGGTCGCGAGATCGCGCAGGGTGATGCGGGTGACCCCGGGCGTGAGTCCGCCCATGATGTCGCTGTCTGGAACGAGATCCGAGGCCTGCACGGTGTAGAGGTCGGTGAGCTTCAACTTTCCTTGTTGCGCCTGCTGGTAAAGCTGGGCGAGAACCGTGATTTTGATGGAGCTGGCTTGGGCGAAGACTTCATTTTCGTGGAGGAAGAAATGGTCTCCGGTGGTGAGGTCTTCGATGGCTACGCCCATTACGCCGTCGAGATGAGAATCCACGTCACGAATGGTCGATTCAAGTTTCTGCCATAGAACCTGGCGCTTTTCGGATGATGGGGACGCGGAGGCGGCGCTTGGCGTTTGGCTGAACGCGGTGGCAAGGAACAACATGAAGCAGATGAAATGCTTCAATGGCAGGATCTCCTTGGGCTCGGATTGTAGCAGGGCGTGAAGCCGCTAATTACGCCATACGCTGGGGTGTGAGACAAATCTGAACGCAATCCACACACAGCCACCACATTTACAAATTGGGCTTCTCGCTTCGCGTGACCGCGCTGAGCCAGAAATCGCTGAACTCGGACCCGTTCACACTCGTTACCACTTTGGTGGGGTTGCCTCTGCTGTCAACGGTCTGGTGGAGCGCCCCATCCATGATTTCCGATTTCACCGGAATCTCACGGATCTCCACACCCTTGTTCCAGCTCAGTGCGATCGCGCACGCTAGCGGATCGTGCAAGAAATTGATGATGTCGTGCGGCAGACCATCACAGGTTCGGCCGAATCGTGTCTCCATGTTTTCGTCCTTGGCGAAGGCTTCTGCCTGTCTCGCCAAAAGTTGCCCCATCGGTCCGGCTTCTCTCAAGGTTGGCAGATAAGCCCTTCGGAGGGCCGTCTCGACCGTTACCGAAAGTGGAACCAGCGTCGGGCTTGAATTTCGAAGGATGTACTCGGCCGACCTGACATCGACCTGGAGGTTATAGTCCATATCACGGCCCCACTGCGGGAAACCCTTCCGGGGAGGAACCACGTGTCCTCCCATCAAAACTACGTGAGCGTTGCGTAATACGCCCGGCCATCGTCTTTCGAGTAGCGCAAGATTCGTTAAAGGCCCGCTTGGCGCAATGGTTGCACCTTGTTCGACACTGCGCTTGAGCAGCGCGATGGCATCATCGGCCGGCCCCGGCAGTGGCTGGATAGCTTTCGACCAGTAGGCATTTTCGTCGGCAAAACCTGGCCGCAAAGGGTGGTAATATCCGTCCGAAACGTCAGCTCCGGCGCAAACTGGAACATCTCGCCGTCCAGCCAAGTCGAGCGCGTACCGTGCATAGCCAGCTCTCCTGCCTTGATCGTCTGAGACTGTAGTGACCGCGACCAGCTCAACCTCCGGCCAATTCAGGACCATGGCCAGCGCGCACAAATCGTCGATGTCTCCTCCCAGGTCGGTATCGAGATGGAATTTACCCATCGATGTGAGATCCGCATCACCCTGCTTGGCCGATGAGCAGACAATAGCCGTCAGGGTCCTCAACACACACTTCGCCCTTGGGCATGTAGTCGGGATACGTGATGGCCGAAACGCGCACTCCGGAGGTGAGCAGGTGGTCGCGCAAGGCAACCAGGTCGGGTGTGTACAAGTAAAACAGAACCGCCTGCTGGCTGGCGACCACGGGCTCGCTGGCGCGCGCGAACATCAAGTGTGCGCCTTCGCAAGCCAAGTGAGCCCACTGCAGGCCGTTCGTACTTCCCTTCAGGCTGGCGCGCAGTTCCATGCCGAGCATTTTGTAGAACTCTACCGAGCGTTGCACGTCGGCCACGTGCGCCATGGGGATCAGGCCGGTGACTTTCGCATTCGTGGATTCACCCATCGATCTTTGCCTCCCGCAATTGTTTCACGGCGGTTTCCGAGCTTACGGGCGAATAGTAGACCTCTTTGAAGGTATAGGAGCGGGCCTTTGAGCCGAGCACGGGCAAGAGTTCGATGTGCCAATGATAGTCGTCGTCAATCGTTTTCCAGTAGCCGAGAGTCTTCGAGGGATGCTGGCTGCTGGGTGAAGTGTGCAGAACAAGATGGAATTCCTCGGTGAACGTGCGGACGCGTTGCAGTGTGCGGCGAAGAATTGCCGCGAGGTCGGCGAGTTGGCCCTGGCGCACGAGCGCGGTGTGCTCGAAGGCGGCGTCGTGATTGCGGGGGAGAATCCAGGCTTCGTAGGGAACGCGGGGCGCGTAGGGGCAGAGGGCAATGTAGTCTCCGCGGCTTTCGATCACGCGAAGGGCCTGGCGCTCTTCCTGGTTAATGATGTCGCAGAAGACGCAGCGTTCCTTGGTCAGGAAATATTCGCGGCCGGCGCGGAGTTCGTAGAGTACGCGGCGCGGCACGAACATGGTGGCAGTGATCTGTGACGTGGGATGGCTGAATTCCTGCCCGGCACTCCCGCCGTAGTCCTTGAAGAGGCTGACGTACTTGATGCGGGGGTCGCGCTTGAGATCGAAAATGCGCTCGGCGGCCATGCGAAAGAACCACTCGATCTCCGCGTCGCTGGCATTCCAAAGATGGTGGTCATGGCGCGAGTTCTCGACCAACACCTCGTGCGCTCCGACGGAGTGCATGCGGTCATAGAGGCCATCGCCACGGCGTCCGGGCTCGCCTTCAATGTGATAGAGCGGCGTGGGATGCACTAGCGCGCGAGCCGACCAGGGAACGCCTCCGGTGTTGGGCATGGTGGCTATGACCTGGGGAGCGGAGGCGGCATCGGGACAGAAGCGGCAGACGGATTCAACGCGTGGCCCGGTGGGATCGTCTCCGGTGATGACCCAGGAGCGCGTGATGGGATCCTTGCGGAGTTCCATGGGATAGGTAAACACTGCGGGAGAAGGTGCGTCAACTGCGATTTCCACCGGGACGGTGTGACCACTGCCGCAGAAGGTGGGCGGTGCGCTTTGTTATAATCCGCGCTCGAAGCCTCCGAAATGACCGAGCCGTCCACTCCGCTGATGCGGCAATATGCCGCGGTCAAGAAAGAGCACCCTACAGCGTTGCTGTTTTTTCGTCTGGGAGATTTCTACGAACTTTTCTTTGATGATGCGATTGTCGCGTCCAAAGAACTGCAGATCACGCTCACGTCGCGGAACAAAGAGAAAGGCATCGCGGTGCCGATGTGCGGAGTGCCCTACCACGCGGCGGAGGGATACATCGGCAAGCTCATTCGCAAGGGATTTAAGGTCGCGATCTGCGAGCAGATGGAAGATGCGCGGCTGGCGAAGAAGCTGGTGCGGCGGGAAGTGACGCGGGTGGTGACGCCGGGGACGGCGGCGGATTCATCGCTGGGGTCGGAGGAGAACAATTTTCTGGCGGCGCTGGCGCAGGTGGGAGAGCGAGTTGGGTTCGCGGCCTTGGATTTGTCTACCGGGGAGTTTCGGGCTACGGAGTTCGTGGGGGACGGGGCGTTGCGGAGGGTGCAGGAGGAGTTGGAGCAGTTGCGGCCGAGGGAGTTGCTGTATGGCTCGGCGGCGCCGCTGTTCGAGGGCGCAGGTGCTCCGAGGGAAAAGCTGCCGAGCTTCGCTCGGCCGGACAGCCGAGGGCGGCTGTCCCCACAGGGACCTTCGCGCTGGACCGAGACTCCTCTCGATGACTGGATTTTCTCCCCGGATCATGCCATTCCTTTGCTCGAGAATCATTTCGGGGTTTTGTCGCTGGAGGGATTTGGGCTCGCGGGCCGCACGGCCGCTGCGGCGGCGGCTGGAGCGATCCTTTATTACGTACGCTCGACGCAGCGCGGGTCGCTCGATCACGTGGACCGCATCGGCTGGTACGAGCGGCAGAAGTGCCTGGTGCTGGATGCGGTCACGGTGCGAAATCTGGAATTGATCGAGCCGCTGTTTGCCGGCACGGATGCTGGTGTGACTCTGTTTCGGTCGATTGATTGCGCAGTCACGCCGATGGGAAAGCGGTTGCTACGGTCGTGGTTGCTGCGGCCTTCGTTGGAGTTGGTTGAGATCAACGCGCGACTGGACGCGGTCGAGGCGGGCGTCAAGGATCTGATAGCGCGGGAGGAGTTGCGGCGGGCGCTGGATGGGGTGCTGGATTTGGAGCGACTGCTCAGCCGGGTGACTCTCGAGACGGCGAACCCGCGGGACGTGCTCGCGCTGGTGGCTTCGTTGGGAAAGATTCCGGCGGTGAAGGCGGCCGTGGGACGTCTTGCCGCGGAACGGCTGAGAGTGCTTCATGCTGCGCTGGATGAGCTGAGTGATCTGCGTGACCGCATCGAGAAGACGATTGTGCCCGAGCCACCCTTGAGTTTTGCCGATGGCGGGGTGATTGCGGCAGGCGTCGATCGCGAACTGGACGAACTGCGCGAACTTTCGCGCAACAGCAAGCAGGTGCTGGCACAGATTGAGCAGCGGGAACGCGGGCGGACGGGTATTTCCTCGCTGAAGGTCAAGTTCAATTCTATTTTTGGCTACTACTTTGAGGTGTCGAAGGCGAACCTGCATCTCGTGCCGCAGGATTATGAGCGGAAGCAGACGCTGGTCGGGGCAGAGCGCTTCACCACGCCGGAATTGAAGGAGTACGAGGCCAAGATCCTCGACGCGCAGGAAAAGATTGTCGAGATCGAGCGTCGGTTGTTCACGGAGCTTCGGACAGCGATTGCGGCGGAGGCGAAGCGAATCCGGCAGACCGCGTTGGCGCTGGCTGAAGTCGACGTCCTGGCCTCGATGGCGCACATTGCGGCGCTGCGGAATTATTGCCGGCCACAGTTTGTCGAGTCGCAGACAACCGGGGCTGGCGATTTGGAAATTATCGAAGGTCGGCATCCCGTGATCGAGCAGCAAGAGATGGCGGGTGGCAGCGAGCGCTTCGTGCCGAACGATTTGTATCTGAATTCGACCACGCATACCATTCTGTTGCTGACCGGGCCTAATATGGGCGGGAAGTCGACTTATTTGCGGCAGGCCGCTCTGATCGTCATCATGGCGCAAATGGGCTCGTTCGTTCCGGCGCGATCGGCGCGGCTGGGCGTCGTGGACCGTGTCTTCACCCGCATCGGAGCCAGCGACAACCTGGCGCGCGGGCGTTCGACTTTCATGGTGGAGATGACCGAGACGGCGGCGATCCTGCACACCGCGACGGCTCGGTCTTTGATTCTGCTCGACGAAGTCGGGCGTGGGACGGCGACTTACGATGGGCTGGCGATTGCCTGGGCGGCGGTTGAATATCTGCACGCGCGGGTGCGAGCGAAGACTCTGTTCGCCACACATTATTTCGAGTTGACCGAACTGGCCGAGCAGCTTTCGGGCGTGAAGAATTACCACGTGTCGGTAAAAGAAACGGGCGGAGGCATCGTCTTTCTGCGCAAGGTCGAACCGGGCGCGGCGGACCGCAGCTACGGCATCGAGGTCGCGAAGCTGGCGGGCTTGCCGAACGAGGTAGTAGAGCGGGCGCGCGACGTCTTGGCCGAGCATGAATCCGCCGAGCGGGTGGCGACAGGACATTTGTCGCCGGGAGTATCGCTCCCGCATACACAGTTGACGATCTTTACGCCGCTGTCGCAGCCGGTGCTGGAGAAGCTGCGCGAAGTGGACCTAAACCGGCTGACGCCGCTGGAGGCGCTGAATCTATTGGCGGCGTTGAAAGGGGAAATCGAGTGAATACTCAGCCGAAGAATCGATCCCCTCGCATCTGGGAAATCACCGTGGATAGTGACTGGTTCACCACGCTAGGGGCCGCAGCGCTTTTTGTTGTGTCCGGTCTGCTGCTCGTTAGGGAGATCGGCCATTTCATTTGGGGTCGCTTCAGCTTTCCAGTAGCTCTCCACAGAAGCTTTTGGAGCATTTAGAACAAGGTGTTTGAGGCCATCGCCGCAATTCTTTGTTTTATGTTTGCGTTCGAGTTCCCTAGGAAATCCGTGAAAATTGCTTCCCTATTGATGGGTATCAACCTTGCCGGCTTCGTTCTTTTGAGTTGCTTTCGCATTTCTCCTAGTGTCCGACACATTGCAGCAGTGAGCGGATCGGCCCTGAGACAGATCGCCCTGACCACCCTCTGTGTAGCACTAGCTCAGTGGCTCAGGTCTGTTATCCGCTGGGGTCGTCCCTCTGAACTGCCGGGGGGTGAGAGCTGAGTCTCTCCTTGGGGAAGCGCGGAGATGTCGGCCAGCTTCTAATCATCGGCTTCGACGCCACAGAGATGACGGTGCGTCTCCATTCCCTGCTCAAGCGGCTGCAGCCGGCAGGCGTGATCCTGTTCGCACGCAACATCAAGAGCCCGGAGCAGAACTGGCGGCTGTTACGCGACTGCCAGAAGTGCGTCTCGACGCCGTTATTCACTTGTGTCGATCTCGAAGGCGGGCGCGTTGACCGCTTCCGCGAGGTGCTCGGCGCAACGCCCTCGGCGGCGGACGTGTTCGCGACCGGCGATCGCAAGCTATTCCGTAAGCATGGGCAGGTGATTGGAGAGAACTGCCGGGCGCTGGGATTCAATGTCTACTTCGCGCCCGCACTGGACCTGGCGTTTGAGACGTCGCGCAGCGTGATGGGTTCGCGGGCGGTTTCGGCGAATCCGCGGCAAGCGGCTGCATACGCCCGCGAGTTTCTTGCCGGTTTGCGGGCAGCAAGAGTGATGGGATGCGGTAAGCACTTCCCGGGCTTGGGCGAAGGCAAGCTTGATAGCCATCACGAACTGCCAGTGATCAAGAAGCCGATGAAAAAGCTCTGGGTAGAGGATCTGCTTCCCTACCGCAGGCTGCGGGGACAATTGCCGTTTGCGATGATTTCGCACGCGGCATATCCCCTGGTCACGCATGATCGGATTCCCGCATCGCTTTCCAAGACTTGGATCACGGACATTCTGCGCAAGCGCATCGGCTATGGCGGGCTGATCGTGTCGGACGATCTGGAAATGGGCGGCGTTCTGTCAGCCGCTCCGATCGGCGAGGCCGCGGTCGAGTTTATCCGCGCGGGTGGAGATCTGTGCCTGATTTGTCACCGTGGGGACTACATCGCGCAGGCCTACGAACAGCTGGTCAAGACTGCGGAGCGCGATTCGAAATTCGCACGGCGGGTTGCGGAGTCGGCGCAGCGGGTGCTGACCTTTAAGAAGAAAGCGGCTGTGCTTCTACGGAAATCAAAATCCCCCGCGGTCGCAACGATCGAGAAGCTGTCTCGGACGTTGTGGGAGTTTGGCGAGCAGGTGCGGCTGGAGAGATTAGCCTGAACTGGCAAGAAGGTCTTGTCATCCTGAGCATGGCGAAGGACCTGTGTACTTTGTGAAGAGCGGACAGCTCTTGCATAGGTCCTTCAGTCGGAGTTCCGCGCTTCGCGCGAAACTCGTTCCTTCAGGATGACAAGGTTGAAAGTACAAACATGATCGTAGCAGGCGTTATGAGCGGGACGTCGGCGGATGGGATCAATGTAGCGCTGGTGCGGATTGGTGAGCCGGCCGAATCAGGTTCGCGCGACGCCTCCGGCGTGACTTCCGGCAGTGGCGGAAAAGAGTGTCCGTCCCACACAATTCGACTGGTGGCGCATGCGGAATATCCTTATCCGGCAAGAGTTCGTTCGGAGGTGCTGGCGGCGATGAATGCTTCCCGGGCCAGCGTGGCGGATTTGGCGCGGCTTAACTTTCTGCTTGGCGAGCTTTATGCGGACGCGGTGCTCGCGACCCAGAGACGCTTCAAATCGAAGGCGGATCTGATCGGCTGCCACGGGCAGACGCTGTATCACCAGGGCGAAGCCGCACGGTTTCTCGGGCGCTCGGTAGCGGCGACATGGCAGACGGGCGAGGCGGCTGTGATCGCGGCGCGAGTGGGCGTGCCGGTGGTTTCCGATTTCCGTCCCGCAGACATGGCGGCGGGGGGCAAAGGCGCGCCGCTGGTGCCCTATCTTGACTATCTGCTGTTCGGCGATCCGCAGGTGGGACGGATCGTGCAGAACATTGGCGGCATTGCTAATCTAACTGCCATTCCAGCGGGAGCGGACGCGAGCGATGTGGTCGCCTTTGACACTGGTCCGGGAAACATGGTGATCGACGCGGTGACGGAGAAATTGTTCGGCAAGCCTTTCGATCGCAGTGGGAAGATTGCGGCCTCAGGGAGAGTCCTAGAGCCGGTACTGCAGCGACTATTGCGGCGACCATTCTTTCGCAAACCGCCTCCGAAGGCCGCGGGGCGCGAGCAGTTTGGACGGGAGTTCGTGGGAGAGTTTCTTCGGAACTGTCGCGGTGCACGCAAGCAGGATGTAGTGGCCACGGCGACTGCCCTTACCGCGAAGTCCATCGCGGATGCGGTTGGGCGGTTTCTGCTGAAAGGGATCGCTACACCTCGCCGCTCTGCGGCGAACGCACGGCCGGGGGCCGCTGTGCCCACATTTCAGGAGATGATTGTTTCCGGTGGCGGAGTAAGGAATGCCGCGCTGGTCAAGATGTTATCCAACGAGGTGACGCCACTGGGAGTGCAGATCCGATTCTCGGATGAGTTCGGGTTGCCTTCCGAAGCGAAGGAGGCTGTGGCTTTTGCGGTGTTGGCGTATGAGACATGGCATCGTCGGCCTGCGAATGTTCCGTCAGCCACAGGCGCGAAACGCGGGGCGGTACTGGGAAAGATTTCATTTGTCTAGTAGGCTCGCTTTGCGCCGACCGGACAGCCGAGGCCTGCCCTGAGCTTGCCGAAGAGGCGGCTGTCCCTACGTGAGTCAACTATGCCTATCTATGTTGCCATGCTGCGCGGAATCAATATTGGCCCGCACAAGCGAGTCAAGATGGATGACTTGCGAAAGTCGTTCGAAGGGCTGGGGTTCGACCAGGTGAAGACTTACATCCAGAGCGGGAACGTGGTGTTCAAGGCCGGCAAGGGTTCCTCCGCGGCGCTGGGCAATAAAATCGAGGACAGGATTGTCAGCGACTTTGGTTTCTCTGCTTCGGTGATTGTTAGAACGAGTGCTGAACTGGGCGAGATCGTTGCTGCCAATCCCTTCCTGAAACAGCGTGGCATTGACCTGGAGAAACTTCATGTCACCTTTCTGTCGGAGATTCCCGCGGCACCTGCACTGAAGAGGCTGGCTGAGTTTACCGTTGCTCCCGATCAGTCGCGGTGTGTAGGCAGGGACATCTTTTTACACTTGCCCAACGGATTCTCCGGCAGCAGCCTGTGGAAAGTTCCGTGGGAGAAGGCGCTCGCCGTGGTGACTACGACGCGCAATTGGAGAACCGTGAACGCCATTCATCAGATGTGCCTGGACTGCAAGTGATGCTTGCGCGGTGCACAGGGAAGCAGAGAACCCCTCGTCCCTTCGGGACGAATGGACAGCCGGGGGCGGCTGTCCCCACATGTGCCGTGGTGCTTCGGGCTTTCGTGGTCCTCGTCGCGCTCGGATTGCTCGTCTCCCTGGTGTCGTGTTCCGGCAAATCCGATCCTGGCACACTCGTGATGATCATCGAATCGAGTCCTACGAATCTTGATCCTCGGGTGGGCCTTGATGCGCAATCGGCGCGCATAGACGCCTTGATCTTTGACGGGCTGCTGGCGCGCGGAGATAACTTGAACGTTGTGCCCGATCTGGCCGAGCGCTGGGACATTCCCGATCCGCTAACCTACATCTTTCATCTGCATCATGGAGTCAAGTTTCATGATGACCGGCCGCTGACCTCACGCGACGTGAAGTGGACTTTCGACTCGTTGCTGCAAGGCAAGATTCGCAGCACCAAGACCGCCAACTATCGCTTTGTGGACCGGATCGATGCGCCGGACGACTCTACCGTGGTATTTCACTTGAAGGAGCCGGACTCACCGCTGCTCTGGAATCTGGCGGATGCTGCCATCGGAATCGTGCCCTACGGCAGTGGAGATGAAATGACGCGGCATCCGATCGGCTCCGGGCCCTTCAAGTTTCTCAGCGCGGAAACTGATCGAGACGTCATCCTCGAACGCAACGACGAGTATTGGGGCGAGAAGGCGAAGCTCGCTCGGGTGCGATTCGCAATAGTGCCAGATGCGACTACGCAGGCTCTCGAACTTCGCAAGGGCAGTGCCGACGTTGCTATCAACGCGTCCTACCCACCCGATACCGTGATCACTCTGCGACGCGAGCCTCGCCTTGCCGTCGAACGTGGGGCCGGCACCAGGCTGGCTTACCTGGGATTCAACACGCGCGATCCCATCCTGAAAGATGCGCGAGTGAGGCAGGCCATCGCCTATGCTCTCGACCGGCAGCCGATGGTCGAATATTTGTGGCGAGGACAGGCGCAACCCGCCCGCAGTTTGCTTCCGCCGCAGAGCTGGGCCTACAACGGGGATGTCCCTGGCTACGATCATGATCCCAATCGCGCCAACCAACTGCTCGATGCCGCGGGCCATCCACTCGTCAATGGCGTACGCTTCCACATCACGATGAAGACCTCCACCGACGAAAATACGCGGCTGATGGTCGCTGTAATACAACAGCAACTGCGCGAGGTGGGGATCGCGCTCGACGTTCGTACCTTTGAGTTCGCCACGTTTTTCTCCGACGTGACGCACGGGGCGTTCCAGATGTATGGGCTACGCTGGATCGGAGGGAACGAAGATCCGGACATCTTCGAATATTCGTGTCATTCCGCGAAGTTTCCGCCAAATGGAGCCAATCGCGTCTTCTACTCGAATCCCCGCGTGGACGCCCTGATCGACCAGGCGCGGCGTGAAATCGATCCCAAGCTACGCAAGCCGCTGTATGCAGAGGTGCAGCGTATCCTGGCGACCGATGTCCCCTACGTGAATCTGTGGTATCTGGATAACGTTCTGGTCCACAACCGCCGCGTGGCCAACTTGAAGCTGAATCCGGCGGGGAACTATGATTTCCTGCGGACGGCTGAACTGGTTCCGCAGGTGGCGGCGGCTAGGTAGTTCTGCTGACTGGGTCTGCAGCGACTGCAGCGATCCCCGCGTTGACAATTCCGCCTCCGACAGGCACACTACCGCATTCGCCGGAAAACGCTTCCGGCGAGAGCTTGCCAGCCGATTGAATCCATGCAGAGACTGGTGGCGGGCCCTTAAGCATACTTCTCGTTCGTCTATGGCCATGACCGAGCAACGGGTCTCTTACACGCTCGACTCCACTTTGGACACGGTGGATAGCGCGGAAGAAAAGGCCACCCGCATAGCTACAGATTTAGGGTTCGGCGATGACGAAGTTATGCAGATTTCCATGGCCGTGCGCGAGGGCGCAGTCAACGCCGTCCTGCACGGGAACGAGTATGCGTCGGACAAGAAGGTGACGCTGGCCTTTGAGCGGACGGATAAGGAGCTGGTCATCACCATTCGCGACCAGGGTAAGGGGATGGACTTGAGCAAGATTCCTAATCCTCTGGCTCCGGAGAATCTGCTCAAAACGTCCGGGCGCGGAATTTTCCTGATGCGCTCGTTCATGGATGTGGTGGAGATTCGCCCGTCCAAGACGGGCACGGAACTGAAACTGATCAAGCACGTCCACGGGCCAACCGCGGGCGACAAGGAGGCTTCCCAGTGACGATGAAGGTTGGAACTCGGCAAGTGGATGGTGTGGCGATCGTGGATTGCAGCGGACGCATCACCCTGGGCGAAGGCAGCGTCATCCTGCGCGACACGGTGCGCGACCTGCTTTCCAAGGGGAATAAGAAGATCCTGTTGAACCTGGCGGATGTGAATTACATTGACAGCTCAGGCATCGGCGAATTGGTCAGCGCCTTTACCACGACCAAGAATCAAGGCGGCGAATTGAAGCTGCTGAAGCTGACCAAGAAGGTGAACGATCTGCTGCAGATCACCAAGCTGTACACCGTCTTCGACGTGAAGGATGACGAGGCGGCGGCGGTAAAGTCATTCAAGTAAGACTCTATCGAACGCCCCACTTCTCGCCCTCTTTCCGCGGGAGGTGGGCAAGGCGGCTCCAAGATTGGGCCTGACCTAGCAACTTCTACCCGCTCTTCGGGTTAATGGCAGAACTAGGAGGATTCCATGCGGAAGTCCTGGGCTCTTCTTCTTCTGGGCGTCACCTCTCTTACCATCTCCTGCGGCAGCGGTCGGCGGCTTCAATCCATTTCCATCACCCAGACCATGACCGGGCAGCAGGCTCAGTTCGTCGCGACAGGAACGTTTTCTTCCGCACCGACGACCGTAAGCCCGCTTCCGGTCTTCTGGACGGGCGCACCGCCGGCTCCGCGGTACAGTCTTTCGCCTCAGCCGATGGTGGTCCAGTGCACCGTCTCGGGGCCTAGCCCGGATCTAATCATCGCAATGGCGCCCGCGAATTCCAGTGCTCCCAGCACGGGCTCAACTTCCTCGACCAAAATGCTCACCGCTTCCGCGCGCCTTGTCTGCCCATAGCGTGTCGCCGGAATTGTGACGGGGAGTTTCACATTGGGACTCTTTGCAGGATTCTTGCATTTCGTCACAGGCTCATCGCTGTCGCGTTCGTAGAATGACCGGATGAGAAGCTGGGACAGAATCTGCTACTCGTTGTCGCGGTTTGCGGATTGTCTGTTCTCTCCGCCGCCTCTGACTGTATTCCCATCCACGAAGCCAGCCAGCATATCGGGGAAACCAAATGCGTGACCGGCAAAGTTTTGCGAGTAAAGATCGGAAACAAGGGCGTTCACTTCGTCGACTTCTGTGAAGATCATGCGGCGTGCCCGTTTACTGTTGTGGTCTTCCCTTCTGACCTGAAGGATGTCGGAGACGTACGCCAACTGGCAGGCCGCACAATCGAAGTTAACGGAGCCGTAAAGCTCTACGACGGGAGGCCGGAGATCATCCTGAAGCGGATTTCGCAGCTCAGAGGCGGAGCCGCCATGATTCCACCGCTGCCCAAGAACTATGACGTCGACAATCGCGGGCACTACAGCGCGGGACGCCTGCACCCATCCCGGAAACCAAAGAAGCACAAGGCCAAACGGTCGACCAGCGCGACCTACGGCAACAACGTCGAGGGCGACAACCCGCCTGAGTAAGCCAACGCTGTTCGACCTGGGTGGCTCATTTCACGATGCGCACCAGCAATGGGCCGAGGATCGCCAGCAGAAGCACGTAGCCAGCTGAGAGCGGACCCAGCGCAGGTTCGATCGCAGCCCCCAGACCTGCGATCACAATGGAGAACTCGCCCCGTGGAACCAGGATTATTCCTGCTCGCAAAGCCGCTTTGCTCTCAATGCCAGCGCTGCGTCCCGCCAGATATCCGGCCAGGACCTTGGTCGCAGCTGTGATTGCCGCCAGTCCGGCAGCCATACGCACAGCAGGGAGCAGTGAACTTGGCGCAATCTGCAGGCCGAAGAAGAAAAAGAACGTGGCAGCGAACAAGTCGCGGAGCGGGGCGAGAAGTCGTCGCGACTGCTCGGCAATCGGACCGGATACGGCGATTCCGACCAGAAACGCGCCGATTGCTGCCGAAACGTGCAGGCGCTGCGCAATACCCGCCACGAGCAGAACAGTTCCGAACGTTGTAAGCAGAATAATCTCGTCGGACTCGTGAGCGACGAAACGGCTCAATGAATGGCCATAACGAACCGCTACGATCAGCACCATAGCGACCGTGACGATGGCAATCAGGATCGCAATTGCAATCTTGCCCGGTCCGCCGCCCAGAAGCAGCACACCCACGAGCGGCAGGTAGACGGCCATCGCCAGATCCTCCAGCACCAGCACTGAGAGGACCAGCTGTGTCTCTGGATTGTTCAGACGCCCTACTTCGGAAAGCACTTTGGCGACGACTCCCGAGGATGAGATGTAAGTGACGCCACCCAGCAGCATGCTGGCCAGTGCTGACCAACCGAGAAGAAAGCCGGCAGCCAGTCCGGGCGTGAAGTTCAGCACAAAATCCAACAGGCCCGCGGTAAGGCCCCGCCGAAGACTGGTTTTCAGTTCGTCCCCGCTGTACTCCATGCCCAGCATGAATAGCAGCAGGAGCACACCGATTTCGCCGCCGACCCGAATAAACTCTGAGCTGAAGTGGAGAGGCGCGAGGCCACCGTTTCCGAAAGCAAGACCCGCGATCAAATAGAGAGGGATTGCGGAAAAGCCCCAGCGGTTCGCCAGTCTGGCCAGAATCGCCAGGCCCACGATGGCCGCGCCCAGTTCAACGAAAATGAAAGAGACATCGTGCGTGGGTATGGCCATCGCAGAAGCCTACAACGATGAATGATTTGCTCACACCATACCCTTGCGTAAATCTTCCAGCGGATACTTCGTCCCGCGCCAGACAATGCCGTCGTTCCAAAGCGTCAGAAGCATGGAGCGCAGCAAGGTATAGATGAACAGCACCGAGCTGACAGGATGCAGAAAGAAGTAATAGATCGGAACCGCCGAGCGCCACGACATCCCCAGATAGATAAGGAATATGGAGAGTAAGGCGATGGCATAGGGAACGCGTTCCCAACCATGAGCGAACCAGATTCCTAGAAACGGCGTGAGGTTAAGGAATGCCAGTCCCACAGCCGAGACAACCGTCCGCGGCCACTGAAATGACAGCACCGCAAAGAAATTCTTAGTGAGATTGTTCACCACGCCCATCGCGCCATGCGCCCAGCGCAGAGAAATCAGGTCACCGCCGAAGACGTTGCGCTGGGCGAAGCCCGCCTTCTTCACCACCTTGCCAAGCTTCATGTCGTCGAGCACTTCCATGCGCAGCGCTTCATAGGTACCGACCGATTCGTAGACCTTGCGTCGGATCATGTTGAACGCGCCTACTCCCATGTGATCGTCGGTGCTGGGGTCGGCAACCTTCCAGGGGCGATGTCCGAAGGTAAACATAGTCTGGAAGAACGCGATCATCATGGACTCGCCCGGACGCTTCATGATCATCTGCGGAAACAAGACAACATGATCGGCGGGAACTGACTCCGCATAGACGAGAGCACGTCGCAGCGAGTCGGGCTTGAATAGCACATCCGCGTCGGTGAAGAGTAGCCAATCGCCGGTGGCCTGATTCGCAGCCGTCCACATAGCGTGAGTCTTCCCCAGCCATCCCGAAGGCAGTTCGTCGTGATGAATCACCTGCAAGATCGGGCCCCCCAAATTCGAGCCTGGGTGCCCCATTTCTCGCGTCTTTTGCGAGAAGTGGGGATTCTGCGCGATCCGTTCCATAATCTCGCCCGTGCGATCGGTCGACCGGTCGTTGACCGCGATCACTTCGTAGTTGTCGTAATCGAGCGCAAGTAGAGTGCCCAGGGCTTGCTCAATAGCTTCTTCCTCATTCCGTGCTGGGACAATAATCGAAACCCGCGGATTCCCACTGGGAGCCACGGGATTGCGGTCCCATTCCGGACGGGAAACATCGGCAACGTGGGGCATGCCGAGAGCGGCGTCAACAATGCGAGAAAACCAAGCAAGAGCAAGAATCGTGCCCGCGATCCAGTGAAAGTAATGCATCCGGCCTTAGGTCTTCCCTGCCTCGACTGGGGCGCGCGCTCCGATTTGTATTTGCGGCGCAAACTTCATCCCGTAGAACAGTATGGCAGAAGAGATGACCATGGCGATCACTGGCAGCACGAAAGCAGATTGCAGCGACCGCCTGTCGGCCACCCATCCCATCATCGTGGGCGAAAGCACGTCGCCGAGACAGTGAATCACGAGGATGTTTACCGAAATCGCGGTCGCGCGGATGTGGGCCCCAACCGAATTGATGACTGCCGCGTTCAGCGGTGCTGTGTTCAGCAAGAGAAAGAAAGCTGCCAACCCGATCGCGGGCAGCATGATACTTCCTTTCACGAACAGCGCCACAATCATCACCGGAACCCCCAGCAGCATGCTGGCGGCGGAAACCAGGTAGTAGGCGCCTTTCATCCGCCGCAACAGATAGTCGCCCAGCCAGCCGCCCGCCAGCGAGGCCACGATCCCATCGATCACGATGACCATCCCGAAAGTGAGATTCGCCGCTTGCAGAGAATAGCCGCGTTCGCTGTACAAGAACTGAGGCATCCATACCTGGATACCGCCGAGAGAGTACGTCATCGCGGCCATGCCGAGGGTTGCCGTGAGGAACGCCGGGTTGCGCGCTATGCCCAGAATCGTGCCGCGCTCCGGAGTCTCCGCGAGAGAGTCGAACTGCCCGCGCTCCGGCTCCTTCAGGAACAGCACCGCGATCGCCAGCAGGAAGCCCGGAACAGCAGCGATATAGAACGGGAAGCGCCAGCCATGGTGCGGAGCCAGATAGCCTCCCAATAAGTATCCCGCCGCCGATCCTACCGGAATCGCCAGGTAGAAAACGCCCAGAATGCGCCCACGCCTGTCTTCCGCGAAAAGATCGGCCACGAAGGTCGGCGCGATGGTGACGAATGTGGCCTCGCCGACACCGACCAGAGTGTGCCGAACCAGCAGCTCCGTATAGTTATGCGTGACTGCCGTGAGCAGCGTCAGGCCGCTCCAGAACATGGCTCCGAGCGCGATGATGAGCTTGCGGGAATAACGATCGGCGAGCGGGCCGACGAACGGAGCAGCCAGCACGTAGAACCCGAGGAAGGCGCTGGTGAGGAATCCGATCTGCTCTTTCGTCAGATGGAATTCATCTTGCACCAGCGGCTGCACCGCGAACAGCACGTTGCGGTCCGCATAGTTCAGCAGGTTGAGCGCGGTTAGGACGATCAGCGCGGAGCGAGGATGAAGGTCGGAGGAGGCCACGGTCGAGCGAATATAGCATGCCGGACCAGGCACTTGGCATGGTCAGGAATAAGGACCGTATCTAGGAAACTAGTCCGGTCCCGGGCTTCAGTTTCGAATGTCCGCCAGCAGGCTCTCAACTTCCGCCTTCAGATCCGCGGTCAGCGGCAGCAAGGGCAGCCGCGCCGGGCCGCCGAAGTAGCCGTTGAAGTCGATGGCATGCTTGAGGCCGGGAATCCCCATCTCGCCACCGACGCGCTGCGCCGCAGCAGCAATACGTTCCTGTTTCAGACTGGCTAGTTCTGCATCGCCCTCTTTGCAGGCGGCGTAAATCTCATAGCAGGCCGTTGGAGCTGCGCAGGCGAAGGCGAGGATTGCGCCCACTGAACCCGCATCGAGCGAAGGATGCAGCTTGTGCGCCGCTCCCACCAACACCTGGAAGCCAACGTCTTTTTGCCGCGTTTTCAGACTCCCGACCATCGTCACCACAGAAGAGGACGCCTTCGAAGTACTGGGTCGACCAGCGTTACCCCCTTCGTTGCGGGACAACGAGGGCGACTCCGCGCTCCCTGCCAAGACTCCCACTGGGACCATGTGCCCATTCTCGGAACCTGCGCTGGCGGCGGCAAGCATCCGCGGTGTGACTGCATCGAAAGTCTCGGTAACCGTGGCGCTGCGCTTGACGTGTCGCGTTGCCGCAACCATCTTGCGGACCTTCTCCACATCGCCGCTCGATTCCTTAATCCCGATCAGATTGGGATGCTCGGCCAGTTCGATCACCAACTCAGCCGGCATGTCATAGCCGGTTGCTTGCGGGAAGTTGTAGATGATCACCGGTAGCGGCGAACGATCCGCCACCGTGCGATAAAACGCGAGCATGTTGGCCGGCAGCATCTGCTTCTTGTAATAGTGCGGAGTGCGTACCATGGCCACGTCGTATCCCAGTTCGGCGGCGTATTCAGTAAGCCGCAGAGTCTCGATGGCCGACTCGATTCCGGTGCCGGCAATCAGGACCTTGTTCGGCGCAGTGGCTTCGCGGGCGACCTTCAGGACATCACGGCGTTCCTGATCGGAGAGCATGATCGCTTCGCCCGTCGACCCGAGTACCACAATGCCCGCCATGGGCGTGCGCGAGTACTGTTCCACGTTATGTTCGAGCTTTTTGAAGTACACGTTGCCGTCGGGATAAAACGGCGTCGTAATGGGAGGGAAAATACCGTGAAGTAGCATGGAAGCAATCTCCGGGAAGCAATATCTAGGATACTACGCGCCCTGTGTTCAGCGGAGATTGGGCGAATCAATGCGGTAAGTTTGCAAGCGAGCCTGGTCGTGTTCGATGAACCAGATGAAGCCTTCCTGCGCTTGCCCCCGCGCGAACTGCGTGTCGAACAACTGGTTCACCGACAGCACACCATTTTGCCAGTTGATGTGAAATCCCTTTGGGCTCATCGTTCCGGCGTTGCCCATCTTCTGATGGACCATGGCGAAGAACTTGATTTCATCGTCGCGGGACCCGGCACGTCGAAATCCCTCGGTAGTCTCGCCATAGATCGTCTCGAAATCTCCTTGGTTCAGGAGTTGATGGAAATGGTCGACAGCCGCGCCGGACAAGCGATAGTTGTGGTACGTGCTCTTGCCGCAGTTCCACAGCACGATGACCGCAACGACGCCAATCATCGTACCTGCGATCGGCCGTTTGGTCTTGGATCGTTTCTTAGGCAGCAGAAAACTCGGGGATGGCTGAGGGGCCGGGACAGTACTCATGGCGCTTCCGTGGCGACGGACCTCCACATCTGCCGCAATTGGAGAACAAGTTCGGTGATGCACAGCGGCACCACCCAGCATACCCAACTCAATGTCACGTTCACATCGATGGCAGGCTGCAGGCGCGAAATCGCTCCGTAATCGCTGAACACGCGGAAAGTCACGAAGGCATAGGTCACCACGTAGGCACGGATCATCCACTCCTTGTGCATCTGGACTAGGCCTCTGCGGATCGCGTAATACGCCATTGCACAGGTGCCGGCCCAGGCGCAGGCCAACCCGATCAGACCTGTCGCAAAGGCCCAGCCAAAAGTCGTGGTGAAGGCCAGATAGGCGGCCCCAACCACTCCCATAGCCGCACCCAGAAGAAACAGTCTCCCTGTCCAGCGGTGCACCTGCATGTGCTTCATGCGCAGTCCCGTCCAGAACTGCCAGGGTCCGGTGACCAAGGCCAGCATTCCGCCGCTGATGTGAAGCAGCAGCCCGCCACGCCGGGGCCAGTAGGGGTTGAATGATGCTTGATCGTAATGCAGGTAATAGTGGAAGACGTACTTGAGGATAAATCCGACCGCCAGGCCAACAATTCCAACCCAGGCCAGACTTTTTGCAATCAGTGTGGCCTTGCTCGACTCAATCAATGCCCCCACAGGAGCGGGCGTAGTGACGTGCGCCATGCGTGTTCTCCGTAACTCGAGCGCTTTTGATCGGCCCAAATCCTAGCATGGACAAGCAAATTATGAGGAAGAAAACGAGATTCGCAGGCGCTTCCGTTTTACGGCTTCCCGGGCTCGGCACTATCAGACTTGTCCGTGGGTTTGCTTGACGGCTCTTTTCGCTTTTCCTGGGAGTCCACGGAGAACAACATGTAATGATCGAAACCGTGACGCCGGTGATAACGGTGCTTTCGGAATTCGAAATAGATTTCGGCGCTCTTCGGCAGCCATAAGCTCGTGTTCTTCCTGGCAAATGGAACCGGCCCGTAATCGACGATTTGATGTTCACTAAGCAGACGAATCTCCGGCATCGATTTCACCAGTTCAGCCTCGATTCGTAAAATCTGAGACTTGTCAGCGGTAATCCAGGCTCGACCCTTCAACCCAACTGGAAGCACCCGATTGCCCAACTTATAGCTGTGAATACGATTGGGACGGTCATCGCGTTGCCGAAAGTGCACCAGCCAGGCTGCTTGCCCCTGCCTTTCACCCAGGCCTTCACAGACCATTTCAAAGTCGTTGCGCATGTGAGGATGAAACACTAGAGCCAGAGCTGTGAACCCCGTACTGGCAATCCCATCCGGATAACCCTGCAAACTGTTGGCTTCCCCGCGATACTCGCTAATCGCGATAAATCCCGGCTCAGGTTCTTCAAAGGACGCTACGTAATTGAACTTGCGGGTTTCGGTGCGAATTGGGTTTCCCATCTCGTCGAGTGACTGGTGGAGCAAGTCTTCGACCGCGGCAATCCGAGTCACATCGTCGACCAACTGTTTTACCTGCTCACCCGACCCTTCGATCACTTTCTCCATGGGACAAGCTACGCCGGCAGCCAAGGACGGCTTGACGTCGTCAATACCTGCAGGCTGCCAGGGCTTCACCGACAACTCGGGCTCAGCCAAAGCTCGGAGCGGGTCCACTTCTGGCACCGCGATCACGGGCCTGGAGACTTTACCTTGAGCGGTTGGAACGGGACCTGAGTTGCGCTGCTCGACTTCCGCGATGAGAGAGCGGACCTGCGGCGCGAGAGGATTGTGCGGCCAGTCCTGCAGAAACGCATTCAGTGCCCGTACCCCGTCCTGATCTCGGCCGAGTCCCACCAGCGCTTGTCCTAAAACCAATTGCGCAGGACTGGCCTTGCCCTTGCCTTTGGTAATCGCGAGTTCCGCTTGTTCCCTGGCTTTCTCGTAATTCCGCTGCCTGAGGTAGCTATCGGCAAGCAGGTTCCGAGGCAGCCAGTTCTCCGCATCAGCTTCCAGCGCCTGCTCCAGCGCTGACCGGGCGGAACGATAGTCCTCCCGCTCCAGGCTCACTCTCCCCAGCAAAGTGAGGGCCTGAACATCATGAGGTCGCAGGTTGGTGGCAGTACCCAGGTAGTTTCCGGCCTGCGCATAGTCGCGTTTCTGGAAGTACAAGTATCCCATTAAGAAATTAAGGTCCGGGCTTGAAGGAACAAGGTTGTAAGCCACGTCAAGGTGCTTCTCGGCATCGCGCAGATTTCCCGACCTCAGCGCTGCGACCGCTCGCTTGGTCTCTTTTCGCGCCTTCCCGGGCATCGCCGCTGCCACCTCCAGACTTACTGCCGCAGGATCCCCTTGCAGAACGATCTCCACTTGTGCGGGTAGGACCTAGTCCCCGACCGGCATCTCTTTTTGCAGGCTCAGATATCCGACGGCACTCACTTCAATCTCGTAATTTCCAAAACCAATATTGGTAAAGGCAGCCAGTGACCTCTCGTCCGTGGTTTGCCAGATGGCGGTCTCCGTACCTCCCTTCCGCAGTTTCACCACAGCTTGGCGTTCTAGACGATTCTTTGTGCTCTCCGCGAACACGGTGACCAGCACTACGGCAGTTCCAGGATTGGTGCGGTAGGTGGTGACAGAATCCATTCTATGGGGATCATGCAGTACTTCCTCAGCGTTCCTCGGATCGGGAAGAGGAGGGTTGGACAGAGATCCGCGCTGAGCCAGTGCCGGAGTCCCAAGTGAGGAACAGAGGACGCACAGGGCAAGGCAAACAAGGAGGGCTTCAGGGACTTCGCCGCGCCCCATACATTGCCCCGAGCAGTTTGTCACAGTCCCTTGGGACGGTCAAACCTGACTCTCCCAACTGAAACCGGCGGGGAAACTCCTGCAAACAAACGGCCGGACACTGACCCCCCACCCCTACCTTAAGGAATCACTACTCCCCCCCAGAAGCTGCATTCGCGTACACTCTTGTACGTCGTTTGGCTTCCATGCCCCCGGTCACAGCAGTTCTGCACACGGAAAATGACGCTCTGCGCCTGGGCCGCGCTCTGGAGACGTTGCGGGCCTGTGATGAGATCATCATCGTAGACCACGGCTCGCGAGATGCGACTGCGCGGATCGCGCGCGAATATGGAGCGCATATCTTCCCGTTCAAAGCGGAAACCTCGCCCGGGTCGTACCTGCAGTCCGCCCGCTGCGACTGGATTCTCTGCCTCGACCCCAGTGAGTCCCTCACTGAAGGATTGGAGGCGACGCTGCTGGAGTGGAAGTCCGTAGTCGACGTCAGTGGCCCGGCTTTTTGCGTCTTTCTTCGTGAAGAGACTCCTGACGGCTGGGTGGAAAATCCCACTCCCCAGACCCGGCTGGTTCCCCGAACCTGGACGGCCTGGAAGGACGTACTCCCGCGGCACGATCCGTCCGCTGTCGCGTTGGAAGGGGAACTCTTGCGTTTCCTTCTTCCCTGAAAGTGCCATCTGTCACTGCCGGGCCGGCGGAGTGCTCGCTTTCGAGACTCGCTCCAAGTCTCGGACCATCAGCGAATTGCGGCGCACTGTCCTTTGGGACAGTGACTTCAGTACCTTAGTCCCCGCCCTCATGATCGACTTATAATCCCCTCAAGACGAAGGGAAACGAGCGTTCTCAAGAGTCGTGGTAAGCATCACGTGGGTTTGACGCCACGACTCGGGGAGAAGGCCACAAACCTTTTGGACCCAATTCTCGCATCGGCGATTTTTGTCACCGGGCTGGCCTTCGGCAGCTTCCTGAATGTGTGTATCTACCGCCTGCCGTTGGGTTTGTCCGTAGTCACGCCGCGTTCGAAGTGTCCGCAGTGCAAGCGGCTGATCGCGTTCTATGACAATGTTCCCGTCCTGAGTTGGCTGTTGCTGCGCGGCCGCTGTCGCAATTGCAAGGCCCCAATTTCTCCGCGTTATCTGTTGATCGAGTTGCTGACCGGCGCTCTGTTCGTGGCCTGCTACGCGTATTTCGGGATGACGTTGGCCACACTCAAATACTGTGTCTTCGGATTTCTCCTGCTGGGGCTGATCTTTACCGACGCAGAAACCAAGCTGCTGCCAGATAAACTCACACTCCCCGGGCTCGCGCTGGGACTGATCTTCAGCCTGCTGGTTCCGGTGAACGATCTGGCCTCGCAGTTTTTGCCCGCCCCGCTGAACTTGCCCTTCAGTGGCGATATCTCCATGCGCCTGGTCTCGCTGCTCGATTCCCTGCTGGGCGCGGCGGTTGGGGCGTCGTTCATCTACGGCGCGGGAGCAATTTATTTGCACTGGCGCCACGTGGAAGGTATGGGCTTCGGCGACGTCAAGCTGATGGCGATGGTGGGCGCGTTTCTTGGCATCAAACTAACCGTGTTTACGATCTTCACTGCTTCGCTCGTGGGATCGCTCTTTGGACTCACTACTGTCTTCATCGTCTGGCTGAAGCGCACCCAACGTTTCACGCGTCGCCTGGCCGATGCCCGAGCCGCCCGCCGCCGGGCCTGGCAGTCGGCGCAGATGGTTTACCGCTTTTACCAAATGCCGTTCGGAGTCTTTCTCGGCAGCATGGCGGTCTTGGCCGCTTTCTTCGGAAACGACTTCCTGCACTGGTACGGGAGGCTCTGGTGAAGCTGCTAGCCAATCCGGTCGTCCTGCGCGCGGCAGTAGTGCTGTTTTGCGCCAGCTTTGCCTTTGTCCTGGGACTGGTCTTCGTGCGATTTCTGCGCCGCAATATCCGCGAGGAGGCCGAGATCTCTTCCGAGCCTACGCCCTCTTTGGAGGCTTTGCCGCTGCATCTCTACAATACTGTGATCCAGCAACTCAAACAGCAGAAGCATGAATTGCAGGTACAGAACCAGACGGAGCAACGCCGCGCTCGCACCACCGAAAATTTTAGCCAGGCCGTGCTTTCGAACCTTTCCTGCGGCGTGCTGGTATTCGGATTGAACGGCCTGGTCAAGCAGTCCAATCCCGCGGCCAAGGAAATCCTTGGATTCGCTTCGCCCTCGGGAATGAGCGCCGAAGATATTTTCCGCGACGTTGCTCTGACCGAAGAAGTCCACTCCGTCCTGCGTGAAGGCAGCAATCGTCGCCAGTTGGAGACCGGATATACCACGCCCGCAGGTAACGAGCGTCACATCTCACTGACAGTTTCGCCGGTTCCCTCAGTGGATGGCAGCCTGCTCGGCGCCGCCTGCCTGATCAATGATCTGAGCGACATTGAAAATATTCGCCGCCAGCAGCGGCTGCAGGGAGAAGTCTCCGCCGAGATGGCGCTGGAGCTGCGCACTTCGCTGACCACGATCTCCGGCTATGCCCAGCAGTTGGCCGGCAGTCGTGATCCTGACCTAGCGCGGCAACTCGCGGCCGACATCGCCGCCGAAGCTGCGCGCCTGGATCGAACCATCGGAGGATTTCTGACGGAGAAACGGCTGCGCCAAACCGCGGCGGCGCTGGCAAAGTCCGCGCACTGCGATAACAGAATCGAGGCCGGCAACTTGCCGGCCCATTAGCAAGTTGAGAACAAAAGGATGGGAGCTATGAAACGCATCGCATACTCTGGATTCGGACTCGTGCTGTCGTTCGGCCTGCTGGCCCCTGGGGCTGGCGCGCAAAGTCAAACTCAGCCGAATTCGCCAAGCCAGACTTCCCAGGGCTCTTCCCTGGGAGACTACGCGCGTCAAGTTCGCAAAGACACCCAACCCAAGGCGAAGCCGAAAGTCTTCGACAACGACAATCTGCCCACCGAAGACAAGCTCTCGATCGTAGGCCCGGCCACGCCTACGCCACCGCCCGCGGAGAACGCCAGCGAGGCAAAGCCGGGCGAGGAAGCTGCCAAAGCATCTCAGCCGAGGGGTGCCGCTCCGGCGACGGAAGCGAAAGCTCCAGCGCCTTCGACGAGCCCGAAGCCCACGGACGAAGAAGCCGCGCGGCAGGCAAGGTGGAAAGAGTGGCAACAAAAAATTACCGCGCAAAAAAATCAGATCGACCTGCTGCAGCGCGAACTCGACGTCTTCCAGCGTGAATATCAGATCCGCGCCGCCGCCTTCTATGCCGACGCCGGCAATCGTCTGCGCAACTCCGGCAACTGGGACAAGCAGGACGCGCAATACAAGGAGCAGATCGCCGACAAGCAAAAAGCCCTCGACGATGCCAAACAGAAGCTCGAAGACCTCGAGGAAGAGGCTCGCAAGGCAGGAGTTCCCGCCGCCATGCGCGAACCGTAGCAGAGGGGTTCATGTGGGGAGAGCCGCCCTCGGCTGTTCATGCCGAGCGAAGCTCGGGTGCTTTCTGATTTCTAAGAGGGTTACGCTGACATCAAGCGAGCTTTGCTCGCCTGGACAGCCGCGGGTGGCTCTCCCCACATAACCTTTCCTGCTCAGCCGGTCGCAACTCTTGCTGACCGCAGCCGCCGAATCTGCTTCACATGAAGTAGCCCGTGCACCAGATGAAACTCCCGCCACTGCCTCGCCGTGAGCGGGCCAAGGATCGGATGATCCAGCAGTTTCTTCCCCGAGCCCATTGCTTTCTCGCAACCCGCAATGATTTCGTCCATCTGTTCGATTGCCGGAATGATCTCGGACAGCACGCGCTCCGGTAGTAAACCCCGCGACTGCGTCACGGGCGGAGCCTTTCGCCCCTCGGGAAGATAACCCAGCCCAACCGCGATCCATGCCCGCCAGCGCTGGGAAACACTCGGTCGGGTAGCTAACGGCTTTCGTGACCCGTTCAAAACCTTTAGCCGTGCCGGTATAGGACAGATACAGATGCTCGAGCACTTCAGCCACACACCACTTGCCCTCGGGATGCCAGGTCAACTCTTCCGCCGACATCCCGGCGATCGCGCCGCTCAGGGCTTGCTCTAACTTCCTCAGGTGGGTGTCCATTATGTGTTACTCATCTTTCCCGCCGCTTCGGGTAGAATGTTGCGCGACATCTCAAATCATTCAAAGTTATATCAGGAAGGACCCATTGATGAAGAGGATCCTCTTCCACAACGGAGGCGCATTCGATCAGCCGTGTGCGCCGAACAAGCTCGCAACTAGGTTCCTGGCGGCCGCGCTGCTAGTCTCGCTCGCGGGCTGCTCTTCCGAGAGCAACAAGCCGGCTCCGCCTCCGAAAGAGGAACCCAAGACCGAACTCCTCACCGGGCGCATCGCCTTCCAGAAAATGTTTGCAGCCGCGCGCGGCTGGGCCCGCGACGCACAGCCCTATCGCATCGAATCCTATATTACCGCGGACGCCAAAGGACACGATGGCAAGGCGGCGCTTTGGCGTGCCAGCTTCGGCTCCCCTTCGATGCGCGCAACCAAGCCCTGGGTGTGGTCCGGCAGCATCGCTCCCGACGCCCCATCACGCGGAGTGAATCCAGGCACCGAGGACTCCTACAGTCCGGCAAACGCCTCAACCAAGATCTTTGACAGTCTTTTTCTGAAAGTCGATTCTGACCAGGCATTCACCACCGCTCAGAAACATGGCGGCGATAAGGTGCTGGAGCAGGCTCCCGACACTCCAGTCACCTATGTCTGCGATTGGAACCACAACACCAACGAACTAGTCTGGCATGTCATCTATGGGCCCAAGCTTCGAGTTGCGGTGAGCGCCTCAACAGGCGAGTTTCTCCGCGTGGAGAAGTAATCTGACGTTTTGCTTCCGGGCAGAACCTTACTGGGTGGTTGTAAACAAGAACGGCGTTTCTATTTGTTCTGGTTGCGTTCTTGATCTTCCTGCCGGAGATGGGCCTCAATCTGGGAAAAATAGCGGCTGAGAGCATGCACCGAAGCGATAGCTCGCTCCAGGGTCTGGCGCTCGCCGAGGGAGATAAGATCCTGAGGAGAATAGCGGAGACGAAGGCGATCAGCAGCGCACTGCGCGCTCAACAACTCCACTTTGGCGGTTCGGAGATCAGCAACCAGACGCGCAACCTGGGCCTGTTTTTCGACAGCATCGGAAGACATCCACTGCTCCTCGTTCTACAAGTTTCGCAGGTTGTCCCGGGGGCCGCCTTTATGGAGAGGACTGCATGATTTCACGGCCCCGGTGGGACTCGCTTGCGACGTTCAGTTTTGCTTGTGTTTTGAATTATACATTGTTACTTGAACAGCGTGCAAAGAATGAGGTAACATTCCCGCCGTTTTGGAGGCTGTGTGCCCCGGCATCCCGATCCTGAACTCGAACAGCGCATTCTCGAGGCCGCTTCCCGGCTGTTGAGCCGCGGCGGGCCGAAAGCCTTCACCATGCGCGCCGTGGCCAAAGCCGCGGGTACGACTACTCCCACCGTTTACGAGCGCTATCACGATCGCGATGACATCCTTCGTGCGCTGCGCATCCAGACCCGCAATGAACTCTTCGCCGCGCTGCGCCGAACCCGCACCTTGCGGGAGGCCTGCCGCCAGCAGCTCCAGTTCGCGCTCGAGCATCCCCACGCCTACGAGGTACTCTTCGATGGAGTCGGCCAGCTCCCTTCCCTGCAAGAGCCCTGGCCCTCGTTCAATCTTTTTCGTGAGCGCCTCGTTCAGTGCCTGGGAGGGACGCCACGAGATCACAACCGGTTGATGCTCTCGCTGTGGTCTCTGATGCATGGCTCCGTAATGCTCATCATTCGCGGACGCATGGAGGGCGCACTGCGCACGCAAATGATCCACGCCTGCATCGACGCATTCGACGCTATCGTGGAATCGGCACGCCGCAAGGCCTTTGCCCAATCCGGCCCGAAGTGGCCGTCCACCCTGGTTCTTGGAGAAGCGGAACAGAGCAAGGCAAATCACGAGCAGATGATCGGGGACGGAAACGAGTCCGGGAGAGCGCTCACCAAACGAAGAATCCGTCGGTGAATGGAATCGAGGGCGCCGGGTCCGGCGCCACAGCGCAGTCTGCTTGACCGAGCCTCGAAACAAAAAGGGAAGTACAACAAGAACGAATTTATCCTGGCAGTGGTTCAGTTTGAGGGTCCGGCGTCATCCTGAGCGCAGCCGCTTTTCAGGCGGAGCGAAGAGCCTGCCCTGAGCTTGCCGAAGGGATCTCGCGCGCATCGCTACCGCACGCAAAGCCAACCTGCACTACTACCTCTATCTTCCCTACTTTGCCTCGGATTTCGCTGCCGCACTCTTCAGGCGGTCAATCGATTTCTGTGCCTCATCCGCCTGCGGACCGTGGGGAAGAATCCTCAAGTAACTTTCGTATTCCGCCCGCGCGTCATCGGGACGCCCCAGCTTCTCCAGGCACACCGCCAGGCGAAACGTCGCGATCGCGTCATTGTCCTTGTAGCGCAACGCCTCGCGATATCGATCCTCGGCCGCGTGATAATTCTTGCGCTTGAAGTAAAAGTCCCCAACCTCCACGCTCTTGGCCGCCTTGTGAGGATCCCAGATGTGAAACTCCCCGACGCTGGTTCCGCCCGTGGCCTCAGACTCGGCATCCGCAACCGCCTCCGAACTCTGTGGATGGGTCCGCACATCGTCTACCGGAGGACTCAAATCAATCTGCGTGTCTTTGCTGGAACTCTCGCCGATCTGGTCACCCAAAGCACCGGCATCCACGCGATCGGACCTGGGCGGCGCAAGGTTTGGAGCCTGAGCCTTGGCAGGTTTGGTACTGGACGTTGTGCCGGAAGACTCCGGCGTCCCAGCTTTGGTGGGCGATGAATCCGCGGGGCGCTGATTCGAGGAACTTGAACCTTGCTGCTGCGCCCACACCCCGGCGCTCAACCCCAGCAGCAAACAAACACCTGATACACGTGACATGAGTCTATTCTATCGCCCGGCGCGCTTCGCCTGGAACGCCTGCAGGCACTTGCGCACAGTCTCCAGTTCCGAAAAGCGGCTACCCTCTTGCTCGATAAGGTAGTATTCGACGCCCCCGACACTTTCCGCGGCCTGAAAAATTCCGTTCCAGTCAGCTTTGCCTTCGCCGAACAGCACCTTGTAACCCTTCTCCGGATCCGGTGACCAGTCCTTGCAATGAATCGAGTGGATCCGTCCGGGATTGGCTCGAATCCACGCCACCGGATCGGCGCCCGCCTCCAGGCAAGTGCCTACGTCCAGCTGCAGCATCACGGAAGGCTTGGTGTTCTTCGCCAGAATCTCCATCGGACGCTGCCCGCCCGTGACGGCCCACTCCGACTGATGATTGTGATATCCCGCCTTCAATCCCGCAGGCTCCAACTTCTCGGCCGCTGCATTCAAATGGTCCGCAACCGCCTTCCAGTCGTCGAGCGACGGCTTGGGATCACTCCAGGCCTGGACGACATACTTGCTGCCCAGAATCAGATTCAGATCGCGGGCGTGTTCGATGTTCTTCGCGTTCAAATTGGCCTCGTCGTTATGCGTGGAGAAGCAGCGAATGCCCAGGTCATCCAGCAGCTTCCGCATCTGCTTGGTCTGAGACTCGGTCCACTCGAAGTAGGGTCCATAGAACTCCACACCCTGGTAACCCATCTGGGCCACCGCACGCACCGTACCCTCAGGATCCCTCTTCAGCGCGTCGCGGACAGAGTAGAGCTCAAGACCAACAGGGATTGAGCCAGATGACGCGGAGAATGCAGCACCGCAAAAAGCCCACGGCAGCATCGCAGACAGGGCAAGGAACGAACGACGGGAAAGAGGCGGCATAGCCATGCCTGAAATCCTACTAGAAAAAATCGGAGTCTGAAAGCTAGCAGCTAAAAAAGCAGGCCGCTCAGGGGGAGGCTCGAGCGGCCTGGTTGGCGAAGTCCTCCGGGGAGGAGGGTAAACTTGTTGTGCTACATCGACGACGGATTGTTCCCCGCTGCGGGCGTTGACGCCGGCTGCCCGTTCTCACCCTGCTTGTTGGTCATCAGGCGAACGTCCACGCGGCGGTTGTCGGCGCGGCCTGTCGAGGTCTTATTCGTCTCCACCGGCTTGTCCTTGCCCAGTCCGATCACGTAAATCTTGTGCGCCGGCACCTGGTACTTCGTCGCCAGGTACTGGATCACGGAATTGGCGCGGCGCTGGCTCAAGTCATAGTTGTAATCCGCCGGCCCAACCGAGTCCGTGCCACCTTCCAGGGTGATGATGTATCCCTTGGTGCTCGAAATGGTTCCCGCCAGCTGATCGAGAGCCTCTTTCGCCTTCGGAGTCAGGTTGTCTTTGTTGAATCCAAACTTCACCGAAGTCTCGGCTACGGGACGATAGTTGTCCAGGTTGGCGACCGTATTGGTCAGCAAGCCCACGCGGTTGTTGGCTGCGTCGGCCATCTGTTGTGCCGAGGCGGCGTTCTGTCCGGCGCTCTGCGCCTTCTGCTCAACTTCGGCAGTCTTGGTGTTCACGGCCTGGATGCCGGCCTGCGCCCGGGCGTCGACTTCCTTGATGTCGCGGCTGTTCTTGGCCGTCAGGTCGTCGAGCTCGTTGGTTTTGTTGATCAGCGGCGTGGTCTGTTGCTTCACGTAGTTCTTGCTGGAGCAGCCGACTGTCGCGGCCATGCTGGCTGCCAGGCAAATCACTAACGAAGTGCGGGTCATAGTGGAGCTCCTTAGTTTTGATCTCGTTCATCGCGCGTCTTGGCGCGCACGGTAATCCTTGAAATTTGAGGCCCTGGGAAATGATTCCAATTGCGAGTCCCGGCGCTTACTTTTGCACGGCACGTGCCAGTTTCCTATACAGGAGATTACGGATATAAGTGTACACGTTTTCAATAGTTTGCGTGGGTTCAAACCTGCGTGCAAAGAAGTGCAGACACCCCCCTAGCAACGCAAAGCCCACACCCGGGGTGGAAAATTTATACAGTCGGACTCAAATATCGCATGATGCGTATCAAAACCGTGAGAACCCCTTGCGGGAAGAAAGATCACCAGGCAGGTCGCTTATCTTACCCAAGTGCCGCATGAATCGCTGTTTCCCTTCCCGGGCCCGGGCGGTCTCGAAGTGCTCGCGAATCAGCCGGAGAAATCGGTATACCAGTCACCCGCGAACTCTCTTTTAGCCAGACGAGTACCTCGTCAGTAAGACGGACCGTCAGTGTCTCACCGAATTGTCGTTCCTTTGCCATGGCGACCCCAATGCGTGCCTGTAGTGCTGCTCAGTGCTCTTCAATCAACAATCAAAATTCACCGATCAGCCATAATCTTTAACGCTCTTACTTCCAGATATCCGTGATCGGCGCCGCGTCGCGGTCGTTCGCAGTGAGAGGTTCCAGCCCGAAGCTGTCTTCAATCGTGCGCAGCACGCTGTAATGGTTATACCGTTTGGCTAAGGCATTCGGGTCCTGTTCCTTCGCCTCTTTCACCATGTCACCCAGAAAAACTGTGTAGATGCGGTTGTCGGCATTGCCTCCGGACTCGTCAAAGGTCACGATCACCAGCGTGCCCTTGCGCAGTTTCTCCGGGAAGCTGTCATCCAGAAACTTCTTCACCCACGCTCCCGCCACGGCGGCGGTTGTATCGTGTCCATCATGGTTCATGTTCGGAGTGTAGAGAGAATAGGCCACCAGCCCCTTCTTCGCATCCTGCACGAAAAAGTTGTCGGACTTGCCGGAATCGACGCGGATCACGCGGTCGCACCACTTCTCCTGAACCTCGCGGAAGCTGAGAAAGGGCACGTGCCGCCGCACGTAGTTGCCTCTCTTGTCAGACACATGCTCTGTAGAGATATTCCAGGGGCACGTCCCTTCCGGCATTTCCTCCGCATATTGTTTGAAATCGAGCCCGGAGGCGATCAGTCGGTCGGCGATCGTCTTGTGCGCCGCGTCGTTGGGAAAGTTCAGCTGCTTGTCGCCGAGAAAGCTCCCGCGGCGGTGGATGCCGAAGTCGGTGCCGGCAACCATCGCCAAATAGTTCGGGTAAGAGGGATGAAACATCGCGTGGAAGTTGGTGAAGCTGGCGCCATGCTGCGCGAGTGCCGCCAGGTCCTTGTCCTGGATGGCACGTTCGTAGTCGACATTTTCGAGCACGATGATCAGGACGCGGTCGAAGTGGTGCGCCTTCGCACGCTCGGCGGCACGCTCCGCCTCTTCCTTCTTTCCCTCCGGCGACTTGGTTATCTGAGGCTGCTGGGATTGATCCGACTGCACCGGAGTAATCGCTTGTGCCCACACATACTTCGGACCAGCACACATAACCGCGCTCAAAGCCAGGCTCGCGGCCAGGAATAACCTCCTGGCAAAGGCTGCCCGGAGGACGAACCCGGGTCTCACGAACTCGGGACTCACGAAAATGGGGCTCATCTGCCATTTTTGTAACACAACGCACACACCTCCCATCCAATAGAATAAGCACATTCCTCGCGCCCATGGACTTACCCGCAAAAATCCGCACTATCCCCGCCGAGCCCGGCGTGTATCTATACAAGAACGCCGAGGGCGACGTCATCTACGTTGGCAAGGCGAAGAACCTGCGAAGCCGGGTAGCGAGCTACTTCCACGAAGCGCGCTGGGAGGACGCCAAGACTGGAACGCTACTGCGCGAGGCGGTCGACGTCGATTACATCGTGGTCGCCAACAACAAAGAGGCGCTCGCCCTCGAAAACAATCTGATCAAGCAGCGCAAGCCGCGCTTCAACATTCTGCTGCGCGACGACAAGACCTATCCCTACGTAAAGCTCACCCTGGGCGAGCGCTGGCCACGTGTTTACGTCACCCGCCGCCTGCGCAAGGACGGCAACGCCTATTATGGCCCCTACTTCCCTGCCAACCTGGCGTACCGCATCGTCGACCTGATTCACCGCAACTTTCTGATTCCGTCATGCAAAGTGGATTTGACGCGCTTCCATCCGCGCCCGTGCCTGCAGTATTACATCAAGCGCTGTCTCGGCCCGTGTGTACAGGAACTGACCACGCCCGACGCGTACCAGGAAGCCGTCCGCGACGTGAAACTGTTTCTGGAAGGCAGACCGACTGACCTGAGCCGCTCCTTGCAGGCCCGCATGGAGCAGGCGGCGGCTGCGCAGGAGTACGAACGCGCCGCGCGTTATCGCGATCTGATTTCAACAGTTGAGCAGTTGCAGGAGCGCCAGCGTATAGCCGCTGCCGAAGGCGACGATGCCGACGTCTTCGGCTATCACTATGAAAACGGCATGGTGGCGGTAAATCTGTTTCACATGCGGGGGGGCAAGATGGTCGATCGACGGGAGTTCTTTTGGGAAGACCTTCCGGAGATCACCACTGAACATGTGGGGACAGCCGCCCCCGGCTGTCCGGGCGAGCAAAGCTCGCCTGAGAATTTCGCTAATAGCTCTACAGATCTCGAAGAGAAAGCTAGCCGAGGGCGGCTGTCCCCACATGAACCGGGACAACCCGACAAATCCTTTTCGCCCGGGGAGTTCTTCTCTGCCCTGGTGAAACAGCTCTACATCGGCCAGCCCTATGTTCCGCGGAACCTGTACGTTCCCATCGATTTCGCGGACCGCGAAGCTCTTGAAGACTTGCTCTCCGAGCAGCAGGCGGACAAGAGCGTCCGCCCCACACGGGTGCATATCCTCATCCCCTTGCGCGGCGACAAACGATCGCTCATCGATCTTGCGGGCAACAATGCAAAGCAGTCTTACGATCAGCGCTTCCGCGTGCTTAAGCCGAATGCACGCAAGATTCAGGAGGAACTGCAGGAAGTTGTTAGCCTCCCCGAACTGCCAAAACGCATCGAATGTTTTGATATCTCTCACATCCAGGGCGCGGAGACGGTTGCTTCGATGGTGGTGTGGGAAGAGGGGCGGATGAAGAAATCCGATTACCGGAAGTTCATCATCCGCACGGTTGAAGGCGTGGACGACTTTGCATCGATGCGCGAGGTGGTCACGCGCCGCTACAAGCGATTGCAGCAGGAAGAGAAGCCGATGCCCAGCCTGGTGCTCATCGACGGAGGACTGGGGCAACTGCACGCTGCCGCTGAAGCGCTGGAATCACTCGAAATCATCAACCAGCCGCTCGCCGCCATTGCGAAACGCGAAGAGATTCTCTACGTCTTCGGCCAGGAGAAGGATCCGGTCGCTCTCGATCATCACTCCCCCGTCTTGCATCTGATTCAACTGATTCGTGATGAGGCCCACCGCTTCGCTGTGACCTTCCACCGCAAACGGCGGCAGATGCGGGATCGCGCGACCGAACTGCTGGAGATTCCTGGCGTGGGCACAAGCACAACTCGCCGACTGTTGGAACACTTCGGAAGCCTTCAGGCCGTCAAGCAGGCGGACGAGGCGGCACTGTCGGCGGTCGTCACCCGGGTGCAAGCCGATGCGATCCGCAATCACTTTCGGAAATAGCTGATTCTATTGGATAAGCTGTTGTGGAGGGATTGAAATCATTGGATTTAGCTCTGTGAGTAAGGGGATGATGCGGTTCCCGGCGGCACGAAACGCCCTCGGCGCCGCGGCGAGAAATGCCATTTGCCGCGTTAGAAGGCACCAGGATCGACGGTAGCACTGCCGCGGCATCCAACCCTACCTACCGGCCCCGAACGCACCTGGCGGCCCCCGGAGCATACCTAACGTTTGAATATAGCTTGCAGATATTATAAGAAAGCAACAGGGGTTGGCTAAGTTGTCATCTAGGGCCTGCGGCCCGCGAAACCACATGAAAATTGGTCAGAGCCGAGGCATAATCCCCGATGGCTCGGAGCGGCGAGATTGATTCAACAATGGAGTAGCCGAGGCCGTTAAGTTGTCTGATCCGGAGCGTGCGTGATAGAGCGAATAAATGGTGCGTGGTCTCTCCCCCTGTGGGAGCGGCGATAGCCCGAGACCCTGCTTAATGTAATCTCCGGCCCGCTCTCCGCTCCCGCCAGGAGGAAGCCTTGGCGTATAGGATAGCCGGAATTGACGTCCACAAAAAGAAGCTGGCCGTAGTTGTGGCTGACGTTGAAGTCGACGACGAATACGAATTTGAGCGACACTGGTACGGTAGCAACCCGGAGCAGCTGCGACTGCTATCCGAGTGGCTGGTCGAGCAGCAAGTCGAGGAAGGAGTGATGGAATCCACGGCGCCATACTGGAAACCGCTCTGGAGCGCACGCGAACGGTACTGGAAACCGAGCTGAGAGAATCGGGAAGGTGCCGGGAAAATGTCGGGAACACTCCATCTAGCGCAAGCGTTGTCCAATCGCAGACGGCGCGGGCGCAAGAAAGACTTTCGCGATGCGGAACGTTTGGTGAAGCGGTTGGTTTCCCAGGAGCTGACTTTGAGCTTCGTGCCCGATGGCGAACACCGTCTATGGCGGACACTCACGCGCACAAGGTATCAACGAACGCGTGACAAAGTACGTCTACAGAATCAACTGGAGGCGTTACTGGAAGAAGCGCATATCAACTTGTCCAGTCTGGTTTCGGATCTGTTGGGAGCCAGTGCGCGTCGCAGGTGCATGCGCTAGCGGAGGGAGAAACCGATCCGGGGGCTCTGGCCGCCCTGGGGGATATGCGTTTGCGCGCCACGCCGGCAGAGTTGAGCGACGCGCTAGGCGCCTGCACCGAGCTCAACCCGGTTTACCGTCGGCTCATAAGATTGGCACTGGACGACTTGCCATTGATCGAGCAGCAGATCGGCCAACTGGACCAGCCGATCGCCAGTCTGCTCCGCGAACATCAGGACGCGGTCCAACGATTGGCGGAAGTCCCCGGTTTAGGGGTGGATTCGACGCAACAGATCATTGCCGAAGTGGGTGCCAAGGCAGCCACGTTTGCCTTCCGCCAAGAATCTCGTCTCGTGGGTAGGAGCATGCCCGGGAGAAGAAGAGAGCGCAGGCGTGAACCGCAGCAAACGTTCCCCGAAGGGCAACCGTCAGATGCGCCGCATTCTCAATCAAGCTGCCAATGCTGCCGTCAAACACAAAGGGAGCATCTTCGAGATCGTCTATCGTCGTTTGGTGCTACGCCTCGGACACAACAAAACCATCGGAGCCATTGGACATCGCCTCTGTGAGCTGATCTGGATCATTTTGCATAACGGCGTTCGCTATGAGGAACGCGGTCCCTCAGTATGCGAAAAGGCGAAACGAGTGCGCCCTTCGAGAATGATCCGGACACTCCGAACCCTTGGCTACCGAGTCGAACCTGCAGCGATTCCGGCATGAGGAGGGCATTTTCGACCCTGTTGATTCTTCGTCGAGCTGAATCAGGGGCTCCCCTAACCTACTGATTCCACGTTCTGCCTTTAACGCGGGACTAGAAACCTTCCTCTCTCCGACTCTACTTCGCGGCCTCTGCAGTGGCGTTCCCCATGTCCAGGACGACTTTCCACTTTCCGTCTTTCTGCTTCTTCCAGATGCTGGTGTACTTGCCGTGCTCGACGATGGGCTTGCCGTCTTTGTCCTTGGCGCGAAACTCGTAGTTGCCGTAGGTGTAGCCAAGATCGCCTGATGCAGACGTGTCGGCACCCACAGGAGTCCATGTCAAGTGGTTGTCCTTGTTGTCGAGGAAGTCTATGGTCTTGGCGATGTTCTCTTTTCCCTGAAGAATGGGCGCGCCGTTTGGAAGTTCGACCGCATCGTCGCCGTAGTAGGACATGTATCCTTGCGAGCCCTTTTCGGCGGCGGCCTTCATGAACTCCGCTTCGAGTTGCTTCAGCGTTTCAGCGCTGTCTTTCGCAGGAGATGCGGCGGAGCGCAGATTGGAAACGGCGACTATCGCCAGCACAAGTGCAACGGCTAGAACGGGCAGGAACTTAACTGTCTTCATGCAACCTCCTCTGACTCGGCGGACTATTCTACTCCACGGCAAAAAGAGCGAACCACCGAGGCCACGTAAGACACAGGGGAGCGCACGAGACGAATATTTTCATTCCGGATGGGATCCCGTAGGCTTCGAGAGATCCCGTACTTTCTTATCCTTGGTTTTCTTAACGGCTATAGTCTTATCGACCCAATTGTCGGCTGCTTTCAAGTCCTGCTCGCGTGCCGCGAGGTCGTTGCATTCCACGTCGGCCCTCTCGCGGTACATCAGGTTCATGTAGGCCATGGCGTCATCGTAGTCAGGCCGCAACTCGATCGCCTTCGTGAGTTGTTCTATCCCGTCCTGAATCATCGGCATATTCCGACCCCTCAGGTCGTCGCACGCCATTCGTTGAGCTTCAATGTTCGGATTCAGGTGATCTTCCGGTCTCAGATCAAGCTTGGCGCGAGCCTCCATGCGGGGCTGATACGTTTGGGTCCAGTCGAGAACGCCAATGGAGTAATAGTTTTCCGGGTCTTTAGGGTCGAGGTCGGAGGCCAAGAGATAGTACTTCTTCGAATCCTCAAACTTCTTCATGTTCAGATACAGATACGCAATACCCTTGGCGCTGTTCAGACGACGGTCTCCAACTTGAGGCGCGTTAAGAACGTACTGATATTGTTCAATCGCCTTCTCCCCCAGGACGGTATTCTCCGATTGCTCGACCCCAGGGATGTATTGCGAGCCGTAGGCAGTCGCCAAGTACATGCGAGCGGTGATGTTTTCCGGGTCGAGGGCGACTGCCTTCTCGAAATGCCAAATGGCCTTTTCGTACTTTGCGTTCTTGTAGGATTGGGTTCCGAGGTTGAGTTCCCGGTCAGAATCCGATTGTGCGCTCAGCAACGTTGTGGACGAGGCGAGAGCAAGTGCGAGAGTAGCGAAAACTCTGAGCGTCCAATTCATCTCAGTAACCTTCCAAGAGAAAGCCCCACCGGGTATTAGCCCGGTGTGATATTAGACCCCTTTGGCTGATGAAGTGCTCCCCGGAGTAGGCCTCCGAATAGGTTTTCAGGTATCGCGGAGGGACTGTGGTTCTTGTTAGAGTGATCCGAATGCCACTGCAACCCAAACGGTCAATAGATGCACCGTAACTTGTCACGCGTGGCAAGCTGCATCTTACAAAGTGATTGAGTTTCCATGAAGATTCGGCACTGGATGACCGCGAGTGTGTTGCTGCTGCTGTTGGCGGCGGCCATCGTGGGAATGGTGCGGACGCAGCAGCGTCGCGGCACCAGCGTGGAGGTCGCCCCACCTGCTGGCAGTCAACCGGCAGCCACCAACAATCAGCGGGTGGCGCCGCATGTCCTGGTGAACCAGCGCCCGCTGCAAACGGCGCGCCGGCTTGGCACTCTGGCATATACGCAGGAAGAAAAAGATCTGGCGCACCAGGCGGAGAAGGTTGCGGACCATGAAGTCGACCTGGCGTTCTTCGATGCCTTTCGCGCTGCGCAGGAGAACCCTCCGCCGCTCACGCCCGCACTCAAGCAGCTGGCCGATAAAAAAGATCAGGCGCAGCGAGCGCTCCAGGAGGACCAGGACAACGTCAACCAGCTGAAGCGAAAGCTGGTAGCGGCGCCGGAGTCGCAGAAGGAAAATCTGCAGGACCAGCTCGATGTGGCCCAGGCCCAGCTGGAGCTTGATGAGGACGAGCGGGACGACGCCGCGCAAGCGCTGGAGCAGGCGGGAGGCGACCCGCAGGCTGAAGTGCAGCGGCTGAAGCAGGAACACGACGACGAGGAAGCTCACTTGGCGACGAACGCGGTCGTGGGGGCGGATCCGGTCGAGGGTTACTACCAGGCACATACACTGCTGTCGGTGTTGCGTGCGTGGAAGGCATTGCGCGACAAGAAAGCGAAACTCGAGGAGGCGCAACAGGAGTCTGCAGCCGAGCAGGAAAGCCTGAAGCAGCAGCACAGCGCCCTGACTGCCGAGACCCAACAGGAGAACGAAAGCCGGCAGTCGGCCAAGCAGCAGGCCAAGGGATTCGCGCAGAACAGCAAGGCGTCGAGCCGTGAAGACTCGAAGGCGGCGGCGCAGTCGGCGCTGGGTGCGCTTAAGCACCACCAGCTGGACGAGAAGAATCTGGCTGACCTGGGGAAACGCATCCACGACGAGCAGAAATGCAATGACATCTATGCGAGGTGGATTGGCCTGGTCGATATCCGGCAGCGGGCGGCGTTGCACAACATGATCGAAGTACTGCTGTGGATCCTGCTGGTTGCGCTAATGGTGTACTTGGCGAATCGCGTGATCGAGCGCTTCACGCGCGACCTCAAAACGGAGAACAAGAGAGCAGAGACGCTGCGCGCGGTGCTCAAGTTTTCCGCACAGGCGGTGGGCGCGATCGCAATCCTGCTGCTCATCTTCGGACTGCCCAACCAGACCACAACCATCCTTGGGCTGGCGGGCGCCGGGCTGACGGTGGCGATGAAGGATTTCATCATGGCGTTCCTGGGATGGTTTTCGCTGATGGGGCGCAACGGTATCCGGGTGGGCGACTGGGTTGAGATCAATGGAGTGGCTGGCGAAGTGGTGGAGATTGGGCTGCTGAAAACGGTTTTGCTCGAAACCGGCAACTGGACGGATGCGGGACATCCTACCGGGCGAAAAGTTTCGTTCATGAACAGCTTCGCCATTGAGGGACACTTCTTCAACTTCACCACTTCGGGACAGTGGATGTGGGATGAACTGAGAGTCACGATTCCGGCGAGCCTTGATCCTTATGCCGTCATCGATGGGATTCAGAAGCTGGTGACGAAGGAAACGGAAGTCAACGCGCGCAAGGCGGAAGAGGAATGGCAGCATACTACGAACCGCTACCGCGTACAGGCGTTTTCGGCTGCGCCAGCGTTGAATGTGATGCCCTCGGGGGATGGCGTGGAAGTGCAGATCCGCTACATTACGCGAGCTTACGAGCGGCATGAGATGCGCAAGCGGTTGTATGAGGCCGTGGTCAATTTGATGCATGGGAAGCGGGAGGCGGTGAAGGCGTGAGGGCCAGTGGTCGGAATGCTCCGTCCAAGTTCGATGCCCGGGAGATCCTTCGCTCCGCCTGAAAACGGCTGCGCCTTCTAGACAATTCAGACTCCTTCGTTGTCTGCGGCGAATCCTATGTCCAAGACCAATGAAGCCGGCGCACTCATCGTTACCGGGGCGGCGCGGGGGATTGGCGCGGCTGTGGCCAAGGGCGCTAGTAAATACGGGTTTGCCGTCGCGGTGAATTTCGCTCGCAGTGAAGCTCGGGCTCGACAGGTCGTGCGCGAAATTTGTTCGTCCGGCGGGCGGGCGATTGCGATTCAGGGAGACGTCAGCCGCGAAGAAGATGTTTTGCGCTTGTTCGAGACTGCGGAGCGTGAACTCGGTCCTATCAAAGGCTTGGCAAATAACGCGGGCATTACTGGCGGGTTTGCGCGCGTTGAGGCGGTGAGCGCCAAAGCGCTTGCGGAAGTCCTGGCGGTCAACGTCACTGGCTCCTTCTTATGCGCGCGTGAAGCTGTGCGGCGCATGTCCACGCGTCGCGGCGGTTCTGGTGGGGCTGTCGTGAATATTTCGTCCCGCGCCGTGCAATACGGCTCAGCGGGGGAGTGGGTGCACTATGCGGCGTCGAAAGGGGCGATTGACACTTTCACTCTCGGACTGGCGCGGGAGGTTGCAACCGAGGGGATTCGCGTGAACGCGGTCGCTCCGGGCCTGATCGATACTGAGATTCATGCGAACAATGGAGAACCAGGCCGTTTGCAGCGGCTGATGGGGACGATTCCGATGGGCCGGGCTGGGAAGCCCGAGGAAGTTGCGGAGGCGGTGCTGTGGCTGCTTTCGCCAGCGGCTTCGTATGTGACTGGGGCGATAGTTGCGGTGGGCGGTGGGAGGTAGGATGCGAGGATCCTCTTCAGCACCGGGCTGCGCCCGGACGGACAGCCGAGGGCGGCTGTCCCCACATAGGCGTGGGCGCGACGGCGGCGCTACGACTTGCGAAGGTATTGCTTCACTTTCTCGGGCAGGTCCGAACTGTGGAGAATGTCGCGCAACTGCGGTGGCGGCAGGGTGCGGGCAAATTCGAGGGCGCGGGCCAAGGGTATCTTTCCGTTGCGTAACAGGGCTATGCGGATTTCGTGACGAGGCGACCACTTCGGGTGATGGCAGACCGCTTCAACAAAGGCTGCGCTTGCACTGGGGCGAAGCAGCGCTCTGACTACGGCGGCCTCGGTGAGGCGTCCATTTCCCAGCGCGGTTTGCCAGACGCGCGATTCCTTGTCGAGCAAGAGAGCGGCGGCGATACTTTCGGAACTCCGGCGGGCGAGGGAGATGCGTTCTCCCAGGGTGATGGAAGGAAGACGAGTTACTAGCAGCTCGTCGGCGGCGTGTTTCAGATCGGCAGCGACTCCGGGAGTTAGCGCGTACTGCATCAGGTCGAAGGTGTAGAACTCGCGGACCACCTTCAGCGAGATGTGGCGCGGAGCGTGGGGATGGGTGGCGATGGCGAAGCGCACCTTGCGGGATTTTGTGACGCTGGTGTTCTTGGCGAGATTCTCGACTTCTTCGTCCGAGAGGTCTCGGTCGTTCAACAGAGCCAGGGCGAGGTCTTCGGTGAGGCTGGGGCCAGAGACGCGCTGTTGCTCTTCGGAGACTGCGGCGGAAGTCGGTTGGGCGGGAAGCCCGGCGGGGTCGACTGCGGTCTCGGATCTTTCCGAATTCATCTGGACTCTTTGAGCCGATCGTTCCATCACGGCCAGTGCCTGTCTTTACCCTTGCAATCCAAGTGGCCCCGGACGCTTTCGTCCGAGTGCGGGCCGACGAAGGCGTCCGCCGCTACGTGAGTCGTGGCGGCTTGCGGGCTAGACGCAGGGCGCCTTCCACGGGATCGACCACCAGCGGATTCAGCTTCGCTCGCGGTTGCAGCTTGACGACTTCATTGTAGAAAACCTGCCGCACGAACGAGGCATGACGAAAGACGCCTCCGGCCATGGCCAGCGGGACCGCGGCGTCCGGGACGGAGGATACTCCTTCCGTGGCCTTTGACGGCGAAGATGCGTCTAGGAACAGACGGCGAATGGCGATGTCGGCGAGTTGAGCCAGTTCAGTTCCCGCGCGGGTCAGAACTGTCTGAGCCAACTCATCGCCCGCATCGGCAGCGGCGAGGACTGCGGGGAACAACGCGGCGAAGTCGGGCGGGGGCCTTGAATTTCCGGCGGCGGCAAGATCGTTCAGCGATTCCGCGGACCACGCTTCCATCAAGGCACGGGACAGGTGTGAGATCTCTGCGGAGGCTGGGTCGCGAGTTGCTGATTCGTCTGCGGCGCGGAGAACGGCCATGATGGTGGAGCGTCCGATCCAGTGAGCGGAGCCTTCATCGGAGATCGCGAAGCCCCAGCCTCCGGCACGGGAGATGCTCCCCTGCGGGTCGCGGCCGTATGCAATCGAACCGGTGCCGGCGATCACGATCACTCCGGGGCCGGCGTCGAAAGCGGCTTCTAGAGCAATATCCATATCGCCGACGACTTCGATGGGAGGCGATAGGATTTCCGCCAGAGCGCGGCGGAGTGTACCGGCAATCTCCGGGCGGGCAGCGCCGGCGGCACCGAGGCAGGTGTGAGAAACCTGCGCGGGGGTGATTCCGGCAGCGGCACAGGCCTGGCGCACCCCGAGGTGCAGTGATTCGCGTGCCTGCGCTTTTCCGACTCGGACGACGTTGCTGGGCCCGGTGGTTGAGGTGGCGAGCGTTGTGGCGCCATCGCCGACGGCGCATGTGGTCTTGCTGCCGCCTCCGTCGATGCCGAGATAGTAGGTCACGGGTTAGTTCTAACACAGAGCAGTTGCCAGTTGCCGGTAGCGCCGCCGTCCCGGCGGCTGTGCGGCGGGCGTCCTCGCCCGCCGCTGCCGGCAGCAACGAAGAAATCGGCGATTTCATTTCGGCCTTCGGAGCGGAGGGCGGGACGCCCCTTCGACAGGCTCAGGGCAGGCTCTCGCGACAGCCGGCAGGATGCCGGCGCTACGAGCTCCGCTTCGCCTGCTAAGTGGGGACTACAGAGTCTCACTCGTGCAATGACTTGGTTGCCGCGATAATTATTCCGCATGGGGCTGAATAAGCTTGATTTCGCGATTGTTGGGCTTTACCTAGCGGGGATCACCCTGTTTGGGCTGCGCTTCCGCAAGAAACAGCGCTCGATGCGCGACTACTTTTTGGCGGGACGCGAGATTCCATGGTGGGCGATTGCGCTATCCATCGTGGCGGCTGAGACCAGCACGCTGACCATCATCAGCGTGCCGGGGATTGCCTACGATACGAACCTTACTTTCCTGCAATTGGTGATGGGATATGTGGTCGGGCGGGTGGTGATCAGCTTTGTGTTTCTGCCGCATTACTTCCGTGGGGATCTCTATACAGCTTATGAATTGATTGAGCGGCGGTTTGGGCGCGGGCTGCGGTCTTTGACTGCAGGGCTGTTCCTGCTTACACGGGCGGCGGCGGAGGGCGTGCGCGTGTATGCGGTGTCGATTGTGGTGTCGATTGCGCTGGGGACGGGCGAGGTGGCGTCGATTGCGATCATCACGGCATTGACGCTGATCTATACGTTTGAGGGTGGGCTGGCGGCTGTGATCTGGACTGACGTGGTGCAAACCGGGATCTATGTCGGTGGGACGCTGGTTGGGTTGGCGACGATCTTGCAGCTGGTGCCGGGCGGATGGGCGGCGATTCACGCCGTGGCGGCGAGTGCAGGTAAATTGCAGGTGTTCGATTTCCGGACCAGCTTTTGGATTCCTTACACATTTTGGGCGGGCGCGATCGGTGGGGCATTCCTGACTACCGCGAGCCATGGGACCGATCAACTGATTGTGCAGCGGTTGCTGGCGGCGCGAAGTCAGAAACAGTCGGTAACGGCGCTACTTTCGAGTGGGGTGGCTATTCTGTTTCAGTTTTCGTTATTTCTCGTCGTGGGTGTGATGCTGTGGGCGTTCTATCGTGTGCCGTCAGCGGTTTTTGGCAAGCCGGACCGGATTTATCCGACTTTCATTGTTACGCAGATGCCGCATGGAATCTCGGGTTTGCTGATTGCGGCCATTCTGGCGGCCGCGATGTCGAACCTGAGTGCTGCGCTGAACTCGCTGTCGTCGAGCTCGATCATGGATTTCTATGTGCGGCTGCGTCCGCAGTCCGATGAGCGGACGCGAATGCGGCTTTCCAGATTGTCGACGTTTTTCTGGTCGCTGCTGCTGTTTGGGTTGGCGGTATTGTCGCTGCACAAGGTTGGAAGAGTGGTCGAAGTTGGATTGCAGATCGCGTCGGTGGCCTACGGGGCGCTGCTCGGCGTGTTTCTGCTGGGTGTGCTAACGCGGCGTGCGAATCAGCCGGGAGCGATGGTGGGTATGCTGTTTGGGTTTGGCATCGAACTGTACCTGTGGCGGTGGACACACGTGCCGTACACGTGGTGGGTCACGATTGGGACGTGCGTGACGTTTTCCGTCGGATGGACGGCCAGTGCCGTTTTTCGAACCCGCGCGGCAAAGTACCCAGCTTGAGATGCGAGCGGAGCAATCGCCTTCTTCCCGCTTGCGCTCGCTGCATGCTGCGGTCGTAAAGGACGAACGTAATGGCAGACCTCATTCTTTCGACGCTTCCTCGTTGCAGCCCGCAGCGGCGTGAGCACGGGGAGAACCACCATTCCGCCGCGGGCCGAAACTTCAGGTTCTTGTACACCCTTCCACTCCCCACCGTCTTCCCTCTTCCCTATTGCTGAATGATGGCCAGGTCATTCGGTGTAGTGGTGGACATGGGCGAACCGGGGGCGGTGGTCAAGGCCCCGGTCGAACCGTTAAAGCTGAAAACAAAAAGCTGCTGCCCTTCGCGGCTGAGGGCGACGACTTGTCCGCCCGAAGGAGAGAACTTGACGCGAGTGAACTTTGTTCCCGCGGCGAACGGTGAGCCGCTCACCTCGGTGACCGTGTTCGATCCAACCTGGTAGACGCCAACACCGTTGTCTTGCGCGACTACCAGAAACTTGGCGGAAGGGTCGAAGACGGTGTCCCTGCCGACTCCGCTTGCAGGAGAAGTCGGCCCCGGAGGATTGAGTTTGTGGGTGCTGGAATCCAGACCAAACAGCAGGATGAAATTGTCTGCTGGACCCTGGCTGTCAGCATTCGCCCAAACCGACGCGATCGTGTTCCCTGCGGGTGTGATGGCGATGGCATAGATGCACTGGCCGAAAGTGTAGCTATAGGGCAACGGGTCTCCGGTGAAGGTGAGCGTGCCATCGGAAGCGACGGTATAGTGGTCGATAATCGAGCCCAAATGGTAGCAGTTCCCGCTATAGGCGTTGGAGCCGTCAGGCGTGAACACCAGTTCGCTGGGGACTTGATTGATCATGCCGCTGACAAACTGCAGGCTGCCGTCGGAATGAATCGAATATGTTTTCCATCCCCAGTTCCCTTGTGCTGCATCAATGCTGCTCACATAAAGGGCCGTGCCGGCGGGATTGATGGACATGCCGCCCGCCAGCGTACTGTCGGGGACGGTAGAGGCCACGCTCAGCGCTCCACCGGAGGCGACCGCATCGGTGTTCAGGGCGTTGTTGGCTTGGCTGGTGCCGCCCATGCTGAAGAGGAATTTTCCGTTGTGGTGGGCTGCGACACTGGTGCCACCTACGGCGAAAGGCAAGCCGGAGATGGCGGTAAGCGAGCCATCACTCTGGATCGTCCAGCCTGAGACGTTATTGCCGCTATCGGCGACGTAGAGAACTTGTTTTGCATTCGGGGGCGGGTTCTTGGTGCCGCCTTTGCTCACGCCGCACCCAAGCTGGGTCAGGCCAACACACGACAGAAGAAGAAGCGGAATGAACTCACACCTGTGCGACCGGACTCGCGCTGCGAACATGCATCCTCCTGGACGTGCGACAAGTTTGATGTGGAAGAGGAAACGGGGGTTTAGAAGTGGGGGTGTTTTAGGGGTGGAGTTACAGTAAAACCCTTACTGGGCCTGGCATCCAAGCTCAAGCGACACTTGGTACAGCCATTTTCAAGCGTCGTCTGCGACTTCGAACTCCGGACTTTGAAAAATTGCCCTGACAGACTGGTTCCGGATCGGGATCAGGGCTGACGTATACTGCAGCGGACTTTTTCAAACGAGAATCATGACAACTTCAGCTCCCCCAGAAGCTTCGCGAGCAGAGCTGTCCCGGGACCTGGGCGTGAGCCATGCCGCTGCGGTCGTCGTGGGGACGATTATTGGCAGCGGCATTTTTCTGGTTCCTTCGGAAATGATGAAGGCTGTGGGCTCGGCCAAGCTGGTGTATCTGGCGTGGCTGGTGGGCGGGATGTTGTCGTTCTTCGGGGCGCTTACCTATGCGGAACTGGGCGCGATGCGGCCGCAAGCGGGTGGTGAGTACGTTTACGTGCGCGATGCGTATGGACCGCTCAGCGGATTTCTTTATGCGTGGACGTGGTTCGTCATTGCCAAGCCTGCGTCGGTGGCGACTGTGGTCACCGGGCTGGTGCGGATTCTGGGAACGTTTGAGGTGTTCTCGTTTTTCGGGGCGAATGTAATTTCGACGCCTTTCGCGATCACGTGGGGACAGCTGGTCGCGATTGCCGCGGCGGTCTTCATTTCGTTTCTGAACTACATCGGAGTGAAGAAGGCGGGAGAGTTTCAGTTGGTGTTCACGCTGCTCAAGATTGCGATCATTTTGGGGATTGTGGTGGTGTGCTTTGGAGGAGGAAGGGCGGCGGGCAGCGGTTGGAGTCACTTCACTGGAATCTATGCGGGCGCAAAGGGCGGGATCGCTGGTTTCATGGCGGCGCTGGTGGCGGCGCTGTGGGCTTACGACGGATGGAATGATCTGAACATGGTTGCTGGCGAGGTGAAGCAACCGGAGCGGAACCTTCCGATTGCCTTGATTGCGGGCGTGGCGATTGTGGGAGTTCTTTACGTGCTGGTCAATTTGGGGGTGCAGTATGTGTTGCCGGCGGATGCCATTGCGGCTTCGAAACGGCCAGCTTCAGACGCGGTTGCGCTGGTGATGGGGCGGATGGGGGCGGGATTCGTTTCTTTGGGTATGGCGTTGTCGATGCTTGTCACCTTGAATGGCACGATCATGAGCGGGGCGCGCGTGCCGTTCGCGGTGGCGCGGGATGGATATTTCTTCTCGGCGCTGGCCAAGGTGCATCCGCGTTTTCATACGCCATCGGTGGCGATCGTGGTACAGGCTGGGCTGTCGATCCTGCTTTTGCTCCTGGGAGCGAACTTCGGCCAATTATTTACGCTGGCGATTTTTGCGGAGTGGCTGTTCTACCTGATTGCGGGGAGCACGGTGTTTGTGTTCCGCATACGCGAGCCGGATGCGCCGCGTCCATATCGCATGTGGGGTTATCCTTTCGTGCCGGCGGTTTTCGTGGCGGTGGCAGCTGCTTTCTTGAGCTACACATTTATCGGTAATTGGCCGAATTCTGGATATGGAGTGCTGGTGATCCTGGCGGGGATTCCGCTGTTCGCTTATTTTTCTTCGCGGCGTCGACGCAGAGAAATCTCTCGTTAGAACCCGCCTGTAGTGAGCCACGACGACAAGGACTCCTACAGCACAGGGAGCAATGCGGGCTGCCATGCCACTACCGACTGTCGCGACTCCCCAAGCTGGTCGATCCCCAGTTCGACGACATCGCCGGCCTTCAGATATTGCGGCGGCTTCATGCCCAATCCGACTCCAGCCGGTGTTCCGGTGCTGATCACATCACCGGGCAGCAAGGTCATGAATTGGCTGACGTAGCTGACGAGCGTGGGTACATCAAAAATCATCTCGCCAGTGGAACTACGTTGCCGGAAAGAGCCATTCACTTTGAGCCACATTTTCAAGCGGGCGGTGTCTCGAATTTCGTCACGCGTGGCCAGAAACGGCCCCAGTGGCGCGAACGTATCCGCACTCTTTCCCTTGACCCATTGTCCGCCACGCTCGAGCTGAAACGTACGCTCGGAATAGTCGTTGTGCAGAACGTAGCCCGCCACATATTCGAGCGCATCTCCTCGCTCGACATAGGTGCCCTTCTTGCCGACTACGACCGCCAATTCGACTTCCCAATCCACTTTTTGTGCATTCTTTGGAATTACCAGGTCATCGTCTGGCCCGACGAGTGAGGTAGTAGCTTTAAAGAATATGACGGGCTCTTTCGGGATCTCCATCTGGCTTTCGTTAGCGTGGTCGCGAAAGTTCAATCCGATACAAATAATTTTGCTGGGGCGGGAGATCGGTGGTCCCAGCCGGACGGATGGCGCAACTCGGGGTGCGGAAGCGGCGTTCTCTTTCAACCACTGGCTCAGGCGGGCTAGTCCGTCGTTGGCGAAGAATGACTCGTCATAGTCGCGCACGAAGGCGGAGACATCCAGACGTGTGCCGTCGTCGGTAACAATTCCTGGAGCCTCTTGGCCTGCTTGACCAAATCGAATCAGTTTCATGCGATAACGCTCCGTTCTGCTGGTCTGGGGAGACGCTGATAGAGATGTGCTTGTAAAGGTAATATCCCACAATCGAAGCCGCAGGTCATGCTGGGCCCGGGACGCGTGCCACAGTACGAACCCCGTAGTGGATGGTTTTTCACCCTTTTCGTAGGGTGGGCTGCGGGCATACTATTTCTTGGAGACTCTGAAGCAGCCAAGCGTCAGCCAAATGACGGATAGCGTATCGTGAGCAAAGGAACAGAACAGACGGGGAAAGACGATCCGCGGTTACGCTTTCGCGCCTTGTGGATTGTACTGACTGTTTTCCTTGGGATTGTCGTTACCTGGTTGATAGGTCACTATGCGGCCACGCCATTCAGTCCCAGAAAATTGTCGTTCAACGAGACTGTCCAACCGATTCTTTCGGAAAACTGCTATGCCTGCCACGGCCCCGATCCAGGCGCGCGGAAGGCGGGATTGCGCCTGGACCGTGGGGAATTCGCCTTCGCGCCCCACGAGAAATTTGGTCCTGCGATCATCCGGGGAAATCCGGATACGAGTCCGCTGGTGCGGCGAATTGAGTCGAGCAATCCAAAAGAGCGAATGCCTCCTCCGGAGAGTCACCGGACCCTCAAACCAGAACAGATCGCGCTGTTGCGCCGGTGGGTAAAGGAAGGTGCGGTCTACGAGGAACACTGGTCCTTTATTGCACCGAAACGCCCAGCGATTCCGGAGACGAAGAATCGTCAGTGGGCGCGAAACCCGATTGATGGTTTTATCCTGAGCCGGCTGGCGAAGGAAGGATTAGCGCCCTCGGAAGAGGCTGACCGGCCGACGCTCATTCGACGTGTCACATACGATCTTACGGGCCTGCCTCCCACACCAGAGGAGGTGAAGGCGTTCGTGACGGATGGGTCCGCGAACGCATATGAAAAAGTAGTAGACCGGTTGCTGGCGAGTCCGCGATACGGGGAGCATCGCGCCCACTACTGGCTGGATGTCGCGCGTTACGGGGACACTCACGGGCTGCACCTGGATAACTTCCGCAGCATTTGGCTCTATCGCGACTATGTGATCAAGTCCTACAACCAGAACAAGCCGTTCGACCAGTTCGTGAAAGAGCAAATCGCTGGAGACATGTTGCCGGCTAAAAATCTGGATACGCTGGTGGCTTCAGCCTTTCTGCGTGCCGGCATCAGTTCCGGTGAGGGCGGATCCCTTATCGAAGAGCTGCGCGTGAATAACAAACGCGAACGCGCCGAGGCGTTTGGGGCGGCGTTTCTAGGTCTGACCACTGGCTGTGCAGTCTGCCACGATCACAAGTTTGACCCAATCACCCGGAACGACTTCTACAGACTCACTGCGTTCTTCAACAATCTGACGGAAAATCCGTCGAATGATGATCGGGAGGACTGGCCGCCGTTTATCCGTGTGCCGAAGGAGAATAATCGTGCGGCCTACGAGCAGATTCTGGCAAAACGCTCGGCGCTGGAGAGTCAGATCAATCAGCGGCGCGCAGGGGCACGCGAGCTTGTGGGCACATGGCTGCAGGAGTCCAAGGCACGACCGCAGTCGGTCAGCACAGCAGAATTACAGGCACGCTTTCGCTTCGACGAACAGAAGGGTATGAGCTTCGTCAACGCCGCGCCCGCTGCTAAGCTACAGAATGTTTCCGCAACGGAAAGTCCGGTGATTTGGGGCGAGGGAATCTGGCTTTGGCCTTACATGCGAATGGATACAGGCACCCGGCTGGATTTGCCGGACGCTGGCGACGTTGAGCGGAACCAGCCATTTACGGTCGCTTTCTGGCTGCGTCCTGACTTGCGGCCGCTCGAATCCAAAGACGCCAAGTTGCCGAACGGCGTAATTGTGGCACGCGCCAATGCAAAAGAGGACTCGCGAGGATGGCAACTTCGCATCAACCAACGCAAGCTGGTGTTTGCATTGACGCACGCGGGTGCCAGCAATGCAGCTACCGTCGAGACCAAAGAGAAGGTTTTGATCGAGGGGCGCTGGAACCACATCACTGCGACCTACTCCGGCTCGGGGAAGGCCGATGGCATGAAGCTTTACGTTGACGGCCAGCCTAAGCAGTTGAAGGTAGTCAAAGACAAGCTCGACGGGACCGTCCGAACGTCGGCGCCGATGACTTTCGGGCGGATGTTTCCTGACGCCGACCCGCTCCGGCAGTCGGCCTTTCAGGACTTTCGTTTCTATGCACGCGAGCTTGCGTCCGACGAGGCGGCACGCGTCCCGTTCGAGGACTATGTATCCGAGATTATCCAGAAGCCGCTTTCTGCGTGGTCGGACGATGAATTCAAAGTTGTGAGCGACTTTTATTTTGCGCAGCGCGATGAACCCACGCGGTCGCTGACAGCGCAACTGCCGGCACTCAACAGCGAACTCGACAGACTTTCCAAGGACGGCGATATCACGTTGGTCAGTGAAGAAGCCCCAGGGCTGGCCTATGCAGATATGTTGACTCGCGGAGTCTACAATGCGCGCACCGGGCGGGTGCGCCCCGCGGTGCCGCATTTCCTTCCGCCATTACCTGCCGGGGCATCCGCGGATCGGCGTGGGCTGGCGGAGTGGACGGTGAGTCCCACCAATCCGCTGATCGCGAGGGTGACGGTCAACCGCATGTGGCAGGAAATATTTGGCACGGGGATCGTAGAAACTACCGAGGATTTTGGTGTCATGGGTGCGCGGCCAAGTCATCCGGAACTGCTCGACTGGCTGGCGGTGGATTTTCGGGACAGCGGCTGGGATGTGAAGCGCTTTTACAAGCAGCTGGTTCTATCGGCAACATACCGGCAGTCTGCGCGTGTAACCCCGCAGCTTGGAGAAAAGGATCCGAAGAATCGTCTCCTCGCGAGGGGGCCGCGTTTCCGCATGGATAGCGAGATGCTGCGGGATACTGCGCTGGCAGCCAGCGGCCTTCTGGTAGAGAAGCTCGGCGGCCCGAGCGTGAAACCCTATCAGCCGCCCGGAATCTGGGATGGAAGCCACGACGCTAGTAACACGCGGAAATATGTGCAGGACCATGGCAACGCACTCTACCGAAGGAGCCTCTACACATTTTGGAAGCGCATGGCCACGATGCCCGACATGGACACTTTCGACTCTCCGATGCGTGACGCGGCGTGCACTCGCCGCCAGCGCACCGATACTCCGTTACAGGCGCTGGTGGCGATGAACGAACCGTTGCGTCTGGAAGCGTCGCGCAAGCTGGCGGAACGCGTGATTCATGAGTCGTCAAATGTGGATGCCCGGCTGAACTATCTAGGGTGGGTACTGCTCTCACGGGACTGGAATTCCAAAGAGAGAGTTGTTCTCGAAAGTGCATTCTCAAAATTCCGCGCAACTTACTCTAAAGACCCGGCGGCCGCAGCCCGGCTGTTGAATGTCGGCGAAAGTAAGATTGATAGAGCCATCCCGGCGCCAGAACTGGCGGCCTGGATGCTGGTTTCCAGCGCGGCTCTGAATCTGGATGCGGTGGTGAACAAATGAATTCTCAAAAACCGTTGCCCGGACATGTTTGTTGCGACGACCATGGTGAAGGCCCGTCGGTTTACGACCTGCCGGTGCCAAAGTCGCTGCGTGACGAGTGGCATCGTCTCGCAAGCCGCCGGCATTTCCTGGGCCGCATGGGCAAAACCCTGGGATGGGCTGGATTAGCGGTACTGATGGGCAACAAATTACTGGATGGCGTGGCCGGTGCCTCCGAGGCCGAGCCGTCCGGCCCTCAATCACTGCGTGTGCCGAACTTTCCACCCGCGGCGAAGCGTTGCATCTATCTCTTCATGTCGGGCGCCCCTCCGCAAATGGACATGTGGGATTACAAGCCCGGGCTCTCCTCGCTCTACGACAAGGACTTGCCCGACTCGGTTCGCGGCAACCAGGCGCTGACGGGCATGACTGCCGGCCAAGCTCGTTTTCCGATTGCCCCGTCCCACTGGGGATTCGCGAAGCAGGGTAAGTCGGGGCGCTGGGTGGGCGATCTCCTTCCCTGGACCGGAAAGATGGTGGATGACCTCGCGCTTGTCTACTCCATGCAAACCGACGCGATCAACCATGAGCCTGCGATTCTTCTGATGAACACAGGCAATATGGTTCCCGGCAAGCCTTCCCTGGGGGCATGGCTGTCCTATGGCCTGGGCAGTATGAACGAGAACCTTCCGACCTTTGTGGTCCTCAACTCCGCTTTGATTCCGCATTCCAATCAGCAGCCTATTTCTCCGAAGTTGTGGAGCAGCGGGTTTCTATCCAACGAGCACTCTGGCGTGGCCTTCCGGTCGGAAGGCGCTCCGGTTCTGTATCTCGACAATCCCCAGGGCATGAATAGCGGAACGCGGCGTGAATTGGTTGACAGCGTGAATGCCATCAACCAGCTTACATATGAGGATCTCGGAGATCCTGAAACTCACGCCCGGATCCGGGAGTATGAGATGGCGTTTCGCATGCAGACTTCAGTCCCCGAGCTAGTTGACATGCGCGATGAGCCTGCCAGTACCTGGACCCTCTACGGCGAAGAGGCAAAGAAACCGGGAACGTACGCCCACAATTGCCTTCTCGCCCGGCGAATGGCAGAGCGCGGAGTACGTTTCACGCAGATTTATCAGCGCGGGTGGGATGTGCACGGCGATTGTGTTGGCATGTTGCCCAAACTGTGCGTGGCTACGGACCGTGGTACCTATGCATTGGTCACCGATTTGAAACGCCGCGGGATGCTCGACGACACGCTGGTCATCTGGGGAGGGGAGTTCGGCCGCACGGTTTATAGTCAGGGCGGCCTTTCAAAGGAAAACTACGGACGGGACCACCATCCGCGCTGCTTCACCAATTGGCTGGCCGGCGGCGGCGTGAAGGCGGGAATCGCCTATGGTGAGACGGACGAGTACTGCTACAACGTCGTACGCAATCCGGTGCATGTCCGGGACTTCAATGCCACCCTGCTACATCTGTTGGGCATTGACCATGAAAAGCTCACGTTCAAGTTTCAAGGACTGGACCAGAAATTTACTGGAGTACTTCCGGCAAAGGTAGTGACTGGTCTCTTGAGTTAGTCTTGTCTACCGCTATGAACAAACAAACTCGCCGATCGTTCCTGACAGCATGTTCCGCGGCCGGATTGGCGGCCGCGCTGCCGTCTTTCTACGTCCAAGCTTCTGACAAGTCCGGCGCCCGCCTTCCCGTGCTTGGTCCCGGCCCGCACACTTACGAGTGCGTCCACGACTGGTTGGTCCCACCTGAAGGGTTGGTGTGGGGAGACACCCACGGACTGTGCCAGGATGAGCAGGGGCACATCTACGTTGGGCACACCGTTCACAAGTCGAGCATGCGCGGCGAGGCCGTCGTTGTATTCGATGAGAAAGGTCGGTTCGTTCGCGCCTTTGGCGAGGAGTTCAGGGGTGGAGCGCACGGACTGAAACTGCGCCGCGAGGGGAAAACGGAATTTCTCTATCATTGCGACATCAACCGTTGCAAGGTGGTAAAGACCACGCTCGCAGGCGAAGTGACTTGGGTGCATGGCTATCCTCGAGAGGACGCGAATTATATGGAGCACCCCATCGACTTCGTGCCCACGAATGTCGCATTCGCTCCGAATGGGGATTTTTACGTGGGCGACGGCTACGGATCGAGCCACATGCTGCGCTTTTCTCTCACCGGAAAGTTTTTGGGCGAGGTCGCCAAGCCCGGACACGGCGATGGGGAAATGGACACTCCGCACGGACTCTGGCTGGACTTTCGTGGAGAGAAGCCCCTGCTGGTTGTAGCAGACCGCGGAAACCGCCGCATGCAGACTTTCACGCTGGACGGCGCTCACTTGCGGACGATTAAGGACGAGGCGCACCTCCGGATGCCCTGCAATTTCCACACTCAGGGTGAGTGGATGGTATGCCCCGATCTGGATAGTCAGGTATGTATTCTCGATCGGGAGTTCAACGTGGTGGCCCAACTGGGAGATGGAAAAGCTGAGAATGGCGAAGTGGGATCACGCCGCGGCCAGTCGCGGGCGCAGTTTACTCCCGGAAAATTCATCACGCCTCATGATGCCATCTTTCTGCACAATGGCGACATCCTTGTAGCCGAGTGGCTGCCGATTGGGCGAATCACGCTTCTGCGCAGGACGTAACGGAATCCGCATGCCACTTCGAGTCCGCGCGTGGATACTGGGCGTCGGTATCGCCGCGATTTTCCCGTTACTCATCCTATTGCTCTACTCTCCCCCGGATGGCGGGCAACGAGCCGAACTCGCCCAGTTTCTGGGCCGGTTCCATCCCCTCGCAGTGCACTTCCCTGTCGCATTGCTTTTGCTCGTACTGGTACTCGAAGGCGCCGCCCTCGCTCGACAGAGTTGGGACCTGCGTCAATCAGCAGGGTTTGTGTTGGGGCTGGCGACCGTTGCGGCGATTGGATCTGCGTGGTTGGGATGGCTACTGGCCTGGAGCGGGGGTTACGAAGGCTCCCTGGTCTCACGCCACATGTGGGGCGGCGTTTCACTCGCGGCCGCGAGCCTCGCCTGTTGGGGCCTCTATGGTTGGAAGCGAAGTGTCTATGCGGCCGCCTTGTTGGCGACGGCTGGCTTGATGATCTGGACCAGCGATCAGGGTGGCAAATTGACTCACGGCGATACCTTTCTGACCGAACATTTGCCTCGGCCTCTGCGCCGCTGGCTTGGTGGCCAGCGGCCATCCGAGGTTGACCCATCCAGTTTTTATGCCATGCGGGTACAACCGATTTTCGAGGATAAATGTGTTCTCTGCCACAATGCCGGAAAGTTCAAGGGCAAACTCCGACTCGACAGCTACGAGCATGTGATGCGCGGAGGGAAGGATGGTTTGGTAATCCACCCCGGTGAACCCGGCAAGAGCGAGCTTTTTCGGCGTGTAACCCTGGCCCCCGACAACAAAGACTTCATGCCGGCGGAGGGAAAGGCGGCTTTGAGTGGGGCGGAGACGAAAATCATTGAAGTGTGGATTGCGGCGGGGGCGACAACGCACATTGCAGAGACAGCGATCCAGGGATTGCCGCCGTCCTCGAGGGAGAATGCTGTTTCACCGCCGCTCACTGCTGACTACCGTCCGCAATTGAAAGAAATTACCGCGCTTGAAACTTCCCTGGGGGTGCGTCTTGTACCACGCTCGCAGAATCCCACCGACGGATTGATCCTTCGTACCGTGAGCGCCCCGGAGCGTTGCACCGACGCCAGCTTAGCGCAGCTTGCGCCGGTCGCCAACCTGATCGTGGATGCGGAGCTCGCACGCACGAGGGTTACCGACAAAGGGATGCAAGCAATCGCAAACTTTTCCAATCTGAGATTTCTCGATCTTTCCAACACCGCAGTGACGTCCGCCGGAGTGAAAGAACTCATGAAGCTCGAGAAATTAGAGTCACTGAATCTGACGCAAACAAGGGTCGCGCACACAACGGCCGCTGAATTACAGGCAAAACCAAGCATGAAGCGACTCTACCTATTCGAGACCCACTGAATCATTCATGGCAGCCTCTTCACGCACCGCCGGGAAAAGTGAACCTAAAACACAAGCTTGCCTATCAAAGGCTGTGGCACGGCGATCTGGGATGGAATCGCGGTCTGAGCGGCGTAACAATGCGCCAACTTGGGGAGCTTCGCAATTGTCGGCAATGCCGCAGGTGTGACCGGCGTGTCGAACACATTCAACGATTCGAGTTGATCGAGGGTGCCCAGGCGTTGCAGCGTGCTGTCGGTAATCCTCGTATGCATGAGCCGCAGGACCCGTAGTTGTTTCATGGCGGCAATGGCGGACGCAGAGCGGTCGGTGATCGCAGTGCGAGAGAAATCGGCTAACGTAATGTGTTCAGCGAGCGGGGCCAAGCCTTCCAAATCGCTGTCCCCAAACTTAGGTCCCAAGATCGAGGCATTCAGAATCAGGTTGGCAGATCCTCGTGACTCGTATTCCAAAATGTCTGGAAATCGCTTTCGCAGCTCGGCGACCGCCGGTGCGATTCCTGCCCTCAATCTCGTGACCTCGGCAGGGTCAATCTCCTCGAAGGTCACGTCGGAAACTGCCGTCGGGGAGGCCGAACCAGTAGGTGCATCTTTGATGGCAGCGAGCGGCAGCGTGCCTGAGGCTCCGGCGCCAATCCAGAGTTCGATCAGCTTCACCTGATCCGCTGACAGCGGCCGCTTGCCCTGCTTGGGCATGAAGTCATCGTGATCAAGGGGCAATGTAATGCGGCGAAAAAGATCGCTGCCTTGCACGTTGCCAGCCCGAACTACTGGCCCATCCTTGCCGCCCCGCATCAGTGATCTGTAGCTGTCGAGCCTCAGGTTTGCTTTATGTTTCTCTGGACCGTGGCACGTGACGCAGCGTGCGGCGAAGATTGGCTCAACCCGCGCGCCGTAAAAGGTGTTGGCCCCAGCGCTCGCCAAGGATGCTTGGACATTCGACAGCCCCAGCACCTGACGCAAACCGCCCGGCATGTGCTCGGTGAGGTGGTCCTCGCCCAGAGACAATTGACCACCGCGGTAGCCTGTCCAAGCTACGAGGCCAACACCGAGTGCAAGGGCAACTCCGTAGATAAACGTCGACCTCTGCTCGCCGTCGCTCAAACGCAGCATCCAACACAGCCAGCAGACTGCCGCCAGCGATATCCCGCCCCACATGTGCTGTGTTAAAAGCGGTCCGGAATAGCCACCGCTTCGTCCCAGACACCATCCAAGAATCGCGGCCCCGGTAGCGCTGAGCATCGCGAGGCCAAGCACAAATCCGGCAGAAAGACGCAGATAGGAAAACCGGTGGTTTAGCCCTGCTAATTCTAAAATCGGTACCAACAGAAGGAAGGCGATTGGGATGTGGACAACCAAAGGATGAAAGCGGCCGATGAATTGCGCCCACTCCGCGCGTTCGTTTCCGTCGGGCGGAAGAAGCGCCAACAGAACTGCCACAGTCAAAATGGGCGCCAACGTAAGCAGGCCCAGACGAAGCTGCCCGGAAATGCGGTCCCCCCAACGCAGATACCTTCGGAAATTGCCTGAGCATAGGTTGCGGAGGTTGCTCACGCCAGAATCTCAGCCACGACGCGCGCCGGTTTCACGCTGGTCAACTTCTGTTCGAGACCCTGAAAAGAATAGTGCAGCTTCCGATGGTCGAAGCCCAGCAAGTAAAGCATCGTCGCATGCAGGTCGCGGATCTCGACCGGATCTTTTACGATTTCACATCCCATCTCATCGGTTTGGCCGTGGGTAATTCCGGGCTTGACCCCGCCGCCGGCCATCCAAATCGTGAACGCTCCTGGGTTATGGTCCCTGCCGACCCACTTCATTTCCTGACCGTTGCGATTCTCGCGCATGGGCGTCCGGCCGAATTCTCCGCCCCAGACAACGAGCGTGTCCTCGAGCATGCCTCGCTCTTTCAGATCAGCTAACAGGGCCGCAGTCGGTTGATCCACTTCACGGCAGCGGTCGGCGAAGCCGAGGTTCAGCGCTTCCTTTGGATCTGCCCCATGGGAATCCCATCCCCAGTGATACAGCTGAATGAATCGCACACCGCGCTCCGCAAGGCGCCGCGCCACCAAACAATTGTTGGCAAAACTGGCCTCGCCAGGCTTTGATCCGTACTTCGCGCGGACCGCGGCGGGTTCCTTGCGGATGTCCATGGCGTCGGTGGCATCCATTTGCATGCGAAACGCCAGTTCGTATTGGGCGATGCGCGTGATGGTCTCGGGATTTCCGAACGCGGCGTAGGTTTGCTGGTTGATTTGATCAATCGCGTCTAACATGGTGCGACGCAGCGGGCGGCTCACTTCTGGCGGGTTGTCGAGATACAGTACGGGTTCGCCATGTGAACGGCATTGCACCCCTTGGTAAACACTCGGCAGGAACCCGGAGCTCCACAGTTGCTTGCCGCCGTCCGGCGACTTGCCTCCCGATAGCAAGACGATGAATCCGGGCAAATTCTGATTCTCGGTACCCAGTCCGTAGAGCACCCAGGAACCAAGCGAAGCGTAGCCGAGGCGTGCATTGCCCGTGTGCACCAATAGTTGCGCGGGTGCGTGATTGAACTGGTCGGTGTGCATGGATTTGATGAAGCACAGGTCGTCCACATGCTTTTCCAAGTGAGGTAAGCGGTCGGAGATCCAATGGCCGCTTTGTCCGACCTGGTGGAACGGGTACTGCGAGGCCAGGAGTTTGGGAACGCCGCTGATGAATGCGAAACGCTTGCCCGCCAAGAACGACGCGGGACAATCCTGGCCGTCGAGCCGTTTCAAGTCAGGCTTGTACTCGAAAAGTTCCAATTGGCTTGGCGCCCCGGCCATATGCAGATAGATGACGCGCCGCACTTTGGCAGCAAATTGAGGCGGCAACGCAGCAAGCGGGCTGGATGGCTCGCGCGTGAAGTCGAGACTTGTGGTTTCGGAGCGGCCAGCATCAGTCGCGGCTCCGGCATACTCTGCCAGCGATGTCCCCACGAACAGAGTCCCCAGACCGCCGCCCAGAGTCCGCAAGAAATGACGGCGTGTCTGCGCCTGCAGCAATGCCATCTGCAGCTCGGGATGCATGTCGGAGTTCCCTTCCCTTCCGCCTCGATCATTAGGCCTGGCTTTGGAATTTGACATGAAAATCACCTGGTCAGAGCAGCATCGAGATTGAACAGAACGCTGGCCACAGCCGTCATTGCCGCTACTTCTTTGCTTGACGTTCCTTTCGCCCTCACGGCGCTCTTCCCTTCCTTGGACGTGGCCGGCGCTTTGAGAGCAGCCTCGTACAATCTGCTCAAAATCGCCAGCTCACCATCTGTCGCATCGCGCGACAAAATTGAGCGTGCGCCATATCTCAGACGTCCGTCAAGAGCATCTGTCGCCTTCATCATGCGTTTAGCAAGCGCTTCGGACGCCTCCTGGTATACCGGATCGTTCAGCGTCACCAGAGCCTGCAACGGTGTGTTGGTGGGTATCCGCCGTGCCAGGCTCACATCGTGATCCGAGGCATCGAAGGTAAGAAAGCTGGGATAGCCGCTGGTGCGTTTGATAAACGTGTAAATCGCCCGGCGATAACGGTTGGGACCGGCCGCGTCGACCCACTTGCTGTCGTTGTAAACGGAGTTCCACACACCCTCGGGTTGCGGCGGCATGACCGGAGGGCCGCCCAGGGTATCGGTTAGCAGTCCGCTGACCATTAGAGCCTGATCCCGAACCATCTCCGCGGTGAGCCTCTGCTGAGGACCACGCGCCAGCAGGCGATTGCGCGGATCTTTCTCGATAAGCGCCGCGGTGGCTTTAGCGGACTGGCGATACGTGGCGCTGGTCACCAGTTCGCGCAGTAACGCCTTCATGTCCCAGTGGAGATCGTTCTGAAAATGCAGTGCCAGCCAATCGAGGAGTTCGGGATGACTGGGCTCTTCGCCCACACTGCCAAAATTCTCCAGCGTCTCGACAATTCCGGTACCGAAAAGTTGCTCCCAGTAGCGGTTCACCGCTGTGCGTGCAGTCAAGGGCTGCTCCGGCATAAAGAACCACTTCGCAAGTGTCAATCGATTGCGGGGCGCGCCGGCAGGAAGTTTTGGAAATAGTCCAGGGACATCCGGAGTAAGGACGGGACCTGTCTTCGTTAGAAAGTTTCCGCGCTCGAATTCCAGAGTCTCCCGTGTTTCGTAGTCAGCCTGCTCCACCATCACGGGAGTTTCGACGTTACGAATCTTCTGCAATTGGCGAGTCAGGTTTGTAAGCTGGGTAAATCTGGCGCCATAGTCATGGTCGTGCGCCAGCGCTGACCAACGCGAATCCGCACTGGCGGCCAGGCGCGCCCGCCTCACTAGAGCAGGCTTGTCGCTGACATTCTCCGTTTGCGTCAGGCGGACTTTCAGGCGACTGCCTCGGGGTAGCCGCAAAGGCGAAGCTGGCACTGCTATCGTCCAACGGGGAAGAAAAAGATTTGGATTCGCTGCAAAGCCGCCCGTTTCTGGGTCTGTGGACTTCTGCCCCGACTTGGCTGCCCGTCCCACGGCTGCTTCCAGATTCTCTTTAGAATCAGAAACGAAATAACGGAATGGGATCTTATCCTGACGGCCGTTCGGCTGTACGATCCAGGCGTCGATCTGGTTGACAATAAAACCGACTTCGGGCGTGTGGCGGGCAGCTTCGGGGTTCGCGGGCAATACTTCGATGCGCAATGCGGTGATCACAGGCGCATTCACTGTCGCCGTCAGTTCATAAACCGATTTTCCCGGAGTATTGGCGGCAGCCCGCACCTCTCCATCATGAATCTGGAAGGCAACAGGCTTGTTCCCCGCTTTGGACCGCGCCAGTTTTTTGGTTTCGGCAATGGCGTTGAGAAAATCCCTTCGCTTGGCCTCCCTCTTCTTGGCCGATATTTTCTCGTCTGCCAGACGGGCAAGCTGTCGCTCCAATTGATCCGCCTCCCAACGCAAGGCGCGTGCCTCGCTGGCGGATGCCGCGGTGATCGGCAAGGGTGTCCACTCTGACTGGTCCCCCATCTTTCGACCCAGGTCCACCACCGAATGCATCAGCGTCGCAATCTCTCGCTGAACCTGCGCGGCTTCCGAATATTCAGTCTTGTCCTTTGGAACATACAAGACGGGCGTGTCCTCTGGAAGGTCAGCGTCCCGCGAAGTATTGAAGAACGCCAACGACTTGTAATACTCGGCGTGGCGGATGGGATCGTAAGGGTGGGAGTGGCACTGCACGCAGTTCATGGTGAGGCCATTCAGTACAGACCAAGTGGTAGCTGAGCGATCCATCGCGGCCACCAGCCGGAACTCCTCGTCGTCGGTTCCGCCCTCATCGTTGTTGGGTGTCTGACGATGAAATGAAGTGGCGATCTGATCATCAAAGGTGGCGTCGGGGAGCAAATCGCCTGCCAGTTGCGTGATCACAAATTTATCGTAGGGGAGATTGCGATTGAAAGCATCAATGACCCAATCCCGGTAGGGCCAGACGCCAGGCCGACCCCGATCGGCTTCATACCCTTTGCTGTCTGCGTACCGCGCCAGGTCCAGCCATAATGCTGCCCAACGCTCTCCGTAACGCGGCGAGGCGAGCAGACGATCGACCTGCTTCTCATAGGCATTTGGCGACGGATCGGCCAGAAACCCTGCCTGTTCCTCCGGTGTGGGCGGCAATCCCGTGAGATCGAACGAAACCCGACGCAGCAAAGATGCCTTCTCAGCTTCGGGCGAGGGCGACAGTCGCTCCTTCTCCAGTCGCGCTAGAACGAATCGGTCCAGCGGTTGACGTGCCCATTCCGACCGCTTCACCGCGGGCAAGGGTTGCGGCTTGGGAGCGACGAATGCCCAATGGTCCTCCCACCTGGCTCCTTCCTTAATCCACTGACGAAGCAACGCGATCTGTTGAGAAGAAAGAGGCGGCGCGTGGTACGGCATGCGGGCTTCAGGATCTGTCGAAGTTATGCGCGCGATCAGTTCCGATGCATCAGGCTTGCCGGGTACGATCGTAGGCCGTCCGGATTTGCCGACGCCCAATGCTTCCTCCCGGAAAATGAACGACACTCCGTTTTTCTGGCGCACCCCACCGTGACAGAAGACACAGTTCTGATTCAGGATGGGCCGGATATCACGGCTGAAGCTCACCTGATCGCGGAATCGCGCATAACGAAACGGACCAACGCCACGCCATGCCGCCAACCCGCCACCCATCAAGGTGACTGCGGCCAGCGCTACAGGCAAGCGCCGGCGATGGAATATGAGTCCGCCGAGCATAGCACCCTTATAAGTAGCACAAACGCTGACCTGGGAAAAAGACGGTTTGCCAAATACGGGAATTCGGTGATGAAGCTGTCGGCCGGGACAGAGAAGTTCTATGGCGTGGAGAACGTCATGGCCGGAACATTGCCTTCCAAGTGAGGAGGGCTCTGAACCGCGGCGAGCCATTGCACCGCACGGGGATAGGCCGGGGGTCGTGGCCAAACGCAAGAATGGACACTACAGGAATCAGAACCAGCGCCCCCAGTCTCATCGGGCGCGAGACTAACAGGGTGCTGGACTTGGCGGCAAGTCACCTCCCTTGGGGCTGACTGGCACTTTTGATGTTCTATGAGGACGTTCTCGGACAAAAAGAAAGGGTCTGGCTGCCCCCCAGGGATTCGAACCCCGATAACCTGCTCCAGAGGCAGGTGTCCTAGCCGTTGAACGAGGGGGCAGCGGAACTAATGTCGATTCTAGTGAGCGTGGAAGCAACCGTCAAATACGTTCGGGACCGAGCCCTGCACGGCACAAAAGTGGCATTGCTCCCCGGGACGGGATCGAGGTATCTTCTTAATTTCTCGGACTAGTGTGACCGCACATTTGTAAAGCGCGGTCCTCCAACGAGTTACCACGCCCCCTTAGAATCCAGGTTGCGCTGCCGCCTGTTCGAGTGGCGAGCGCAGATCAGTTTCGATTTTGTGGTCCGAAACGAACAGCGGCCAGCCGAGAGGGGGTTACGACCGGGAGGTTGTTAAAACAGGATGCCAGACACTCAGCAGATGAAGACCAGACTGTGCCTGCTATCGTTGGCGCTGCTTCTCCTCGGGACCATCAGCGCCGCCCAGACAACCACTGTGACCCTGACCGCCGATCTGAGCTCGAAACTTCCCACGGGCACGGCGTTCACCGCCAAGGATGCATCCGGAAAAATCTACCAAGGCTACCTGATCACGCACCGGGCGCGGCGCCTGCTGCGCAGCGGGTCCATGGTCCTCGTATTCACCGATCCGGTGGTGCCAGTTATGAAGGACCCTGAGGGCGTGATCCACGGCGGAAACAAGATGAGGCTGCTCAAGCTAGGAGGATCTCTTGCGGCGGCGAAGCTGGCAGACGATGCAGTAGACGGCGCACTGGGGGCGACCAAGGCACGCTACGTCGCGATTGGCGTTTCGGCGATGCTGACCGCTCTGCAGAAGGGTCAAGAAGCAAAACTCCACGCCGGAGATACGATTGAAGTGGTGGCGCGCAGAGCGCCTTAGCTCGTTTACGAACATTTGTGACCCAATCCTTTGTGCCTCCCCGCAACCTGCCACAGCTCAAGAACCTCGATAACAAGGTGTGCACCTACCATGTCGAGGCACACGACAAGGGCGGCTCTCTCCATGTGAATCGACACCTCATGATGAATTTCCTCTTGCTCGAGCCCAAGTATTACGGGGCCCTGCGCAACTTTTACGAACAGGCGAGGACGGGGGACGAAGAGCAGGTCATCTTGTCGAGCGGCGCGGCGAGTACGCAGAACTGAATCCATCGGAATCCGGCAACGCGATAGAATCGATTCAGCTTCAGCGCTCGACGCTGCGCGAGGATACCGTCATGGTTACTGCCTTAAATCGCATCGGCCCGGCAGATTATGCGGAGATGGCTCGACGCCCGCTGGAGGCCGACCAGTGCGCCCTCGTTGTGGTGGATATCCAGTCAAAACTTCTGCCGCCGATTTTTCAGAAGGAGCAACTCGTTCGCAACTCACGGCTCTTGATTCGGGCGGCGGGCATTCTGAAGATTCCTGCGCTGGTCAGCACGCAATACGCGAAAGGACTCGGTGGAACGGTTCCCGAGATTTCTTCCCTGCTTCCGCAAACCGAAGCCATCGACAAGCAACTGTTCTCCTGCTTTGGCAGCGATGTGTTCTGCACCATGCTGAAGCGGTTGCCGGGTAATCGCAACACGCTTCTGCTGTGCGGCATGGAGAGTCACATCTGCGTGATGCAAACGGCGCTGGGCGCGCTCCGCGAAGGATACCTGGTGCATGTTGCGTCTGATGCGGTCGGTTCGCGGACGGAATGGAATTGGAAGATTGGCTTGGACAGGATGCGCGCGGCCGGTGCTGTCATCTCCTCGACCGAGATGATGATCTACGAACTCATGCGGTCTTCGGGATCGGCTGCGTTCAAAGAGTTGCTGCCGTATCTCAGGGAGTAGATGCGGGTATCGTCCCTACGGAGTCTGTCGTAGCTTGTCTTTCGCCCCGCTGGGGCTTGTTCCCTTCCACCTCTTACCCACGGGTTGCGCCGTGGGCTGCATTCTTACGCCGCTTCGCGGCTGTTTGGCTGGATAGTCCATCTCCCATCCCCTTCGAGATTCAGCCGCGCGGGAAGACCACGTTGGTGAGAGGTTGCGGGTCAGTCGGTGGCTTCTTCTTTCTTCTTCACTCGCACTACCGTGATTTTGGCGAAGCCTTCGGTGAACGCTGGAGCTTTCAGCTTGGCTGCCATGCGGCGCATGACATCCTCGGGGACGACGCGGTCGCGGCGGGAGTGACGCTCGATGCAGACATCTAGAGGCACATCGAAGTACACGGCGTGCACTTCGTAGCCATAGTCCTTGGCGAGTTTTATCCAGTGCTGGCGCTCCTGTGGGGTGAGATTGGTAGCGTCCACATAATTCGTAGGACGCTTCGCGATCAGGCGCGCCTTCAGCATGGATCGCAGGTTGGAGAAGACCAGGTCCTGAAAGCGCTGCTCGCGCACGTCGTCAAACAGCAAGGAGCGCACCATGTCGCTGGAGAGTGGAACCACACTGTGCCGCTTGAACCACGTACTCTTGCCCGAACCGGGCAGCCCGATCGCCAGCACCACTATCCCCTTAGGCGGGCGCTGCGGGGCCGAAGCAGCGGCGGGGACCTTCGGGACCTCGATCATCGGGGCAGCGGCTGCTTCCGCTTCGCCTTCCGGCGTCTCTTCTTCCACCGAAGAGGATGTAGTTGCCCCCTTCACGGCAGCTGGCGTAAAGGCTTGAGCTACTGCCTGCTCGCGACCGCGTCCACCTCGTCCTCGGCCGCCGCGCCGACGACGAGTGCGACCGCCGCGATCAGCGGGTCCCGCTGGCCCGGGCTGCCGTCTTGCACGGGGCATATCCTCTGGCTGCTCGGAGGGCTCTGTGACTGATGGTTTCCGGGAAGGAGGGGCGGACTCCATTTCAGATGCTGCGGGAGGCCCGGGCTCCCGAGTGGCTTCCGGAGCTGGGGCTGACGACGCTTCCGCTTCAAAATATGCCGGCTGTAATGGCGGAGGCGCCGCCGTACCCGCCGGTTCAGGATCCTTTTTTTTGCGACGCTGTAAGCGGTCGCGCATCCATTTGCGCATGTTCAGGCTTGTAACACAGATCGCTGGACCGGAGCAATCTGGCAGGCCCGGTTACGAACCATTGGTGACAGCCGAGGGAGGAACCCCTGGGGACAGGCTACAATCGGGGAATGGCAAGCCCCGTTCCGGCAGCGATCCGAGGACACAAATACATTTCCTTGACCACGCTCAGGAAGAACGGCACTCCGGTGGCGACTCCTGTGTGGTTCGGTGAAGAGGATGAGAGGCTTTACATCATGACGCGCTCCGACTCGGGGAAGTACAAGCGGATCCGGAACAATCCCCAAGTGCGCGTGGCTCCATGCACAATTCGGGGCGTGATCACGGGTCCCATGTTCGACGCCATCGCTAGGATTTTGCCGCCGGAGGAGCACGCCCACGCCCGCAAGGCCATCAACCGAAAATATTGGGCGGCGCGGATTCCGTTTCTGTGGTGGCGAACTGATGCCTACCTGGAAATAACGCTCCCATGAAAACTGTGGATCGATGCGAGTTATTGCGCTGGCTCTTAGCGTCTTGTCAATGATCTAGCGCACTTGCTTCCGTGACCGGAGCGCAATTTAGCGCCCGGAGTGCAGAGGTCCTTCACTGCGCCGCGCGATTCCGCGCGGCTTCGTTCAGGATGACAATGGGGGATGAGCTCTAAATAGGTGCCCGTGACATTTACGCCACTTCCACTTCCCTGCTAACATCGATTGTTTGTAGCTCGGCCCTAAAACAATTCTGATTCTGTCCTCATAAAATCTTACGGAGGGACTATGGCAATCAAAGTGGGTATCAACGGTTTCGGACGCATCGGCCGCAATGTGCTGCGCGCGTCACTGAATGACTCGAATCTCGAGTTCGTAGCGGTTAACGACCTCACGGATCCCAAAACCCTGGCGCATTTGCTGAAGTACGATTCGATCCTCGGCAACCTTCCACACAACATCAGCGCGGGAGCCGACAGCATCACGATCGACAAGAAAACCATCAAGGTTTTTAAGGAGAAAGACCCGGCTGCGCTGCCCTGGGAGTCGGTGGGCGCGCAGGTGGTAATCGAGTCCACGGGACGATTCACCGATGCCAGCGATGCCAAGAAGCATCTGCGCGGGCCGGTGAAGAAAGTCATCATTTCGGCCCCGGCGAAGAATGAGGACATCACGCTGGTGCTGGGCGTGAATCACGAGAAGTACGACGCGGCCAAGCATCACATCATTTCAAATGCCTCGTGCACCACTAACTGCCTGGCGCCGATTGCCAAAGTTGTAAACGACGAATTCAAGATTGTCAGCGGCACCATGACCACGATTCACTCCTACACCAACGATCAGGTCATTCTCGACTTCCCTCATAAAGATTTGCGCCGCGCCCGGGCAGCGGCGATCAACATGATCCCCACATCCACTGGTGCGGCCAAAGCTCTGAAGCTGGTGATTCCGGACCTGGCGGGCAAGCTTGACGGCTTCGCCATGCGCGTGCCGACTCCGAACGTTTCGGTGGTCGACCTGGTGGCGTGGGTTGAGAAAAAGACTTCCAGGGACGAAGTGAATGCGGTGCTAAAGAAAGCGTCAGAGTCAGGGCCGCTGAAAGGTTATCTGGGATACGAGGAGCATGAACTGGTCTCGTCCGATTTCAAGGGCGACTCTCGCTCCTCGATCGTGGACTCGCCCATGACCCTGGTGGTTGGTGGCAACTGCGTGAAGGTGATCTCCTGGTATGACAACGAGTGGGGATACTCCTGCCGCGTGCGCGACCTGATCAACTATCTGGCCAGCAAGGGCCTGTGACTCCGTAGCGCCGGCATCTTGCCGGCTGTCGCGAGGGCGCCGCCACGACAGCCGCCGGGACGGCGGCGTTACTTCCGAACATCTCCACGAAAAGGACGACCGGCCATGTCCAAGCTTTCCATTCGTGATCTTCCCCTCAACGGAAACCGCATCTTCATGCGCGTCGACTTCAATGTGCCACTGGATGACGGGCGCGTTATGGACGACACGCGCATCCGCGAAACTCTTCCAACGATTGAATATGCACTGCGTCATGGCGCGCGGCTTATCCTCGCATCGCATTTGGGACGTCCCAAGGGTAACCCCAATCCCAAGATGAGCCTGAAGCCCGTCGCCGAGCGGCTCCGTATGTTGCTCGACAAAGAGTTGGCGCGCGGCGAAAACGTGGGATTCTCTCCGGACTGCGTTGGCCCGGAAGCTGAAGAGGTCGCTGGTCAACTGGAAAAGGGGCAGACGCTTCTACTCGAAAATCTGCGCTTTCACGCCGAAGAAGAGGCCAATGATGAGAAGTTCGCGCGGCAACTGGCGAATCTCGCGGACTACTACGTGAACGATGCCTTTGGCACCGCGCATCGCGCTCATGCCTCAACCGTGGGGATCACCAAGTTCGTGCAGAAATCCGCTGCCGGACTCCTGCTGGAAAAGGAGTTGAAGTATCTGGGCAAGGCACTGGAGCATCCGGAGCAGCCGTTTGTGGCTATCCTCGGCGGCGCCAAAGTCAGCGACAAGATTGGCGTGATTCGGAACCTGATGAACAAGCTGAACTCGCTGATCATTGGCGGCGGCATGGCTTACACCTTTCTTAAGGCCCAAGGACAGGAGGTCGGCAAGTCGCTGGTCGAGGCCGATAAGCTCGACCTTGCCGCGCAGCTGCTGGCGGAAGCGAAGAAGCAAAATCTGAGGTTTCATCTGCCGGTCGATCATGTGGTCGCGATCAAACCGGAACCAAACACCGTGATCCAGCAGGTCGGTGAAGGACAGCCCATTCCAGCCGACCGCATGGCGCTTGATATTGGGCCGAAAACGATTGAGCTGTTTACCGAGGAGATTTCGCGCGCCCGCACCATTGTCTGGAACGGGCCCATGGGCGTATTCGAAGTGCCCGGCTTCTCGAAGGGGACATTCCAGGTCGCGCGGGCCGTCGCGGAGAATGCGGCGGCTACTTCGATTGTCGGCGGTGGTGATTCGGTCGCTGCACTGCACGCTGCCGGTGTGGCCGACAAGATCACGCACATTTCGACCGGCGGGGGCGCTTCGTTGGAATTTCTGGAAGGGAAAAAACTCCCGGGTGTCGAGGCGCTGACCGATAAACGGTGAAGAACTTAATCGCAGAGGACGCAGAGAAGGTCTGCGGAGGGCGCAGAGAAAAGCAAGTGCATAGGTCCTTCGCTTTGCTCAGGATGACAATTTGTTTCGATTACCACCAGCCGTATTCGGGCCACCCCATACCATTTCGCGGAAAGGAACCATGCCTCGTAAGAAACTCATCGCCGCCAATTGGAAGATGTATAAGACTCCGGAGCAGACCCTCGCCTTCTTTCGTGATTTTTTGCCGCTGGTGTCCGGGCATCGACGGGACGAGATTGTGGTGTGTCCGCCTTACACAGACCTCGCTGCGGCGGTTGAGGCGGCGAAAGCGTCGAATGTCGCCGTCGGCGGCCAGAACGTCCATTGGAAGGACGAGGGAGCGTTCACCGGCGAAATTTCTGCATCGATGTTGCTGGCGCTCAACGTGACCCATGTCATCGTCGGCCACTCGGAACGCCGCCAGTATTTCTGCGAGACCGATGACACCGTCAGCCTTCGCCTGAAAGCCGCGCTGGAGGCCGGACTCACACCCATCTGCTGCGTGGGCGAAGTGCTGGAAGAACGCGAGGCGGGACTCACTGACGATGTTCTGCGCCGCCAATGTGTGCGCGCTTTCCACTCCGTCTCCGCCAAGAAAGCAGCCAAGCTGGTCGTCGCTTACGAACCGGTCTGGGCCATCGGCACGGGCAAGACCGCAACTCCGGAACTGGCCGCGGAGGCTCACGCCGTCATCCGCCGAGAAGCGACCGAGATCTTCGGAGAAGCGTTCGCGTCCAGCCTGCGCATTCTTTACGGCGGATCGGTGAAGCCTGAAAACGCTTCCGCCTTGATGGCAGAGGAAGAGATCGACGGAGCACTCGTTGGCGGCGCCAGTCTCGATCCCAAGTCGTTCGCGGGGATTGTGAAGTACTGACGGGCAAGGAGAGATGCAGAAGTCCGGTGCCGGGGAAGTCCGTCTACCCCAATCATCCGGCTAGCGGGCGACTCACTTTCCTGATTGCTCTCAATAAACTATTGACGCTGTATACATAACAGTGTATAGGTTATGGGCGGCTTTTTTGCTTGCCCCGAGGCAGTTTGCCGTCTCGCCTGAGTGTGAGAACCTAAAGAACGCGGCTTTGGGCAGCCCAACACATCCTGCCCGAAATCGCGTCCGGGCGAATCTAGGAAAATCATCCAGTGACCAAACGTTTGCTGAAGTGGGCGTCATGCGCCCTTCTCTGTCTCTCCCTTTCTGCCTGGGCCCAGGTAAGTTTCCAGCTGATTCCGAGTCCGGTCGGACCGACGTGGTCGAATTATTCGCTTTCCAGGAATGGCCGGGTGATGGCGGCCAACTACGGTGGCGAGATCTTTCGCTGGACCGGCGGGGGAGGGTTCCTCGATCTGGGCACGGGCGATCTGTTTAGCTCGTCGATCGCGATTTCGGCGGACGGTTCGACCATCGTCGCGGGCTTTCCCGGTGCGGACCGCTATGCCAACCCGGCACGGTGGCAGCAGGCGACCGGATGGATGAATCTGGGCCATGCCTCGGAAGGCTGCGTCATGGACAGCAGCTGGGGGAGCGGATGGAGCGTGAGTCGTGGCGGCAGCGTCGTGGTCGGACTGGCTTGGTATTGCCCGGGCGCTGAGGGCTTTCAGTGGACGCAACAAAGTGGCATGGTCGGCCTCGGGCATCCGACGAATGCCAGCAGTCGCGCGTCTGCCATTTCCGCGGACGCGTCAACCATCGTAGGCTTTTACGAGGATCCTGGGTTTGGCAACCGCCGTCCTGTGCGGTGGATTTCTGGAACTACTGACCTGTTTGCCGGTGAGCAGGCCAATGGCGAGGCAACGGCTGTCAGTTCGGACGGATCGCGGATTGTAGGACAGGCCGTTGATAGCAGCGGATACGGCCGGGCGTTTTACTACACCGACGCCGGTGGCTTGGTCTGGCTCGGAACCTTGTCGGGAAACTCTACCGACCAGAGTGTAGCCAACAGCGTCTCCGAGGGCGGCGTCGTCGTCGGCTTCAGTGGAGACCCGTTCGCAGGTACCGGTCAAGCTTTTGTCTGGGGACCGAAGTCCGGGTTGCGCTCGCTGCAAAGGGCTCTGGCGCAGAACGGAGCGGTCATTCCGAGTGACCTGCTCCTCACCGACGCACTCGTCATCTCGGCCGATGGGTCAACGATCATCGGGACGTGGAGCGACGCGAACTTCAATTTTGGGTCCTGGATAGCACGGATCGACCGCAAGACTCAAGTACTCAAATAGCCGGAGTGGATAGACGCAGTTTACGTTTTGGGGCAGGCGGGCGGCCTGGCAGGTGGGCGGTTCCTTCTAGATGCCGCTTGCCCGGCGGTGCGGCGCGCGGTATCCCAACTGCATGGATACGTGTCGTGCTGCGTCTTTCAAGTGCTCGAGGATGCGGGGCATGCTGTGCGGGTTCACCTGATTGGTGGTTCCGCTTAGTCCAAGGGCCGCCTCAATTGTCCCGCCCTGGTTGAAGACGGGCGCACCGACGCAGCGCGCGCCCATGTTGTTCTCTTCGTCGTCGACTGCGTATCCCTGCTCACGCACCTTCTCCAGATCTTTCAGCAGACGGGGTAGGGTCGTAATTGTCTTGGGGGTACGCTTTTCCATGCCGCGTTCGGCGAGGATTTTTTCGAGGCGCTCTCGGGGAATGTGCGCGACCAGGGACTTGCCTACACTCGTCGCGTGGACGCGCATGCGGCGGCCGACCCAGGTATCCATCCTGATGAACCCCTGGGGTTCGACCTTCTCGATGTAGACAGCATCCGGCCCATCGAGAATGGCGAGATGGCAAGTCAAGTTGGTCTTCTCCATCAGGTGACGCATGATGGGCAGCGCCACTTCGCGGACGTCAATGCCAATGAGCGCACCGCGACTCAGGCTCAGGACCTTTAGCCCCACCCTGTACTTCCCGGTCTCGGGATTGCGAGTCAGGTAGCCCTGCGTCTCCAGCGTACGCAGGATGTAACTTGCCGAACTCTTTGGAATCTCTAACTTGCGGCTGATCTCTGCGTTGCTCAGACCTTCCGGCTCAAGCGCAACGGCCTCCAGCATGGCGAGTGCCCGTTCGACAGCGACCGATGGAGACTCTTGGTTTTTGGACATGCCGAATCGTTATGGTAGCAAACCCCTAGTCCGCCAACAAAATGAATGTATGTTCGGGATATTGAACAAAGCGCTTGACCGGGCTTGGGGCTAGCCCGTACGATCCGCCCGTATACAGAATAAGTGTTCGCTATGTTGAACACTGGGGATGGGCCAGGAGCTTTCGAAGATGACGCCAACAGCGGTGGGGTTCCCGGAAGTCAGCGGGCTGCTTAGTTCGATCAATCGCGCGCCAGAAGGATTCGAGCCTTCCCGCGATCTGCCGCAGGGGTTCATGGAGTTCTTTCTGCCCCTCCATCGCGTGTTCACGCCGCGGCAACAGGAACTCGCCGCAAAGCGGCTGGAAGTCCTGCAAGCTTCGCTCGAAGGCGACAAGCCCAGGCATCGCTTCCCTTCCGATACGGTTCGTAACGGCTGGCGCATCACTCTGCCCGAATGGTGCCAGGATCAGCGCAACCAGATGACGGGTCCCGCTGACGACGCTGAACTCTGCGTCAAGATGCTCAACTCGGGCGCGCCCGGTGTCATGCTCGATCTGGAAGACTCCTGCGTCAACGAGTGGTCCCATCACCAGACGGGAGTGGACGACATTCTCGCCTGCCTGCGCGGCCAACTCACGTACTACGACGAGAAGCGCAACCGTACGGTCACGATCCAGCCGAGCGGCACGGTGATCTTCACGCGGCCGCGGGGTCTGCACCTGAACCAGGCGGGAGTGATTCCCGGCGAATTGGTCTCTGCGTCTCTGTTCGACGTGTGCCGCGTTTTCTACGGGATCGATCCCGCCGAACTGAAGCACCCGCTGTGCATTTACATTCCGAAATCAGAATCGGCTGAGGAAGCGCTGTGGTGGCGCGATCTGTTCCAGGCTCTCGCACAATGGCGCGGCCTGCCGCACAACTACATCAAGTGCATGGCGCTGGTGGAATCGCATCCCCTGGCGTTTCAGATGGAGGAGTTTGCCTACAACCTCCGCGATCACATCATCGGATTGAACCTGGGCCGCTGGGATTACATGGCCAGCCTGATCCACTTTAATCTCGACGATCCCGATTGGGTGCTGCCTGATCGCAACACCATCCCGCACAACGTTAAGTTTTTCCAGAACCTGCGCGAACTGATTCCGGAAATCTGCCATCACCGCGGCATTCTCGCGATCGGCGGGATGACGGCACTTTATCCCAGCCGTGAAGATGCTGAACTCAACGCGCGTGCGCTTGCGATTCTCGAGAAGGACAAAAAAAACGAAGCCGACTGCCTCATGGACGGCGCCTGGACGGGACATCCCGACCAGAATCAGATCGCAGTGGCACAGTTTCCGTACCCGAATCAGTTGAACACACGACCGAAGAATGCGAGCCGCTATCCCGATCTGCGGCCGGTGCCGGAGGGCATCGGCGACCGCACTTTGAAGGGTACGCGCGCGGCCGTGCGAACTGTGATCCGCTACCGCCATGGCGTGCTCAGTGGTAGAGGTGCGAGCCTGCTGGATGGCTACATGGAAGATCTCGCGACCGACCGCATTTACCGCCTGATGATCGCGCAGCGGGTCTTGCACCGCGATCTTGTGCCAATCAAAGACGAGAACGATCAGGCTGTGAAGCACACGCCCGAACTCATCACGCGGTTGTTTGACGAGGAACTGGACCGCTTACTTCGAGAACTATCGGCCAGCGCTGGGCCTGAGGAAGCAGACCGCTTCCGCCGCGCTCGCAAAATCAGCGAGGCCATGATCGTCAACGGAGAATTCAATCCGTCTTAATCAGCACCGCATCGTCAGAACACTTTTCAGGAGAGTCATTGACATGTCGGCTAACGGAAACGGACAGGGAAAACGGACCTCAATCCCGCAGCGCATCGAACAGATGTTGAGCGACAAAGAACGCGCCGCTCAATATGAGCTTGCCCAGGCCGCACTGAACCATGACTGGGTAACGAATCCGCGCTGGAAGGGCCTGGAGCGTCCGTACGCCGCGGAAGACGTGCTTCGCCTGCGCGGCTCGATCCACATCGAGCACACGCTGGCGCGCCTCGGTGCCGAGCGCCTGTGGGAACTTCTGCACAGCGAGGAATACGTCAATGCTCTGGGCGCCATGACCGGCAACCAGGCGGTGCAGCAGGTGCAGGCGGGGCTGAAGGCCGTCTACGTCAGTGGATGGCAGGTTGCGGCCGATGCCAACGACTCCGGGCAGATGTATCCCGACCAGAGTCTCTACCCTGCCGACAGCGTTCCGAATCTTTGCCGCCGGATTAATTACGCGTTGCAGCGTGCCGATCAGATTCATCACGCGGACGGCAAAGTTGCCCCATCAGAGACCTGGTTCGCGCCCCTCGTCGCCGATGCAGAGGCAGGCTTCGGTGGAACGTTGAATGCCTTCGAGCTCATGAAGGGAATGATCGAAGGCGGCGCAGCTTGTGTTCACTTCGAGGATCAGCTCTCGTCTGCGAAGAAGTGCGGACATCTCGGTGGCAAAGTTCTGGTCTCGACGACAGAAGCGATTCAGAAACTTGTTGCGGCCCGCCTCGCCGCAGACGTGCTTGGTGTGCCCACGTCGGTAATGGCCCGCACCGACGCCAACAGCGCGCACCTGCTCACCAGCGACATCGATGCGCGCGACCGCGAGTTCTGCACCGGCGAGCGCACGCCCGAAGGATTCTTCCGCATTCGCGGCGGGCTTGATTGCGCCATTGCCCGCGGACTTGCCTACGCACCTTACGCAGACCTGATCTGGTGCGAGACTTCTGAGCCGAACATTGAAGAAGCCCGCCGCTTCGCAGAAGCGATTCATGCGAAGTATCCGGAGAAGATGCTGGCCTACAACTGTTCGCCTAGCTTCAACTGGCGGAAGAAGCTGGACGAGGCCACCATCGCGAACTTCCAGCCCACACTGGCGCGCATGGGATACAAGTTCCAGTTCGTAACCCTGGCGGGCTTCCACGCGCTCAACCTGAGCATGTTCGAACTGGCTCGCGGATACAAACTCGTGGGCATGACCGCGTACTCGCGATTGCAGGAAAAAGAATTCAGCCGCGAAACTCAGTACGGTTACGATGCCGTGAAGCACCAGCGCTTCGTGGGCACGGGATATTTCGACCAGGTGCAGCAGGTGATCAGCGGGGGGCTGTCGTCAACTGTGGCTCTGGCTGAATCCACCGAAGCGGAACAGTTTGGTGAGAAGAAGGCGCAGGTTCGCGTGGAGCACGGTCTGGCTGCGGCTTGCCAGCCCATCCTCGGAGACCGCCCGCATTCGCCTGTGAGAAGTGAATCGGGGCTGGATGAGATGCTGCTGCCTTCTGGGGATTAGGCTTAAGGTTGCGTCGACAAATCAAGGCACGGCTTCGCGGCCGTGCCTTTTTCTTTTCGCTAGACTCCCAACGAATGGTAGTGGTGCAATTCACTTCGGCACGACTAGACTGCGTGCGAGATCCCTCGCTCCGCCTGAAAAACGGCTGCGCTCAGGATGAACCCAAGTGAGTTTCAGTGGCAAGGACCCTACCCTCCCAACTCGGAGAGCATCAGGACTGTCTTTGCTATAATCAAATGCTGCCTCATTAATCCCGTTCCAAACCTGTGCGGAAGTGGTGGAACTGGCAGACACACCATCTAAAACCGCTAATTTAGACCTTCCCTGCAACCTCCTGACAGCGAAGCGAATAGCTTACGGTTCATCCACTTACGCATCGGCCTGACTAATCGCGGGTAGTCGAGAACAATCCTAGTGTGCAGCGAGCGCGTACAAAAACGCATACAGTCTAAATCATCTGTTTCACCGGGACGCCTCCATATTCCGCAAACCGGTTTCCGTTTCTCGCGTCGCTCTGCATTTGGTCGATCCAAGACGTTGCGGGGATGGATTTTGCCAACCAAAAATTGCCCTGCTGAATTTCAGCTTGGGTAATTCTGCCGGAACAGTAGGAATCATCTTGATATTCCGAGCCTACGTACGGCGTGTAGAGATACAGCCCCATTCGGGAGCAGCGCAAGGGCTGGGTCTGCAAAGATGGGAGGCGGGGGCGCGGTGGTCCAACTGCCTGTTGTAGCGTTGTAGCGCCACCTGGGGTGATTCGCCTGACCACGACTACTCCCGTTTGATGAAGCAAAATCTGTGCCTTGTCCATCGGGAACGACGGTGACATCCACGAACGCCACGGGCTGTTCGTGAGCGTGCAGCCAAGCAGCCAGGGTCATAGAAACGATCAGCAATCGTCTTATCATTCCAGTGGAAGCCGCAAAGCTGGCGCCCGGCAGGACCACGATCTGGCCCTGGTTTATCTCTTCCACGCGATCTGATGGCGAACGACAACCACAGACGATCTCTACAAAAGGCTAGCGCTTGGCGATTCCCGCGCCTTCTTTGACCGACAGGATCTGATTAGCCTGGACGCCTTTTAGCTTCTCCACCAGCCCGCTGGGCCATCGGATCTCCAGTACGTCAATTTTCGTCGCGAGGCCGAGGCCGAAATGCAGACGGAAATCACTTTGGGAGATGTAGCCGCCGCCGCTGCGGACTTCCTGCAATTGTTGATGGCCACCCGCTCGCACGGTCACTTTGGCGCCGATGGCGTCGCGATTGGAGCGTGTACCAACGAGCTTGACCAGGATCCCATTCCCGTGTGGGCCGTAGTTCTTCAGCAGGCTCGGTGGATCATGGCTGTTGTTCACCAACAGCTCCACCATACCGTCATTGTCGAAATCGGCAGCGGCTACACCATGAC